>JAEUSP010000117.1 GCA_016788565.1 Chlorobiota bacterium | reverse complement strand
GGCTGCATACTTGGTTCCCGACGACCCGTCGTTCTCTTCGATAGAGGTCACTGAAAGCATGAGGGTGCAAGGAATCCTGCATCATATTATCCGCTACCCGAAGTAAGCATAGGAGGGAATCAGATGAACAGAATAGCGATTGGCGTTGTTGCCTTGATAGTGTGCAACGTAGCGGCTGGCTGCCTACCTACCAGCAAGTTCAACATGGAGAACGCACGGAAGGTGAAATCGGGGATGACGGAAGAAGAAGTGATCGCGCTGATTGGCGAACCGACATCTGTTAGCGTCAATCCCATGTACACCATACTAATGTGGAGTTACGTTAATAGGATAACGCGCCAATACCAGACCGTGACCTTATACTCCAAAGACGGCAAGATCGTTTCGCTGCAAGAACTTACGAACCAGTATAACCAAGACCTAATAAAAAACACGTTACCCGGTGGCGTTTATGGGTTCCCGCAACCCAGCGATACCGACCCTGATTCCACCAAAAAACAGCAATAGGCCATGAAGTCGCGACGTGATATTATGCTTGCCCGCGATAAAGATAAAGGGCGCGTCCGAATTTACTCGGAACGCTACACGATAGGGTATGCTGCTCCGATTAACGGGATATGGTGCACCCGTATGGGGAACCTGACTGGCTGGATGTCCACAGGAGTACCCGTTGCATCTGATAAGCAGATAGCACGGGAGAACGAGCGATTAGTGAGAAGCATTTTGGATGAACGCTGCAAGGCATTCGTGACTGGCGGCGTGGACGCGCTCCGTGCGTTATCGCGTCGAAGCCAGATATTGAAGCTACGAACGGTTGAGCGGAACACTGGGGTGTTCCAACCCGGCAAAGCCAAGACGTTGCAGGAAGCGATTAGGGAGTTTGAGAAAGCCAAGCTGCCGCTACAAGCCGAGGAAACAAGGCGGCACTACAAGCAAGCCTTTGCTCACTTCTTTCCACCAGAGCCTGTCCTTCCTCTTCCCCGCACCGAAGAGGCGATGCAAACGGTTGTGGCGTTCTTTATGTCGGTTCGTAGCAATAGCACATTGCAGGACACGACCATGAGGAAGTACATGAAGTGGGTTCGCAAGGTATTCAACGATTTCCTTGTGCCGTTAGGCTATGCGCTACGTGACCCGATGAAGTTGGTTGGTATCCCCCGTGATAAACGCAAAATTGCGGTGGCGGTGTTCACCCCTGACGAAATCCTCAAGATACTGGACTACGCCGATGGATTGAAACGAAGCCGTAGCGCGTATGACGGGCTAATGATGCTATGGGGAACGGGAATGCGCCCGGTGGAGTTGCGCAGGATACAGCGGCGGCACGTCGTGACAGCCCCTGATGGTGAGATTGTAGGCTTAGTGATTCAGGGGAAGCGCGGGAATGATTCCGAGGTGGTTCCGCGTCACTTCCCATTCTTCGGCACAGATTCGGGCGGGAAACGGATCGCAGTGTTTGAAGATGCTTTGGCAGCATTAAAGCGGGCGATGGCAAAAGCGGATCGGGATGACCACGCATTCTTGTTCCCCCAGTGTAGCAATATGGCGGTCAATGGTTGGGTGAAGGATGCAATGCTTGCGAAAGGTATCGAAAGCGTTATTGATCCTGATGCAGGGGAACGGACGGCCTATTCAATCCGAGCGAGCGCAAAGCACCACATGGTTCATGTCCGGCGAATCCCCAAATGGCTTGCCGATGAAATCATGGGGCATACCGAAGCGGTGAGCAACCACCATTATTGGGATTCCCCCGATGTTGCCGAAGCAACAGCCTTGCTGGGGTATCACGCGGAACTGGCGCAGATCGTGACAGAGCAGAATAAGGAGGGACTAACACCGCAGCCTTTAGCGCGTCAAGCAAGACGGTCGAAAACGTAACCATCACTCTTTCATCACTACATTATCACTTAATGCTCACCAGAACTTTCGCAAAATTGCGGAATTTTCAGAAATCACAGCATTGAGTTTGCCTAATTTATAGGCGGCAGAGTAGCAAATGATCGTTTTTCATTAAAAAAACGGGATTCCTATTATGGAACCCCGTTTCTATTGTGCAACCGTAGGGACTCGAACCCCAAACCTTCTGATCCGTAGTCAGATGCTCTATCCAATTGAGCTACGGTTGCATGTGCTGCGTTGCTGCTTACGCGCTTAGCGTGGCCAGCTTGCGGGCCATTTTGGACTTGCGGTTAGCGGCAAAATTTTTGTGAATCAATCCCTTGGTTGCCAAACGATCAAGGATGCGTGTTGCTTGGCGGATTTTTTCGGCCAAATCATCCTTGGTGGATGCGGCGGTTACGGCTTTCAGGGCATTGCGCATCATCACTTTGTTGAAGCGATTACGGGCGCGGCGGCGTGCCGTTTGGCGAACTCGTTTTTCTGCGGATACGTGCTGAGGCATTGGATATAATCTACGTCGGTTGCTTTCAGAGCCTGCGAATATAGGCGTTGGAGCTTGCGGCATCCAAACGTTTTTATGATTGTTTACAGGATGTGCGTTCCATTGGGGCAGTCTTGGCAAGATTGTAGCTTTGCACTCCCGTTTCCGCAATGCCCCCGCTTGGCCATGCCGTGCGTGGTTTCCCTGCTTGGAACGGCAACCCTTTGTCTATCCATTTTGCAGAAACCGGAAACCGAGCCATGCTTATCGTTGCAATCAGAAGCCAGGTTGTCCTGCTTCTGTTGTTGGTGGGTGGCTGGGGGGTGTGGGCGCAACCCACCAACCTTGACCTGGTTCGCGATTGCACCCGCTCGGTTGCCGATTCGGCGTTGGCGTTGGCGGCGGCATCAACGCTTTGCTACACGGTGGCGGCGCACCCCGGGGCGTGGATTCTTGAAGAAGCCGTGGCACAATCAGCCACGCAGCGGGGGAACCGGTTACGCGATTGCAGCACTGGCACACCCACAATCAACATTGCGTTCACCGAGCTGAGTGTGTTGTACCGAAACGGAGCGGAGCAGGGAGCGATTGCGCGGGAATGCAGAGTTGGCGTTGTGGTAATGATTGCCCCAACCGGGGCCGAACCGCCACGCCAGCAGGAGTTCACGGCAATCCGCCACGATACCGTTGCGGTATCGGCAGTGGCATTGATTGAGCAACCCGGGTACGAGTATCTTCGTGGTGTAAGTATCGCCCAGAACAGTTCCAATTTCTGGGATAAAGTTATCGAGCCAGCAATCGTGCTGGGGGCAGCCGCCGTTTCGGTGATCCTGCTTTTCACAGTCCGCAGCAACTAATGCGGCATTTCCATCTTCAGCCATTTCGTAGAATGCAATTGATGCGTCATCTCACTCTCTTTTTTATGCTTGTTGCTGCGGCTTCTGGCATTTTTGGTTGCTCTGGTTCGGGGAACTCTACCCAAACCATGACCACCGCCGAACGATTCCAAGAAGCGATGCGGCTGCTTGAGGACAAGGACTACATCAAGGCTGCCGAGATGTTCGACGTGATCGTAACCCAGGACCCCGCTGCCGACGTTGCCGACGACGCGCAGTTCTACCTTGCCGAAACCTACTACCGCGATGAGCAATTCAAGTTGGCGGCCTTCCACTACAACAAATTGCTCCGTTCCTTCCCAAGCAGCCCGTTCTACAAACGGGGGTTGTTCCAAGCGGCGATGTGCTACTTTGAATCATCCCCAAAATTCGACCGTGACCAAGATGACACCCAGACGGCAATCCGGCAATTCAAAATTTTCAGCGACCTCTATCCCGACGACGACAGCCTGAACACCGTTGCCCGCGAACGGGTGGGTGAGCTGCGTGATAAGATGGCGCAGAAGGAGTTTTCGATAGCCGAACAATACCGCAAGTTGGACGACCCACGCGCCGCACTGATCTACTACCAAAAGGTGATTGACCTCTATCCCGACAGCCGCTACCACGTTTTGGCACTGGAGGAAAAAGCACGCACACTGAAGCTGCTGGGGCGCGACAAGGAAGCAATGGATGCCGTGCAAAAATTCATTGACGAAAACCCCACAAGCCCGCTCGTTAGCCGAGTCCGGGAAGTACAACAAGAAATCTCACGCTGATCCCCTTATGAACGATCTTTCACTGAAGACAACCGCCGAAGCCCCCCGCACCATTGCCGAATCGCAAGTGGTGATGACCGAACTGGTGCTGCCAAACGACACCAACCAGCTTGGGAACCTGTTGGGTGGGCGATTGATGCACTGGATGGATATCGCCGCCGCGCTTGCCGCAATGCGCCACTCGCGCCGGGTGTGCGTTACCGCATCGGTGGATGGCATGAGTTTCCACGCGCCGATTAAACTGGGGAACGTGGTGATCCTGAAGGCTTCGGTCAATCGCGTCTTCAACACCTCGATGGAAGTTGGGGTGCGGGTGGAGATGGAAAACCCGCTGACCGGAACGCTGATTCATGCCAACACCGCCTACCTAACGTTTGTTGGCATTGATGAATCGGGGAAGCCGCTGCCAGCCGCGCCCATCATCCCCGAAACTGATGCCGAACGCCGCCGCTACGATGCCGCCGGAATCCGCCGCGCCGGCCGCCTTGAAAACCGCAAACGGATTGAGGCGTTGCTGTAAGGCAACGCCGACTTCTGGAACGCGCCCACAGGCTAAAAATCTGCGACTCTCTTCCTTGCGTTCGCACACTTTTTTTTGCGCCATGCTCTATCGCCTTCGCACTCTGCTCCGCTCGGTTTCTGCACTGCTTGTTGTGGCAGGCGGTTTGGGTATTTCGCTCATCGTCGGCACTCCGCCAGCCGCAACCGCGCAACCCGCAACCGCACACACCAGCGATGAGCACGCCGCGCCCCACACCCGCCAGCGTTGCCTGACGTTTGCCACGCTATCGGATGGCGACCGCAAGAGCATTTCCCACCAACTGCTCAGCACATCTTCGGCACTGAATCTGGATGGCTCGCGCCCCATCCTGCCGTTTGCCGTCCCAAGCCGCAACAACCATTTTCTGATTCACTACGCCCAAGCCGGGGTTGATTCGGTTAGCAGAACAGATAACAACGCCAACGGAATCCCCGATTACATTGACTCGGTGGATTTCTCCATGGAGTATGCCTGGCAGGTTGAGATTGAGGAGTATGGCTTCAATGCCCCACCGCCAGATAACCAGAAATCTGGAGAAGGTGGCCCCGATGCACGGTTGGATGTTTACGTCTGCAATATGCCCAAAGGCTTCTACGGCGCGGCGTTTCCCGAAATGCAGAACCAACTTTCCGATGGCCGCGTCCCCTCCTTTTTGGTGGTTGATAACAATTACGACCCCAAAACCTACACACAAACCAACGGCATTGCCGCGCTGAAAGTGACCACCGCGCACGAGTTCAACCACATGGTTCAGTTCGGCTACCGCTGCGCGATTGCTCCGCTTTCATCAATCAACCAGAAGACCTTGTATGAGGCCACCGCCGTCTGGTTCGAGCGGGTTGTGCATCCTGATATTGATGATTTCGAGCAATACACCGATGCCTTCCTGGAAGCACCGCAGAAATACGGTTTTGCAACCCAAGAGACCGACGACGGCGTGACCGGATATGCCCACGCACTCTACATCGGATATGTGGCAAAACAGTTTGGCCGGGATGCTGTGCGAACAATCTGGGAGGAATTCCGCAGCCGCGAAAGCCTGAGCGCGATGGATGCCGCGTTGCGCAAGCGGGGTTCCAATCTGCCGAACAGTTGGTGCCAGTTTGCCGAGTGGTGCTACTACACCGGCAAACGCGCCCGCGACACCCAATACTTCTACGATGCCGCAACCCTGAACCGCTCGCGGGGGATGCGCGCCGCAGCCACAGCATCGCTCACCAGCGGAACCGCAATGGCTTCCGACCTGCTTTATCCGCTAAGTTTTGGGCTGTACCGCCTTGTGATCCCCACCAGCAACCCGAACGTGCGCGACACCGTGGATTACTTGGTGACAAATGCGAAATGGGACATCGCCAACGGAGCCGGCGGGCCGGGGGCGAAGCTGGAGGAGTTCACGCTGGAGTCGGATGCGGATGAACGTTCGGGCTTTGTTGCAATCACTGCTGGCGCGGACACGATTGTTTTCTACAAAGCGGCGGTTCCAAGCCAGAATTTCTGCATCAACCCGATTGTCAACGGCTCCAAAACCAACTTCATTGCCGTTCGGCCTTCCCCCCAACCGTTCGTTGCCGATGGCGGGAACCAATTGGTGTTTGCCGTTGACCAAACCAACGAGCTGATTAAAAACATCAAAGTTTGGATTTACTCAACCGCCATGACACGGGTGCGGGAAATTGAGCAGACTGAACTTCAGGGGGCAAACAACTTGCTGGGCGCGGTCTGGGACGGGCGCGATAACGCTGGGCGATTGGTTCCAACAGGGGTCTATCTGTACGAGGTTTCGGTGAACGGCGCGCCCCCAACGCTTGGCAAAGTTGCGGTGGTTGCTCCATGATGAGTATTGCTCTATCCCCAAAGCTGAATACTGTTGGGCTTACGAAGCGGTTTGGATTGCGGACTATTTTCTCCAACATCAGTTTCCAGCTTGCCGTGGGGGATGTTCTGGCAATTACCGGAAGCAATGGGTCGGGGAAATCAACCCTGGTGAAGCTGCTGGCCAACGTTGCCGAACGCACCGAAGGGAGTGTGAAATGGAGTCTGCAAGAATCCCCCCCCCTGCCCGATGAAGAACTTCCCCAGCACTTGGGATTTGTGGCTCCGTATCTTCAACTGTACAGTGAGTTCACCGCGTGGGAACAGGTGGAGATGGTGCAAAAACTGCGCGGGCTTCCGATGAAGGAGGAGCAAGCGAAGGAGTTATTCCAGAGGTTTGGGCTGTTGGGAAGGGAACATGAGTTGCTTCGCACCTTCAGCAGTGGGATGCTTCAGCGGGTGAAATTTATCTGTGCGTTGATCCACTCCCCGGCCTTCCTGATTCTTGACGAACCGGCCACCAACCTTGACCAACGGGGAATCCAAGCAATGCGCCAACTTGTGGCCGACGGCGCCCCCAACCGAATCACCATCATCGCAACCAACGATGCCGACGATCTAACGATGTGTTCGTTGAGATTGGAGTTGGAGTGAGTTCCCCACTTCTCTCACTCTCTTCCCATTCGGTAGTCTATTCAGTGATGGATTGTGGTCAGTTGTCCGTGGTCAGTTGTCCGTGGTCAGTTGTCCGTGGCTAAAACCAATTCGACTCATGCTGAGCACCGTCGAAGTATGAGCCGAGCCACCGGAATGCCGAATTGGCTCTTGCAACTGACCACGGACCACTGACGACTGACAACTGACAATTGACTTGTCTCCGAATCCAGCCCTCCGCTCATACTGAGCACCGTCGAAGTATGAGCCGAGCCACCGAACTCCCCCCCCACTTTTCTCACTCTTCCCATTCGGCACTTCTCTCACTTTCCCGCCCATTCTTTCAAAAGGGACTCTACGGCTTCAGTAGATAGCTGCGGCGTGGCGTACATCCCCGCAACATCGCGCTGGCGGAAGGCTTCGTACAGGGTGACGGCGCAGGCAACGGAGATATTCAGGCTTTGAATCAGCCCGGTCATCGGGATCAGCAAGTTGCCGTCGGCACGTTGCGAGGCTTCGGGCGAGACACCGCGATGCTCGTTCCCAAACACCAACGCAGCCGGGCTGGCAAGATCAAGCGTGTACAGGCTTTGCGCCCGTTCGCTCAGGTCGGTGGCGTAGATTTGGCAGCCCTGGGCCCGAAGCGTCCCGTAGCACTCCTCGATGGAGTCGTATCGCCGAATATCCACCCATTTCCACGCGCTGGCCGAGCTTGTCCGGCCGATTTTTGGAAATTTTTCCGCCACATAGACCAAATGCACTGTTCCAACACCAACGGCCTCGCAGGTGCGCAGCACCGCCGAAACGTTGTGGGGATCGTGAACATCTTCCAGCACCAGATGGAGTGTTGGCTGGCGGCGTTCGATGGTGGAACGCAGCCGCGCAAGCCGCTGTTGGGTGCGGAATGTGGTGGGGTCAACTATCAGCGGATCAACTGGCGGTTCGGGGATGGGATCGTCGTAGTTTTTGCGCATCTGTGGGTTGCTTCGGTTCTGGTGGTTATCGTGAGAATCGGCGTTTTTCGGCATTCGGCATTCGGCATTTCGCTGGCCTCCGCTCATACTTCCACGAAGCTCAGCATGAGCGGGGAACGCGATTCGGCAGGCAGCCGCTCTTGATCCTACTTCCTACTTCCTACTTCCTACTTCCTACTTCCTACTTCCTACTTCCTACCTTCTGCTCCACCACCTCTACTCCCCGCTCCCCTGCTCGAACCGTTCCACATTCTGCACGTTGCGGATTTTGCGGAGGCGTTCCATCAGGCGGTACAGGTGGTCAATGTTTTTGACGATGACGGTCAGCACACCTTCAAACAGCGAGTCCTGCGATTCGATGTTGACGCTGCGGATGTTGGTGTTTTGGTAGCTGAGAATGGCGTGAGTAAGGTCGTTCAGGATTCCTGGGCGATCCTCCCCCGTGACCTTGATTGCCGACAAAAACTCGAAGCCATCGGCGCTGGCAAAGCGGACATCAATGATGCGGTTTTTCATCTTTGGATTCCGAAGCATCGCCAGCACGTTGTTGCAGGTCACCCGATGAATAGCAACCCCTTTTCCGGTTGTCACCACCCCGATAACTTGGTCGCCGGGGATTGGGTTGCAGCAGGCGGCATAGGTGTATTTCAGCCCCTGCAACGCGCCGTCAACAATGATTCCGGTGGTGGTTGTGCGGGCATCGTTCACAAACCGGTTGTAGATGGCTTGCCCGTCGCGCGGGGCATCCTCCTTCGGTTGCTGTGGCGGCGATTTCATTCGGTCGCGGATCATCGAAATCGCAGCTTCCGGGGTGATCCGCTCGTAGCCGATCTCCGCAAAAAATTCCCCACGGTTCTCGAACCGCAGCAGGTGCGCCACCCGCTCTAATTCATCATCGTTGATGTGCAGTTTCTCCTTCTTGGCCCGCCGCTCGAACGCCTCGCGTCCGGCTTGGATGCGCTGGCGGTGATCTTCGTTCAGCCACTTCCGCACGCCGCTGCGTGCTTTGTGGGTTACGGCAAATTTCTCCCAAGCGGCGCTGGGGGTTTGGTTTTTGGAGGTGAGGATTTCCACTTGGTCACCAGATTTCAGCTCGGTATCCAGCGGCACAATCCTGCCGTTGACTTTTGCGCCGATGCAATGCCAGCCGACTTTGGAGTGGATGTCGAAGGCGAAGTCAATTGGGGTTGCCCCTTTCGGCAAGATTCGTAGCTCACCTTTTGGGGTGAACAGATAAATCTCATCCTGGAAAAGGTTCAGCCGGAAACTTTCCAGCACTTGCCCTGGCGCGTCCTCGCCGGAGGTCGTCTCGAAAACATCCCGAATCCAGTTCACCCATTCCTCAAGCTGGCGATCCTCTTGGATCAGCGGGTTGACGCTGGTCTCCTTGTAGATGAAGTGTGCGGCCACCCCTTTCTCGGCCACCTCGTGCATCTTTCGGGTGCGGATTTGGACTTCAAGTTGCCGACCGTCGGGGCCAATAACGGTGGTGTGGATGGACTGGTAGCCGTTCTTTTTTGGGACAGAGATGTAGTTTTTGAACCGCTCGGGGACCGGCGTGTAGATTTCGGAGATGATACCGTACACAGTGAAGCAATCGTTCGGGTGGTCGGTTTCCAGGATTACCCGAACGGCAAACAGGTCGTGGATTTCATCAAGGGTTTTCCCCTGAATCAGCATCTTGTTGTAGATGGAGTACAGGTGTTTCGGGCGGCCAATGATCTCAAATTTCCACCCTTCCTCGGTCAATCGCCCGTTGATTGGCTGGACGCACCGCTCGATATACGCCTCACGTTCCTGCCGCTTGGCGTTCAAGCTGTACTTCAGCTGATTGTAGGCTTCCGCATTTAAGTACTTGAACGCAAGGTCCTCCATCTCCCACTTCACATTCCCCAACCCAAACCGGTGGGCGAACGGGGCAAAGATGTCTAACGTCTCCTTTGCCATCCGCTGCTGTTTCTGCGGAGAAAGATACTCCAGCGTTCGCATATTGTGCAGGCGGTCGGCAAATTTCACCAACATCACCCGAACATCGTTCACCATGGAAAGAAGCAGCTTGCGGTAGCTTGCGGCCTGCGTCACCTCGTGGCTTTTGAAGACATCGGTGATTTTGGTGGCACCATCCACAATCTCGGCAATCACCGGCCCGAACTCGGCGCGGATGTCTTCGATGGTGTAGTGGGTGTCCTCAACAACATCATGCAGCAGGGCGGATGCAACCGAAACATCATCCAGCGGAATCTCCTTCGCCACAATCAACGCCACGGCGTAGGGGTGGGTCCAGTACGGCTCGCCCGATGCCCGAATGGTGTTTTTGTGGGCATCAACGCACAGGTAGAATGCGCGGCTGATTAAGTCAGCATTGCAGTTCCGCAGGTTCCGTTTTGCGAACTCCAGCAAGGTGTTCAACGCCGCACGGGCCTGCGCCTTGTGCTTCGCCGAAAGGTCTGTTGGCTCGTGAACGGGAAGAGTGTTCGGTTGGTCAGAACCGGAAGGAACAGAGGGAACCGAGGCCGAGTTTTCACGCTCGGCCTTCCGTGCGCCATTCCCTTTTTGGGGAGGTTCAGACGCTGATCCTTTGGTTTTTTTTGTGACCATGATTTGGCAGTCGGTAGTCGGTAGTCGGTAGTCGGCAGTCGGTAATCGGTAGTCAGCAGTCGGTAGTCGGTAGCTGGCGGTTCCCACGCCCCCTGTTTCGCGGCAAGCAGCTTCACGTTCCCCCAAACTTGGAGAAAGTGAGAGACGAGAAAACGCCTCATCCCGCATTCTCAACTCCCCTCACTCTCCCCCATTCGTCATTCGGCATTCGGCATTCGTCATTCGGCATTCGTCATTCGGCATTCGTCATTCGGCATTCGGCATTCGTCATTCGGCATTCCCCCCATACACCCGCTCAACTTTTCGGTCAAGGTAGGCAAGGAAATCGGTTTCGGTTAGCGGGCGGCCACAGATGTCGTTGACTAACTGCGAGGCGTTTTTGGCTTTTCCCCACTGGTGCAAATTTTCCCGCAGCCATCCCAACAAGTTGCCGAACTCACCCCGCGCAATCTGCTGGCGCAGCTCCGGCATCTGTTCGGCAGCGCGGTTGAAAAACATTGCGGCGTACAGTTTCCCCAGTGTGTAGCTGGCAAAGTAGCCGAACCCGCCAAAGGACCAATGGATGTCCTGCAAGCACCCCAACGAATCGTTCGGCGGAACAATGCCCAGATATTCCTGGCTTTTTTGATTCCACACCGCAGGGATGTCGGCCACGCTCATCCGCCCGTTTATCAGGTCGTCCTCAATCTGGAACCGGAGGATGATGTGCATGTTGTAGGTCAGCTCGTCGGCCTCCACACGGATGAAACTTGGCTTCATCACGTTGATGCTTTGGAAGAAGCTGAACGAATCAAGCCCGACAAGCTGCGTTGGGAACGTTGCGGCAAGCTGCGGGAACGCCCAGCTCCAAAATTCTTCCGAACGCCCAACCATATTCTCCCACAACAACGACTGCGATTCGTGGATTCCCATCGAGGCCCCCCCCGCCAGCGGCGTGCGGATCAAGTGCGGCGCAAACCCTTGCTCGTACATCCCATGCCCGGCTTCGTGCATCAGCCCAAACAGGCAGCTTCGAAGGTCGTTGCGGAAGATTCGGGTTGTTAGGCGAACATCACTGCTGCCGAACGAGGTGCAAAATGGATGTGCCGAAAGATCAACCCGCCCGATGTTGAAATCGAAGCCGAGTTGCTGAATGATCTTTTTGGAGAACGCCAACTGCTGGTCGGCATCGAAATCGGTGAAGAGAACGGAGTCGTCGGGGGCAGCACCGAAGCCAGCAATTTTTTGCAGCAAGGCCCCGGTCCCTTCGCGCAGGCGGTCGAACACTGGGCGCAATTCGGCGGCGGTCATCCCCGGCTCGTACTGGTCAATCAGCGCGTCGTACGGGTTTTCGGTGTAGCCGTAGTATTCGGCGGCTTGGCGTTTCAGCGCAACAATCTGCTCCAGCGATGGAGCAAAGATTCCGAAGTCCTGCTGCTCGCGCCCTTTCTTCCAAGCATGATGCGCCAGCGATTGCGCCCGCGACATCTCCCGAACGAACTCATCGGGAAGTTTCCGGGAACGCTCGAACTCACGGTAGGATTCCTTCACCACCGCCTGCTCCCACTGCTCCAATTCCCCCCGCTCTGCTTCTTCGCGGACGGTTTCCATCAGCGCGGCATACTCACCCGAGGTGGACATTTGGTGGGCAAGGGTATCCAGCGTTGCCGATTGCTCGGCACGGACGGCGGCGGCTCCATCGGGCATGTAGGTTTCTTGATCCCAATGGAGCAGTGAGCTTGCGGCGCGTACATCGCTGAGGGTGCGCGACCGGTCAAGAAAGTTGGTAAACGTGGCTGTTGGCATAGTTGGAAAATCGCTGTTGAATAGTGTAAGGATTGCCGAACGGATCGGCGACAAACGAAAGGCCCGAACGGTCCGGCTGGACGTAGCGTTGGTAGAACTCGATAGCACCTTGCTGCCAAAACGCACCAACCAATCGTTCCCGGCGAAGGTAGCGTTCCTCAACCGAACGGATCAATCGGTTGGTCACGAAGGTGGGCAATGTTCGGTAGCAGATGCACGCGGCACGGAGTATATCGTTCCGTTCGGCCAGCAAGCCGCCGGCCAGTGCCACCGGAAGGAAGGCGTTCAGAACTACTTCGCCGGCGCGGTCGTCGCCAAGCAATCCCCCAAGCCCACCCCACTGCTGCAGCCGCGCAACCAACGATTGAAACGGAGTTGGCTGGCTGAGCAAAATCTGGAAAAGAGCGGGGAGAAGTTGATGCTGATGAAGGTCGAACAGCAGCAACGCCGCCGACCACAACCGATACTCCGGCAAGTTGTGCGGGCGCGAACGGGCATCCCACTGAAGCCCAGAAATTGGCGCGGGAAGCGAAGCAAGCATTGCCTGGGTTCTTCCCTGGCCGAACACCGCCGCGCCAACCCGTTGCAACCGTTCGGTTGGATATCCGGCACTCCCGATAATCGCACGGGCAAGCTGCTGGAACGACGCGGCGCGAAGGCTTGGTTCTTGGCCGATTGCAACTTCATCGGCAAGCCGCTGCATCGGCGCACGGTTGCGGCTGAAACCAAGCGCATCGAACGTCCGGCGGATGAACTGGTGGCGCAGGTGAGTTCCAACTGGCGCATCCTGCCGCGTCCGTACAATCTCGGTTGCGCGCCGAAGAAATCTTCCCCACGAAAGGTCCCGAAGCAGATCGGAGGAAACCGAAGCCGCAGCCGAACCAGGGAACACCGATTGCGGCGATTCTGTTTCCGGCGCGCAAAGCAATTGCGACGAACAGAGCGTTGGAATCGGCAATTGCGCCGTCCCCGACAGCTGGGCAACCACGTGAAGGATCACCTGCTGGTAGGCGGGGTCGTGCTGGTGGCCATGCAGGAACCAATCGCTTTCTTGGCGGTGCATCTCCACGGCCCCGGTTTTCAGCACGCCGTTCACCAACATCACCGCATCCAAAAAATCTGGGCCGGGGCCATTGTTGCGGTGCCCCGGCGAAAGCAGATGAATCCGCTCGCCGCCCCGGCACAGGAACTCCATCCCCGGCACGGCCTGCTGGGTCCAGAGCGGATAGAGGGCAGATTCTTTGGTGCAGGGATCGTCCATTGCAGCGCAGGGAGCGGTGAAAAAAAAGTGCGTTAGGTGGCGGGGACTTCATCCCGCAATTCTTCGGCGAACTTCAGCGCGGCGGCGCGTGCGGCGGCGGCGAAGTCATCCCCCTTGCTTGCGGCAATAATCCCCCGCGAGACGTTGATGAAGGCTGCGCCACGGTTGTTGGCAGCAATCACCGCCGCTGCATCCCCCCCTTGCGCCCCAACGCCGGGGATCAGCAACGGAATATCTGGGCCAACGTGTTCGCGGATTTGTGCAAGCTCTTCCGGGTGAGTTGCGCCCACCACAAAGCCCAAATCGCCGGTGGAGCCGAAGGCATCCAAGCAGCGGTCAATCACATGCAGGTACATTGGCTTCCCCGCCGACTCAATCCGCTGGAACTCATGCGAGCCAGGGTTGGAAGTAAGCGCAAGGACGAACTTGCAGGTTCCTTCATACTTGAAATAGGGCTTCAACGTATCAGTCCCCATGTAGGGATTGACGGTGATGGCATCGAACGGCAGTGTTTCCAAGAATGCTTGGGCGTAGCGTTCGGCGGTGTTGCCAATATCACCCCGTTTGGCATCGGCAATTTTGATGACGTGGGGGGGGATTACGGCCAATGTTTCTTTCAGCGCGTCCATCCCCCGCTGCCCGGCGGCTTCGTAGAACGCAAGGTTCGGTTTGTAGGCAATGGCCAAATCGGCCGTGGCACCCACGATAGCTTGGTTGAAGAGAAGCATCGGGTTATCGGCTTCCTGCACAATCGCGGGAAGCATTGCAAGGTCAGTATCCAGCCCAACGCACAACCGGCTTCCGGTGCGCGCAAACGCTTGGGCGTAGCGGTCAAGAAATGGCATATCTGAGTTCTGTGTGTAGAGTTTGGAGTTTGGGAATTTGGTTGATGAACGATGGGAAGCGGGTGGCTTCCCTTTCTACCTCAGCTTCCGCAGCATCTGCTTGTATTGCTCGGTCATCAGCGTGGCCTGGGTTGGGGCTGGGGTGTTGTTTTCGCGGAGCAGTTTGTTGACGTTATCCACGCGGGTTTGATCCAGCGGGTGGGTGCTGGTCCATTCCTCCAGCGCGCTCCCCGATCCGCCACGTTTTTCGATCATCTTCACAAAGAACCCTTTGATTGCCCCGGGCCAATACTGCGTTGATTGCAGATACTGGAACGAACGGCTGTCGGCTTCCAGCTCGTTGTCGCGGCTGTTCCGCAGCACCGCCAGCAGCGCGGCGGCGTTGCCGGCCACCTCCGACAGTTTGGAAGGATTATCCCCCAGCGCAATCGAAAGCACCACTTGCGCGCCAAGTGCAGTGGTCATTCGTTCGGTTCCGTGGCGTTCTTCGGCGTGGGCAATCTCGTGGCCAAGCACCCCGGCCAGCGAGGCTTCATCGTCAAGGAACCGCATCAGCCCGGTGTAAACGTAGATGTAGCCCCCCGGTGTGCAGAAGGCGTTCAAGGTTTTGTCGTCGTTGATGACGGTGACTTTGTAGGGGAACTTGCCACGGAATTTCACTTGCGGCGATTGGATAATTTTGTCCACAATCCCCTGCACGTAGCCCTGAATCGCCTCGTTCTGCAGAATTGGATATTGGTCAGGATGCGTTTGGATTTCGGCATCCATCTGCTTGCCGATGTTGCTATCCTCGCTTACCGGGAACAAGTTCAGCCCGCATTGCGAAAGGGTGAAAGGGGAAGAAAGTGCGATCAGCGCAATCAGCAGCCGTGCCGATAATGCTTGCTGAAGCCGTGCGAAGAAGGTGCGTGTGTTCATGGCAGAAATGAAGTTTGTCGGTTCTGGTCCGGCAGAAAATAATGGTTTGGATGCAATCACCGCTGGGGCAACGCACAAATGGTGGTGCGGCAGTCTGGTACGGCTATGCAGTTGCCGTAAAAATCTGGGCTGGATACTCCACATTCACCAGCGACAACCCCAGTGCCGGGGCCGCCATCCCCTGCCGTGCGCGGTCGCGAAGGAGGATGATTTCGGGGATTTCCTGCGCGCGCCGTTTCCCCCGCGCAACCTCCAACTGAATGCCAACCAGCAGCCTGACCATCCCGTACAAAAATCGGTTTGACGACACCCAGAACTCCATCCCCCCCTCCACCTCTCTCCACTCGCTCCGCTCAACCGCGCACACTGGGTTTGGAGTGTCGGGGTTGTGCTTGCTGAGTGTGGTGAAGTCATGCTGGCCAAGCAGCAGCGGCGCGGTTTGGTGAAGCGCGTCAATGTTCAGCAGGGCATCGTAGCGGTAGGCGTAGCGAGCCAGGAATGGATTGGGCGCGGTGATAATTCGGTAGCGGTAGGTGCGGCGGAAGGCATGGAACCGTGCGTGGAAATCACCCGGAACCGAGCGGAGCCCGCGGATTGCCAAATCGTTCGGAGCCATTCGCCCCAATGCGTGCAACAGTTGGGCATCGCCCAGCTGCGTTGCAACATCGGCATGGGCAACCTGATAATTGGCATGAACCCCGGCATCAGTCCGGCCAGACCCGACAACGGTGACAGGAACGCCACTGCAGAGTTGGGTAAGCATCTCCTCCACGGTTTGCTGAACGCTTCTTCCGTTCGGCTGCCGTTGCCAGCCGTGGAAATCGGTTCCGTCGTAGGCAAGCAGCAGCGCGATTCGGCGCGGCGGGCGGGTTTCTGGGTTCGGTTGCGGTGGTTCGCTCATGGTATGCTTGGAACAGCGTGAGGTGCGAATATCAGGAAGAGTTGGAGGTTGAATGGGGTGTTGAACCAATCCCCTTCCTTGTTCTCCCCGGCTTTGGCTCCCTCTCCCACCCGACCAATATGAGGCAACCAGCACCTTCACCCGTTTGGGAGAGGGCGGGGGGTGAGGGCAGGCAGTGAAGGCGGCTCGGCTCGGCTCGGTTCGACGCTGCGCAGCGTGAGCCGAGAGCGGCGTTCGTGGTGGAGATATGGATGCTTCTCCAAACCCCTGGTCGTGGTAGCGATGCTTATTTCAACGGCTCGGGTGCATCCTTGAATTTTTTATACTTGCCCAGCAATTTGCCGATGAAATATGTGATGGGAATAATGACGTTTTTCACGAATGGAGGCAACCCCGATAATCCATATTCATTTTTATACCGAACGACCAAGTAAGCAGAATCAAAAGCCTCGGGCCTTTCATTCGCTGATTTTTTGAATGCGGCATAGAGCGTTGTCAGGAAGAATATGACGCTGTTGGCTGGTTTCACCCAACCGCTGACAACAAGCTCCTCCTCACCTGCATTCCAAAATCGGTGTGGTGTGTTGCGGAGAAATACGGTTTCCTCTCCTTCCGTGAAATAAACAGGTTCTTTGCCTAAAAATTGGCAACCCATTTTTCCTTTCACTACTCTTAACCCCTCATCTTGTTTGTAATGGACGTGCATTGCTGGCCCGGCATTCGGGGTACAACGCCCTTCCAGAACAACACGATCACCATCTGGTTCCTTGATAATTTCCTTGAAAATTATCGTTTCTCCATGCCCACTTTCAATCGTGAACGGTAGTGTGGTTTTCATTTGGTTTGTGCATTGTTTTGAGTTTTTGCAGAGAAGTTTTTTGGGGGTTGGATTTATCCAAGTTTATACTCGGCGCAAATTGGTTTGCGAAACTCTACTCAGCTAGATGTGCTATGGATACGCTTCGCAGGCATTCGGCTCCCGTTTTCGCCCCGACTGGTTGGGGTAAACAGGGAATGATAGCGCAAGTTTTTTCGCAAACCAATTTCAGTGGAGTATAATTCCTTGCCAGCTTCTACTCCTCCCTCTCTCCACCTCGGCGCGTTCGCATTCCTAATTTTTGCCGCGATTCTGGCTGTGGTTGCCCCTCGTTCCCCCCTGCCGATTGCGGCGGGCGCGATTGAGCTGGTTTTGGACGCTCCGGCGGTGGAGGTGGTGGCGGGCTGGCTGGCCGCGGGCTTGGCCGATGCTCCACTCCACGATTCACGCTTCCACTCTCGCGGGGCTTCGCTTCTGGCCTGGGATGTTGCTCGCCGTCGCGGCGGTCGCTTCGGGGCGCGAATGGTTTTCCGCGCTCCCCCATCCCACCAGACTCAGGACGAGGGCTGGTTCTTGGCGAGCCGTAATTCCCTTGCGTCCTGCTTCTTGGGTCTCCTTCGCCGCGCCGTTCCGGGCGGTTTTGGGGGGACGAAGGCTTGCGGAAATCACGCTGCGGCGGCCCGCCAGCTGGTGCGTCGCGGCGGAACTCACGTTGGTCGCGGCTTCCCCCATCCTGCTTACCGTATGGCCGCCCCCCTGCGTCGGGTCTGCGCTCTTTCTGGAAATCCCTTGCGCCACTGTTTGGGCGGCCGTCGCGGCGTGGCTCGTGTGGGCGGTCGGTGCTGCGCTGGCGGTCGTCACGCTGGCGGTCATCACGCGGACGGTCGCTGCGGGGGCGTTCGTCGCGAGGGCGGTCGTCACGTTGGCGGTCGCGTGGGGTGTCGCGACGGTTATCACGGCTGTAATTCCGGTCGCGACCACCATCGCGGTTGCGGTCACGGTCGCCGCCGCCACGCCCGCCAAACCGTGGGCGGTCGTCGAACACGGCGTTTGGATTATCCAGCAAAATCATCTCACGTTCTTCAGCTTTCCGCTTTTCTTCGGCAATGCGGCGGCGGCGTTCTTTTGGGGATTCCGGTTTGCGGCGGCGGAAGTTGTCGCGGTCGCGATGCTCGCGCGGGGGCGGTGGCGGCAGTGGGGGAAGCTCGCCGAACATAAACCGCTCAAGATTGTAGGCCGAAATCTCGAAGTTGATTAGTTCGCGCCACTCGCCGTTTGGGATCATCTGCGTGTTCAGCATCCCGATTCGGGTGCGTTCGATGCGGAGCACTTCGGCAGCAACAACCTTCAGCGAACTGAAAATGTTTTGGTAGGAATCTTCCAGCAGAATGTAGCGGAGCCACATGGTGTTGGTGTTGGTTTGCGTCACCTCAAGGCTGAAAGGCACAAAATAATCGTCGCCAACCATCACCCCCGATTTCAATGCCCACAGCTGTTGCTCGGTAAGTACCTTGTTGATTTTCACCAGATATTCCTTCTGAATTTCGGAATCGGTGTGGTGCTGCGATTTGATAAATCGGGGGTCGTTCGTCAGGATCACCAGCCCGCAACTTGCGCGAGTAAGCCGCCCGAACGGGAAGCTCCAGGTAGATTCTGGCTCGAATACTTCATCGAATTTTGGGTCGCCGCGCTCGCAGACCATTCCAATCGGTTTGTGGAAGATCATGTAGTAGCATTGGCGTGGATATTCGGTGGGAAGTTCATCAATGGTGGCGCGTTCTTTCCGCAGATTGACTTCGTAGAACGGTGAAGTCACCACACGAGCGTTGATGCGGATACGCCCGGCAAGGATAAACTGCTTGGCCAATGCAGGCGATAGATAGCGTGCTCTTGTCAGCAGTTTTGGCAACGGAAGCCGGGTGTAGTTGTGCGGGAAGAAGACACGCAGACGGCGCTTGCGTGCGGCTGATTCATCCACGGCTGGCGTTGCTGTGCGGCGGCCACCACGCGGTGGGCGGCGTTGCGCACCTTCGGTGCGTTGGCGTTGGGAACGGCCTCCATTACCGTTCCGCTGTGGGTAGCCGTTCCCCGTCTCTCCATTTTCGGCATACCCGTAATTGCGTTTCTGTTTCACGATTCCCCTTGGGTGGAAAGTAGTGTGTTTTGGGTCCAAGCTCGTTCGCAGTGTGCGTTGGGCTTGTTATCCCTTCTTGATCTGTCTCCAAAACATCAAGAAGTGGGTTTTCTGTTCGGAATTATTTGGGCAGCGGCTATGAGAAGCTATGCTGCCACCACATCATTAAAAACCCCCATTGCTGCGTACCGCTGGCGGCGTTGGCGCAGCAGTTGAGCAATCGGCTGTTCGGTAAGCTGATCCAGCGATTGAAGAAGCGCGGTTTTCAGCAGGTCGGCGGCGTTTTTTGGCGAACGATGCGCCCCACCAATCGGTTCGGGGATGATGCCATCGGCAATCCCCATTTCCACTAAATCGCTGGCGGTAAGGCGCAAGGCTTCGGCGGCTTGTTCTTTGTAATCCCAACTTTTCCAGAGGATGCTGGAACACGATTCGGGTGAGATAACCGAGAACCAGGTGTTCTCCATCATCAGCAGCGTATCCCCCATCCCGATTCCCAACGCCCCGCCGCTGGCCCCTTCGCCGATTACCACATTGATGATAGGCGTTCGCAGCCGCGCCATCTCGAACAAATTACGGGCGATAGATTCGGCTTGGCCACGCTCCTCGGCCTCGATTCCTGGGTAGGCTCCTGGCGTATCAATGAACGTGACCACAGGAAGGGAAAATCGCTCGGCCAGCTTCATCAGCCGTAAGGCTTTGCGGTAGCCTTCCGGGTTTGGCATCCCGAAGTTGCGGATTTTCCGCTCGTTGGTGTCGCGCCCTTTTTGTTGGCCAATCAGCACCAGCTTGCGCCCGTTGATTTGCGCAAGCCCGCCAACAATTGCCTTGTCGTCGCCGAAACTGCGGTCGCCGTGCATCTCAAAAAAATCGTCGCAGATCATGGCGATGTAGTCCAGCGTGTAGGGGCGGTCGGGGTGGCGCGCAAGCTGCACCCGCTGCCAACGGGTTAGTTGCTCGTAAACGCTTTTGCGAAGCCGCTCCACTTTCTGCTCCAGCACCTCAATCTCCGGCCCGATGTCTAACTGATCCGACATGGACCTCATCTCGGCAATCTTCTCTTCAATTTCTAAAATTGGCTTCTCAAACTCCAGAATGTATTTGGCCATGCTTGTTGTTGATGTTGTGTTTGGCTGTGTTTCGCTGTTTGTTGCCGCGTTGTGCCGCCCGATTGGGGAATGGAGTGATAGAGTTATCCAGCGATTATTTATGGCTCGGCAACGGGGCGTTTGCCCATTGCGGATTGGCTGCGTGGCTGCTGGGATTTCCGCATTCGGGCGGTTGCAAGGATGATCTCGCAATCCAACAGCAGCGATTGATGAGCCGCGTAGTAGCCTTCAATCGTGGCCGATTCCCGCTCGTTCAAACGTTCGTCGCCACACAAGGCGGCCATGGTAAAAACCGGGTTCCCCAGCCGCGATGCCCCACCACCAACCAACGGGTGTTTCCCCCAAAACGCCCCAGCAACCGCACGCGCAGTGATGGAAGAAGGGCGCGCCCAATATACAACCGGCCATAACAAAAGCAGCACCCCAGCAAGGATTCGCCCACGAGTCTGTTTGGAGAGGAACGCGCCGGCATCGGAATCCCCTTTTCCACTGCCGCGCATTGCCGAATCGGCCGCAAGCCACTCGCCCCCTTCACGCAGAATGTGGAACCGCGTTGGCTGCCCCGCGCTGTTGGCCAATGCCCGAACAACATCGCCGTAACTGACGCTGGTGTCAAGCACAAAGATGTCGGTAAGATGATGCGACCGGGCAATTTTCCCAACGTTTTCGATGGACCCCAGCAGTGGCATTGCGCCGCCGCTGGCTTGGCCGAAGGTGAGCGCGATGCGCCCTTCTACCGAGACCGGTTTGCCGAAGAAATTTCGGCGGACTGCGGCTTGGATTTCATCCCCCGGTTCGCTGGCCGTCAGGAAGGCGATGCGGCGGATGGAATCCCCACCAAACGTCCGCTGGTACAGCAACCAGAAGAATCGGCTTACAACCCCAATCGTTGCCGCAATCCCCGTTGTCACCAGCACCACACCGCGGCTGAAGGCGTAGGATTTGAAGAAGTAGGTAAGCGCGCTCAGCACAAAAAAGCCGAGCAGAAACCCGAAGGCAGCGTTGCGGGGGATTCGGTCCGATTCATCGTAGCTTCGGGCAATCATTCCGGTGAGAACGAACAGCAGCGGCGGAACAATCAGCACTTCCGGGTAGGCGTAGCTTGGCAGCGTGAACAGCCCGCCAAACTGAATCTGCGCGCCGATGCTGAAACCGATGACGGTTGCCACAATATCCAGAATCACAAACGGCCAGTTGGGGATGCGCTGATTGACCCGCGCCATTCCGCGCCGCAGCCGAATCCCCGCACGAATCGGCAGCAACAGCAGCCGCGACCGGAAATGCTTCCGCGCAAAAATCTCCATCGCCTGGTAGAACATGGCAATGGCATCCAACGAGCTACGCCGCGTGCTCTCCCCCTGCAAGTGCATGATGGAGGTGGCCGGGTGGTAGTAGTTGTTCTTCCCGGTTAGGGTGGCGCGGTAGCAAAGGTCTAAATCTTCGCCGTAGTGAAAGAAATCGGTATCGAAGCCGCCAAGCTGTTTCAGCAGCGCGCCACGGCAGAACATGAAGCAGCCGGAAAGGGCATCCACCTTGCTGGTGTGGTCGTCATCAATCCAAGTGAGGTTGTAGCCGCCGAACATTTTGGATTGCGGGAACAGATAGCTTAGCCCAAACACACGGCAGAAGGAGGACCAGGGTGAGGGGAACCCGCGCTTGGAGGCTGGCTCGAAACTACCATCGCGGTTCAGGATTTTGCACCCGGCAAACCCGGCATCGGGGTGCGCCCGCATGAAATCCAGCATCACCCGCAGCGTGTCGTCGCGGACGATGGTGTCGGGGTTAATCAGCAGGATGAACTCACCCGTTGCGCGTTCGATACCAACGTTGTTCCCGCCGCCAAAACCCAGATTCACATCCAGCGGGATGGTGATGACATCGGGATACTCACGATTGAGCGCGGCGATTGCGTCGTCGCTGCTGGCGTTATCCACCACAATAATCTCCCCCGTAATTCCCCGCATGGCAACCCGCAGCGAAGCCACCGCGTTCAGCAGCAGATCGCGGACGTTGTAGTTGACGATGACGACGGAGAGTTCCATGAAAGGAAAATAGATGAGGGAAAATAGAGTACGCAGGGCTGGTGAATTATTCGGGCAGATACCGTTTTTTCAGCCGACCGAATATTTTGGAGAAGCGGAGTTTCCAGACCAAACCGGCGGCTTCGTAGATGATGTTTTTGGACATCTTGGAGACCCCGTTGTGGCGTTCTTCAAAGACGATTGGAATCTCCTTAATCACCCCCCCCATGCTCCACACTAAAAAGTTCATCTCAATCTGGAAGCTGTAGCCGTTGGAGCGGATTTGCGAAAGGTCAATCTTCCGCAGCACATCGGTGCGGAAGCATTTGAAGCCGCCGGTTCCGTCGTGCAGTGGCATTCCGGTGACGAATCGGGAGTAGATGTTGGCGAAGTAGCTGAGAAGCAGGCGACTCATCGGCCAGTTGATGACGTTCACCCCACGCACGTAACGGCTGCCAATCACCAAATCCGCCGTCTCAATCTCCTTCAGGAATTGCGGGATCATGGCGGGGTTGTGGCTGAAGTCGGCATCCATCTCCATTGCCACATCGTAGCCTTCGGCCATGGCGTGTTCGAACCCACGGCAGTAGGCGGTTCCAAGCCCCATTTTGCGGGGGCGTTGCAGCAGCTGCACACGCGGTTCGGTTTCCATCACCTTGCGGATAAAATCGCCAGTTCCGTCCGGCGACCCGTCGTCAACGAACAGGATATGAACACGGGGATCAGTTCCCAGCACCTGGCCAATCAAGGTGGGGACGTTCTCAATTTCGTTGTACGTGGGGATGATCACCAACGCACGCTGCGGCACTACATGGTTCGGCACGGGATTCCTACGTTCAGAGTTCTGCTGTTCAGTTTGCTGTTTTGGTTCCATTCGAGTAGAGTTCGCGAGCGGCGATACTCCAATTCTTCTTCGGTTGTCGGGGGTCGGGAAGAAGGAAGTCGGGAGAATTCCGACATTTCCGCATTGCTCGCTAACTCTACACAAGCCGTTTTTTTTCAGGTCTGCCCTTTCCGTTTCAGGATTCGGATGACCGTGCGGAGCACGATCTCGAAGTCAAGGCGCAGCGACATATTCTCGATGTAAAAAAAATCGTGGCGCAGTTTTTCGCTGACGATTTCGATGCTCTCCACAAGCTCTTCGGCTTGGATTTGGTTCCACCCGGTTAGCCCCGGTTTCACACGGTGGCGGCGCGGATACGAGGGGAGAAGCGCGGTGTATTTCTCAACAAAAAACGGGCGTTCGGGGCGTGGGCCAACAATGCTCATCTCACCCAACAACACGTTCCAAAATTGGGGGATTTCATCAAGGTGAGACTGGCGCATGAACCTTCCGATTCGGGTAACGCGGGGGTCGTTGGTGGCCGCCCAAGTGATCCCAAATTTCTCAGCATCCACCCGCATCGAACGGAATTTGTGAATCATAAATGCCTTCCCACCAAACCCAACGCGCTGTTGCGAGTAGATCACCGGGCCGTGATCCTCCAGCCAGATCAGAAGGGCAAGCAATAACCAGAGCGGAAGGCCAAGCAGCAGCACCAGCGTGGAGAAGATGATATCGAACGCCCGTTTCAGCCGCTGGGCCCAGACCGGCATAATTTGTGGATTCACCTCAATCAGCGGAACGCCGTACAGATGCTGCGCCCGCGCTTGCCCGCTGACGATGTCGTACATATCGGGGATGATTTTGATGGAGGTGTCGGCCACTGCGGTTTCAATCATCAGCCGCATTGCCATGTCGTGTTCATGCTTCATCCCAAAAATTGTCACCTCAATGTTTTGGTCGCGGATAATCTGATTGATCTGCCCCACTTCACCCACCGCCAGCCGCAGAAACTGATCGCTTGCGCCGATTGGTGTGGCGATTGTTCCAACAACATCGTAGCCAAGTTCGGGGCCTTCGGCCAGCATCTGCAGAAGCTGGCGGCTTTGTGCGGAGTCGCCAATAATCAGCGTGCGGCGCAACCCGAACCCAAGTTTCCGCAACCGGCGAACGATGCGGCGGACCGCGCTTCGGCCAATTCCAACAGCAGCAATCACCAACGCAAAGTAGATCAGCAAGGAGATGACGCGGCGGCTTTCCATGGCCCCGGTTCCGCTGACAGCATCAAGATAGACCGCCACAAACAGCACCGCAAACCCAAACAACGTCACCTTCAGCACCGAATAAAACTCATCGAAGAAGCTGCGGTTGTGGACCGCAACGTAGATGCCGCTAAACCAAAACAGCAGCAGCCAGGGCGCGACCGCAAGGGCCATCATCAGCAGCACCGGGAACACTGGCATCCCTTGCAAATCGGAGAACAGACCGCTGTTGACGCGCACCAGATAGAAGCAAAAGAAGGCCAGCATCACCATCACGGCATCCACCGCAACCACCAGCCACAGCACCGCACGCGGAAGCCGGAACGGACGGAGCAACAGCCCGGCAAGGCTTCCCGCAGCGGGGAACCGTTGGCTTGGTGTTGGATGTTCGGCTATGCTGTTGTTCATCTGTTGTTCATGGCTATCGCATGTTCATCGCCATCGCGCGCCACCCCAAGTGTTGGTTATTCTTCCAGCCGTGGGCTTGTCCACATTGCCAAGCCACCGCCACGCAGAACCGTCCGCATACAGCCGATGGTGAGGCCAAGAAGCATCAGCGTGAAGTAGGTGGGATATTGCACCAACGCAATGTTCATCCGCAACCGCTCCAACAGCAACCCCACGGCAACCGCAAGAAACCACGCCACCGCAAACCCCGCCACAACCTGGTAGCCAATCCCACCACACACCAACGCAAGCGGGATGCTGGTGAGGAACACCAACACCGCAGGAATTGAAGAAAGGTGGCGCAGCAGTTTATGCGACCAAATCTGGAAACCGATCCAAGAACGCCACGGGAACCGCGTGCCCGGATACGCAAGGAACGTTGCGGCGGCCTGCTGCCCCATCCGCAACCGCCGCCGGGTTTCGCTCCACAGCGTGCGGCGGTTCATCTCCCGCACCAACAACGACGGCTGGAACCAGACGCGCTTCCCGTTGGGCCGAAGCGGGATGTTGATCACCAAGTGGGTGTCGTCCGATAAACGGTAGTCGTGCAGGTGGTCGTATCCGCCGCGCCGGACCGCAAAGCATTGGCCGGTGGGGCCAACGGTGGACCACACCAACGACTCGTTCGCACGCAGCCGTTCCTCCATTCCCAAATAGCTTCTCTCGCCCCGATTTCCGGCGTTGATTGCTTCATCCACCGGAACAACACGCGCCACCACGCCGCCAACATCGGGATCGGTAAAACAGCGGGTGATGATCGCCAGCGCGTCGGGGGTGAACAGCGCGTCGGCATCGGTGAACAGAATCAACTCCGACCGGGCTTGATCGGCCAACTGATAGACAATTTGGGTTTTGCCGCTGCGGTGAAACCGGTGCAGTTGGATGCTGGAATCCTTGCTGATAAACTCCTGAATAATCGCATCGGTGCGGTCGGTGGAGCCATCCGAGCCGATGAAGAAGGTGAGCAGTTCGCGCGGGTAGTCAAGCTCCAAATAGTTCTGGAGTTTGGCTGCAATCAGCCGTTCTTCGTTGTAGGCCGCCATCACGATTGTCACCGAAGGGAGCGCGCCCGATTCAGCCGCGGCAAGCCGCAACGGGCGTGGCCGCAGCTTGGCAAGCAACGCCATCAGCAGTGGATAGGCGATGAACACGTACAGCAGCCAAGCAACCGCCACGTAGAAGAGCAGAGCAATCGCGGTCATCATTCGGCGGCTTCCCCCCTTTTTCTGCAGAGGTCCACCGCTTGCTGGATCATCGTCTGGTATTGGCAACCAACGGAATCGAGTGAGTAGTGGCGTTGGGCCAACTGGAATGCAGCTTGGGAAAGGCTGGCGCGAAGCTCGGCATCGTTCAGCAACTGCACCACCGCATCGGCGAAGGCTTCTGGTTGGTCGGCGGAAAGATAGTGGCGGCCAGGTTCCGCGCTGTTCCCTTCGGCACCGATTGCAGTGCTGACGATGGGGATTCCGGCGGACATCATCTCCACCATCTTCACCCGCATCCCCCCGCCAACCCGCAGCGGAATCAAGCCGATTGCAACGCGGTCGTACAGTTCGCGAATGGAGCTGACCCTGCCGTGGATTTTCAGGTTTGGTGAGTCGGTTGGCAGCTGGCGAAGCGGCGGATCGGCACCAACCAGGTGGCAGATTGCCGACGGAAATTTCTGGGCAATCAGGGGAAGAATTTCGTTGGCGAACCAGATTGCTGAATCGCGGTTTGGCGCCCACCCCATATTCCCCAGCATAATCATGGAGTTGGTTTCGCGCTGGGCAACCGGGCGGAACGGAAACGCGGAAAGGTCCACCGCTGCGGGGATCGTCTGAAGCGGAAGCCCGGGCGCGAACGCACGGATTGCTTCAAGGTCCCGCTGGGTGATTGCCGCGCACGTATCGGCGCGGCGGGTTTGCTCAACTTCAAACCGTTGCCAGCGGCTGGATTGCAGCGCAAGGTAGCGGCGCATCAGCGGGTTGGTCACGCGGGAAAGGTGACGGCGGTAAATCTCATGCTCAACGTTGTGGCTTCGCAGAAAATAGGGAAGCCCGTAGCGCGATTTCATGTAGGCCCCGTATTGCGCAACGTGAGCTTGATCCACATACATGGCATCGAACTGATGTTGGGCCTGCAAGGAATCGAGCAACGGATAGACCCGGTCAATATCCTTCTTCCAGACGGTGTAGGGGCGTTCGTTGAACAACGTCAGCCCCGCGCCCAGCATTGTTGGAATAGGCCTGAACCGAACTTGGTGAAGCGTGCAGAATTGCGCCAACGGACCGGCATCCACCTCCTCATCCTCCACCGCAACCAGATGCACCGTGTGGCCCAGCGCGGCAAGGCTACGGACAGCTTGGTACATGCAGATGCGCGCACCATCGGTTGGCGGATAGGGAACGCGGGATGTGATGCCAAGAATGTTCATGGATAGAGGGAAGGAGCACCAGCGCAATCGTTTATTGGCTAATTGTGATTGGGGTATCCCGTTTCAAGTAGGAGTTGGCAATGTTTTTTCCGGTGCTGGCCGCGCTTGGGTGAAGCAATCCGGCAATCGGGTAGATCACCACACGCAGCAGATTTCCCACGTGAACAAACAGCTCCGATAGCACCCTTCCGGGAAGAGTGAGGTGCTTCCGCGCAAACACCCGACGCGAGCGGCGAACAATCCGGTAGAACCACCACGGGTGGCTTCGCGAGCTTTGGCTGATAAGGTGAATCACCCGCGCATCCGGCTGGTGAATCACCTGCAAGCCACGGTCGGAAATCCGTTTGCAAAGGTCGCTCTCTTCAAAGTACATGAAGAACGCGGGATCGAACCCACCAACTGTTCGGAAAAGTTCTGCGGGGATCATCAACGCCGCGCCATGCACAACCGGGACAGCGTGGCGTTCGCCAAACCCCTGCTTCGGTTTTGGGGCAAACAACCCGCTGAAAATGGGGAGCCACCCCGCACAACGGCTAAGCCAGAAGTATTCGCAAAAAATTCGCCAGGCAGTTGGATAGTTCAAGATGCAATCTTGGTAGCTGCCATCCGCGTTCAGCAGCAACGCCCCCACCACACCGCAGCTTGGCGTTTGGCGCAGGGTGTTGGCCATTGCCTCAATCGCCCCGGGCTGCACAATCGTGTCGGTGTTCAGCAGAAGCAACGCCGTTCCGGTTGCGGACTCTGCTCCCAAATTATTCCCCCTTCCGAAACCCAAATTTCCCCCGGCATCAATCACCTTCACGGACGGGAATCGCTGGCGAACCGCATCGCTGCTGCCATCGTGGCTGGCGTTATCAACCACGATGACTTCCACCGCAAAACCCGGATCAACCACCGAATCGAACACCGAAGCAATGGCTTGCAGCGTCAGTTCACGGGTGTTGTAGCTGACGAAGATAACGCTGACATCAGGTTGCGAACCGCCGCGAAGAGTACTCATGTTGCACGCACCGCCCGAAGTAATTTCAGATCGCTGAGCGTCATCAGCCGCCCGCCAATGGCAGCAACCGCAACGGCCAGAATAATGAAACCAGCGCGCACCCAAACAAGGTGGCCCGGGACAAGCCAGGCCGAAGCCACAAGCGCGGACATCACCGCGCCAACCCGCAGCAATCCCCGTTGCGCCGCGCCACGCGCCGACCCCGGAAGGAAGAAGGTTTGCATGGTGACAAGAATAGCAATCGAACAAATTTTTGCCACGATTAACGACTCCAACGAACCAACCACCAGGACGGCAACCACCTCCAGCACCACCGAGATCGCCAGCCCAATCAGCACCCCGTACAGCACCCGTGTGCGGTATCCAATCGCCATCAGCATTTGATCCAGCGTGATGACCAGGAAGGTGAGGGCGTTGGCAATGCTGTACAGCCGCAGAAGTTCGGTATCGGTAGCATACTCATCACCAAAGATCATCATCAGTTGCGGCGCGAACAGCACGCAGAACACCGCGATTGCCAGCCCAACGCTCCCAATCAAACGGACCGCAACGGAAGCGATTTGATCCATCGCAAGATCGGTACGGCGGCGTTTATGAAGTTGTGCAATCACTGGGCTTAGCGTGAAGCTGGCAATGGTTGCCATGAACAACGTCCCCTGAAGCACCCGAATCGGGACACTAATAGCAGCAACCTGCTGAAGGTTTCCGAACTGGCTTACCACCAGCGTTTCAATCTGCCCTTGCATCTGGGCAACGGCAGCAAACAGCGCGATGGGGGAAGCCGCACGAAGCACACCGGTAAAATATCGTTTGGGAGCTTTCACCCACAATCCGCGCCGCCACAGGCGGATCACCACCGGAAGCATCATTGCAAGGAATCCGGGGATTCCGGCAATGGCGGTGCACAGCATCACACGCTCGGGGGTCAGGGTCCCGTTCCAACGGATCAGCAGCACCCCGGTCAGGATCAGCACCCCATCGGCCAGCGCGAACAGGCTAACCATGTAGCCCCTTCCCTTCAGCCGCCATATCACCTCGAACATCTGGCGCAGCCCCGTCAGTTTGCTTGAGAAGAGGATGGCCAGATAGCCCAAATTGACCAGCAGAAGAAATCGGGTTTCGGCCACCGGAAGCAGGTACAGATTCATCCCAACCCATGCAACCACAATCAGCAACCCACGCAGCAGCAGCCCGGTGCGGAATGCTGGGTTTGGGGTGTCGCGGGCAATGGCCATTCGGGGCATCAGCGTTGCAACAAGGCCAAAATCGGCAATCCCAGCGGCAATCACCAACGGAGCCAACGCAAGGCTGTACAACCCGAACTCCTCCTTCGGAAGCGTTCGCGCCAGCACCAGCATCAGCGTAAAAGCGGTTACGGCGTTCAGCCCTTGCAGGATAATCCCCAGCAGCATATCGGGGCCAACACTAACCCCACGGAATCGTTTGGCGAACATCCTTACTGGCCCCCTGGTAAGGCCGTGGCCAGGGCATCCGAACCACGATTCTGTTCCCCAGCGGGTTGCGGCAATGCTGCCGGCAGGGCCGTGCCAAGCGATTGCGCAGCGTACAGGCTTCGGTTCACAAAATCAAGCAACGCCCACGACACCAAGATGGTGAACGTCCCGCTGAACTCGCTGACTTGGTTGGAGGTTGTGTTGGTCAGGGACGAAGCCACAAAGAAGCAGAGCGAACCAACCGCAATCCCCCGCAGAAACTGATGTTCCTTTGAGGGATAGCGCAACATCAGGCGCGCTGTTGGATAGAAATACATGAACAAAAAGAACAGCCCCAGCGGAATCCCAAACTTGTAGAACGGCCACAACCAACCGTTGTGAAAGAAGGAGGAGTACTGGGTCCCCGTGCGGCCAGGGGCGTTGTCGTAGTAGTGATACACCACCCCGTAGCCGTAGCCAATCAGCGGCGAGCGTGCGATGTACCGCACCGCAGCAACTTGCTCACGCTCGCGCGACTGCAACGAGCGGTCGCTGCTGGCTTGGTTCACGCTTGCCAATCGCTTCACCACACCGGACCCAATCGTTTCAATCATGGCGGGGAACATGGCATATCCCAATCCAACCCCGCCAAGCAGCATCAAGCAGATGGCAAGAAGAAGTTTTTTTCGGATTTTGGATTCCACCAAAAACAGCATCATCACCAGCGCGCCAAAGCCGGAAAAAATTGGCCCGCGCGACAAACTGATTAGCAGCCCAACAAACGCCATTCCCATCCCCAGCAACGCAAGCAAGCCAACCCGCAGATTGCGGGCGTAGCCAAACACCACTGCGCAGATCAGCATCCAGGCCATTGCCACATTCTCGTGCGAGACGGAACGGGTGGTCATCAGCTCCGCCTCGATCACAGCATCCAGCAGCTTGTGCTTGTACATGGTAATGGCAAACACACTGTTGGCCAGCGCAACAACCGAGAAGGCAACCAGCAACCAGACCACATCTTTGCGGTTGTTCAAAATTGAACGAATCGGGAAGTAGAGCAGTAGGTTGGCCACCGATAACCACTCGGTGAAAAACCGCGACACCAGCGCACCGTTGATGCTGGAGGTGATGATGGAGAGGAAGGTGGAAAAGAGAAAAAATGAGATGAACAGAAAGTCGAAGCTGGAGCGGATGATGGGGCGGCGATAGACCAGAAGTTCCTTGCAGAGCCAGATCAGCACGCCGCCAATCACCCACACACCAAACGCCGCATCACCAGCGGTGATCCCCCTTCCGCCGCCAAGCAGATTCAGCGCCTGGCCCAACACTGCCGAATAGACCCACAGCCGCTCGTTATGCCAAATGCACACCAACGCCAGCATCCCCACCGGAAGCGCAAGGAACATCACCTCAACCCCGGTCATCTCAAAGCCAATTTTCCCCGCGTACCACGTGGCCACCAACCCAACCACCAACGCCAGCACCGTCCAAACCGTGAACGTTTTTCCGGTTGGGATGATGGAGGGAATCGGATGATTATGTGTGATGCTGGACACCGATGGCTGGTTGTTGTCGGCTGGGTACTTCTTGCTGTTTCTGAACCTCTATTTCCTACTCACTACTCACTATTTTCTATTTCCTCCCCCCCCCCCTCTCTCTATTTCTGCCCCTCTATTTTCTGAACCACCTTCTTCCCCGCTTCCGCTGGCGGCGGTTGCAGCGGCAACGGGGCTGCGGAAGTGTTGGCAATCATTGGCGGCGCGCTGCCAACAACGTAGGCACGGTAGCGGCGGTTGAAATTTTGGAAATAGCTAACAATCGCGATAACCAGATAGCACGCAATGAAGGCACCAAGAAACCCACCGCCAACCATCAACGCACGTTTGGGGCGCGCTTTGGTGGGGGGAACAAACGGGGCATCAAGGATATTCAGCACGGGGATGTTCCGCACTTCTTCCAGCTTCATCTGCTCGTACATCGGTTCCAGCAACGCCAGCACTTTTGCGTTGACCTCGTAGTTCCCTTTAATGTCCAAGTAGTCCACCGCTGATTTTGGGAGTGAGTTCAGCTTCACCCCGGGAAGCACACCAACGTTTCCGGCGGCGAATTTCCGCCCTTGTTCTTCCAGCTGGGCAAGCACGGTTTTTTCCACCAGCACTTGCGGGTCGTCGGGGCCAAGCTGTTCGGTCAGGACTTGCACCCGCGCCCGTTGCCTTCCGATTTCAATCTCCGTTTTCTGCACCGACTCGCTGATCACTGCGGCTTGTTCTTCGGGCGCGAACAGCCGCGTGGATTCCATAAATCCCCCCAACCGAAGTTGCAGCGAATCTTGCATCCGCTTGACTTGCAGGTAGCGTTGCTCAACGTACTGGGTAATCGGCTCCGATTCGCGGCGGTTCAACTCGCGCGAGATGGAGTTGGCGATTCCCACAATATCGCTGGCCATTTTCTGCGCCAGCTTCGGGTCGGTGTCATAGACGCTGATGGTGATGGGACCTTCGTTCTGCGGCTCGATGTCTATGTTCTCGGTGATCTTGCCGTACATCAAGTCGGGGCGATCCTTGGGGATGTCGTAGTGGCGGTACAGGTCGTAGCGGGCAATCAGGCTATCCTGGACCGAGCGGCTCATCAGCAACGCAGTACGGGTGTAGCCGTTTTCGCTCCCCGAACGCCCAACCAACCGCCCAAGTGCAGCATCTTTCAGGCTGGCGGCAATGTTGCCGAACAAGTTATCCAGCGGCGTGCCCGACTTGTTTGGCGGAACCGCCACCACCGAAGCCATAAACTCTGGTTCCACAACATAGTAGGCGTAGTAGGCCATCCCTGCGGTGGCCATCAGCGAAAGGAGCAACACCCAAAACCATGTTTTGCGGAGCAATCGGTACTGCTCGAACAGCATCACCTGGCCGCTCAGTTTCATCCGCTCGTCCGGTTGCTCAATGATCAGTTGTTCTCGTGAAGAAGGCATTGTGTATCGTCGGTAGAATCGTAGCTGTGCAAACGGTTGCCAGCGTAATTTTTTTCAAGCAGCTTCAAACTCACATCCACTCTGCGCGCCCCCCTGCTTCGCTCTGGCGCAAGCTGCGCGTCCCTCCCCCCAATTATACTCGGCGCAAATTGGTTTGCGAAACTCTACTCAGCTAGGTTCGCTATGGATTCCCGCTTTCGCGGGAATGACAACGACTAGGTTTTTCGCAAACCATTCTGTTTGGAGTATATCAATTCCCCCCGCCTCCAATTCGCACCCCAAACCACCCTTGCACGTCTTCTTCGGTTGCGGCTGGTTGGTTGCTGGTTGTGGCGTTGCGGAAGCCAGTGAAACGGATGTGAACATCGCGAAGAATTTCGTACTCAACCTCCAATCGCAGCCGTGTTAATTTCTGGATGTTGCCATCCAAGAAGGTGACTTCGTAGGAATCGCGCCCCCCCTGGAACCCCTGGCGGATGTTGCCGCCAACGTTCCTCACAAGCCCGGTGTCGGCCACGACGTTCGCGCCATGCTGGCCATACGCGGCCCCGATTGTTGCTGTCAAGTTGGGAAGAATCACCAACTCTATTTTCCCTTCAATCATGTAGGAGTTTGGCTCAAGCCCGCCGGCTGCAAGGGGCGCGCCGTCGTGGACGTAGGCACCGATGGAGTCGAAATGGGTGTAGGTGTATGGCTCGATCCGGGTGTAGCTAACGGAAATGTCCGATTGCTCAATCGGGAAGGCAACCGCTTTCCCCCCCACGCGCCAGGCGGTTTTATTTCCCCAATAATTGGTCCCGATGTTGCCAAAAATCAAATCATCCAACATGAACTCCCCTTCCAAAAAAACTCCATCGAACGGGTTCGCGCTCAGGCTGGCGTACATGAAGGAATTGTCGCGGTCGCGCAGGTAATGCTCCTGCGATTTCAGGAAATTGAACGGGTTCAGATAGCCGATCTCGAACGGGCGACCGCTGTAGATCACCGCCTCGCCCAACGACCCGCGCAGCCCAGCAAAGGGGCCGAAACTGAGTAAGTGAGCTGCCACATATTTCGGCGGGATTTCGGCAAACGGACCGAAGGGGAGCGTCCCCCGCTCCAGCGTGGCATCGGCCAGCAGCGATGCGTGAATGTGGCTGAAAGCAAAACGCCCAAACTGCGCCGTCAGCCGAAGATAGTCGAAGTTGGACGGGAGCAGCGAACCAAGCAGAAGGCTTTCCTGAAGGCCGCCGCCAAGCTGGACCCGTTCGCGACCAAGCTCGGCAGCCAAGCCACCAAACTGAACCCGCAAATGCCCCGATGAAAAATCAACATCGCGCCCCTGGCCAATCACCCCAAATTTTCCGGCACGTTTCAGCCGTGGGTCCCGAAGTGCCAGCAGTGTGTCGCCGGCGATTGTTCCGTTGGTAAGCCGTGCGCCAAATCCAACGTGATCCAGCAGTGTGCCGCGAAGCTGGGCCCCGGCCTGCAGAATGATCGCCTGCAAGTCATCGTTTGGGGCAGCCCGAAGCTGGCCATCAAGGATCGGTTCGGCAATCACCCGCACGCCACGGGCGGTGTCGCGGAACTCGAAATAAGCCAGCGGAAGGTTGCTGAACAGGTCATCAACAATCAGCTGGCTTGGCGAATCGCTTCCGGTTTTGAACAGCACCGCCACGGGGGTTCGCGCGGTATCGGCCCCGATGCTGGCGGCATGGTACGCAGCACTTTGGCGGATGCTGTTGGGGAGCATCGTGTCGGCAGCGGCGGCATCCAGAAACCGCAAGGCATCGCGGCGTGAGATTGGAAGATGCTCGCGGGGGAACTCAGGAATGCCGCCGAACTCGCGTGCGCGAATCAGCGTGCGGGTTGCCGGGTGATCCACCGGAAGAAGCTCGGTTTGCGCCGCCGCCCATTGCCCACCGCAAAGCAGCAATCCAAAAAACAGAAGGAGCCAACGGTTCATGGCTTACTCCTTTTTGGTGAGCGCATCAATGATGTTGATGACGGTGTTGGCAATCAGCAGAATGCCCGATGTGATGCCGATGATGGTCCCGGCAATTTCTAACGAAGTTCGCGCCGGCGTGTCGCGGTCGCCCGGGACGTAGATTCGGTCGCCGGAGGTGATCTGCGTGCAGCAGATGTCCTCCCACACGCCGGTTCCATATTTCTCCACAATCACACGGTCGGCGTTTGCGGCTTCGGTGTAGCCGCCGGCAGCCTTCACGTAGTACTCGTTCTCCACCCCTTCCTTGATTGCCACCCACCCGGGGCGTTGCACCCGGCCATACACGTACACGCCGCCGGGGTCGCGGGGGATGATGATCTCATCACCGCTGAGCAAGGTGACATCTTGCGCCTGGTTTCCTTTGGCGAACAGCTCAACAAAATCCACCGAGACGCGGTTCTCCTGAAGCTCGTTATCGAATTTGAATCGGGTGGAGTCCTCAAGATTCAGGGTGCTGTTGGCCATGCCGGCAATGGGGTCGGAAAGGAGCGGTTTGGTGCGGTACTTGTTGGGGTCCAGGCCGCGGATGATGTGGGCACCGGAAAGGGATGCGTTCGGGGTCATTCCGCCAGCGGCGGTGATGACTTCCGAGAGTTTCGTCTGGCCATTGACCACCGGATAGACCGACGGGTTCATCACCTCACCCTCCACCGTCACAAAGCCGGTGCGGGCGGCGGTGCGCACGGTTACTTTTCGCGGGATCACAATCTGGTCGCCAGGGGAAAGCTGCTGCGAAGCCAGTGCCAACGTGTCGCGGACGTTCAGCGGAACGCGTTGCGCGCTGGCCGATGAGTAGCGTGCAATGTAGGCTCCATCAAGGTCCGCATCCTCGCGAATGCCGCTGGCAAGGCGGAGCATCATCAAGGCGTTATCGCCTGGGCGGTAGGGGATTTCGCTGGTGGCGTTCACCGCGCCAGCAATGGCAATGGTGGGGTCGAACGGTGAGGTTTTTTCCACCACAACTTCATCCCCTTCGCGCAAGGTTGGGTTGTCGGAATCGTTGCCGAAGGCGCGGTAGCGGACAAGGTCGGCGTAGTCGCTGGTTCCGTCGTTGTGGCGGATCACCAGGCGGCGAACGATGCGGTTTCCGTTCAGCGTGTAGCCGATGTCGCGGGTCCCGATGCCGCTTTGGTTCCGCTGATACTCCACCCGTTCAAGCTCCCCTTTTTGTTTGTCGGGAAGGTCCTTCGGCAGCCGGTTTGCCGCGCCGATTGCGGTGCTTGCACGGTCGGCGGCACTCAACACGTACGGCCCCGGCGAAGGGACATCGCCGCTGACGCGGACGTAGATTGCGCGTGGGCTAATCAGCGCGACGGCAACGCCCGACTGATAGAGCTTCCCGCCACGAACTTGGAACAGCGAATCCACCGTTTGGCGGAAGGCCGCCAACGTCATGCCGCGAACATCCACCAGCGGAAGGCCGCGCGGAAGCAGCACGGTGTTGTCCATCCCCACCACCAGCGGGAATTGCCCGCCGTTGGTTTGCTCAAATCCGGGGATGGAAAGGATCAGTTGATCGGTGGGGCCAAGCCGGTAGGTTGCTGCGTTAATCTGCCGTTCCACCGGAAGAATTTCTTTCAGATCAACCGCCTTCCCCGCTTCCATTTTTCCAAACGGAGATTCTTGGCTTCCGGCGGAAGTGGTCTGTTCGCCGGTGACCGGTTTTGGCTGAGCAAGAAGCGTGGCCGCCCCAGCAATAAGCAACAGCAGCAGAACAGCAGCGCGGAGCAGGGAAGGAACGATGCGAACGTGTTGAACCGGCATGAAGAGTTTTAAAGGTTGGACAATTATTGAAGGAACTGAAGAACCACGCGAACGATCCGCTCGGCAGCGTGGCCATCCCACAGCGGCGGAATGGTGTGGCCCATGCGACCCGCGCCTGCAACAGCGCGCCGCACCCCTTCACGGACTGCGTTTGGGGCAATCCCCACAAGGTCGTTGGTCCCAAGCTCAACCGTGGAAGGCCGCTCGGTGGTTTCCCGCAGGGTAACGCATGGGACCCCCAGCCAGGTTGTCTCTTCTTGGATTCCACCGGAATCGGTGACAACGGCGCGGGCGTTCATCACCATCTGGATGAACTGGCGGTAGCCCGCCGGCGGAAGCAGCTCCCAACGTCCGTTGTCCAGCATCCGCTGGCGGATTCCGGAGGATTGCAGCACCGATTCGGTTCGCGGGTGAACCGGGAAGCGGACGTTGCAGCTTTGCGCGCCTTCTTCAATGGCTGTAATCAAACGGGCAAGCGCGGCGGGGTCATCAACGTTGCTTGGGCGGTGAAGCGTCAGGACGATGTAGTCCCCCGGCGTGCGTGTGTTTCCGATGCGTTCGGTTAGCCGTGCAAGGGAGTCAATCATGGTGTTTCCCACCAGATGAATGCGCTGCGGGCGAACGCCATCCATCAGCAAATTCTGCCGTCCGCTTTCCTCGGTGACGAAGTAGAGGTCGGTGATGGAGTCGGTGACAATCCGGTTGATTTCTTCCGGCATCCCCCGGTCAAAACTTCGCAATCCCGATTCGACGTGCGCCACCGGGATGTGAAGTTTCTTCGCCACGATTGCCGCCGCCATTGTGGAGTTCACGTCACCATAGACGATCACCATTGCGGGGCGTTCGGCAGTGCAGATTTTTTCGAACTCCACCATCACCCGCGCGGTCTGCTCGGCATGGCTGCCGGAGCCAACGCCCAGGAAGAGATCGGGCTTCCCCATCCCCAAATCTTCAAAGAAGACATCGGACATATTGGGGTCGTAGTGCTGGCCGGTATGCACCAGCACGTGGCGAACTCCATCCACGCGGTCGAAGGCGTGTTTCACTGGGGCGGCCTTCATAAAATTTGGGCGCGCCCCCACCACCGAGATAATGGTCATCCGTTGCCGCTCCCCAGCAAGTGAATTTTCTCCCGCCCCTGGCGGACGTGCTTGGTGGCGTTGCGGGTGTCAATCACCACTTTTGCGTTGCGGACAATGGCTTCGTAATCGAAGTTGGTGTGGTCGGTGGTGATCACCACAACATCGCTGTCGGCAATCAGTTGGTCGGAGTAGGGTTGGGCGTGCAGCACCGTGCCGTGAACATCCACGGTTGGGATGTAGGGGTCCACGTAGCAAAGGTTGGCTGCGCCGTCCTGTTTCAGAAGCTCCATCACCCGCAGCGCGGGGCTGTGGCGAAGGTCGTCAACATCCCGTTTGAAGGCCACGCCGCAGATCAGAATTTTGGCATCCTGCAGGCGGACGGTGGAGTTGGCAATCTGCCGGATCACCATCCGCTGCACGTAGAACGGCATGGACTCGTTCACCTCGGCAGCAAGGGTGATGAAGTTGGTGACGAAGTCGTACTGGCGCGCTTGCCAGCTAAGGTAGTAGGGGTCAATCAGGATGCAGTGGCCTCCGATTCCCGGGCCGGGGAAAAACGGCATGAAGCCGAACGGTTTTGTTGCTGCGGCCTCCACCACTTCCCAGATATTCACCCCCCCCATCCGGTCGCAGAGTTGCGCAAGCTCGTTGACTAAGGCAATGTTCACCGAGCGGAAAATGTTCTCCAGCAGCTTCTCCATTTCGGCAACTTTTGGGCTGCTAACCTCCACCACTTTTTCGATGATGACGCGGTTTGCTGCCGCGGCAATCCGGGTGCATTCTTCGGTTACGCCACCAACCACAATGGGGGTGTTGGCGGTGTGCCAGACTTTGTTCCCGGGATCAATCCGTTCGGGGGAGAAGGCAAGGTAAAAATCGGTTCCGACCTTCTTTCCACCACGTTCCAGAATTGGTTGGACGTGGCCTTCGGTGGTGTTGGGGAAGGTTGTGCTTTTCAGGATGATGCACTGCCCATCGCGCAAATTCCGCTGAACCGATTCGGCGGCTTGCAGCACGTAGGAGATGTCGGGGTCCTTGTTGGCCGAGAATGGAGTTGGGACGCAGATGTAGATGATGTCGTAGTTGGGAAGGAGCGTTTCGTCGGTGCTGGCGCGCAAGGTTCCGTTTTCCAGAACGCCCCCAACCACCCCCGAATCAAGGTCCTGAATGTAGTTTTCGCCACGGTTCAGCGTGGCTATTTTTTCGGGGTCCACGTCAATGCCAAGCGTTGGAATGCCAGCTTTGGCAAACTCCACCGCAAGGGGAAGCCCCACATATCCCAAGCCAATGACGGCAACCGAAAACTGTTTCTGATTGATCTGTTCAAGAAGGCTCATGCCACCATGTCCTGTGTGTTGTTCAATGCTGTTTTATGGAGATGCAACGATGCTGAATAAACCCCAGCACCAATTTGGCCGAAGCGCAAACATACGAAAGTGAGTTCCCCCTGCCGATACCACAACTCTTGCCATCCACTCTACTGGACTTTGCGCATGCGCCCCGGCAACGGCGGCGCGAATTACGACAAACCTCACTTACCAGTAAGGCAATTTTTTGTCCCTATTTTTTTGGCTTTCCTGTGGCCAGCACCTTGCGGAGAAATTGCCCGGTGTGCGATTGCTCCGATTGTGCCACCTGTTCGGGTGTTCCTTCGGCAATCACGTGGCCGCCCGATTCGCCGGCTTCCGGCCCCAAATCAATCACCCAATCGGCGGCGCGGATTACGTCCAGGTTGTGCTCGATCACAATCAGCGAGTGGCCGGCATCAATCAGCGCGTTGAAGGAGCGGAGCAGCGTGGCGATGTCATCGAAATGAAGCCCGGTTGTTGGCTCATCCAGAATGAACAGGGTGTGATCGTGTGCGGGCGCAACAAGGTTGGCGGCCAGTTTCACCCGCTGGGCTTCGCCGCCGCTAAGTGTGGTTGCCGGCTGGCCAAGCCTGATGTAGCCAAGCCCAACATCGTGCAATCCCTTCAGTCGGCTGGTCACGCGGCGTTCGCCGTGGAAGAACTCCAAGGCTTCATCCACGGTCATTCCCAGAACATCCACAATGTTTTTTCCGCGCCAGGTTGCGTTCAGCACCTCGCGGTTAAATCTGCGCCCTTTGCAGACCTCGCAGGTGAGATAGAGGTCGGCCAAGAATTGCATCTCCACTTTCACCACCCCTTCCCCCTGGCATGCCTCGCACCGGCCACCGGGGACGTTGAAGCTGAAATATCCCGGCTTCCAGCCATGCAGCCGCGCACCCGGGGTTAGCGCGTACAGGTCGCGAATGGCATCGAAAGCTTTCACGTAGGTGATGGGGTTCGAGCGTGGGGTGCGGCCAATCGGGGATTGATCCACCATCTCCACCCCACCGACAAACTGCGCTCCATCTATTCCGGCCAGGCGTTTCGGCAGCTTGCCGCTATCCCCTTTCAGGTGGGCCAGCGCGGGGTACAGAATCTCATGCACCAGCGTTGATTTTCCCGAACCGGAAACGCCCGTCACCACCGTCAGGGTTCGCAGTGGGAAGGTGACATCAATGCTTTTCAGATTGTGCTCGCTTGCGCCGCGCAGGGTAATCTGCTCCTTTCCGGGCTTGCGCCGTTGCTTTGGCAGATCAACGCTTTTGGCTCCGGTTAGATAGGCTCCGGTTAGGGAGTTTTCGGCGCGCAGCAGTTGCGGGACGCTTCCCTGGAAGGTGATTGTTCCGCCATGCTCACCCGCCTTTGGGCCGATGTCCACCACCAGATCGGCAGCGCGGATGATGTCGGGGTCGTGTTCCACCACAATCACGGTGTTTCCCAAATCACGCAGCGATTTCATGATTCGGATCAGCCGCTCGGTGTCGCGGCTGTGCAGCCCGATGGAAGGCTCATCCAACACGTACATTGCCCCCACCAATTTGGAGCCGATGGAGGTTGCCAGATTGATCCGCTGCGATTCGCCACCGCTCAGGGTGTGGCTAAGGCGATCCAGCCGAAGGTAGCCCAAGCCAACGTCGTCCAGCAACCGTAGCCGCCCGCGAATTTCTGTCAGAAGTCGGTCGGCAACGTCCTGTTCGTACTGGGTTAGCTGAAGCTGGGCAAACCAATCGTTGGCTTGCTGGATGGTCATGGCAATCAGGTTCGGGATAGATTTCCCGTGGACGAACACCCGCGCCGCCGAGGTTCGCAGCCGCGCCCCTTTGCACTTTGGGCAGGTGGTGTAGCCGCGATAGCGCGAAAGGAAGACGCGGTAGTGCATCTTGTAGGTCTGCTCATCCACCATCTTAAAAAATCCGTTCACCCCGATGTAGCCATCGAATCCATCCATCAGCATCCCCCACTCCTGCTCGGTGAGTTGGCCCATCGGGACATCCAACCGCAGCCCAGCTTTTGGGGCAACTTTCAGCAGCTTGTTGTAGTGTTCGGAATGCTTGGGGGTGGTGAACGGTGAGATTGCCCCCTGCCGAATTGTTTTGATGGGGTCGGGGAAGACAAGCTCCATATCAATCCCAACGGCGCGGCCAAATCCCTGGCATTCCGGGCAGGCACCAAACGGGTTGTTGAAGCTGAAAAGTTTCGGGGAAGGTTCCTCGTAGCGGATTCCGCAGCCGGCGCACTCGTAGCGAGTGCTGAACCGGAGGTGTTCGCCGGTTTCCAGCACCGCCACCACTGCGCGCCCATCTCCTTCGTTGAAGGCTGTTTGCACTGCGTCGGCAATGCGGGTCATGGTTTCGGGGTCATCCCGTTTCACCAATCGGTCGGCAAGGACAAACAGGTCATCCTTCGCCACGTTGTTTGGAGGGTTCTCGTTCAGGTCAATGATCTCGGCAGATTCCCCAATCGTCACCCGGAAGAAGCCTTTCTGCCGAAGATTTTCGAACTCCTGGGGGAGCGTGTGTTTGTCGTGCGCGTGAAGCGGGAACAGGACGTGCAGCCGCGCTCCGTCGGGAAGCTGGCGCAGCCGTTCCTGCACCGTGCGCGGCGTATCCTTCCGGACTGGCTGGTTGCAGTTCTTGCAAATCGTCGTGCCGATGCGGGCGTAGAACACCCGCAAGAAATCATAGACCTCGGTGGTGGTGGCCACCAGCGAGCGCGGGTTTTTGCTGATGGTTTTCTGTTCGATAGCGATTGCCGGAGCAAGCCCGGTGATGCTTTCCACATCGGGCTTTGGCATTCGCGCAAGGAACTGGCGGGCGTAGGAGGAGAGGGACTCCACAAACCGCCGCTGCCCTTCGGCATAGATGGTATCGAACGCCAGCGATGACTTCCCCGAACCAGAAACCCCCGTCACCACAATCAACTGGTTGCGCGGAAGCTCCAGCGACACCGACTTCAAATTGTGGACGTTGGCGTTGCGGATAACCAGCGTGCGGTTTTGCTGCTGGCGGCCATTGCGATCCCCTGCTTTCTGGGCAGCAACTCCATTCCCCCGCAAAGCGCGGTAGCGGAGCGAAACGCCGTTGCTTGCTGCGGCGTTGGCTGGGTTCGCGGTTTCGGAAGCCTGGGGCGACACCTCAGTTTTGGGCGATTTTTGGCGGGTTGCGCGTTTTTTTGCGGTGGCGGGGGTGGGGTCGGTTGCAGCAATCACGGGGGTAGCAACAGCGGTTTCCCCTTTCTTCTTGCGGGAAGTTTTGGGTGAGGTGGCCGCCTGCTCCGTTGCGTTGCTTGCGCTGCTGCTGGAGGAAGCCGAGGGTGAGGTTGCCGTCTGCTCCGTTGCGTTGCTTGCGCTGCTGCTGGAGGAAGCCGAGGGTGAGGTTGCCGATTTCTTGCGTGCCGCCATTGTGCTGGATTCCGGGAAAAACAGACCGTATTGCCATACCAAGTCGGCAAGCTACGGCGGGCAAGGTGGGGTAGGCAACAACGAAATGTGAGGGGGGATGGGAGCAGCGGAAGTGGGAGGATATGATAAGCGAGGAGCCAATGCTGGCTCCTCGCCGTTGTTTTTTAGAATGTGGTTCAACTACAGTTAGCGTGTGCCGTAGGTGGACATCAGTAGTTTCTCTATTCGGTGGCTCGCGCTCATACTTCGACGGGGCTCAGCATGAGCGGAGAGCTAAATTCGGTGGCATGTACGCTTGATTCTATTTCCTCACTCCTATTTCCAACTCCCCACCTTTCCCCCCAGAATTGGGGGGACGCGAAGCTCGCCAGAGCGAAGCAGGGGGGCGAGGCTGCAAGATGCGGTGGCTCCGCTCATACTTCGACGTAGCTCAGCATGAGCGGAGGCCAGATTCGGTGGCTTTTGCACGCTAACTTGAGATGAGCCAAGAACATCTATTCAACGTTTGGCCGTGCCAGCTGCGGCGTTGCAACGCCAGTTTGATTGCTTGTTGCTGGAAGCGAGCCTACTGTTATTACTGTTGTGAAAGATTCATGCCGCCACGGGACCACCTGTTGCTGCGCGGTTGTGGAGCCTTGCAGCATTCTCTCCCAAACAGTACTCTGCCGCCCACCCGTCGTTGGTGGCAACATGCTGAGTAACTCGCAGGTGCTGGTAATTTGCCCGGTGCAATCCCCAGAAATTGTGCAAGCAGTGATGTTGGTCCCAACGTCCACAAACGCAAGGTCCCACGAATAGCTGCCCGACTGGCATTGTTGCGATGCCAACTCTGCGCGGAATGGCCCGCCAACAGGGACTGTCCACTCGTGATCTTGGCTTCCTTGCCCAACACTTGGGTTCCAGTTGTGGCCGCTGATAGTTCCATCACCGTTAGCAAGCATGATGTAATCATACACCCCATTTCCGTCCCTATCAACGTACATGTTAAATGTCCGCTGAATTTTGCTCCCCGCTTCGCAGAATGGCCCAAAAATTATCGTTGGTGGCAAACCCAACTCTGCCCTACTAACGGAATAGCACGACAAGAACAACCCAACGGCTAAGAACCACGTTGCTTTTCTCATAATGAACCTCACCTCTGGTTAGGTATGCTTGATGACTTGCGCTTGCTTCTGACAATCGGGGCAAAAGTACAGAGAGAGAAACAAAACTTTGAGAAAATTTACTCACTTCCCCCCCATGTTTCAGGTTGTTCCCCCCGCCATTCCACTACCAACTTTTGTTTTGCCGCCGCACCCCGCCGGACTATTTTTGTAGTCCTTTACCCAAAAGGGGGAAAAGACTGTATTGAACACTGCGATTGATGCTGCTGGCCGCCACGCTGCGCCCAGCCGCCACCGATAGAGACGTACCGAATGTTTGAGAACCTTAGTGCTAAACTTGATGCAGCAATCCGCCGGATCAGCGGCGAAGCGCGGCTAACCGAAGAGAATATATCCGAGGCACTGCGCGAAGTCCGCCGCGCACTGCTTGATGCCGATGTGAACTTCCAAGTAACCCGGAAGTTCGTGGATGACGTGCAGAAAAAAGCGCTTGGGCGGAATGTGGTCGCCTCGGTGACGCCGGGCCAGATGATCGTGAAGATCATCTACGATGAGTTGGTGGAGCTGATGGGGAACAACCTTGCCGAAATCAAAATGGCCCCGGCTGGCCCCACCATCATTATGATGTGCGGGCTGCAAGGCTCCGGCAAAACAACCCACTCGGCCAAACTTGCCAGCTACTTCAAAGGGAAAGGCCGCCAGCCGTTTCTGGTTGCTGCCGACACCTATCGCCCGGCAGCCATTGACCAGCTGAAAACCCTGGGCGAGCAGATCGGGGTTCCGGTCTTCAACCTTGAAGGTGAAAGCCCGGTTGCGATTGCCGAACGCTCCGTTGTTGAAGCCAAGCGGTTGGGGAAAGATGTCATCATCATTGATACCGCCGGCCGCCTGACGATTGACGAAGCGATGATGGAGGAAGTCGCCAAGATCAAAGAGCGTACCCGCCCGAACGAAATTCTGTTTGTGGTGGATGCCATGATCGGCCAGGATGCCGTCACAACCGCAAAAGCCTTCAACCAGCGGCTGAACTTCGACGGCGTTATCCTCACCAAACTTGACGGCGACACCCGCGGCGGCGCGGCACTCTCCATCCGCTCGGTGGTGGAAAAACCGATCAAGTTCATCGGCGTTGGCGAAAAAATGGAGGCGCTGGAGCAGTTCTATCCCGACCGCATGGCCTCCCGAATTTTGGGGATGGGCGATGTGGTTTCGCTGGTGGAAAAAGCCCAGCAGCAATATGATGAAGCCGAAGCGCGGAAGTTGGAGGAGAAGTTCCGCAAGAACCAGTTCACCCTGGAAGACTTCTACCAGCAGCTTCAGCAGATCAAAAAAATGGGGTCCATCCGCGACCTGCTGGGGATGCTTCCCGGAATGGACAGGGCGATGAAAGGGGTGGAAGTTGATGACAAAGCAATGGGGCGGTTGGAGGCAATGATCACCTCGATGACCAAAGAAGAGCGCGACAAGCCGGAGATCATCAACGCCAGCCGCCGTAAACGGATTGCTGCCGGAAGCGGGACAACACTCCAAGATGTGAACCGGCTGCTGAAACAGTTCGACGAAATGCGAAAGATGATGCGCCAACTTAGCGGTGGCGGAATGGGCCGCATGGCCGGAATGGCCGCAAAAGGGCTGATGGGACGGAAACGATAAGCCCCAACAAACGACGCAGACAATTTTTTCAGACAATACAACACTAACTCAACCAACGCAGAAACATGGTCAAGCTCCGCTTGAGAAGAATGGGACGGAAAAAGGCTCCGATCTATGACATCGTGGCCGCCGACAGCCGTAACACACGCGATGGCCGCTTCCTTGAGAAGATCGGTCAGTACAATCCACTGGTGGCCGGCAACCCGATCACCATCCTTCAACGCGACCGCGTTCACTACTGGCTGAACAGCGGTGCGCAACCAACCGACACCGTCCGCAATTTGCTCAGCCGCGAAGGCGTGATCATGGAGCGATACCTGCTCCGCAAAGGCGTTGCCGCCGATGCCGTCGCAAAAGCTGTGGAATCCCACCTTGACAGCAAACGCTCCAGCGACGAGAAAACGAAATTAGCCGCCGCTGCCGCCGCCGCTGAAAAAGCCAAAGCCGAAGCCGAGGCCGTCGCAAAAGCCGAAGCTGAAGCCGCCGCTGCTGCCGCCGCCGCCGAAGCCGCTGCAAAAGCTGAGGCCGAAGCCGCCGCTGCTGCCGAAGCCGCTGCAAAAGCTGAAGCTGAAGCGGCTGCTGCCGCCGAAGCCGCTGCACCAGCCGCTTCCGAGGAAGCACCAGCCGCCGCCGAAGAAGCACCAGCCGCCGAAGAAGCACCAGCTTCCGAAGAAGCCGCAGGATAATTGTTCAACAGTAGCGGGGAAGTTGGTTCCCCTTCTTCCCTGCTATCAATTATGGGCAATCAACCTTCAACGCTTGTTCGGCTTGGTGTGCTGACCCGCACGTTTGGCCTGGAAGGACGGCTGCGCTGCAAATTAGATCACGACGTGATCCCGCAGATTGCAACCCCTTGCTTGGCATGGTTAGGCTACTCCGCAACCTTTGCCCGCCCAGTTCAGTTGGCCGGATGCCAAGCGCACGGTGGCGACCTTCTTTGCACCTTCGATGGAGTTGCCACAATGGAGGCTGCCGAAGGGATGCTGGATCAAGCTCTGTTTCTGGAGCCGACAGCCATTTGCTACGCCGACCCTTTTACCGACCCCGGCATTGTTGGCTACCAACTCTACTCACCCGACGGCCAGCCGATTGGTGAGATCATTGGGCTTCAGCAAACGGCGGCCCACGCGGTTTGGACGGTGCAGAGCCGCGAGCAAGAATGGCTGTTTCCGGCAGTCCCCCAATTTGTTGTGAGTTTGAACCCAGAGGGGCAAACAGCAACCGTGCGGACAATCCCCGGGATGATGGAGTTGGACGAAGATGAGTAAGCCCCTTCCCCCCCGCCGCGATACCCCATTGCTGCGGATTGACATTGTAAGCGTTGTGCCACAAACGTTCGGCAGCGTGTTGGATTCCTCCATCATCAGCCGTGCGCGCAAGGCCAACCTTGTGGAGATCAACATCCACAACCTGCACGACTACGGCTTGGGCCGCTACAAGCAGGTAGATGACACCCCGTATGGCGGCGGAGCCGGAATGGTGCTTCGCCCCGAACCGATCTTTGAATGTGTGGAACGGCTGCAATCCGAACGCCAGTACGACGAGGTGATTTTCCTAACCCCCGACGGCGAGCAGCTTACTCAGCCAGTTGCCAACCGCCTTTCGATGGCCACAAACCTTCTGCTTCTTTGTGGCCACTACAAAGGGGTGGATGAGCGGGTTCGCCAGGGATTAGTCACCCGCGAAATCTCCATTGGCGATTACGTGCTGACCGGCGGCGAGCTTCCTGCGTTAGTGCTGACCGATGCGGTGGTGCGGCTGCTTCCCGGCGCGATGGGGGATAGCGAGTCAGCATTGGGGGATTCCTTCCAAACTGGCTTTCTGGACGCGCCGCAGTACACCAAGCCGGCTGAGTTTCGGGGCATGCGCGTCCCAGAAGTACTGCAAAGCGGCGACCACGCCAACATTGCGGCTTGGCGCGAATCCATGTCGCTTGAGCGCACCCGCCAACGCAGGCCAGATATGTTGGAGGAGTAAGTCAGGTAGCGTGCCAAAGAGAAAGCTGTAGGTGGTGCATCGGTTGCTTCTCCGTTCGGTGGCTCCGCTCATACTTCGACGGAGCTCAGCATGAGCGGGGAGACTATTCGGTAGCTTTTGCACACGAACCATAAGCGAGCCAGAAAATTTTTCAGCAACAGACAACAGATACACGGAGTTATACCATGAAAGAAATCGAAGAACTAACCCAGCAGGTGATTGCGCAGACCGCCGCAAACCGCCGCGCCAAAAACAACGATGCCGATGTGGTGATCCCTTCCTTCCGTCCGGGGGATATGATCAACATTGCCGTTCGTGTTGTGGAAGGGGGAAAGGAGCGGACACAGAATTTTGAAGGGATCGTGATCTCGCGCCGGGGCGCAGGCTCCAGCGAAACCTTCACCGTGCGGAAAGTGAGCAACGGCGTTGGCGTGGAGCGGATTTTCCCGGTTCACTCGCCAACCATCCAGGGCGTTCGCATCGTCCGCGAAGGGAAGGTTCGCCGCGCAAAACTCTACTACTTGCGCAATCTTTCCACCAAGGCTGTTCGCTCCAAAACAACCTAACGGCAGCCCGCAGCATCGCGCGAACATTAAAAAGCCATCCACAGATTTGTGGATGGCTTTTTGTTTGCTTTGATCGCCTGCACCCTTCCCCCTTTCACCTCACCCCACTCCCCCGCTAAAACCGATACCGAAAACTGGTCACCGGCAACACCAGGGGCGCGGCGGAAAGGGCAATGCCGAAGTCTGCAGAAAGATGCTCGTTCATCAACCGGATGCCAATCATCGAGGTGGTGTTCTCCGGACGGGAGAAATCGTTGGTGGCAATCTCACCCACCCAGAACATATCATCGCGTCCAAAAGCGGGCGCGTCGAAACCGAATGCAGCCCCCATCCCACCTTGATAGTAGAGTGTGAATTGGGTGGTGTCCTGGCCCGGCCCAAGGATGTTCACTAATGATTGCTCATCGCCGGCGGCTTTGTAGAAGATCATCGCTGAGTATCGCCCCGTCCCCAGCGCAAACGTTCCCACCCCGTAGATGTGGGCGTAGGGGTGATCGGTGGTGAAGAAGGTGTAGGCCCCCCCCACCGCGAACTCCAAATCCTTCTCCCGCTCCACGGTAAATTTTGCGTTGACGTGATAGAGTTGCGACTTCAGCGAAACCGTTGGGACAATGGTTGCCCCGGCGTTGATGGTTGCTCCATATCCCAACCCAAAGGTGGCGTACAGGAAGCCAAGCTCATAGTTAGTGAGGCTGAATCCAGGGCCGGCTGGGGAAGCGGTTGGCATCAGGAAATGCTGGGAGCGGTGCAGGTAGGTATCGCGGGGGAAGGTGATGGGGATGAACTCCTTAATCATGTTTTTGGGAACGCGGATGATGTCGAACTCCGTTTTGATCTGGAAGGTATCGCCGGAGGCAATCACGTTTCCACGGAATCGGTCGCCGCTTTCCAGCACCACGATGTACTCCAACTTATCGCGGGGGACCAGCGGTGAGAAGGACTTGGTTTGCGCGGCAGCGGTGGAACTGGCGATCAGGAAAAGGAGAGCGAAGGCGGAGAGAAATTTCATGATACAGTTTTCTGTGGCCAAAAGCGTTTGGATTGGGCTGGTCGGGCGTATATTTGCCGTCCCATTTTCATGGTGGAGTTGCCCGGATGGCGGAACTGGCAGACGCGCTATATTCAGGGTGTAGTGTCCGTACGGACGTGCAGGTTCGATTCCTGTTCCGGGCACCCAGAAACAAGATACGACGGCGAAGAGCGTTCTTCGCCGTCGTTCTTTTTTTCACACACCTTTTGCTGTGCTGTTCGGCCTTTCACCACCACCGAAACCTCTTTATCGGTGCGAGGGGGCGTTGTTCTGATGTTTTTTGTGGCGTGATAGTGAGAATCGCGACACATTTGATGTTTTTTGTGGCGCGATACTGGGAATCGCGACAGTAAGACTATTTTTGTGGCGCGATTTTGCAATGCCACATAGCAGGCCCACAATGCCACAGAAGATACCGCCCACCGACACAACCGCTATCCTACAGGCCTTATCTGGTTTTCCGAATGGAGCTTCAATAGATGAGTTGCTGGCGGTGCTGGAATTGACGTTTTCACGACGCACATTGCAGCGGCGGCTGAATGACTTGGTTGGCCAAAACAAGGTAATAACGGAAGGACAAGCCCGCGCCCGCCGCTACAAGATTACCAATCAAGGAAGCCAGAGCTCAACATCCGGTCGTGAGGAAGTCTTTGCCGAAGAGGTATTACCGCTTTCGGACGCTGGCAAGTTAGTTCAGGATTCTGTGTGCCAGCCAATCCAGAAACGGCAACCGGTTGGGTACGTCCGGAGTTTCCTTGATTCCTATCGCCCCAACGAGTCGTTCTATCTATCGGCTGATATTCGTGGGCATCTGATGAAAGTGGGGCACCCCCTGGGAGCAGACCTTCCAGCGGGAACATACGTGCGGCAGATATTCAACCGAGTACTGATTGACCTAACGTGGAACTCCAGCCGACTTGAAGGAAACACGTACTCGCTGTTGGAAACTGAGCGGCTGCTGTATGCAGGAGAAGACCCCGAAGGAAAGAGTCCGCAGGAAACACAGATGATTATCAATCACAAGGCCGCCATTGAGTTGCTGGTGGAACAGGCTGATGAGATTGGTTTCAACCGCTACACCATCTGCAACCTTCATGCATTGCTCTCCGACAACCTGTTGGCCGATCCCACAGCTGGTGGGCGGCTTCGATCACGGCCAGTGGGCATCACCAACTCAACCTTTTTTCCGTTGGAAGGACCGCAGGTGATCGAGGAATGCTTCCAGCAGGTTTTGGATACTGCCGAAGCAATTAACGACCCCTTCGAACAAGCCTTTTTTGCAATGGTTCATTTTCCATATTTGCAACCGTTCGAGGATGTGAATAAACGAGTCTCGCGGCTTGCCGCTAATATCCCATTGATACGCCGGAACCTAAGCCCAATTTCTTTTGTGGAAGTGCCAGTCCGCACATATATCAACGGGTTGTTAGGGGTGTATGAGTTGAACAATGTTGACCTTTTGCGGGACGTTTTTATCTGGGCATACGAACGTTCCAGCGCACGTTATGCGGCAGCCCAGGAATCGCTTGGCGAACCTGACCCGTTCCGGATGCGCTACCGAACAGTGCTGATGCACACCGTGAGTGAAATAGTCAAAAGCCTGATAGATAAAAAACGTGCCTCTATCCATATCGTGCATCGTGCACAAAGCCTACCAGAATCTGACCGTTTACGCTTCGCCGAGGTCGTTCAGATTGAGCTAATCTCCCTGCATGAAGGGAATATCGCCCGCTACCGGCTTCGGCCATCGGAATACAAGGCGTGGCGTGAGGTGTGGAGGTGATGAGGGGGCGGCGGGTTTTGGGTAGGTGGCTTTTGCTGCATTCTCCCGCTTGCACCCCAACCCAACCCTCCCCCGCAAAGCAAGGGAGGGCTTAATGGCCCAATGGGGCTTTGGTTAGTTATGGCTCTTGCTGTTTGATTCGTAGTTCTACTATCATCCCAATTTGCTCCACCACTTCCTCAATTTCTGTCAATACCTGGTCATTGGTGAAACGCAGGACGTGAAGCCCCATGGATTCTAATACTTCTTGGCGAATCGCATCGGCCTCTTGAGTTTGAAGGTGAATATCTCCATCTACTTCAATGACCAGCATGGCTTCGGATGAGTAAAAATCCACGATGAATCGCTCGAGGGAATGTTGCCGCCTGAATTTACAGCCCAACACTTGGCAGTTGCGGAGCCGAACCCAAAGAGCTTTCTCGGCTGGGGTCGGGTTTGTTCGCATCTGGCCAGCGATTGGCCGAAGTCGCGCCCATAGATGTGGCGGGCATTTCCAGTGATGATGCGGCATGGTGGTGGTGTGGTTGGTTGGTTGCGGTTTTCCCCTTCCCCTGCATGGCGAGGGAGGGCGGGTTTTGAGAACGTGTTTTTTTCTGTGCGCTCCTGCCTTGTACCCCCACCCAACCCTCCCCCGCGGGGCGAGGGAGGGCTTATGAGAGATTTACTATACTGCAATTACCGCACGATTACGCAATCCGGCGGCCAGCCAGATAGCAGCCACCACAAGCAGAACACCGCGAACCGAATTGATAAGCCAGACGCTCCCCGCATTGGTACCAAAAGTCTCCACCACCGCCAGCGCGATTGCCGGAATCGTGAACCAGTAGTAGATGCTGATGGCCAGCGCTGCGCAGATCCGGTGAAGCGTGGTGCGCTCCAAGCTGAACATCCGCTGAATGATCGTGAAGGTAACGGCGGGGATCACACTCATCATCAAAATCCAGAGGTAAATCAGCAAGATTGAGATGCCGGCTGGGGCTGTGTAGTAGCCAAGTACAAACCCCGGAAATGCTACGGCAAATAATGACATCGGGCGCAGCGGCGATTTCTTGTTATGGCTCTTGTTGTGGCTATCGGCAAGTACCGAAAGCGACCGCGATGGGATCAGATCAAAGCAGGCGCGGGTACAGCCAGAACACGTTTCGCAGTGGGCATGGGGGAGATTGACCAACGCACGCTGCCCGTACAGCCGCTCGACCGGAAGCACAGGGCAGAACGTTGCGCACCACGCAGCTTTGCCGGTGATGATCGCCCCCCCTACCAACGAAACAACGACCGTCACCACCATCAACAGAGCAAGCGAGGTGGCATCAAGGTTGAACAGCACCAGCCGCAGCGGAACCAGCGCAAACAGCAAAAAGATGGAGATTGTGGGGGCAACCCGTTGCAGCCACCGCGGAAGTTTGCGCCGACGGGAAAGACCAAAACGCTCGAAAAATTGACCGACGACGGCGATTGGACAAACGTTGCGCCACAACATTGGCGCAACCAGCAGCATGATCGGCACAAGGGGAATCAGAACATCCCAAGCGATGAAAAGCCCCAAACGCGGGCGAACCAGCAGAACGATGATGAGGGCAACGGCAGAGACTACAGAGAAATACTGCAGCCCACGCCAAACAGAGGAAGTTGATGTGGTATTGACCTTCATGGCGAGACACCTGAATGGGTTATTGAGAAGAGCTGGCAGCGTGGAATAAGACCGCAGTGGTGGGGATAGTGTTACGAGGGAGCGTACCCCGAAGAATTTGTGCAGCAGGTTGCTGCACAAATCAGAAGGTATTGCCTTCTGCAATAGCACAACCACATCCCCCCCACTTCTTGTAACTTACGCCACTTATGAAACCTGCTCCTTCCTCCATTTTGCTTACCGCGCCCGATGGCTCCACGCGGCAATCGCTGCTTGGGATGAACCTTGCCGAACTGGAAACCGTTGTGGCCGCAATCGGTGAGCCGAACTACCGGGCAAAACAGCTTCACGAATGGCTGTACCGCCGCCGTGCAGCCGATGTGATGGCAATCACCAGCTTCAGCCAGCAACTGCGCCGCCGCATTGCCGAAACCACAACGCTCCGAACCCTTACCCTTGCCGACCAGCAAACCAGCGAGGATGGAACCATCAAGTTCCTGTTCCGCACGCATGATGGTTTCAACATCGAGTCGGTGCTGATCCCCAGCGAGGCCCGCGACGACCAAGACGAACCGAAACGCCGCACCATCTGCATCTCCACCCAAGTTGGCTGCCCGCTGGATTGCAAGTTCTGTGCAACAGCATCCATGAAACTGAAACGGAATTTGGCCGCTGGGGAAATCCTTGAGCAATTTTTGCGGGTGCAGGAAGTGGCCCAGCAGGAAATCACCAACATTGTGTTTATGGGAATGGGGGAACCGATGCTGAATTATGATGCAGTGTTCCGCGCGGTGGCCTTGTTCACCGACCCCGAGAACGACTTTGTTCCCGCCTCGCGCATCACCATCTCCACTTCCGGCTTAGTGGAGGGGATTCGACGAATGGCCGATGAGGGGGAGAAGATCAAGCTGGCAATCTCCTTGCACGCCTCCACCAACGGGCTGCGGAGTGAGTTGATGCCGATCAATCGGCGGCATGATCTGTCGGAGGTGATGGACGCGGTGGAGTACTACTACCGCAAAACCCGCAGAACCATCACGTTTGAGTATATCTTGTTCGAGGGATTGAACGACACCGAGGAGGATGCGCGGCGCATTGCCAAACTGACGCGGCGTGTCCCCAGCAAGGTGAACATCATCCCGTTTCACAGCATCAACTTCACCAACCCAACCGGAATTTCGGCGCGGCTGCACCCCACCACCCGCCAGCAGTTCGACAATTTTGTGGCGATGCTCCGCGCCCACGGCGTGCAAGTGATGGTGCGCTCAAGTTCCGGCCAAGATATTGAGGCGGCCTGCGGCCAGCTGGCGGTGAAGCACGGGGCGGCGACGTTGAAGAGTGAGATGTGAGCTGTGGAATCTCGAATGTCGAATGGAGAGTGAGGAAAATGTTGAGTGAGGTGGGTGGCAAATGCCGAAATAGGTAGTGGCTCATAGTGGGGGGAATTCTCGAATTTAGCGTGCTGTTCCTGCATCGTCATCATCTTCAGCGACTCACCGAAGTGAACCACTACCCAACCTTGTAGGGGTGTAATCCCTTGCCACACCCCTACGGGATTGTTCACCATCGGCGTTATCTTGTGTCATGCCAGCAACGCGGGGGCGGAACTCTCCTTCTCTCCCGAACAGAAGCCATATTTCTACACCGATGAACAGCACCATGATCCGCATTTTCGGCCTTGCCACATTTTTCGTTGTGGGATTGCTTCTTGGTTCCTGCTCACCCGATGACCCTTTCACCCCAACCCCCAAACCGGGCGACACAGTTGTCAGCCTGAAAGGGAAAGCCTTTCTGCGGGTTGTTCACGCTTCCCCCGATGCCCCCGATGTCACCATCAGCCTTGCCGGACAGCTGCTGTTCGGCAACACGCCACAGCGGTATCTTTTCTTCCAAACCAATATCAACGAAGCCAAATACTATCCGGTGGATACCACTGGCGTGGCAGGCAAAACGCTTGCTTTTCTGAACGCTGGCACGCTGGTGGCGCAGCAAACCGTGCGGCTGGATAGCGGCGCATTTTACACCGCTTACTTGTACGGAGTCTTGGGCGATTATCGCGTGCTGTTCACCAGCGACACGTTGTTCCCCACGCCGGCCATTGACTCGGCACGATACCGGATTATCCACCTCTCCCCCGATGCTGGCGCGGTGGATGTGAAGGTTGGCGACGATAAGAATACAGCTCCATTGGTGATGACTAACTTGCAGTACGGCCAAGCCAGCCAGTACGTCCGAAGCAAGGCGTACCTGCTTGGGCAAGGGACGGGGTTGTATGTGCTGGCTGCTGGGACATCCAACAGCTTATTTGATTTGCCAGCCCCCTTTGTGAATCTTCCCGGCACCGCCGTTTTCACCATTGTGATGACCGGAAACGCACGGCCAAAAGGGGAACAGCCGTTCTTGTTCTTCAACCTGTTCCAAGAAAACCGCGGCCCCGATAACAACAAAATCTACGGTGGCCTCCCCTTCCGCATTGACTTCGGCGCGGTGCGGACTATCAACCTTGCAGCAATGGGGGATAGCACTGTCACCACAACCTTCTACGACCCCAACCGCTTGGCGAAGTACGCTGCCAACGAGTACTACCGCCGGGATTTTACAGTAAGGCAAGGAGTGGTGCACGAACGCCGATATTGGGAGTTTGTGCCTGATGCTGATACCATTGGGAAGAAAGGCTCCTACTTCCTACTCAGCCTACTCTTCCGCCGCGACTGGCCGTACAGGGTTGAGATTGACAAGCCCTACCCCAACTGGGATATCTTCAATTTCCGCTACAGTACTCCACTGGTTGATGGCCCGCAGCCGCTGAAAATGGAGCCGAACAACCGCTACACCATCTACGTCAGCGGCCCGTTCGACACCACAAAGGCGCGCTCCACGGTTGTTGCCGATAACCTGCCAGCCGCCGCCGCCGGCAATGCCCGGTTGCGGTTCTTCCACGCAGGGTTCAAGGATTCCACCAAGACCTTGCAGCTTCGGGTAAGCGGGATGACAACGCCGCTGCAATCGTATGCGACTTCCCCTGGCAATACTCTGTCAGCATCGGTGCAAGTCCCGGCCGGAACCCTCACCGCCGAGGTGATTGATGCTTCAGGAAATTTGGTGGCCACCCGTAACGGCATCACGCTTCAGCCGGGTAACAACTACATGCTGGGCTACTCCAACGGAGCCGATGGCAACGGCAAGGTGATCTCGGTCATCCCCGAAGAAGTCTTTATCCCGTAGGCCTTACCTCCATTTTCTAATCAACCATCCATGAGCTACTCGATTGCCGTTGTTGGCGCAACCGGGCTTGTTGGCCGCACGATGCTGCAAGTCCTTGAAGAACGGAATATCCCTGTTGATCGCCTGACCCTGCTTGCCTCCAAAAACTCTGCGGGGAAGAAGGTGAAGTTCCGTGGGAAAAACCACACCGTCCAAGAACTCACCCCGGACTCGTTTGCCGGAGTTCAGATAGCGTTGTTCTCGGCCGGGGGAAGCGTCAGCCGCCACTACTGCCCGATAGCCGCCGCCGCTGGTGCGGTTGCCATTGATAACAGCAGCGCGTGGCGGATGGATAAAAAAGTCCCGCTGGTGGTCCCCGAAGTCAACCCCGATGCGGCACTGAAGCACCGCGGAATAATCGCCAACCCGAACTGCTCCACCATCCAACTTGTGGTTGCGCTGAAGCCATTGCACGAAGCCTTTGGGCTGAAGCGAGTGGTGGTTTCAACCTATCAAGCAATTTCTGGAGCCGGACAAAGTGGGGTGGATCAGTTGATGGCCGAGCTGAAAGGGAAGCCACCCGCGAAACCCAAGTTCAGCCGCCCGGCAGCGTTCAACACCATCTTCCACAGCTTTCTGGACGGAAGCGATTACACCGAAGAAGAGAACAAAATGATGAACGAGACGCGGAAAATCATGGGATTGCCGAAGCTGGCAACCACCATGACCTGTGTCCGAATCCCGACGCTGGCCGCCCATGCCGAATCGGTGAATGTGGAGTTTGAGCAACCGGTCACGCTAGCCAAAGCACGGAAGGTGTTGGAGCGCGCAGAAGGGATTGTGGTGATGGATTCCCCGGCTGCCGACAACTATCCAACGGTGTTGGATGCCGGCGGGCGGGATGAAGTTTTTGTTGGGCGCATCCGCCGCGACGCTTCGCAGCCGAACACGCTGAACCTGTGGGTGGTGGCCGATAACGTCCGAAAAGGCGCGGCCACCAACGCGGTGCAGATTGCGGAATTGCTGATACGGGAAGGGCGGGTGTAAATTTCTCTTCTGTGATAAACGAGGCGGCGATCTTGCGGGTGGCAGTGTGTCCGATGCTCTCCCAGAAACCCGCGGGATCGCTTCGTCGAAGACTCCTCGCGATGACCGCCTCTCAGCTAACGACTTCTGATACTCACAGCCCCTTTCCTCCCCCCCCTCTCTTCCTCTTCCCTCTGTGCCCTCTGTGCCTCTGTGGTTTTTTAAAAACTAACCGCAGAGGCTCCCCAGAACATCACCTTCTACTCTAAGCCAGCATTGACCGCCGCCCTCCCCATCAACCAAAGGTCGGCAAGGGTCATCAGGGTCATCGCCTCCACCACCGGCACGGCGCGCACCACAATGGAGGGATCGTGTCGCCCCTCAATCGCATGCGTCACCACCTCACCTGCGCCGCTACCATGCTGCTGCGGAATCGCAATGGATGATGGAGGTTTGAACGCCACCCGAAACCGCAACGGCATTCCATTCGAGATTCCCCCTTGCACACCGCCGGAGTTATTCGTCCCCGTCCGCAACGCTCCTTCAGCTTCAACAAACGGGTCGTTGTTTGCCGAACCGCGCCGGTTTCCAACCGCAAACCCGGCTCCCATCTCGAAGCCCATCGCGCCGTTGATGGAGATCATCGCCGCAGCAAGCCGTGCGTTCAGTTTGTCGTAAATCGGCTCGCCAAGCCCGGCGGGCAAGCCATCGGCCTGCACCGAAATAATCCCACCGGTAGAGTCGCCAGCGGCGCGCAATTCCTCCAGCAAGGCGGTCATTGCTGGCGCGGTTTCGGGATCGTCGCAGCGGACGGGTGAGGCGTAGATTTGGGCGGGGGCCATCTGGGCAACATCACGTTGGGCAACAATTCCCCCCAGCGTTGTGACGGCAACCCGAAGCTCCACCGAAGGCATCTGGTTATGCAGTAGCATCCGCGCCACCGCGCCACCAATCACCCGCGCCAATGTCTCCCGTGCGGAAGCACGTCCGCCGCCGCGGTGGTCGCGCACGCCATATTTTTTGGAGTAGGTGAAATCGGCATGGGATGGGCGGTAGAGATCGGCAAGGTGGGCATAATCGCGCGAGCGTTGGTCGCTGTTGCGCACCAGCACGGCAATGGGCGCGCCAGTGGTGCGCCCTTCAAACAGGCCGCTGAGGATTTCTGGTTCGTCGGGTTCGTTCCGTTGTGTGGTTAGGGCTTGGCCCGGGCGGCGGCGGGAAAGGTCGCGGCGGAGCAACTCCAGATCGAACACGATTCCCGCAGGGCAGCCATCAATCACCGCACCAACGCCCGCGCCGTGCGATTCGCCAAATGTTGTCAGCCGGAACAGTGTGCCGAACGTGTTCGCCATTGCGTTGCGCCAGGGTTAGGATTTCGGTTCAAGAATATCCCGCAGATACTCAACCGCCAGCAGGTAGCCCCGCCACCCCAGCCCTTCAATTCTGCCACGGCAAACCGCAGCAACAACCGAACCTTCGCGGAACGGCTCGCGTGCGTGGATGTTGGAAAGGTGGACCTCAACTACCGGAATTTGAATTGCAGAAATAGCGTCGCGAATGGCAATGGAGTAGTGGGTGTAGGCCCCCGGATTTATCACCACGGCATCGGCATTGTGGGCGTAGCGTGCGGCGTGCAAAGCATCAATAATCCCCCCTTCGGAATTGGATTGAAAAAAATGCAGAGCAACGCCAGTTGGCTCAAATCTCTGCCGCATTTTTTTTTCAATATCGCCCAGCGTTTCGTGGCCATAAATTTCTGGCTGGCGCACGCCAAGCAGATTCAAATTGGGGCCATTAATGATGTGGATATTCATGGCTTACAGTTCAAATTCATCCGGCACTTCAATTTCCATTCTGAGCATTGCGGAGGAGAGTGTTTTCCCCTGGGCATCTAATTTTAGCGAGACGGTTCCGCCGCCGCCAAGTGTGTTGTGGAGCAAGAAATTTAATGCCCATAAATTTGGCAATTCAAACCGCTCCACTGGGCCGTTGCAAATTCCGGTAAAATGCTCTTTCACCCGCTCGGCAGTTAATGCTTGGGCGATAATTGGATACCATTCGGCGCGGCGTGCAATTACGCCAACATTGCCAGCATCCCCTTTATCGCCGGAACGTGCGTGCGCAAGTTGTAGCAGTTGGATTTTTTTCATTGCGGATATTATTTGGTTAGAAAACGGTGTCTTCAGGTTGGTTATTGCCGGAATATTCCATCAAAAATGCTTTGATGAAATCATCAATTTCTCCATCCATCACGGCCTGGACATCGAACGTCTCGGTGTTGGTTCGCAAATCTTTCACCAGCGTGTATGGCTGGAAAACGTAATTACGGACTTGGCTTCCCCATTCAATACGTTTTTTGGAGCCTTCAATCGCCGCTTTTCTTTCCTCCTCCTCACGCCGAAGAATTTCATACACTTCCGATTTCAGCATTTTCATCGCACGCTCGCGGTTCTGAAGTTGCGAGCGTTCTTCTTGGCAGCTAACAATCAGCATGTGTTCGGCACCGCGAGGGCTAACGTAACGGTAGCGCAGCCGCACGGCGGTTTCCACTTTATTCACGTTCTGCCCCCCTTTTCCGCCGGAGCGGAAGGTCTCCAACTCAACATCGGCGGGGTTAATTTCAATCGGGACATCTTCATCCACCACAGGATAGACGAAGACGCTGGCGAACGAGGTGTGGCGGCGCGCGTTGGAGTCGAACGGCGAAATACGAACAAGGCGATGCACCCCGTTTTCCGATTTCAACCGCCCGAATGCGTAGGCTCCGCTGATTTCGATGGAGGCCGATTTCAGCCCGGCGGCCTCCCCTTCCAACTCATCCAGCAACGCAATGTTGTAGCCTTTCCGTTCGGCCCAACGCATGTACATCCGCAGCAGCATTTGCGTCCAATCTTGGGCTTCGGTACCGCCGGCGCCGGCCTGCACTTTCAGGATTGCATCACGCACGTCATCGGGGTCCGACAGCATGTTGCGGAACTCAAGGTCGGCAATTTGGGCGGCAAGCTGATCGGATTCGTGGCGAAGCTCCGTTTCCAGCGAATCATCCCCTGCTTCTTCCCCTAACTCAATCAGCGCGCCGATATCGTTTGCGCGCTGGTTGGTGGCGTTCCAGGCATCCACCCACTCCTTGCGGGCACTGATTTCGCGCATTGTTTTTTGCGCGGCGATATTATCGTTCCAGAAATCAGGCTGCTCGGTTCTTGCCTGAAACTCGGCTATCTCACGTTCTTTGCGGTCAAGGTCAAAGATACCTCCGGAGCAGGGTGATCCGCTCGCGTTGCTGGGCCAATGCTGATGAAAATCCTTCGTACATGATTGCTGATGTGTGAGTGCTGTAAGTGGGCAGCGGAAACAACCGCTGCGGTGGAAATCGGCGATAAAAGTACGGCCAGAACCGGAAGTTGGGAAGATGCAAAGGGTAAAGATGCTGGCGCATCTGGATAATTTGGGTGCAAAGGGAAAAACGGTATCGGCGATACTCCACCTCTCTTTCTCCCCCTCTGTGCTCTCTGTGCCTCTGTGGTTCTTTCCCTTCTTCGCCTCCAACATTCGCCAAACACTCCACCGCCTCCAATCCCCGTTGGTGGCGAACAATAGATGAGCCTGTGTGACAACATGATGCACGGCGGTGATTTTACGGGGTGCTGCTGCTGCCACCTCAATCTTTTCCCCCATTTTTGTGCGCTGCCATTCCCATGCACCGATTCATCGTTGACTAACGCCGCTCAATGTCGCTAATCTCTCAGCAGACCCGCTTCCACATTCTTAACTCTTGGTTCCTGATCGTTCATCTTGGTTGCTTGCTCCCTATCTGGACTGGCGTAAGCTGGTTTGCTGTTGGGGTTTGCTGCTTCCTTTACTTCATCCGAATGTTCGGATTGACGGCAGGATATCACCGCTACTTCTCCCACCGTTCGTACAAAACCAGCCGCGTCTTCCAATTCCTGATGGCGTTGCTGGGTGCTTCGGCAGGGCAAAATGGGCCGTTGTGGTGGGCGGCAAAACATCGCCACCATCATCGTTACTCCGATACGGAGGAGGATGTTCACTCGCCAGTCACTGGTAGTTTTTGGTGGTCGCACATGGGGTGGATTCTCTCCAAAAAATTTGTTGATTACGACGACAACAGCGTCCGCGACCTTGCCAAATATCCGGAGCTTCGGATGCTGGACTGGGGCCATGCAGTGGTGCTGACGCTTCTTGGCGTTGGGCTGTTCGGGCTTGGGGAACTGCTTGCCGTCCAGGCCCCAGGCTTGGGAACCGATGGGCCGCAGCTTCTTGCGTGGGGATTTTTTATCAGCACCACGTTGCTCTACCACGGGGTGTTCACCGTCAACTCACTTGCCCACGTTTGGGGAAGCCGCCGGTTCAACACCACCGACGAAAGCCGCAACAACCTTTTTATCGCGCTGATTACGTTGGGGGAAGGCTGGCACAACAACCACCACCGCTACATGACCAGCGAACGGCAAGGGTTTTATTGGTGGGAGATTGACATCTCACATTATATCCTCACCATGTTTTCGTGGGTTGGGCTGGTTCACGATTTGCGCAAGCCGCCAAAAAAAATCTACGATGAAGCACGCCAGAACAAGCATAGCATCCACCTTCCAGAGCTTCCTTCACTTCCAGAAATTCAGGAAGGAATTAGCGAGGGGATTGAGGAGTTGACCGCAGCAATCAAGCAGCGGAAGCCGGCCTCCGAAGGAGCGTAGCATTTCCCCGGGCGACAAAATTTCAAGCATCGGAACTTAAGGCTGTTGAAGAGGAATCTTCGGCAGCCTTTTTTGTTTTGCGGCGGCGCAGATAGCTGCGAAGCTGTTCGATAAGCCAGACCACCAGCAGAGCAATCAAGGCCCCCTCCACCCCGCCACCGATCACATCCGCCGGATAGTGAACGCCCAGATACACCCGTGAGAAAGCAACCGCAACCGCAAAACCGAACGCCACCCACCACCACCGCCGGAAATAAAATACGATAACCACCGCTGCAGCAAGATTGTTGGCGGCATGGGAGGAAGGGAACGACTTCCCTTCGCCGCACGGAGCCAACGTGCGGACATCGGGCAATGTTCGGCAAGGACGAACCCGGGCTACGGCCTCCTTTATCACGCGACTGTTCAGCGGGTCGGTGATGGCCACGGTTGCGGCCAACGCCAACGCGCACCAACGGCCAGCCGCCCCACCTTTCCAGAGCAGCACCAAAAACAGCAGCGCGTAGGGGATGTAGAAATACCGAACCTCGCTGATAAACGGCATCACCAGATCAAACACGGGGTTGGAGGTTCCATGGTTGATGAGATAGAACAGCCAGACATCGCACTCTTGGAGAAATTCAGGCATGGCAGTACGGTGGTTAGTGGGCGGAGAAATGGGCGGGAATCATTTTGCTGTTTGCAGGTTCCCCTTCATCAGTTTTCGCGGTGTACCAGATGCTTAATCGGGTTATCCAGCGCGGAGAGGAGGGGTGGAAGACCGGTCAGGAGTACACAAGTGTTCCGAACAAATTGGTTTGCGAAAATCTATCAACATTGAGGTATTGCTCCCTATCATGAATGTGATTCGCAGGACAACGGCTCCCTATTTCGCGGGAATTACAATAACCATAATTTTCACAAATCACTCTGTTCCGAAGATACTGAACATGGTTTACAGTTCAAACCTTAACTTCAGTCGTTCTTCTTGGTAGTCTAGAATCATCATTTTTTTATGGATAATTTCTTCATCTATATTGGTTTGTGTTTTATTGATTTGGATGAGGTGACTTCTTTGCAGGTCAATGAGTGTGCAATACACTTCACTAACTTTTGAATCTATACTCAGATCTTTTTCTTCATTCAATTGCTCTTTTAAAATGGTGACAATGTCATGATAGTGTTTCTTTTTTTGTTCCTTCTGCGAAAAAATACTTTGCAAGTAATCCAAAGAAATTCTAAATAGTTCTTTATCTAAATACAAACCTACTTTGTGTTCTGATTCAGGATAGTCCATTTCCTTTAATTCGGCTTTTTTTATTAATACAGGCAATGTTAGTCCCTGAATAGTTAGAGTTAACAGAATTACAATAAAAGTAATAAATAGAATTAAATCTCTTTGTGGAAAAGCTATTCCATTGTCTAAATAAAATGGGATTGACAAAGCAGCAGCTAACGAAACAACACCTCTCATTCCCGCCCAACCGATAATTAAAGGAGCTTTGTTCCCGGGATGATTGGGATCGGCCACTTTTATAAAATTTCGCATAATCATCGTAACACCAACAGCACCAAAGGAGCTAATGATTCTTACTACAACCACAACTACTGTTACCAAGACACCATAACCAATTGCCGTAATCAGATTGGTATCCCCCAAGCCTTCCGTAATCTGCGGTAAATCGAGACCAATAAGAATAAATACAATACCGTTGAGTAGAAAGATAAAACTCTGCCAAACATTGACACCTCTCACACGTGACGATGCCCCTATAAATTCATACCGCTTTTGGGATACGAACAACCCTCCGGCAACTACAGATAAAACACCGGAACCGTGTACTTCTTCTGCCAAAATATACATTAAATACGGGGTGATAAAGGTTAGGATTACATCCATATTGGCATCTGTGGGCAATACTTTATGTAGTTTGGTAAATACATAACCCAATAAAAGTCCGCAGCCTACACCACCTACAATCATCCATAAAAACTTTAGTGCGGCTTGAGGGATATCAAAACTTCCGGTAGCAACTGCCACAATGGCAAATTGCATAATGATAAGTGAAGATGCATCGTTCAATAAACTTTCGCCTTCTAAAATAGTGGAAAACCGTTTAGGTGTTTTTACAAATTTCATTATAGCATTAGCACTCACTGCGTCAGGTGGAGAAACTATTCCACCCAATAAAAAACCTAATGCCAAAGTAAATCCCGGTATAAACCAATAAGCCGTAAAAGCTACACTAACTGCTGTTATAAATACTACAATGAAAGCAAAACTAAGAATAATTCTTCGCCATTTAAACAATTCTCTGAATGAGCAAGCCCATGCTGCTTCATATAAAATTGGAGGCAAAAAAAGAATGAAAACAATTTCCGGTTTCAATTCTATTTTGGGCAAATTCGGAATTAGACTAAAGAGTAAGCCTGTGATTACCAATAATACCGGATAGGCAACATTAACTTTTTTGGCTATCATAATGATGCCAATCACAACCAGAACTAAGAATATGAATAAGAGAAAAGTGTTTTCCATAGTTTTATGAAAATAATTTTATTTTCCCGCCTTGCTATTATTATTTTCGATATTGTTCATTTGTGACTGCTTCCTGCCAAACCACAATTCCTTTTTCGGTATTGGGTACGATGTACAATTGCTGTAACCCAACATCGGGACTTGCACCATGCCAATGCCTAACATTAGGAGGGCATTTTACAACATCTCCTTTTTTGATAATCTCAATAGGTTGTCCTTCAATTTGATGGTAGCCAATTCCATCAGTGATAATCAGGATTTGTCCAGCAGGATGTGAATGCCAGTTGCTTCTTGCTCCAGGTTCAAAATAGACATTTCCGATTGCCGTAGTGAAGACCGAGTCAACATCAACTAAGGTGTAATTGTAGGAATTTCCTGTAAAGTACTGATCCGAACCTTTTTCATCTTGAGGAAAAATGGCTTCTAATTCGTTTTTATTTGTTTTCATATTTTTTTGCTCTGTAAGGGAGGAAATGGCGAAGTAGAGACCAATAGGTTAAGGTCGTTTAGATTTATACTCGGCGCAAATTGGTTTGCGAAACTCTACTCAGCTATGTGTGCTATGGATACGCTTCGCAGGCCTTCGGCTCCCGCTTTCGCGGGAATGACAGCGCGGGTTTTGTCGCAAATCACTTTCGTGAGAGTATAGAATATCTGATAGAAGCAAGTTGGGTTCTCTTTTAGACATAACTCAATTCGACTTCAATTTGCTTGTAATAAGCAGGTTTTACACTCAAATAAAAGGAGAATGCGAAAATCCTTCATCTGCCATGCCCGTGAACACAGGTATCTATTTTATCAAATTTCGCAAACTCCAATATTCCGAGTAAAACGTTTTTGGGCTTTGTATTCGATCAGGTTCCGAAGTAGAAAAGTACGACATCCGGGCTGAAGCAAAACCCGTGTCATGGTATGCACCGTTTTTTATATCTTGTCTTTAAGGTCACTGTAAATTTTTTGAATATGCTCAAAACTTTCTCTTATCAGCCAAATTGCAGAAACTTTAGTACCCTCAAACTGAAAATCAACCCAATCTTCAATTTTCACTGTTTGAGTGTTTGAAGGATATGGCATTTGTGTATAAGGATTGATCGGAACACCGCCAATAGAAACGCCTGAACCAAATTTCACTGCGGATGCATTCCAAGAAACCTTACCACCTCCTTTAATTTGAACGGTTACTCTTTCTGTCTGAATCGCTTTTTGTGGGACAAGCCGTTCATGTTTATTTTTATTGTTTATTTCATTGAAATGTACTAACCAAGCATTCTCCGTTTTTTTAAATGGCTGGAATGCTTCAAGAATATCATAAACGTATTTGCAGTTTTTCTGCAAATCTGGATATGATGTTCTCATTACGTCGTCGAACAAAGATTGATTTTTTCGAATTGGGAAATATAAATTGTTCTTTGAATTTGCATTCGGACAATATTTATCAACAATACATCGAGCTAAATAGTCGAGAACTGAACGCAAATTTCCGAAGTAGTTTTTTAAGTCAATTTTAAGGTCTGCGGAAATAGTCATGGAGTGGAGAGAATTATTATACTTCTCGTGAATTGTCAGAAGTGTTCGACCAGCCCCATTAAGAAGAGCTTCGATATCCGCTTTTCTATTCATTGTCGTGATGTATTAAAACGGTGTAAAACAGCTGGATATATTCATCACATCTACCTTCGGTAAACCATACTGCGGTTACTTTACTTGTGTGTTCAGGGTATCCAGAGAACCTGTTCCGTGATCTGAAGATGAGATGCGGATGAGTAGTTGTCCCAATATAGACCCAACAGACCTTTTTGCCAAGCGTTCACTGCCTCAGTTTTTGCTTACCGAGTCTCGGTTGATCTACATCTGGCTCTTCCCCGCTCCGTTTTCGCGATTTACCAGATGTTCCATCGGGTTTTCCAGCGCGGAGAGGCGTGGCAGAAGGCAGGCTGGCACAATGGTGATCTGATCGAGCGCATCTAACGGCTGCCAGCGGAAGATCAATTTTACTCCAAGCTCGTCGCAAAATTCGCTTTCTTCCAACTCCAACAACGGCGAATCGGGCGGGAAGGAGAAGGCGAAATAGAGGCCAAGCTCGTGATAGTGCTGGCCGTTGTACTCAAAAAAATTCTCCACCAACCAGAGCAGATTGCCAACGTGAACGGAGGTTTGTAGCTCCTCCAACATCTCACGGCGCAGTGTGTCGGCAGCGGATTCCCCCATTTCGCCGCGCCCGCCCGGGAATGCCCAGAAATCATCCCCCGGCCCACGGTGCACCAACACCTTGCCGTTGTGGGTGGCAACCCCGGCAACCCGGTAGTTGAAAACATTCTCACCGTCGTGCAGCATAATCATGGGGCAAGTTATACTCCGAACAAAGTGGTTTGCAAGAATAAATAGATGGTTCTCCAAAACTCAAGCACCGTCATCCCAAGGAGCGATTGCGACGTGGCACCGCGAAGCAGCGGCGAAGCCCATCGGGCGCGTGGCACTGCGCCCGATGTTCTCTCAGCCATCCGCGAGATCGCTTCGTCGAAGACTCCTCGCGACGACGAGGCGATGATTCTTGCTCACTTTCCACCGTTTCGCTGGCTTCTTTTTTATCTTTGCCAGCCTATGAACAAAGTCCTGATTGTGGCCTACTACTTCCCCCCTTCTGGCGGCCCTGGGGTGCAGCGTGTGTTGAAATTCGTGCAGTATTTGCGGCAGTTCAACTGGGAACCAGTGGTGCTGACGGTGCGCGACGGAAATTTCCCGGCACGGGATGAATCGCTTCTGAAAGAAATCCCCGAAGGGGTGAAGGTAATCCGCACCGAAATTTTCGAGCCGTACGACCTGTACCGGAAACTGACCGGGAAAAAGCAGGGCACGGCCATTGACGTAAACACCATCCGCAAGGAAGGGACGAAGCTCCCTTTTTCCGAGCGGTTGTCGGAGTTTATCCGCGCCACGCTCTTCATCCCCGATGCCCGAATTGGCTGGCTGCGCCACGCGGTGAAAGCAGGGATGGAGGAGATCAACAAAGGGGAGATTAAAGCGATTTACAGCTCATCCCCCCCCTACACCTGCTCGCTGATTGCACGCGCGCTGAAGCGGAAAAGCAAACTCCCCTGGATAGCCGGTTTCCGCGACCCGTGGACGGGGTTTATCACCACCCCAAACCGTTGGGCTATTCCCGCAGCGATTGACCGCCGATTGGAGCGTTCGGTGTTCACCGAAGCCGATGCGGTTGAGGTGGCGTGGCTTGGGATTATGAACGATGTGTTGGGGAAATATCCGGAGCTGCCACGGCAGAAATTTCACCACCTTCCCAACGGCTACGACAGCGCAGATATTCCCGAGATCAGCCTTGCCGAACGGAGCGACCTGAGGTTCACCATCACCTACACCGGCTCGATGTACGGCCGCCGCAATCCCGACGCTTTTTTGAAGGCTGTGGAATCGCTAACAACCAGCGGGGCGATTGACCCGGCAAGGCTGCGGTTGCAGTTTATTGGGCGGTTTGGCGAGGAGGTGATGGAGATGTTCCGGGGGAGCAGTTTGGGGAGCGCGATTGAGGTTGTTGGATATATGCCCCACAAGGAGAGCATCCGCCGGTTGCTTCTTTCCGACGCGGTGTTGTTGGTGGTGGATGAGTATGAAGGGAGCGATGAAGTGGTTCCAGGGAAGGTGTATGAGTACATTGGTTCGGGCCGCCCGGTGCTGGCGGTTGCGCCGGAACGGAGCGCGATTGCGGAGTTGATTGCCGAGACCGAAAGCGGTTTTGTGGCGCATCAATCGAACATTGCTGGCATTGCCGAAGCGTTCGGGAAACTCTATCAAGCATGGGTGACGGGGGAAGCTGCCGTGGCCCCCAACCAACAAGCCATTGCCCGTTACGAGCGGAAGAATGTGACGGGGGAGTTGGCGGGGTTGCTGGAGCGGTTTATCGGATAGAGGGTTCATCCAGTTCCAACTGAACACGCCCCGAGCATTGCTGTTCGGGGCGTGTTGTTTAACGAAGCACCTGTTGTGCTGAAGGCAAAACTCAGCACTCTACTTCCCCACCACCAACCTCCCGCGAGCAACCTGCTTGCCTCCGCCAGAAACAATCACCTCATAACTCCCTGCCGGAAGCGACTCCAGATTGGTGAGATGGACGGTTTGTTCACCCAGGCCAAGCTGGGCACTTTGCCGCTTTACCACTTCGCCGAGGGGTGAGATAAGCTCTATCGTGTACTCTGCTTCGGCGGGGGTTTGGAGTTTCAGCATGGCGGTGGTGTGGGCGGGGTTGGGGTGAATGGTGAGTGGGGCCATGCTTGCTGTTGGCTCCTGCTGAACATCGGACGTAGCCCGGGCGAGTTTTACGATCCAGAAATCAGCAGCCCCACGGTGTTCAGTGATATTGCCATCAACAGACCAACTCCATCCTGCAACTATGTATCCACCATCGCTCGTCTGGGCGATGGAATTAGCACGATCATCACCCGTTCCACCAAGCATTTTTTGCCATTCGATCCCCCCTGTATTCGATAACTTCACGACCCAGTAATTAACGTGTAGATAGATTCCGGAAACATCACCATCATTAGACCAACTCCATCCTGCAACTATGTATCCACCATCGCTCGTCTGGGCGATAGAATTTGCTACCTCACCACCACTGCCACCAAGCGACTTTCTCCACTCGATCTCCCCCGTATTCGTCAGCTTCACGATCCAATAATCAGCGAGTCTATATGCGCCATGGTGACCGGTAACTTCACCATCATCGGATTCACTTGATCCTGCAACTATGTACCCACCCTCACTCGTCTGGATGATGGATTTGGCAACATCATCATAACCTCCACCAAGCGATTTTTCCCATTCGATCTGCCCCGTACTCGTCAGCTTCACGACCCAGAAATCAGAGTAATTAAAGTGGTCGGAGGAATCTGATGTTCTATGATGGCCAGTAACATCGCCATCATCGGATTCACTTGACCCAGCAACTATGAACCCACCGTCGCTGGTCTGGATGATGGAATTGGCACCATCCGATTCACTTCCTCCAAGCGACTTCTGCCACTGGATCACCCCTGTATTCGTTAGCTTCACGATCCAGATATCATAGTTATACAGTGGTTCATGGTGACCGGTAACATCTCTATCATTGGAAGTACATGCTCCTGCAACTATGTACCCACCGTCGCTGGTCTGGGTAATCGAACTTGCCACCTCACCACCACTGCCACCGAGCAACCGGTGCCATTCTACCATCCCCTTGTTTGTCAGCTTCACGATCCAATAATCGCCAGAACTCACTCCAGCAACTATGTACCCACCGTCGCTCGTCTGCTTAATGGACTTGGCCTCATCGTAGTCCATTCCACCAAACGGACGTTGCCATTCCATCTCCCCCATGCTCGTCAATTTCACAATCCAGTAATCAGTAGAGTCATAGATTTTGCTCATTCCAATATCAGTGAAACAGCTCTTGCCAGCAACAATGTACCCACCGTCGCGGGTCTGCTGGATGGAATTGGCTATATCCATACTGTTTCCACCAAAAGACTTCTGCCACTCAATCACTGGCGGATTCTGCTGGGCGTTTGAGATTTGGAACAAAAGGGGAATCAAAAGCACTGACCATGCCAGCAGAGGAAGATGTTGAAGGTGTACCATTGTGGTTTTCAAGATTGTTGATTGAATGGAACTGAAACTACTCTCCCAAAAGAACCAGCCTGCTGTGGGCAACTTGCTTGCCCCCGCCAGCGACAATCACCTCATAACTCCCTGCCGGAAGCGACTCCAGATTGGTGAGAGGCACGGTTTGTTCTCCCAGGCCAAGCTGGGCACTTTGCCGTTTTACCACTTCGCCCAGAGGTAAGATAAGCTCTATCGTGTACTCTGCTTCGGCGGGGGTTTGGATTTTCAGCATGGCGGTGGTGTGGGCGGGGTTGGGGAGGATGGTGAGTGCCGCCAGGGTTGCTGTTGGCTCCTGCTGAACATCGGAGGTGGGGGGAGCGAGTTTTACGATCCAGGAATCATAGTCTCCATGGCTTCCGGTAACATCACCATCGGTGGAATTACTAAAACCTGCAATTATATGCCCACTGTCTCTGGTCTGGGCAATGGAATAGGCGCAATCCTCCCTACTGCCACCAAACGACTTCTGCCACTGGATCGCTCCTACGCTTGATAGCTTCACGATCCAGTAATCAGTGGAGTCTGATAATCCATGGTGGCTGGTAATACCACCATCGGTGGAACCACTCCCTCCTGCAACTATATACCCACCGTCGCGGGTCTGCACGATGGATTCGGCGACATCATCGTTACTCCCACCAAGCGATTTTTCCCACTCGATTACTCCCGTTTCTGTTAGCTTCACGATCCAGTAATCAGTGGAATCTGATGATCCATGGTGACCAGTAACATCACCATTATTGGAATAACTATAGCCTGCAACTATGTACCCGCGGTCAATGGCCTGGGTGATGGAGTAGGCTACATCATGGCGACTTCCACCAAGCGTCTTCTGCCATTCAATTACCCCCGTATTCGTCAATTTCACAATCCAGTAATCAGCGTTACCCAATGATCCATGGTGGCTTGTAACATCGCCATTTGTGGAAATACTCCAGCCTGCAACAATGTACCCGCCATCACTGGTTTGTTGGATAGAGTTGGCCCAATCCTCATTACTTCCACCCAGCGATTTCTGCCACTGGATTGCCCCCGTAATCGTCAGCTTCACGAGCCAGTAATCAGACACTCCATGGTGGCCGGTAACATCGCCATCATCGGAAGAACTCCCTCCTGCAACTATGTACCCACCGTCAGTTGTCCGGACGATGAGATTGGCCAGATCATCGCTACTTCCACCCAGCGACGTCTCCCACTGGATTGCCCCCCTTCCCGTCAGCTTCACGATCCAGTAATCATAGTTATATGATGATCCGTGGTGGCCAGTCACATCGCCATCTGTGGAAGCACTCCATCCTGCAACTATGTAGCCACCATCGTTGGTCTGAGCGATAGAAGTAGCAATATCAGCTTCACTCCCACCAAGCGACCGCTGCCAATCAAGCTCCCCGGTGTTTGTCAGCTTCACAATCCAGTAATCATGGGATTCTGATGATCCATGGTTTTCGGTGACATCGCCATCCTTAGACCAACTCACCCCTGCAACTATGTACCCACCGTCGCTCGTCTGGGCGATGGAATAGGCTCGATCACGGCCACTTCCACCCAGTGTCTTCTGCCACTCAATCACTGGCGGATTCTGCTGGGCGTTTGAGATTTGGGGTAACAGGAGAACGGCAAGCACTGACCATGCCAGCAGAGGAAGATGTTGAAGGTGTGTCATTGTGGGTTTCCAAGATTTGTTGAAGGAATGGAACTGAAACTACTCTCCCAAAAGAACCAGCCTCCCGCGAGCAACCTGCTTCCCCCCGCCAGAAACAATCACCTCATAACTCCCCGCCGGAAGCGACTCCAGATTTGTGAGAGGCACGGTTTGTTCTCCCAGGCCAAGCTGGGCACTCTGCCGCTTCAACACTTCGCCGAGGGGTGAGATAAGCTCTATCGTGTACTCTGCTTCGGCGGGGCTTTGGATGTTCAGCATGGCGGTGGTGTGGGCGGGGTTGGGGAGGATGGTGAGTGGGGATAGGTTGGCGGTAGGTTCTGGCTGGACATCGGAGGTGATGGGGCCGAGTTTTACGATCCAGTAGTCGGAGGAATCTGATGATCCGTGGTGGCCAGTCACATCGCCATTATTGGAAAGACTCCAGCCTGCAACGACGCACCCACGGTCGCTGGTCTGGACGATGGAGTTGGCATAGTCAACCCCACTCCCACCAAGCGATTTCTCCCACTGGATATCCCCGGTACTGGTCAGCTTCACAATCCAGTAATCAGATTTATCCGATGCCCCATGATGACCGGTAACATCACCATCATTGGAAGAACTCAATCCCGCAACTATGTACCCACCATCGCTGGTCTGTTCGATGGAAGTGGCCGCATCGGCCCTACCCCCACCAAGCGATTTCTGCCACTGGATCAAACCTGTACTCATTAGTTTTATGATTTGGTAGTTAATATCATTGCCTCCGCCAGAAGAGGAAAAAGCATAATTCGCAACTATGTACCCACCATCATTGGTTTGTTGGATGGACTTCGGGCTCTGCCCATTAAGCGATTTATTCCACTGGATCACCCCGGCATCTGTCAGTTTCACTATCCAGGTAGAAAAAACATCCCTTCCGGTAACATCGCCGTCTTTGGAAGCACTCTCTCCCGCAACTATATACCCACCATCGCTGGTCTGTTCGATGGAAGTGGCCGCGTCGTCATCACTTCCACCAAGCGATTTTTGCCACTGGATATCCCCAGCACTAGTGAGCTTCACGATCCAGTAATCAGATTTATAGTGTGTCCCATGATGACCAGTAACATCACCTTCTGTGGAAGAACTCCATCCCGCAACTATGTACCCACCATCGCTGGTTTGTTCGATGGAAGCGGCATAATCATTCCCACTCCCACCAAGCGATTTCTCCCACTGGATATCCCCTGCATTAGTCAGCTTCACGATCCAGTAATCAGATTCAACCCACGCCCTAAAATGACTGATAACATCACCATCTGTGGAATAACTCGATCCCGCAACTATATACCCACCATCGCTGGTCTGTTCGATGGAACTGGCATAGTCAACCCCACTCCCGCCAAGCGATTTCTCCCACTGGATCACCCCAGCACCAGTCAGCTTCACAATCCAGTAATCAGATTTATCCGATGCCCCATGATGACCAGTAACATCACCATCATTGGAATAACTCAATCCCGCAACTATGTACCCACCATCGCTGGTCTGTTCGATGGAAGTAGCCCCATCATTGTCACTTCCGCCAAGTGATTTTTCCCACTCAATCGCCGGTGGATTCTGCTGGGCAGGCAGTGTTTGGGAGAGAAGGAGAATGGCAAGCAATGCTGATGCCAACTGGCGAAGATGTTGAAGGTGTGTCATGGTTGTTGTTGTCAAGGTTGTTGAATGAATGAAACTCCAGAAACTACTCTCCCAAAAGAACCAGCCTGCTGTGGGCAACTTGCTTGCCCCCACCAGAAACAATCACCTCATAACTCCCTGCCGGAAGCGACTCCAGATTTGTGAGGTGCACGCTCTGTTCTCCCAGGCCAAGCTGGGCACTCTGCCGCTTTACCACCTGGCTCAGGGGTGAGATAAGCTCTATCGTGTACTCTGCTTCGTCGGGGGGTTGGATTTTCAGCATGGCAGTGGTGTGGGCGGGGTTGGGGTGGATGGTGAGTGGGGCCATGCTTTCGGCTGGTTCTGGCTGGACATCGGAGGTGATGGGGCCGAGTTTTACGATCCAGTAGTCGGAGGAATCTGATGATCCGTGGTGGCCAGTCACATCGCCATTATTGGAAAGACTCCAGCCTGCCACTACGCACCCACGGTCGCTGGTCTGGACGATGGAGTTGGCGATATCATGCTCGGTGCCACCAAGCGACTGCTGCCATTCGATCACCCCGGAACTTGTCAGCTTCACGATCCAGTAATCGGCATATTCATGGTTGCCGGTCACGTCGCCATCGGTGGAGTAACTGTACCCCGCAACTATGTATCCACCGTCGCGGGTTGGGGTGATGGACGTGGCAAAATCATAGCCACTTCCACCAAGCGATTTCTGCCATTCGATTTCCCCCGTACCCGTCAGCTTCACAATCCAGTAATCCGATGACCCATGGTTGTCGCTTGCATCCCCATCGGTGGAGTGACTGCCACCACCAACGATGTACCCACCGTCGCCGGTCTGGACGATGGATGTAGCTTCATCAATCTCACTTCCGCCCAGCGACTTTTGCCACTGGATCCCCCCCGCTTCCGTCAGCTTCACCAGCCAAGCATTAGGGTCATCAGAACCATCCGTGGAATGGCTTGCACCCGCAACTATGTAGCCGCCATCGCTGGTCTGGGCAATGGATTCGGCATAGTCATTGCGGCTTGCACCCAGCGACTGCTGCCACTGGATCACCCCGGTGCTTGTCAGCTTCACAATCCAGTAATCATAGCCTCCATGGTTGCCACGCACGTCACCATCGCGGGAATTACTCTCGCCGGCAACAATGTACCCGCCGTCGCGGGTTTGCTGGATGAAGTTAGCCTCATCATCAGCCCATCCACCCAACGCCCGCTGCCACTCGATCACTCCTGTGCTTGTCAGCTTCACAATCCAGAAATCATACCCTCCATGAAGGCCGGTAACATCGCCATCTTCGGAGCCACTCCCTCCGGCAACAATGTAGCCACCATCGCTGGTTTGCTGGATGGAGTTGGCTCCATCGTAGTCACTTCCACCAAGCGGCCGCTGCCATTCAAGCTCCCCCGCGTTGGTGAGTTTCACAATCCAGAAATCTGCGGAATCTGATGATCCATGATTTTCGGTGACATCGCCATTACTGGAGAAACTTGCACCAGCAACAATGTACCCACCGTCGCTGGTTTGCTGGATGGAGTTGGCCGCATCAAGGCCACTTCCGCCAAACGACTTCTGCCACTCAATCACTGGCGGATTCTGCTGGGCGTTTGAGATTTGGGGTAGAAGGAGAACGGCAAGCACTGACCATGCCAGCAGGGGAAGATGTTGAAGGTGTACCATTGTGGGATCAAAGGTTGTTGAATGAATGAGACTCTGGAAACTACTCTCCCAAAAGAACCAACCTCCCGCGAGCAACCTGCTTGCCCCCGCCAGAAACAATCACCTCATAACTCCCTGCCGGAAGCGATTCCAGATTTGTGAGATGGACGGTTTGTTCTCCCACGCCAAGCTGGGCACTCTGCCGCTTTACCACCTGGCCCAGGGGTGAGATAAGCTCTATCGTGTACTCTGCTTCGGCGGGGCTTTGGATGTTCAGCATGGCGGTGGTGTGGGCGGGGTTGGGGTGGATGGTGAGTGGGGATAGGTTGGCGGCTGGTTCTGGCTGGACATCGGACGTAGCCGGGGCGAGTTTTACGATCCAGTAGTCAAAGGATGCAAATTGTCTATCGTAGCCAGTTACATCACCATCTTTGGAATCACTATAGCCTGCAACAATGTACCCACCGTCGCTGGTGGGGGCAATATATCTGGCTTCATCCCATCTCTTTCCACCAAGCGACCGTTGCCATTCGATCTCCCCAGTACTCCGCAGCTTCACGATCCAGTAATCAGGATAAAAAGATGATCCATGGTGGCCTACCACATCGCCATCAGTAGACTTACTCCATCCTGTAACAATGTACCCACCGTCGCTAGCCTGGACAATGGAAGTGGCAACATCGTCATTGCCACCACCAAGCGACCGTTGCCATTCGATCTCCCCAGTACTCCGCAGCTTCACGATCCAATAATCAGAGCTATCCGATAATCCATGATGGTCCACCACATCGCCATCAGTAGACTTACTCCATCCTGCAACAATGTACCCACCGTCAATAGTCTGGGTGATAGCAGAAGATTCATCTGAACCTCCCCCGAAAAAGTGGAGAAGGAGATAAGTGGGTATTTTACAAACATCAGGAGGCACTATCCATGGGACAACAACGCAGGACGTTTACCAAAGAGTTTAAACTCGAAGCACTTCGTATGCTTGATGAAGCCAAGA
>JAEUSP010000087.1 GCA_016788565.1 Chlorobiota bacterium | reverse complement strand
GGGGTGGATTCCCCCCCCCCCCCCCCCGCAAAAAATGAAGAAAACAAGGATTTATAGGCTGCCAATAAAAAACTTGCAAGGGGATGGGGAATTTCGGTGGAGTTGTGGCTCTTATAGAGTAAGGTGGCACATAAGCAAACCGAATTTTCCCAATGAACAAGCAAGGAGGATAGCGACATGGCCTGCGGATGCAACGACCCCGTAAACTCTTGGTATGACTGGGCACATCAAATGCCCGCCAACATTCTGGACCTTGTCGCAATCGCGCGGCTTGGCGGAACTACCGGAGCATTTCTGAACAGCACGACTTTCAACACACCACCCGTTGCTTGGACTGCCAGTGGCATTGCCTACAGTGGTGAACCTCTCGTGGCTGCGTTAGCAACTGATAGCGGGTTGGCAATCAACAATGCCAACCAATTCAATTTTGGCCACGAATTACGGAACCAGAGCGTGTTGTTGGCTCCGCCGCTGCAAAAAGTAATTTTTGCACGAGCAGGAACAGAATGGGAAAATTTAATCACGTTAGCACTTGGCGGAGTGACCTACACCGACCTGCAGCTGAGTTTCCGTGATAATGCCGGAACGCGGGGCGATGCACAAGGAACAATTCCCGTAATTAGCTGGACGGGATCGTTTACGGGAAATCAGCAGTTGGAATTAGTGTTCAAACGAAAAGGGCAAGCTGTGCTGATGTTACGTGCGATTAACGCTGCCGGAGATTGGAGTGCGTTCGAGATGGAAATTGAAGTTATTACGGCATAATCCAGCACAACCATGAACACGCCGACACGCCCACTGCATTTCTCCGGGCCACGCTTGGGCATTTTAGCTCGGAATGATTCGCGACCATCAGAATCAGTAGCGCGATCTGCCACAAGCTCAGGCGGAATAATGGATGAAATAGCGCGCAATCTACAAGGCAATCATCGCTGGGATCAGCAGACACAAGAGAAATTCCAAGCGATGGTTGCCCAGCAGGAAATGCTTGGGGGAGCACCACCGTCAGGGTTGGAAATACGGATGGAGGATAAAAGGCTGCATATCAGCATGGGGAAGTTCAATGATGGAATAGTTGCAGCAACCCCACCAGCGGTGACAACGTTTGGTTTCAGCAATGACCCATCCGGTGCTGAGGTTCTGGCCACCGAGGCAATGGAGTCCTATCTTACCAAACAGGGGGATCTTATTGCCGTATTACGTGACAGCGAACACGCAACGCCACTACTGCAAGTTCGCTACCGGAGTTTAGGAAAACATGCAGGATGGAAATTAGATATTGACCACCCAGCATTTGATCAGGTATTGCCAGCAGAAGCTAATTTGTATGAATTGAATCTTGGGTTGTGGGCAATGTACCTTGCGTTGCGGATGTCAACAGAAAAAATGTCTAATTCTAATGAAAAGGAAGGCGCGAAACTGCAAGCAGAAGATCCGATGTGTGTGAATCATGATTTAGAGTGTTCTTTTTTGGGTGGACAAACCTACACTCATATTAAGGTGGAATTTTTATGGTGTACATTTTATGTAGAAATCGTTGATTGTTGTTTACAGCATGATGTTGATATGTGGTGTGGTGTTAATGTAAATTCGATTGAATATATCCCATGGAATGGCACAATAGTTTCCGAAATAGCTAAGGTGACTTCTGCACGACTTCTTGGGTGTATTTTTGCAAAAGCCTTGAAAGGTATAACGCTAGATATGCCTTGGTATTGTGGTGGTGCAATTACAGGAGCTATACTTGGTATTATTGCAGCAACCCTGTTTTCTTTGGGCTTTTATACGGTTACTTATTTTATTGCTTTAGGCATGGCAGGAAGTGAGAGATTCCCACTTGATGGAAGGCATGATGATAGTTGTTTGTGTGGGGGTAATAGGCATACTATACATTGCGGTGATAATTGTAGAAATTTATGTTTAGAGGCAGGGAAGCCTCAAGATTGTTATATGTGCTATTGGGACTGTAGGTACGAGAAAGGTCAAAAAATAGGTCAAGGCAAATTGATAGGGACTCATTTTTTTACAGACCCTGACGGAAAGAAATTATGTTGCCCTGAGACTGATACAAAATCGAAGTGTCAAAAAAAAGAAGAAGATGTAATGAAAACATGTTCTAATTGTTATCCTTGTGAATGGGAATGTATTATTGCTAATGGGCGGCAAAAACGAGTATTTCGACAAGAAAATGAGTTCAACCTTCCTTGTTGCCCAGAAACCATTGTTCCTGAAAATGAATTAGGTGATTGGTGTAAAGAAAAAAGCAAAACCAAAGGAGTAGTATAATGAATAATCTAAGGCATAAAGCAAAAATAATTCACGTTATATATTTGTTCGTAATTTTTTCTGGATGTGATCCTGAAGACTTTGGTAGAGGACCAGAGCCTGGTTGGCAGTATTGGCAAGATTTATCAGGAGTTAAATATCCATTTCATCCAAACGATCTATCAATAAATTCTAACTCTATTTGGGTCGCTGCGGAAAATGGAATTTTTTCTTTTAATGATACATCTTGGACTAAGTATGATAGTATCACCACACAACAGCTATTACCCAAAATCTCATATTATGCTATTGATGTTTCACCTGATAAAACAGTATGGGCAGGAGGTTCTTGGGGAACAATCGTTCGTTATTCCAACGGTAAATGGGATACTTTCCCTGATGCTCAACAATATATCTCATCTTCCGTAATAACTGCAATTAGAGGAATTAATCAAACTAATGCTTGGATTGCTAGTGATTCATTTGGATTACTTGAGTATCGCAATTCACTCTGGTATCATTGGAAAGCATCGGAGGGAAGTAACACTATTCCTAGCAATAAGGTCAACGATATTCTACTTGATCGGCAACAAAGAGTATGGATTGCTACAAACAGAGGGCTAGCTCGGTATGAAAATCAACGTTGGGAGCATTTTTCAATTGAGACAACAAAAGGACAACTCCCAGATAATGAAGTTACCGCACTAGCATTAGATTCAACTAAGCGATTATGGATAGGTACACGTAAGGGATACCTTGTTATTTATGATGGAGTACTATGGGAAATTTATTCACCAGATAGTCTTAATAGAGGATTACCGGGATTGCCAATATTAGGTTTGGCTATTGATCAAGTAGGTATAACATGGATAGGTTTTGCATTGAGTAATTGGACGAACGCAAAAGGATATCGTGAAGGAGGTGTCATGCGGTTTGATGGCACTAAATGGCTTCGATATACTACGACAAGTACAGCATCAGGAATGCCTGGGGAGTATATAGATGATATAGAAATAGATCACCATAACCACAAATGGTTTGCGATTGCTGGTGGAGTAACCCGATACTCAAAAGAATAAAGCGAATTAGGCGATTGGTGCAAAGAATCAAAGAAAACAAAGGGAATAGTCTAATGAGCAACTATCCAATACATCTTTCGCAATTATCCTTCCTTGTTTCTCTCTGCTTCCTTTGCAGTGCCTGTGGAGAACTTGGTCCTGTCCCTCCGCTTGGTTGGCAGTATTGGTCTGCCGATCCTAATATTCACTATGCCCCTTTTCGGCCATACGATATTAGTATTTCTCCTTCTGGCAAGGTGTGGGTTGCTTCCCATTCAGGCATATTCTTCTCTGATTCAGGGCTATTTTCCTTTAGCAACCCGACGTGGCCTCATTTTGATTCTAGCAATACTATTGGCATTCTCCCTCCCGGCCCCTACCATGCAATTCACGTTGCTCCTAATAGCACTATCTGGGCTGGTGGTGAGCATGGAACCCTTGCCGTATTCTCCAATGGACAATGGGCAACATTCAGCGATTTCCAAACACAACTTCCGTTGGCTACCATTTCTGTTCTTTCTTCTCAACTCAATAATAACAAGCTCTGGGTCGGAACCGATGGCTATGGCCTTGCAACACTTCACAACGGTAGCTGGACGTATTATAGCAGATACTGGACTCCGCAGTTGCTCAATAATATCATCAATGATCTGGTGGTAGATAAAACAAACGTGGTCTGGATTGCAACCGATTCTGGGATCACAAAAGTGGACGGAGCAGTGTGGAGCAATTATTGTCGAGAGAACACCGGAGGTGGGATACCGGATAATCGGATCACAGCATTGGCGGTAGATTCATTGAACCAGCTATGGGCGGGAACCTATCGGGGATATTTGTTGAAGTATGATGGCCGAGAGTGGTTCAGCTATGCTCCAGACAGTGCAAATGGGAAGTTGCCAGGCTTGCCAATACTGGGGTTGGCTATTGATGCTTCTGGGAATAAGTGGTTGGGTTTTCAGGCAAGTGAAGAACCAGGTTCTGATGGCTCCAGAGGTGGTGGGATCATGAAATTTGATGGGAGTATGTGGACAAATTTTACATCAACAAAAACAATATCGGCAATGCCAGGAGGGAATATTGTAGATGTGGAGATAGATCATCGTAACCACAAATGGTTTGCGATTGCTGGTGGAGTAACCCGATATGTTGGAAAATAGTGTGTGCTACGTGGTTTGCGGAATTCAAGGGGATAAGGCAGTATAATAGAGTTGTTCTGAAATTGATTTTTGGGCATGCTGGAGCTTTGTAGTTACTGGCCTCGTGACCACGAAAAACTTATTTGGGAACAACTCTAAAGAACCCTGCAATGTGGCGCGGGCTAACGCTTCTCCTGTTATCCCCGTCATGCTTGTTGTGTCCTCCGTTCCGCGCTTTCCTTGCTGCTGGGGAACACGAATACCCGAAAAACGAATTACGCGATTAACACAAAAAGCTATGAAGCTACCCAATATCCATCAGCAAATCGCGGTGTTACTCTTCCTTGTGTTTTGCAACTCAGTGAATAGTAATGCCCAAACTTCCTCAGGGTATTCCGCCCACTCGGTGCGTGCGGAAGGAAATATCTTGCTAATTCCAATAGGTTTTTTCGCTTACGACTATCGCCCTCTTGATTATCTCTCCGTTGCCGTAGGGTTTGGCAGTGCGGTGCTTGAGGATAGTGTGGATATTCACACCTCCGGATATATGGCCAGAGCAAGTTGGTTAATGGGTAAAAATTCGAAGTATTTTGAATTAGGAAGTGGAGTAATTGTTGCCGACTCGAAATTTCAACCGTTTATTCTTGCAAGCTATCGCTACCAGCCTGTGAATGGAGTGCTGTGGGGGCTAGGGCTACGATTGATGTACGTTCCCCCTGCAGATACAGGCCAAACACAAAGCCTGATTACAATACTTTCCTTGGCTGGATTTAGTTTTCAATTGGGGTACGCATTTTAGGCTTTTATGGAACCACAGAGGCACAGAGAACACAGAGGGAAGAGGAAGAGAGGAATACTCTTCTCTCTCTTTTCCCCCTCTCTGTGTCCTCTGTGTCTCTGTGGTTCTTTTTTGTTCTCCTACTCACCTCAAATCTCCACCGCATCGGCATATACCACGCGGCGGCCGTAGCGGCGTTGGGAAAGTGTTTGGCCGGCCCCGCCACCAGTTTGGTACGACACCTCCATGTTGATGTGCCGCTCGTACTCCTTCACAACCAGCCGGTACGGGCGGCTGCCGCGTGGTTCGGGAAGGGTGATTACGCCGCTCCAGAGTATCGGCGCGGCCATGTCGGTGATTTTGTGCGCCAGCAATTGGATGTCGGCATCCGGCACCGGAACCCACCCCAATTCGGGGTCGCTGATGTCGCTGCGGCGGGTCTCAACGCTCACCTCGAAATCGCCACCGTCGGTCTGCGCTTCGGATTTATTGAAGGTGATTCCGGCAATCGCAACGCCGATTTTTCGGGGGTTGCCGGCATCCGGACCGATGGTCATCAGACGGTCAGGGGCAATCTGGGCGAAGTCGGCAAGCACCACCCGCGAGACGAACGCATTTTTCACGCTGTTCGGCTGGTAGCGCACCAACCCCAGCCGGATAAACGGGTAGTAGCTTGGCCCAACATCAATCTGAAGGTCGCAGTACCAAAGCTGGCGGACTTCATCATACTCCACCTTGTGGCCCAACACCGCCAGCGTCGGTTTGGCAGGGATGTAGGTGATCTCCGGCATTATGGCCAACTCCGTGTTGTCGGCAAGCTCAACCGCACGCACCGCCTGCACCCGGGCCTCACCGTCCGCAATACTCAGCCGTGGTTGCAGACTCTTCATGTACAGATCAGCCTTCCGCCAAGTCTGTTTCCCTTTCGATTCCCCCCTTTCTGCGGTCTCTTTTTTTACGCTCTCCTTTTCTGCCGTCTCACCCCCATACTTCTTCTTGTTTTTTAGATAGGCTTGCACCAATGCTTCTTGCTGGTCGGAGGTTGCCAGCGTGGTCTTCTCGGTGGTCTCCTCGCTTCCGGGAATTTCTTCCAGCGACACGCCGTAGCGATCCTGATGCCATGCCTTGAAGTCGGCAGCTTTTGGGCTTCCGGTGGGGGGGAAGCTGGACCAAATCGGGTCGGCCCCCCATTGGGTGACGTACGGCAGGTACTGCTTCGGGATGTCGGAAAAAGCCCCGGTCCAGATCAGCACTCCAAGCCGTTCTTCGTCGCCGGAACTGAACCACGGGCGGTCCAGATAGACCCGCAACCCGCCCCCTTTCCGCGCGCTGGCAACCGTGGCCCCTTCAGTCTTGGTTCCCCAGCCAAATGTTGGGACGATGTAGAGAAGTTTTGGAGCATCGGGGCGGGCCGAGTTCAGGATTTTTTTCTCCACCATCGCCGAGTTCCGCGAGATGTTCTGCTCCACTTTTTTCGGATCGTCCGGGTCCTCCTTCAGAAGGTCCGGCGGAAGATATTCGCGGAAACGGGTGGTGGCGTTGATGAAGTAGCGCACCTTCCGGTACTTGGTGTCGCCAAACTCATGCCGCCGCTCGAAGTAGATATTTGGAGCTTTTGGATCATCAACCAGCAACTCACACACCGTGGCTTTGCCGGGGATCATCTCCCATTTCGGTTTCGAGAGCGGATCCACCGGCTCTTCCCACTCGGCACGGACTTCGACCCGCGCAGTGGTTTTGCAACTGAGTAAAATTTTATCGGCCAGCGTGGCGTAGGTGTTCCCCAGATATTTCCGAACGCCCAAGCTGTCGAACTTCGGCAGGCCAAGCGGCTGCTGCGTGGCGTGCAGAAGCTCCAACGTGCGGTGCGGTGTCAGCATCCAAAGCCTGCCGAACTGGGCCAGCACGGCAAGCTGCGGTAGCTGTGGCGGGTTCCGTTCTTCAATCCAGTTCCAGGCCCCCAGCAGTTTCAGCGTTTTCTTCCCGAACACCGATGCGTAGCGGCAACGGACGTGATCCCCTTTTGGAAGGAAGATGGTGAGCACCCGCTCGGCCTGGCTCCACTCTGGCAATTTCCCGGCGGCCCCTTCGCGCAGTTGCACACGGAAGGGGAGTTTCTGGTACCACTCACCACCATCCCCAAAGGCAATCGCCACCGCGCCGTTTGCCGAAAGTAGCGGCGGGCCAGGAATGGCCGCTGGAGGTTCGGCAGCCGATTTTGCGGGAACCATGATGATCTTCCCGGCAGGAACGCCCGGGATGTTGAAGAAAATTACTCCATCGGCAAGCGGGTCCGGCAGGTAGGGAAGCTCAACTATCTGGGATTCGGCGGCGATTGGGTTGGGCGGATTTTTGTCGCCCGCCGAACCGTGCTGTTTGAACCGCCCTTCCTTGCTGGCAATCATCTCATACTGCGCTAGCAACGTCGCGTCGTCGGCAAGGTCGGCGGCGGGAAGGTCGAACATCCCGTGCGTTTCGGCATCAAGTTGGGCAATGGCTGGGGGGGCAATGTGGCGGTCGCTGGCTGCGTCGGTGGGGGTGGTGTCCAACGGCTGGCTGCTGTTCATGCTGCGGATTACCAGCCGCTCTAACGATTCGCCGGGGAGCGTATCAATCGGGTTCCGCAGCACCACAAACGGGTGCGAGATTGGCTCGAACCGGCGGTAGATCATCGGCGGCGTGGCCCACTTCATTTCTGATCCCTGGACGGATTTTACCGTTGGCCCGTTCCCTGCCAAATCCACCGCCCGCAAGCGAATCTGGTACTCCTTCCCAAACCGCAGCATCGGAAGCGACCCCGGGGTCACGCGGAAATTGGTGCGGAGCTTGAAGTCGTCGGAAAATTCGTTGGGGGCGCGCACAACCTTTCCGTCGTTATCCACCGCCGCGCCGGGGCGCGGGACGCTTAGGCTCCACCCCTCCCACGTCCCCATGGATTCAGCAAGGAACAGGTCCGTGGATGAACCATCGGCAGATTCGGTGGTTGCCGTTTGGATGAACCCTTCATCCTGATGCTCTTCGGTGATTCCGCTTTCGGTGAACTGATACCGCCCAGTCCGCTGGTGAAGCGAGAACCACTGGCCGCGCTCAACATCGAACACATCCACCCGGTAGCCGCGGATCAGCTCTTCGGCGTAGAAAAGCGGGTCGGTGCCGGACTCCAAATCGGCTCGTTTCTTCGTTGCCGATTTCAGCATTCCCGCCAGCCGCAACGCCCTTCCCGTGCGGACGATGGAGATGCCCCCGGTGCGTGGCGCGGGGATGCTGCTGTTGGTGGCCGAGTCGGTGGTGGCGCGCCCCTGGCGGGCCGAAAGGTTGTAGGCGAAATTTTGCAGCTTCATTGCCATCCCCTGCACATCCACTTGGAGTAACTGGTAGGCGGGTTGCTTCTGCTCGTCGTTGGGGATTGGGTCGCTCAGGCGCATCACCCCGCTTTCGGCAACCTCCGGCATTACCGGGCGTGGCTGGGCGATAAATCCGGCATCGGAGTATCTGAACGCGGTGCGTGGCGTGCGGTCCTTTTTTGGTAAGGAAGGAAGCCCGCTTGGCCAGATTGGAACCACCTTGATTTCACCCGTTGCCGGAAACGTCCCACCGATTGGGAACACCTCCAGATCGAACACCAGCCCAAGCCTGCGAAGCATAGAGGGATAGGCCCCCAGCATCGAAATCATCTGGTGGAAATCCATCTCCGGCGGGGTGATATTGCTTTTGCGATGCTGCCCAGTCCGGACCACATTCACCTTGTTGTGAACCGCAGGGGTGTCGGGGTCTTTCTTGCTTTTTGGAGCAAAGAAATGTTGAAGCTGCGCGAAGTCGGTTGTGGGGTCGGGGGGGCCGGGGGGGATCGCGCCCATCTTTGCCATCACCGGGCGCATTGTTTCAACAAAGCTTTTCTGCTCGGGTATCCCAACGGTGGAGTTCACCAGTGGATTGCGGTAGGTGTTGATTGATCCCAGCTGCTTGGCAAGCTCCTCAACTGCCGGAAATTCCTCCGACGCGCCAAACGATTGATAGACCTGTTTCAGATACCCCAACACGTTGGCCATTGGGTAGCTGAAGATCAAGCGGTTGTCTAATTGGTCGAACTGGTAGGGGCGGACGTAGGTTGTTTTGGTGAACAGGGATTTCCAGAGCTTGGATTCGGCGGCCAGCGCAGGGTCGGGAAGGAACGGCTTGCAATCGAACGTAGCCCCGCCAACTTTTGCTTGAAATTTGAGTTGGGCCAGGGTGGCGGGCCAATCCAAAAAATCTTTGAACTGGCCAAGCTGTTCCGGGATAACATCAGTCTTCAGTTGCGGCGCAACAAAGACCGAAAAAATTGGGTTGCCGCTCCCTTTTGCAATGCTGCGCGGCAGTGCTGTCCACATGATGCTTTGCTCAATCATCGTATGCTCCGTGTGATAAGTGCTGGCCGAAATTACACGACTTGCCGAGAAGAGTGAGCGGAGCGAAGGGGAAAAATTGCGTGGTGAATGTGGGCGGGTTTACTCCACCACAATTTTCCGCACCCGTTGCTGAAGGTTCAGCCCGTTGTTATCGCCCCAAGCTGTCTCGTAGTTGTTGGTGAATCCCAGCTGGCCGTAGCTGCGCACCGCTGCGATTTGCGACTCTTCATCAAGGTCATCAAAATCATCCACGGTTTGGGTGAAGCCGGGGTGCTCGTCGTATTTGGCGGGGTTCACCACGGCGAACACTTGCGGCGGATCCAGCGGTATCGGCTGGTTTGCTGCGGCTGGCCAGGCATCTTCGGGGCGCACAATGGCCTCGCCGTTTTTGAACATCACTTTTTTTGTGAGGATGAACCGGCCCTCATCCTCAACATGAAATTCTGCGTCGGTGGAAAGTGTGCTGCATTTCAGCAGGAACTCGCAAAGCAGATAGGCATTGAACTCGTTATCGGCCACGTGGGTGATGCCGCTGGCAAGCGCGCCATCGCGAATGCCCCCCCAACGGACGGTGAACAAGCCTTCTTCCTCCATTGCCCGGATTGCCGCAAGCTCATCCTGAAGCTCAATTTTTTTTGCCAGCAGCCGCTTCCGGAAGTGGTAGCGCGCAACGTGGTAGGGCATGTCGGGGAGGTGGTCGTAGTTCGGGAACAGGATGTACCGCTTCAGCCCGATGCGGTCGCAACTCCAGATGAATTCGGAGTTGTACCAATGCTGCAATCGGGCAAGCTCCTTCCAGATATCGTTGGAAAGAAGATCGCCGCCGGTGTCCGGGACGTAGTAGCGAAGTGCGCGTGGCATAACAAGAGTGTCAGGAGTGAGTGAGTTAGAATCCCAATTCTTTCAACCGTTCTTCGGTTAGCCCGCTGCTGGCCGGGGCCACAAGGTTGCGGATATACTTCCCCAGCATATCGAACTCTAGATTGACGTGATCCCCTTCCCGCAGGTCGCGGAATGTTGTTGCCGAGAACGTGTGCGGGATGATGGAAACCATGCAGGCCGCCCCCCGCACCTGCGCCGCCGTCAGAGAAACGCCATTAATGGCAATGGACCCCACCGGAATCACCAGCGGGGCAAAATCGTTGGGATACCTGACCCAGTAGAGCCACGAACTTTCGCGGGTTGTGGCCTCCACCACGATTCCAACGCAATCCACATGGCCCTGCACAAAATGCCCGCCAATCCTGTCGCCAACCCGCAGTGCCCGCTCAAGGTTCACAGCTGTTCCGTTGGTGAAACTTCCCAGGGTGGTTTTCTTCAACGTCTCCTCCACAGCAACCACGGCAAACCAATCTGCGCCGCGCTCCACAACGGTTTGGCAGCATCCGTTCAGTGCTATCGAGTCATCAATTTTTAGGTCATCCATCACGCGGCTTCCGCTGACTTCAAGGCGCACCGCCCCCCCATCGCGAATCGCCTTGCGGACGGTTCCGATTTCTTCAATTAGTCCGGTGAACATGGCTGGTTTGTGTGTGGGTTTGGTGTGGCCTAACTGTATTTCAGCGTGGCGATTTCATCCTCGATCACCTCACGCAGTGCCGGCTTGATAAAACGATCATCAATTCCAACTGAGTGAAGCGACCGAGCGATGATGTGGATGCGCCGGCCCATATCGTGGCGGCGGTTGACAAGGATTACGCGTTGGCTTTTTACGGTGCAGAGACCTCCATCGAAGTCCCCAAGTTCCGAACGGATGGCAAGGCCCATCTCCTGTGCGAGCGTCTTCAGCTCGTCGTAGATTTCTTGGTGAGTCATAGGTGGCGGCAAAATAAAATTTTGGGGATGTTGGGCAAGAGGGGGGGGGAAGTCAGTGGTCATTGGTCATTGGTCATTAGTCAGTGGTCAGTGGTCATTAGTCAGTGGTCGTTAGTTATACTCCAAACAGAGTGGTTTGCGAAAAACTTAATCACTGTCATTCCCGCGAAAGCGGGAATCCATAGCGCACCTGGCTGAGTAGAGTTTCGCAAACCAATTTGCGCCGAGTATAGTTGCTGGCTTTGGCTTTCTTTCACTCTTCCCATCTCACTCTTCACTCTTCGCTTTTGGGCGGTTTTCAAATCTAGACAATCAGCCCTGCCGCGCAAACCGTATTTTCCCGCATGGAACAGATCGGTGTGATCTTGCTGAATCTTGGTGGCCCTGACTCGTTGCAGGCAATCCGCCCGTTTCTGCGCAATCTTTTTCTTGATCCGGAGATCATCAAAATTCCGCTGCCTGGGCCGTTGGGAAGGCTGTTCCCACGAAGGCTGTTTGCGGAGTTCGTCTCCTGGCGGCGCACGCCCAAAGTGCTCCCCAACTACCAGCAGATTGGTGGAAAATCGCCGTTGGTAGAGCGGACTGTGGAGCAGGCCGAAGCGTTGCAGGCGGAGCTGAACCGCCGGTTTGCTGGCAAAGCGCAATTCCATGTGAAGTTGGGGATGCGCTACTGGCATCCGTTCACAGTGGTTGCCGCCGAAGAGTTCCGGCGGCAGGGGATTCGGAATGTTTTTCTGCTGCCACTCTATCCGCAGTATTCCCGCACCACCACCGGCTCCAGCGCGAAGGAGTGGCGCGATCTTCACCGCGACAAATTTGGCCGCTGCTTCCGGGTGAAGTCGGTGCGCGATTACTACCGCCACCCGCAATACATCGCCTCGATCAACGACCGCATCGAAGCCACGCTGCAAGAGAAGTTCACCGAAGCCGAGCGGTGCGATCTTCACATCCTTTTTTCGGCCCACGGCACTCCCGTTTCCGAAGTGGAAACCGGCGACCCGTACTCCGGGCAAATCCGAAAAACGGTGGAGTTGGTGATGGAGCTTCGCGGCAACGATTATCCCCACCACCTCTCGTTCCAAAGCCGCGTTGGCCCGGTGGAGTGGCTGCAGCCGTACACCCAAGATAAACTTGCAGAGTTAGGCAAACGCGGGGTGAAAAGCCTGCTGGTGGTTCCGGTGGCGTTCGTTACCGATCACATCGAGACGCTGCATGAGATTGACATCGAGCTTCGCGAAGAAGCCGACCATGCAGGCATCAAAAAATATGAGGTGATGTTCGCCCTGAACGCCGAACCCGCCTTCATCGCCGCCCTTGCTGATGTTGTGGAGGCACGGTATTTGGGGAAGAGTAAGTGAGGTTAAGGAGGGGAAGTCATTAGTCATTAGTCATTTGCTGGCTTTGGCTTCATTTCACTCTTCACTTTTCACTTTTCACTCTTCACTTTTCACTTTTCACTTTTCTCTTGCAACAAGCACTCATCATCGGCGGCGGGATTTCTGGCGCGGCATTGCTCCATTACTTGGCGTTGGCCGGGGAAGATGTTCTGTTGCTGGAAAAAGGGGAGCGGCTTGGCGGAGTAATCGGCACCCACCGGAACGATGCCGGGGCGTTGGTGGAAACCGGCCCGAACAGCACCCAAACCAGCAGCCCAGCGATTCTCCATCTGATCGAATCATTGGGGCTGGGTGGCCAGATGATCCAGGCCAGCCCACTGGCCCGCAATCGCTACATCCTTCGTGGCGGCAAGCTCCTTCCGGTGCCAACTTCTCCCCCCGCGTTCCTCCGTTCCCAACTCTTTTCCGTTGCCGCCAAATTGCGATTGCTGCGCGAGCCGTTCGTTGGCCGCGCCACGGTTCCGGAAGAATCGGTGGCGGAGTTTGTTCGGCGGCGGATTGGGCCGGAATTTTTGGAGTATGCCATCAACCCGTTTGTGTCGGGGGTGTATGCTGGGCGGCCCGAGCGGTTGTCGTTGCAGCACGCTTTCCCGAAGATGCACAACCTTGAGCAGCAGTATGGAAGTTTGATCCGTGGCGCGATTCGTGGCGGGCGGGCGCGACGCAAGGGAGCGCGGCAAGGCGAAACTCCCCGCGACCGTGCCAAGCTGATCTCCTTCCAAGAAGGGATGGGGACGCTTCCCGCAGCAATCGAGCAGCGGTGGCGCGACCGCATTCGGCTGGGCACTGCGGTCCAGCGTCTGGAGCGGGATGACGACGGTTGGGTGGCCGTTGCCGACGCCGGGACTTTCAGGGCCGCAAGGGTGGTGCTTGCCGCCGACGCAGCCACGGCGGCCAACCTGCTTCAGCCGCATCATTCCGGCGTGGCGGGAGCGTTGCGGGAAATTGAGTATCCCCCCGTTGCCGTTGCTGTTAGCCTCTATCGCCGTGCCGACATCCAGCACCCGTTGGATGGTTTTGGAATGTTGATTCCTGAAGTTGAGCATCGCAAAATTTTGGGGGTGATCTTCTCTTCAACACTCTTCCCAAACCGCGCACCGGAGGGGATGATTGCCCTGACGACGTTTATCGGCGGGGCGCGCCAACCGGAACTTCCACTGCTTGGTCAGGATCGGCTGGCCGAGCTTGTCTATGCTGAACATGCTGCGTTGTTGGGTGCTTCTACTCCGCCGCGCTCGTTCAACCTCACGGTCTGGAATCGGGCAATCCCGCAGTACAACGTGGGGTACGGCCGCGTGTTGGATTCCATTGCCGGGGCCGAGCTGGCGTTGCCGGGATTGCATCTGCTGGGCAACTACCGTGGCGGCGTTTCGGTGGCCGACTGCATCCAATCGGCCAGAAGCCTTGCAACGGCAATCGCGTAAATCCTAACCTCGCCTTCGCCTACTGTTGTGGGATCGGGTTGGGGGCTATCCTCGAAGCAAAGTAGTTTGCGAGTATCAGAGGACGTTAGCTGAAACGATGTCGCCCCTTCGTCATCGCGAGGAGCGATAGCGACGTGGCGATCCCGCGCCCAGCACGGTATCCGATAACTTCCCAGAAACCCGCGAGATCGCTTCGTCGAAGACTCCTCGCGATGACGTGACGTAGGTTTGGGAGAATGATTTCTTGATTTTCGCAAACCAATTTGTGCCGAGTATACCTTGCACACGTACTCTATCTGAGCCAACCTCTCTTTCTCTTCCCTCTGTGACCTCTGTGCCTCTGTGGTTTTTTTACTTCGGTGGCTCCTGGCTGATACGTTGCAAGGGAAACAACAATCAACAAGAAAACAACACCTGCATGGAACCTTTGATTGCCCGCCCGCGCCGGCTGCGCCGCACCCCCGCACTGCGTGGGCTTGTGCGGGAAACCCGGCTTCATCCGGCCAACTTCATCTATCCGTTGTTCATCGTTCCCGGGAATGGAGTTCGCAACCCGGTTGGCTCCATGCCGGAGGTGTTCCAGTTGTCGGTAGATATGGCCTTGCGCGAGTGCCAGGAGCTTCTGGAGCTTGGGGTGAACGGGGTGATCCTGTTCGGCATCCCGGAAGCGAAGGACAGTGTGGGATCGGGGGCGTATCTGCGCGATGGGATTGTTCAGCAGGCAACCCGCGCAATCAAGCAACGGTTTCCCGAAATGCTGGTGGTTACCGATGTCTGCTTGTGTGAGTACACCGACCACGGCCACTGCGGGCTGCTGCATGGCCAGGAAATTTTGAACGATGAAACCGTGGAGATTCTGGTTCGTGCCGCCCTTAGCCATGCCGTTGCTGGGGCCGATATTGTTGCGCCGTCGGACATGATGGATGGGCGGGTTGCGGCAATTCGAAATGGGTTGGATGGTGCTGGATTTCAGAACATCCCGATCATCTCCTACGCTGTGAAATATGCCAGCAGTTTCTACGGCCCGTTCCGCGATGCTGCCGGGTCGGTGCCAACCTTTGGCGACCGCCGCTCGCACCAGATGGACCCCGCAAACTTCCGCGAAGCACTGAAAGAAGTTCAGCTTGACCTTGCCGAAGGGGCCGACATCATCATGGTGAAACCGGCCATGCCATGCTTGGATGTGATCCGCGAAGTCTTCACCATGACCGATGTCCCCGTTGCTGCCTACCAGGTAAGCGGTGAGTACGCCATGATTCACGCAAGCGCGGCCAACGGCTGGACCAACCTTGAACTCACCATGATGGAGTCGCTGACGGCAATCCGCCGCGCGGGTGCTTCCATCATCCTCACCTACTTCGCAAAACGCGCAGCGCAGTGGCTTCAGGAAAACCAATAACATCGAACAATCAATGCTTGATTTCAGCCAAAGCAACGCCCTCTTCTCCCGCGCCCAAAACGTCATCCCTGGCGGTGTGAACTCACCGGTTCGCGCATTCAAAGGGGTGGGGGGAACACCACTTTTTTTTGAACGTGCCGAAGGGGCCTATCTGCACGATGCCGACGGGAATCAGTTTGTTGATTACGTCGGATCGTGGGGGCCGTTTATTCTGGGGCATGGCCACGCTTCCGTCCGCGAAGCAATCCACCGCCAAACCGATCTGGCCACCAGTTTCGGCGCGCCGTCGCGGTTAGAAGTGGAGCTTGCCGAGTTGCTGACCGGGTTGATCCCTGGATTAGAGTTGGTTCGGTTGGTGAGTAGCGGGACCGAGGCAACAATGTCGGCAGTGCGGGCTGCGCGCGGGTTCACCGGGCGTGAGAAGTTCATCAAGTTTGAGGGCTGCTACCACGGCCACGGCGATTCCTTTTTGATTAAAGCTGGCAGCGGGATGCTGACGCATGGCAACCCAAGCTCACCCGGCGTAACCCGTGGCGCGGCTGCCGATACGTTGGTGGGAACCTTCAACAACATCAATTCAGTTCGCGAATTGTTCGATAGCAACCCGGGTGAAATTGCTGCGGTGATTATCGAGCCGGTGGCGGGGAACATGGGGGTGGTCCCGGCAACGCCGGAGTTTCTTGCAGAGCTACGGGCGCTTTGCACCCAGCATGGCGCGCTACTGATTTTTGATGAAGTGATGAGCGGTTTTCGGGTTGCGCTGCGTGGCGCGGCGGCCATCTACGGCATCGTCCCCGACCTGTACACTTTCGGGAAAATTATCGGCGGCGGATTGCCGGTTGGGGCCTACGGCGGGGCGCGCGCCGTGATGGAGGTTGTCTCTCCGTTGGGGCCGGTGTATCAGGCCGGAACCCTGAGCGGGAACCCGTTGGCGGTGGCCGCCGGGCTTGCAACGTTGCGCACGTTGATTGAGCATGATCCTTACCAACAGTTAGAAACTGCGGCCGCAACCATCGCCGATGCCTTGCGTGCAAGCGCGGGCCGCCACGGTATCCCGGTGCAGCTGAACCGGGTTGGCTCGATGCTCACAGCGTTTTTTACCGCCGGCCCGGTAAGCGACTACGCCAGCGCGGTGGCCAGCAACGCAGGGCAGTTTGCCACGTTCTTCCATGCGATGTTGCAGCGTGGGGTCTATCTGCCGCCGTCGCAGTTCGAGGCGTGGTTTGTTAGCATGGCGCATGGCGATGCCGAAGTTGAGTTCACCATCCAAGCTGCCGAGCAGGCAATGGGTGAGCTTGCTGAAGCGCTGGCCGGATAGTTTGGGGAACGCCATCCGCTACCCGGCAACTAACCGCGCCACAGGCACGAAGCCCTGTTACACCTATCAGCGTACTTGACCCAAGCACTTCTATGTATTTTCGCGATCCCGAGGCTACCCTCATTCCAATGAACGTTTCCAGCAACGGTATTGCCACGCTGTCGGCAATATCTTCCGTCCCCTTTTCGGATTTTTCTGTGACGACTATTCGACAACTTCAGCCGCACGACATCGTGGAGTGGCTTCGTATGCGCGAAGCATTATGGCCCCAGGAAGATGCCGCCGACATCGTTAGCGGCCTTGCCGATTATCTGGTCCCAACCAACCCCTGCGCCGTCTTCGTTAGCGAAGCTGCGCCGGGGCGGTTATCCGGCTTTATCGAGGTTGCCATCCGCAACTACGCCGAAGGCTGCCGCACCGATTGCGTTGGATATGTGGAAGGGTGGTGGGTGGATGAAGAATACCGGCAACATGGCGTTGGGGGGAAGCTGATGCAAGCCGCCGAAGCCTGGGCGCGCCAGGAAGGATGCGACGAAATGGGGTCTGATGCTGTGGTGGAAAATTTCAACAGCCAACAAGCCCACCAACATCTTGGCTACCAAGTGTCCGAAACGTTGGTTCACTTCCGCAAGCCGCTCACCAGCAAGGGGGATCGGATCCCCTTGGACATCCGATAACCATTCCATTCTTACAGCATCTTCACACCGTACTCACTTTCTCATTTCCATTCTCGCCATGACCAACTCCAACTCTTCAGCACCCACGTTCTTCCTCCGCTCGCAATCAGAAATTGACGAAGGGTGTGTGGAGTTCCATTGGGGAGCCATGTGGTGGTTTGGCAGCCACGAACTTGGCAACACCACCGGGGTAACAATGGGGCTGATGACCATGAAACCCGCCGCCACAAACGACCGTCACTTCCACCCAAATTGCGAAGAGGTGCTGTACTTGCAGCAGGGATTGTTGGAACACCGGGTTGGGGAAGAAGTGATCCGCCAGCAACCAGGTGAGTTCCTGACGATCCCCGCAAACACACCGCACAGCAGCACCAACATCGGCGAAGGTGAGGCGAAGTTGATTATCGCTTTCTCATCCGCTGCACGAGAATTTATCCCCTGCTAACCGTTCCGGCCCTAGATGCTTGGCACGTGTTGGCAGCACCAACAAAACCAAGCATCAACATGCGCAACATTTCACCGATTGCTTTCCCGAAACCGCTTCTGGTAATCCTGCTGGCCGTTGCCGCAATGGCAACCGGATGCAGCCACACCAACAATCTTGCCAAGTACCATTTGCGCGCCAAGCCCGCAATGTTCCGCTCGTTCGCTTCCGGGGGCGGCTCTTCTTCTGTCAGCATCAGCAACCCAACCGATAGCTGGATTGGCGACGTAGCCGCCATTGCTGGCTCGATTGCGCTCAGTTCCCAAGCCCAAAAAAAATTAGAGAAGGCGATCAACCCTGATTCGCTTGCGGCCAGCTTGGCCGTTGGAGTGCGCCAGTCGGCCATTGATTACTTTGAACTGCGCCCGCCAGTGGACCCCGCCGAAACGCCAGAATATCTGGTGGAAATTCAGCTAACCGACTACGCGCTCCGTTCCGGCGCAGAAGGGGTTGCCGCCCAAGTGACAGGGGAAACGCGGATTGTTCACATTGCCACCGGGGAGGTTGTTTGGGAGAATTGGGAAACAGCCGTGATACCGCTGTGGGGCAGCTCGTCCGGTTCGGACAAACGGGAGGTAGATGCCGCAAGCAGCGGAAGCAACGCCGTTGGGCTGTTCAATCTGGAAGAAGAAGAAATTCGCCGCATCCTGAATGATGGTGCGTTGGCCGTCGGGCGTTATCTTGGCGACGAACTCCGCAAAGACCTTGCTGAAATGTATGAGGAAGAGTGAAGAGTGAAGAGGTCTTTCTCTGCTTTACTTCTCGCAGGGGAAGCAGGAAATCCAAGCTCCAAAAAAAACTCACACAGCAACCAACGTAATCTTTCAAATGCTACAACGATTTCTACCACTGCTACTATTTCTGCTCTGCTCTGGTGGAGTGATGTTAGCGCAATCCACGGGCGGCGATGCCCCCGACACGAGCTACATCCCCGAGCCTGCGTATCCCGACACTCTCATCATGGAACCAGACAGCGATGTCACCTACGAGCCAGACTTCGTTGATGGCTATGCTTTTGGATTGTACGCCGGGGTCACTGCCGAAAAATCGGGATTGGACCTTGCCAAGCTGGACCCGCAACTTGCCGGAACGTTGGTGATGTATGGCGGCGAGTATTCGGTGTTGATGGGGGAGTGGTACGTCAACTTCAGCACGGTTGGCTCGCACATGTACGATTTAGACAGCAGCTACGATCACTTCACGCTGGATTACAGCGGCTACGGAACTGGCTACGAAACCTCATTTTTCAAAAACGCTTTCACATTCCGGATTGGTGTCGAAGGGGGAACCGGGACATTCAAGCTGATAAAGCGAACAGGCCTGGCCGACTCCACCGGCCACGATCTGCTGGAGGCGTATCGCCGCGAAGATTTCTTCTACCTCCGTCCGTCGGCCAGCATCGGAATGCCGATGGTACAAGACCCCATTGCATCGTTGATGCTTCGTGTGGCTGGCGGGTACATGATGGCGTTTGGGCCGGAGCGCGCACGCGACCTCAATAATTTCAGCTACGGGCTTCATCTGCTGTTTGCGGTTCGGATGCCGACATTCCGTTTCTGATCTGTTCAACAACGCACGCGCCTTTTCAAGACAAACAACTGATATTCACAACACCAAAGATATACTCACATGAACCGACTTCTTCTTTCCCTTCTCACCATTTGGATGTGCGCTGCAATCCCCGCCGTTGCCCAGATGGACGACGACGGCAGCGGCCAAGACGACACCACCGCCGTGGACAGCTTGTACAACGATCCGGTGGAACCCGACACTGCCTACGAGTACAGCGAACCCTACGACGGCAGCGACCAGGGCTACGGCTACAGCGATGAAGGTGAGTACGACTACAACGACTACAGCTACGAGCCAACTTTCTTCTCCACACGCAACGGGCTGATGGTTGGCCCAACGATTCAGTTCACCGAGCTTCGCCCCAAGGACCTGGACCCTGACCTCAGCGGTGAGTTTGTCTTTTTCGGGGCAGATATCATTGCGGCGGTGAATGGGTTCCTTCTTGGCGGCGGGTGGTCCAGCGCCACACTGTATGATCTATCGCCGAAGTATGATGAACTGACGTTCAGTTCCGGCGGCTTCATCACCGGCTACGACCAGCAGTTCTTGTACCAGAAATTTTCCATCCGGCCAACGGTGATGATTGGCGGCGGGGGAATCACCATGATTAAAAAGCGGCCAGATATTGTGGACTCCACCGGGCGCGAAATTCTGGAGCGGTACCGTGATGAAGAGTACTTCCTGCTCCGCCCAGGAATCAGCCTGGGGTTTGCCCCAAACCAGTTTTTCGACATCCGCCTGACAGCCGACTACAACTATCCAATCGGTGGCGATAAAGTGAGCGACCTACGGAAGCTGAGCTATGGCCTGGCATTGATGATCGGGCTGGGGCGGTAGCGCGCCCGAGGCCAGCATTTATCCCAACAAAAAAGCCTTCCGAATAGAGTTCGGAAGGCTTTTACTTTTGCGGCTGCTGGAGGGTATTCTTACCACGCCCCTTGCCGGCGGAAGACCACAGCAAGCGTTTTAATCAGGATGATGAAATCACTCCACAACGTTTGCTTGCGGATATACTGCATATCCAACATCACCCGTTCATGGAACCCCAGCATATTCCGCCCGCTGATTTGCCACAGCCCAGAGATACCGGGGCGAACTAATTCGTAAATCTGGAGGTTGTGGCCGTAGTCTTCGATTTCGCGGGGAAGAATCGGGCGCGGGCCAACAAGGCTCATGGTTCCCTGCAGAACATTCAGAAGTTGGGGAAGCTCATCAAGGCTGGTGCGGCGAAGGAAGTTGCCAACGGTGGTTACGCGGGGGTCCTGGCGCAGCTTGCGGTAGGTGTTCCACTGGTGTTGGGCGGTGGGGTTTTCGCGCAGGTAGTGGCGCAGCATGTCGTCCGAGTTGTGATACATCGAACGGAACTTGTACATCCCGAAGACCCCGCCACCTTCCCCAATCCGTTTCTGCCGGAAGAGGATGGGCCCGGGTGAGTCAATCTTGATTGCAATAGCGATAACCGCCATAATCGGAAGAATGACCGGCATCAACAGCAGTGTGATGGCAAGATCAAACGCCCGTTTTACAACCCGCTGCAATGGGGTAAGTGCTGGCTGAAACGCCAGGTGGATGATAGGCTCTGAGCGGTGAAGCGGCTCCGTTGTGGAAACACTGATCCCGTCAGTAGTTCGGTTAACCCGAAAATCGTAGTCACGGGGCAATGTTGCGGCGGTTGCTTGCAATGGTTGCCGGCGGTACGTCTTTTGATGCGTGCTTTCGATGTTCAAAACCGTGCCGAAGTCGTTGAATGGGAGTTACACAAGCGACAATGCCCGCTTGGGGACACTGGTCACGATGTACAATACTCCGATAGGCGTGCTCACAAAAAATGGTTGGAAGGGACATCTTCAGCCGCGGCACTCTACTGCACCGCTGCTGATTTGGACGTGCTTGTGGAAATCCCCACAGATAGAGCCGGAACCTGAGTTGGAACCGGGGGGCTACCCCAAAAACTCCAAGCTGTGTGAAGTTGGGAACTTCATGCGGAAGAGCAGTACCAATGTATTCCTGAAAAACTTCCCCCTGAATGATGAATTGCCTGCCGGAACCAAGCCTTTCGGCTCTGCTGCCGAAGTATGCTTGGTGACACAGCAAACCTTCCATCATCAACAACAAAGCCAACAACATGCGGTTGCCCGCGGTGTGTGATTTCCAAGAAGCATCACACGTTCTAATCCCCTTGCTGGCCCGTGTGCAATAACAAATGGCGCGCAATTTAGGAAGGATTGCCCTTCCAATCGAAGGCCGTTGCACAATTTTTATTGCTGTGTCCGCTACTGAAATGCACAACACCCCGAAAAGTTTCGTGGCGGAGTGTGTGCGTTCCGGCCACCGCCACCAGCAATCGGCCTGCAAAATACACAGGAACGCCACCAAGCCAACCCCCGTAACCGAAGAATACCGAAGCATTCTGCAACCGCTGCCCCCGCTATCTTTGCCCCCATGCACTTCTTCTTTTCCGATGCTCACTTGGGATTAGGCCAACCCGCTGCAAGCCGCCAACGCGAGCAGGCCGTGCTTCGGTTCCTTCGGATGGTTGGCCAGCAAGGGGCCGAATCGCTGTTTATTGTTGGCGATTTGTTCGACTATTGGTTCGATTACCGAACGGTGATCCCGCGCCAGTTTGTCAGGACCCTGGCCGCAATTGCCGAGCTGGTGGATGCGGGGGTTCGTGTGGAGTATGTCATCGGCAACCACGATTTCGGCCACCGCGATTTTTTCCAGAACGAGCTTGGCGTGGCGGTTCACACGGGCGATCTGGCCACCACAATTGCTGGCCGCCGCTGCTACATCAGCCACGGCGACGGCAAGGCGTTCAACGACACCGGCTATCTGATCCTGAAAAAAATTCTGCGGGCGCGCGCCTCCAACGCCCTCTTCCGTGCCATCCATCCCGATCTTGGCATCGGCCTTGCAATGTGGGCTTCCCAGCGAAGCCGCGATTATACCTCCCAAAAAAATTACGAAGCCAAACGGCTTGATTCCGAAAAGCCGGGTGAGTCGGATGGGTTGTACGCTTTTGCCGAGAAAAAAATTCTTCAGGAAGGCTTCCAACTGGTGGTGATGGGCCACAGCCACGCCCCGCGCCGTGTGGAGTTGGATGGGGGAACCTACATCAACTTAGGCGCGTGGCTGAAGGATCGCTACTACCTGCGGCTCAGCGATGATGAGCTGATCTTCCAGCCGTTTGCTCTATGACCCCACCTCACGATTTGCCCCCAGCAACCGGAACTGCACCAGCGAAACCGCAAGGATCAGAAGGAACGTCACGTAGGCCACTGCCGAGGCGTATCCCATCATGTCGCTTCGCTCGAAAGCGTGTTCATACACCTGATAGACCAGCGTTGTGGTGGCGTTCAGCGGCCCCCCTTTGGTCATCACATACACCTCGGTGAAGACTTGGAAGGAGCGGATGGTGTTGATGACGATGATAAACAACAGCATCGGCCGCAGCCCCGGCAGCGTCACGGTGCGGAACTGCTGCCATTGGGTTGCGCCGTCCAGCGATGCGGCTTCGTACAGGTCGTTGGGGATGGTTTGCAGCGCGGCCAAAAACAGCACCGTGTAGTAGCCGATGGCAATCCACACATCCATTGCCATGATTGCGGCCAGCGCCGTTCCCGTGTTCAGCAGCCACCCCTGTTTGGGCCAGGGAAGCCCGGCCATGTTCAGCAGGCTGTTGATGTAGCCATCGTGGCTGTACAGGTTGGTGAAAATCAGCGAGAGCACAACGATGCTGGTGACCGACGGAATGAAATAGCCGCTGCGGTAGAACCCTTTCCACGCAATGTTTTTGTTCAGCAGCACCGCCAGCAGCAGCGCGAAAATGGTGGTGAACGGAATGGTCCCAACAACAAAAATCAACGTGTTGACAAACGCCTTCCAGAAAACGTCATCCCCCAACAACCGCGAGTAGTTGGCAAGGCCAACCCACGTCATTTCGTTGCTGAGGGTTTTGTAGTTGGTGAAGCTGAGGTAGAAGGAGTAGAGCAATGGCCACAGCCAAAACAGCCCAAGCGTCAGCAGCCAGGGTGAAAGAAATCCCCACGTGATGGAGCGGCTTTCTAAACGGTAAGTTCGGGACATGATCGGAGGTCGGGTTTCGGGAATCGGGTTTCTGACTAATGACTAATGACTAATGACCAATGACTAATGACTAATGACTGTTGTCCTTGTCGGAAATCGGGGGCTGAGTTCGCAGATATTCTTGGAACAACATCGTTTGCGGGAATCTTACTCACTCAGCATTGCCAGAAACTCCGCCTCGCTTATCACCCTGATCCCAAGCTCTTGCGCCTTTGTTAGCTTCGATCCCGCTTCGGCCCCGGCAAGCACCATATCAGTTTTTTTACTGACGCTGGAGGAGGTCTTCCCGCCCCGCTCCAGAATCATGGCCCCGGCTTGGTCGCGGGTGAGTGTGGGGAGCGTTCCGGTCAGCACGAAGGTTTTGCCAGCGATGGGATTATCGCCCGCCGCAATCACTTTTTTGGCGGGACCTTCCAGCGTCACCCCTGCCGCGCGAAGCCGTTCAATCAATGCGCGGTTCCCTTCGTCGCCAAAGTAGCGCACCACCGATTCGGCAATCTGCGGGCCGATTTCGTTCACGGCTGTCAGCTCTTCCTGGGTTGCGGCCAGCAGGCGGTCAATCGTGTTGAAGTGCGAGGCCAGCGCGCGCGCCACCGTTGCCCCAACGTGCCGGACTCCAATGGCGAACAGCACGCGGTGGTATGGCTGCGACTTGCTTTGCTCAATCCCTTCCAGCAGGTTGTCGGCAGATTTCTGGCCCCAGCGTTCCAGCGCGGCAATCTGGCTGCGGCGTTGGTGAAGGTCGTAGATGTCGGCGTAATTGGCCAGCCAGCCAAGCTCCACAAACTGATCCACCACTTTCTCCCCAAGCCCTTCGATATCCATTGCCGCACGGCTGGCAAAATGCTCAATCCGCCCGCGAATCTGCCAGGGGCATTCGGCGTGTTCGCAGAAGTGGTCGGCACGACCTTCGGGGCGGTGCAGCTTGGTTTTCAGCGGGCAGGGGCAACGTTCTGGGAAGGTGTACGGCTCGGTTCCGTCGGGACGTTCGGCAAGGATCACCTCATTCACTTTCGGGATCACATCCCCCCCTTTTTCAATCAGCACCGTATCCCCCACGCGGATGTCGCGCTCCTTGATGAAATCTTCGTTGTGCAACGTTGCGCGGCTGATGGTGGACCCCGCAAGCAGCACCGGCTGAAGCTCGGCAACCGGGGTAACGCGGCCAAGCCGCCCAACTTGCAGCGTGATGTCGTTCAGCCGTGTCTGGGCCGTGCGTGCCTCGAACTTAAACGCAATCGCCCAGCGTGGCGATTTGGAGATCATCCCCAACTCTTCCTGCTGCCGCAGCGAATCCACTTTCACCACAACGCCATCAATCTGGTAGGGAAGCTCGCTGCGGCGGCGTTCCCATTCGGCGCAGTATTCCAGCACGTCGGCAATGGTGGCGCACCGCCGCCAGTGCGGGTTGGTGGGGAAGCCAAGCCGTTTCAGATACTCCAGATTTCCCGAGTGGCTTTGCAGCCGGATGGAGTTGGAGTAGAGGTAATACACGAACACGTTCAGCGGGCGGCCAGCAACAATTTTTGGGTCCAACAGCTTCAGCGTCCCGGCGGTTGAGTTGCGCGGGTTGGCAAAGGTTTTCTCGCCAGCAAGCTCGCGCTCGGCGTTCATCGCCTCAAAATCAGCATCGGCCATATACACCTCACCCCTCGCCTCGAACGAATCCAGAGTTCCCCCTTCGGCCACCACCGGCTGGACCCGCAGCGGAAGGGTTCGGATGGTGCGGACGTTCGGGGTGATGTCGTCCCCTTGCTCGCCGTTGCCACGGGTTACGCCACGCAGCAGCACTCCATTTTGGTAGATCATGCTGAGTGAGGCTCCATCAATTTTCAGTTCGGCAACGTAGCTGAACGGCTCATCCCCCAAGCGGTCGCGGACGCGGCGGTCGAACTCGCGAAGTTCGTCGGGGGTGTAGGTGTTCCCCAGCGAGAGCATCGGGCGAAGGTGGGCAACGGTGGGGAAGGAGGGGGTGAGGTCGGAGCCAACACGTTGGGTGGGGCTGTCGGGGGTGATAAGCTCGGGGTTGGCCGCCTCAATCGCCTGAAGTTCTTGCAGCAGTTCGTCGAACTGGCGGTCGGTGAGTGTGGGGTCGGCAAGAACGTAGTAGCGATAGTTGGCTTCGTTCAGTTGTTGGCGCAGTTGCTCTGCGCGTTCGGTCAGGGTTTGGTTGGCCATGGGAAAGCGACGGTTGCGTAAGCGGAAAACGCGGGGCAAAGATAGCGTTCGGGGAAGGGATGCCGGAGAATCTTCCCCGAAAAAAATTGAGTAGCCCCCCGCTGGCTTCCCCCTGCGGAAACAGTTTGCGACCGAAAAGCCCCTTCCCGAATAACCTTCGCTGTTGTAGCTTGCCGCCCTTTCGTACCGAAAAACGGCTTTCATTTACGGCAAATACAACCATGTTCCTTTTCTTCGTAATCCTGATTATCACACTGCTGTTGGCGGTGTCGCTTATCATTATGGTGCTTCTTCAGCCAAGCAAAGGCGGGGGGGCCAGCGGTGCTTTTGGTGGGCTGGGTTCCACCCTGGGATCAACGTTTGGTTCGCGCCGCACCCTTGACTTTTTGGCAAAAGGGACAGTGTGGGTGGCTGGGATCATTGCTGCGTTGGCACTGCTCAGCAATATGTTCCTGATCCCACGTGGTGAGGTTGCCACCACCAAAAATCCAATCTCCACCGGGACAACGGTCCCAAGCGTTCCAGGAATGCCAGCACCGGTAGCCCCGGCAGCCACCCCTGCCCCAGCTACTTCCACTCCGGCAACGCCAGCACCAACCAACGCCGCGCCAGCACCAACGGCACCAGCCGCTACCCCGGCTCCGGCGCAAGGGAAGTAAAACGTCCACAAAGCACTACTCTGCAAATGCCGTTCTGGGGAATCACCCGGGGCGGCATTTGTTGTTTGCGCCCAGATATACTCCAAACAGAGTGGTTTGCGAAAAACTTAATCACTGTCATTCCCGCGAAAGCGGGAATCCATAGCACACATAGCTGAGTAGTGTTTCGCAAACCAATTTGCGCCGAGTATAAGTACCACATTGAAATTGCTGTAGGATAACCTTGTTCATCGAAATAGTCGGGGAGCGTGAGCATCCGCCCCCGGTAGGCGCAGGTCTTAAAGACCTGCGCCTACCAGATGCTATACTCCAAATAAATTGGAATGCGAAACTGGAGAGGTTAGGGGAGAAAATATTTGAGACGGTAGAGGTAGTATGAAGATAGGGATAATCACCATAGATTAGCGTCATGGAATTACCACTGAGCGACGAGTTGCGGCAACA
>JAEUSP010000082.1 GCA_016788565.1 Chlorobiota bacterium | reverse complement strand
GCGATTGACACCTCCAACATGGCCGATATTTACTACACCCCCGATGCGTTCAAGCGGGAGGATTTGGAGTTATTTGTGGATAACATCAAGCCCGGCCGCACGCCGGAGGATTTATTATTCCAGGTGATGTTGGATTGGGGGGTGGATTTATCGCTGCCGATTGAGAAAGAAAATATCCAGGGCAAAGAAGTATTGTTTGTGGATGGCAACGCGCTGGCCGCCTGTTTCGACGCAAACAAGGGAGTGGATGAAGCATTCGTGAAAGAGCTGGCCGCACGAAAACCCTTGCGCGCCGTATTTCGCGACGCGGGGTTCCGGGATAGCGCGGCGAAAATTAACGTGGAGCAGATCTTCAAGCTGCTATCGCCGGCAACGGAAGTGAAATGTATTTAGTGGAGGTGGGTATGCGCACGACATCATCCATAACCCTGCCGCCCGGCTATGCCGACTGGCTGGCCGAACTTAAACAGCGGATCCAAGCGGCACAGCAACGCGCAACGCTGGCGGTCAATCGTGAGCTGGTGCTGCTCCATTGGCAAATTGGTCAGGGTATTCTGGAGCGCCAGGCAACCCAGGGTTGGGGGAGCAAGGTGGTGGAAACGCTGGCGCGTGATCTACGCAATGCCTTTCCGGACATGAAGGGTTTTTCCCCGAGGAACCTCAAATATATGCGTGCCTTCGCCCAAGCGTGGCCCGATGCCGAATTTGTGCAAGCGGTGCTTGCACAATTACCGTGGTATCACCAGTTGGCCTTGCTTGATAAGCTCCGGACCGCAGATGAGCGCCAATGGTATGCCGCACAAGCCATAGAACATGGTTGGTCGCGCAATGTGCTGGTGATGCAGATCGAATCTGGCTTGCGTGAGCGCACGGGTAATGCGGTCACCAACTTCAGCCAGCGGCTGCCCGGGCCGCAATCGGATTTGGCTCGGGAATCGCTGAAGGACCCTTATCGTCTTGAATTTCTTGGTTTGGGCAAACAAGCGCAGGAACGTGCCATCGAGGATGCTTTGGTCAAGCATGTCACACAGTTTCTGCTTGAGTTGGGCGCGGGTTTCGCCTTCGTAGGAAGGCAGGTGCATCTGGCCGTGGGGAGCAAGGATTTCTACATTGACCTGCTGTTTTATCACCTTAAGTTGCGCTGCTATGTGGTGGTAGAACTGAAAGCGGGCGAATTTCAGCCCGAGTATGCGGGCAAGCTGAACTTCTACCTTAGTGCAGTGGATAGCCAGATCAAAGATGCCAGCGACAACCCAAGCCTGGGCTTGCTGCTGTGCAAAAGCAGGGACAAAGTTGTGGCCGAATACGCCTTGCGGAACATGAAGAAGCCAATCGGCGTGGCGGAGTATCAACTGGTGCAGGCTTTGCCCAAAGAACTACAGACTGACTTACCACGCATCGAGGAGATTGAGCGTGAGCTAGAGGGGGGCAACGATACGCACGGAGAACCATTGCCATGATGAAACTCAAATTCAAAACCCAAGCCTACCAGACCGCCGCGGTGCAAGCGGTGGTGCAATTATACTCAGATGAAATTGGTTTGCGAAACTCTACTCAACTAGGTATGGATTCCCGCTTTCGCGGGAATGACAACGACTAGGTTTTTCGCAAACCATTCTGTTTGAAGTATAAATGCTGCCGACGGTGGCAACCGGAAATTCATCATGGTGCAATTGCCGGAGGCGTGTGATGAAAAATCGGAGGCGTACAAAGCGGGGTACAACACCATTGCGGAAATAAGCAAGGAGCGGATTCGGCGGGCGGGAAAGAAAATTCAAAAAGAAGTAGCGGGGAAGGGAGAAAACACGTTGGAGTTTGCGGACGCTGCCGATTGAGAAAGAAAATATCCAGGGCAAAGAAGTATTGTTTGTGGATAGCAACGCGCTGGCCGCCTGTTTCGACGCAAACAAGGGAGTGGATGAAGCATTCGTGAAAGAGCTGGCCGTGCGGAAGCCCTTGCGTGCGGTGTTTCGCGACGCGGGGTTCCGGGATAGCGCGGCGAAAATTAACGTGGAGCAGATCTTCAAGCTGCTATCGCCGGCAACGGAAGTGAAATGTATTTGAGGTTGTACAGTGAGCGAACTTGTGCAAAATGCCACCTATCAGGGCTTGTTGGAGCAAATCTCCAATACCTACACAGCAGGTCGCGGTGCGGCACTGCAAGCCGTAAACACGCAGTTGGTACGCACCTACTGGCAGGTGGGGCGACAGATTGTGGAGTTTGAGCAGGGGGGCAAAGAGCGGGCTGAATACGGTGCAAGTCTGATGAGCCAGCTGGCGACGGATCTGCGCTTACGTCACGGCAAGGGCTTCAGCCGCAGCAATCTGATCTACATGCGTCTGTTGTACCTGCGCTACCCAATAGGTCAGACGCCGTCTGACCTATTGAGCTGGTCGCATTATGTGGAACTCCTGATGCTCGACGATCCGCTGGAACGCAGTTTTTATGAACAACAAGCCATTCAGGAACGCTGGTCGGTGGCCGAACTGAAGCGGCAAAAGGCCGCGTCTCTGTTCCTGCGTCTGGCGGCCAGCAAGGACAAAGCGGGCATTTTGCAACTGGCGCAGCAGGGGCAAGTGGTCGCACAACCCGAAGACTTACTGCGCGAGCCCTATGTGTTCGAGTTTCTCAAAATCCCGGAATTCGGGCAGGTGTCGGAAACGCAGTTGGAACAGGCCTTAAGTCAGCACTTGCAACAGTTCTTGCTGGAACTGGGCAAAGGGTTCACGTTTGTGGGGCGGCAATACCGCATCACTGTAAGCAACACGCACTACAAGGTGGACTTGGTGTTTTACCACCGTATCCTGCGCTGCTTCGTTTTAATTGACCTGAAGATGGGGAGCATTCAGCACTACGACATCGGGCAGATGAATCTCTATCTGGGCTACTTCGCCAAGGAAGAAAACATGCCCGACGACCAGCCACCCATTGGCATCATCCTCAGTCGCAGCAAGGACGAACTGCTGGTGGAATACGCCACCTACCAGATGAACAGCCAGCTTTTTGTGCAGAAGTACCAGCTATACCTGCCGGACAGGGAGGAGCTGCGGCGTGAAATAGAACAGACCCTACGAGAAGCCGGAGAAGAATGAAACTCAAATTCAAAACCCAAGCCTACCAGACCGCCGCGGTGCAAGCGGTGGTGAATTGTTTTACGGGGCAACCCCCGGCATCCGCCGAAGCCATCAGCTACCGCGTGGACCCGGGCAAAGCCAACAGAATGGGGAACGAGAGACTGCTTGCCGACGCTGGTTTCAAGAACGCCGACCTTGTGTTGCCGGAAACACAGCTGCTGGAAAACATCCACAACGTTCAGCGCGAGCAGAACCTGCCGCTATCGGAAACGCTGGTAAAAACCAAAGTGGCCGGGGTCAATCTGGATGTGGAGATGGAGACGGGGACCGGGAAAACTTACTGCTACATCAAAACCATTTTCGAGCTGAACAAGCGGTATGGTTGGAGCAAGTTCATCATTGTGGTCCCCAGCATAGCCATCCGCGAAGGGGTGGCGAAGTCGCTGGAAATCACCGCCGAGCATTTTCTGGAGAGCTACCAGAAGAAGGCGCGGTTTTTTATCTACAACTCCAAGCAGCTGCATCACTTAGAAAGTTTTTCGTCCGACGCGGGGATTAACGTGATGGTGATTAACGTCCAGGCGTTCAACGCCACCGGCAAGGAAAACCGGCGCATCTACGAGGAGTTAGACGACTTCCAGTCGCGCAAACCGATTGACGTAATCAGCGCCAACCGGCCCATTCTGATTCTGGACGAGCCGCAGAAAATGGAAGGGGGGAAGACCCTGGACTCGCTGACCAACTTCAAGCCGCTGATGGTGTTGCGCTACTCGGCCACCCACAAAACCACCCACAACAAGGTTCACCGTTTGGACGCGCTGGATGCCTACAACCAGAAGTTGGTAAAGAAAATTGCGGTGCGGGGAATTGCCGTGAAAGGGCTGGCCGGAACGGCGGGATACCTCTATCTGCAGTCCATCGAAATTTCCAGCAAGAACCCGCCGCAAGCGCGGGTGGAGTTCGAGCAGAAATTGGCCGCGGGCCAGATTAAGCGTGTGGTGCGGAAGCTGGGGAAGGGGGACAATTTGTTCGACCTTTCCAACCAGTTAGACCAATACCGCGTTGGCTTCGTGGTGGCCGACATCAACGCCAACACCGACACCGTGAGTTTCACCAACGGCCTTGAGCTGACCGTGGGGGATGCCACCGGCGACGTTACCGAGACCGCACTGCGCCGCATCCAAATTCGGGAGGCGATTCAGGCCCATTTCGAGAAGGAGCAAGCGCTGTTCCAGCAAGGGGTGAAGGTGCTGACGTTGTTCTTCATTGATGAAGTTGCCAAGTACCGCGACTACGCCACGCCCGACGAGAAAGGGGAGTACGCCCGCATCTTCGAGGAAGAATACGAAGAAATGGTGAAGAGTGAATTGGGAAGAGTGAGTGATGAAAACGTGACTTCTCACTCTTCACGTTACCACGACTATCTGAACGGTATTCCCGTCGGAAAAACCCACAGCGGATATTTCTCCATTGACAAAAAAAGCAAGCGGCTGGCCGACCCCACGGTTGCCGCGCGTGGCGAGAACGCAGGGTTATCGGACGACGTGGATGCGTATGATTTGATCTTGAAAGACAAGGAGCGGCTGCTGGCGCTGGCCGAGCCGGTGCGGTTCATCTTTTCGCACTCGGCACTGCGCGAAGGCTGGGACAACCCGAACGTGTTCGTGATCTGCACGTTGAAGCACAGCGACAACACCATTTCGCGCCGGCAGGAAGTGGGGCGTGGTTTGCGGTTGTCGGTAAACCAAAGTGGCGACCGAATGGATCACCCGGCCACGGTCCACGATGTGAACGTGCTGACGGTGGTGGCCAGCGAAAGCTACAAGGAGTTTGTGGACGCGCTGCAGAAGGACATCAGCGAATCCCTTTCTGCACGGCCGCGCCTGGCAAACGAAGCCTACTTCACCGGCAAGGTGCTGAAGACCGCAGCTGGCGACCTTCAAGTCACGCCGCAGATGGCCAAGCAGATCTATAAATATCTGCTGAAGCACGACTACACCGACGACGCCGACTACATCACCAGCAGCTACCACCAGGCCAAGAAGGAAGGGGCGTTGGCCGCGCTGCCGCCGGAGCTTGCGCCGCACGCCGAGCAGGTGTTCCAGCTGATTGACAGCGTTTTCAGCGAAAGCCAGCTGCCGGAAATCACCGACGACCGGCGGCCCAAGAAGAACCCGTTGAACGCCAATTTCCAGAAGCAGGAGTTCAAGGCGTTGTGGCAACGGATCAACCGCAAAGCGGCCTACAGCGTGGCGTTCGATTCCAGCGAACTTATCGGCAATGCCGTGGCCGCGCTTAACAACAAGGACAACGGCTTGCGGGTCACGCCGCTGCAATACACCATTGTGGAAGGCCAGCAGACCGACCAGATAACGGCAGACGCGCTGAAGCGTGGCCAGGGCTTCAAGGTTGTGGAAACAGAAGTTGAGTACAGCAATCAGTCGCCTCACTCAGCAGTGAAATACGACCTGATTGGCAAGCTGGCCGAAGGGACCCAGCTGACGCGCGCAACGGTAGCAGATATTTTGAAGGGCCTGAACGATGACGTATTCGCGCAATTCAAGACCAACCCTGAGGGCTTCATTGCCCAGGCCGTGCGGTTGATCAACGAGCAGAAGGCGACCATCATCATCGAGCATCTAACCTACGATCCGGTTGAGGAGAAATTCGATATGGACATCTTCACCGCAGGGCAAACCAAGCAGGACTTCAGCAATGCCGGCCAAAAGCTTCAGCGGCATATCTACGATTACGTGCTGACAGATTCGAAGGTGGAGCGGGAGTTTGTGCAAGGGCTGGACACGGCCAATCAGGTGGTAGTCTATGCCAAGCTGCCGCGTGGTTTCCTGATCCCAACACCGGTCGGCGACTACAACCCCGACTGGGCCATTGCTTTCACCGAAGGGAGCGTCAAGCACATCTACTTCGTGGCCGAAACCAAAGGGACAGTCTCCACAATGGAGTTGCGTGAGATTGAAAAGACAAAAATCACCTGCGCCCGCAAGTTCTTCGACGAAATGAACCGCCGTTTCGCCCCGGAGCAAGTCAAGTACGACGTGGTGGACAACTTCGGAAGGCTGATGGAGATTGTGGCTTGAACAGAACTGTTGGATTGCCGATTGCCGATTGCCGAATGTCGAATGTCGAATGCCGAATGCCGAATGTCGAATGTCGAATGTCGAATGTCGAATGTCGAATGCCGAATGTCGAATGCCGAATGTCGAATGTCGAATGTCGAATCTTGGAGTTTCCAGCGAATGTAGCCTCCCGCTCATGCTGAGCCTGTCGAAGTATGAAGCGGAGCCACCGAACCCCGAATCCACCAAAGCCCCGAATGGGGCGGAAGCCAGCATAGCCCAATGGCGTAAGCCTTGGGGATCACGAAAACATTTCGGTTGCATAGCCCCGTAGTGGGCGGAAGAAATGACGCGACGATGACGGTGGTGGAGTTCTGCCCCCCCCCTTCGCCTATCCCCGCCCCATTTCTCGCCCTCAAGTTTTTTTTTTCTGAAGCCCCAGCCGTGCTTGGCTGTATATTGATGCAAGAGCGATTGGCGGGGGGGCATCCAAAGATTTTTTGTGGCGATGTTACCAAGCCCCACCCGTTGTGTCCCTGCCAAAGAATGGAGCGTGATGATTGGGGGCGGCGGGGAGAAACCACCGAACGTCATCGCTGAACGGGGACCGCAGAAGGGGAGATGCTGATCTGGCGGATTGCACTGAATGCTCGGTTCAAACGTTAATAAGCATGAGTTGGGGAACCAACAACTACAAACTTCACACCATCGCCTGCCGAGCCGCCAACAACCAACCGTGCGGAACGGGCGTGGAAGGATCAAGAGAGAAGCAATGGATCAAGGCAATTTTTCCAACCGAGTTAACGATGTTATCCGGCTTAGTCGCGAGGAGGCACTGCGCCTGTGCCACGACTACATCGGCACCGAGCATCTGCTGTTAGGTATCATCCGCGAAGGGGAAGGAATCGCCGTCAAGATTCTCCGCAATCTTGGTGGGGACCTTTTCAAAATCAAAAAAGCTATCGAAGACACCGTCCGCTCAACCGGCGGAACGCTCACCATCGGCAATATCCCACTAACAAAACAAGCCGAGAAGGTGCTGAAAATCACCTACTTGGAAGCGAAACTCTACAAAAGTGATGTTATCGGCACCGAGCATCTGCTGCTGTCGCTGCTTCGCGACGACGACAATATCGCCGCGCAAATCCTTAGCCAGTTCGGCATCACCTACGATGCTGTCCGCCAGGAACTTGAGAACATCCACTCCGGCAAAACCGCCGGCAACCCAGAAAAAAGCAGTGGAAGCGAGAAAGGACGCGGCGGAAAAGAACGGCAAGAACGGGTGAAAACTCCTGTGCTGGATAACTTCGGGCGCGACCTGACGAAGCTGGCCGGTGAGGACAAATTGGACCCAGTGATTGGCCGCGAAAAAGAGATTGAGCGGGTGGCGCAAATCCTTTCGCGCCGCAAAAAAAACAACCCCGTGCTGATTGGCGAACCCGGCGTTGGCAAAACCGCCATTGCCGAAGGGCTTGCACTCCGCATCGTCCAGAAAAAAGTGAGCCGTGTGCTGCACGACAAGCGAATTGTCACGCTGGACCTTGCCGCGCTGGTGGCCGGAACCAAATACCGCGGCCAGTTCGAGGAGCGGATGAAAGCAGTGATGAACGAGCTGGAGAAAGCCAAAGATGTGATCCTGTTCATTGATGAACTTCACACCATTGTGGGGGCCGGCGGCGCAAGCGGCTCGCTGGATGCTTCCAATATGTTCAAGCCGGCGCTTGCCCGTGGCGACATCCAGTGCATCGGCGCCACAACGCTGGACGAATACCGCCAGTACATCGAGAAAGATGGCGCGTTGGACCGCCGATTCCAGAAAATCATGGTGAACCCGCCTTCGGTGGATGAAACCATCCAAATCCTTTCCAACGTCCGCCAGAAGTACGAAGAACATCACAACGTCCGCTACTCCGACGAAGCAATCAAGGCGTGTGTTCACCTGTCGGAACGCTACATCACCGACCGGTTCCTTCCCGACAAAGCGTTGGATGTGCTGGATGAAGTTGGCTCGCGCGTGCATCTTGGCTCCATCGTTGTCCCCAAGCATATCCTTGACCTTGAAGGAAAAATTGAGGATGTGAAGCAGCAGAAAAACCAAGTGGTGAAAAGCCAGAACTACGAAGAAGCCGCACGCCTGCGCGACTTGGAGAAAAGGCTGCAAGCCGAACTGGAATCCGCAAAAGAAGACTGGGAGCTTTCGGCAAGCGACCGTGTGGTGGATGTAGATGAAGAAAACGTGGCAGAAGTGGTGGCGATGATGACCGGAATCCCCGTGACGAAAATCGCCCAAGAAGAATCCGCCAAACTGCTCCGAATGTCCGAATCGCTGAAGCAACAAGTGGTGGGCCAGGACCCGGCGATTGAGCAGCTGGCAAAAGCAATCCGCCGCGCCCGCGCCGGGCTGAAGGACCCGAACCGGCCAATCGGCTCGTTCATCTTCCTGGGGCCAACCGGCGTTGGCAAAACCGAGCTGGTGAAAGCCCTTGCCCGCTACCTGTTCGACAGCGAAGACGCGCTGATCCGCATTGATATGTCCGAGTACATGGAGAAGTTCTCCGTAAGCCGCCTTGTGGGCGCGCCGCCGGGATATGTTGGCTACGAAGAAGGGGGCCAGCTCACCGAAAAAGTGCGGCGCAAGCCATACTCGGTGGTGTTGCTGGATGAGATCGAGAAGGCACACCCGGATGTGTTCAACATCCTGCTGCAAGTGTTGGATGATGGCATCCTGACCGACAGCTTAGGCCGGCGCGTGGATTTCAAAAACACGATCATCGTGATGACCTCCAACATTGGCGTGCGCGACATCAAAGCCGGCGGGCCAATGGGGTTCACCGTGGCACAGGAGCGCGACAAGTACGACGAGATGCGCTCCACCATCGAGGACTCCATGAAGCGGCTGTTCAATCCGGAGTTTCTGAACCGTGTTGATGATGCCATCGTCTTCCGCCAGCTTACGCGGGAGGATATTTTCAAGATCATTGACATCCAGATGCGCTTGCTTCTGAAGCGGCTGAGCAGCATGAACCTAACCGTGGAAGTTGATGACCACGCCAAACTGTTTCTTGCCGAAAAAGGATACGATGAGAAGTACGGTGCGCGCCCGTTGCGCCGCGTGATCCAGCGGTACATCGAGGATGAGTTGGCGGAATTGGTGTTGCGTGGCGAGTTCGGGGAAGGGGGGCATATCCGCATCGGGTTTGATGTGGAGCATGGGACGCTCACCTTCAACAAAGTGGATGTTCAACTGCTGCAAGCAACCGCGGTTGCCGCCCCCGACGCTGCGGCACCCGAGGCCATGCCGGAAGCAGTCGCTGAAGCAATCACCGAGGCAACCCCCGCTGCGGCTGCCGAGCCGCCAGCAACCGAGGAAGCTCCGCCAGCCAAGCCAACCCGCCGCCGCAAAGGGAGCACGGAGTAGAAGAACCAGCAAGCCAGAACTGAATATCCCGGGTGTGCATCGCACGCCCGGGATTTTTGTTAGCTTGCGCCCCGTTCCACATGAACAGCCTACTGATGAACAGCCTAACCGAAACACCGCGAACAAGGAAGCCGCACCGTTGCCCAGCACCAACAACCAACCGTTCAACAACCGTTCACACCGTCCGCATGAAACTGAATCGCATCCTTCCTCTGCTGCTCCTGTTGGGGCTGATTAGCATCGCTGCACCGTCGGCATTTGGCCAGGTAAAGGGATATGGGTTTGGCCCCAAAATCGGCTTATATCTAGATCAAGGCCGATTTATGGTGGGGGCATTGGGTGAATTTCCTGTTGCCGCAAATATCTTTTTCGAGCCTGGGGCCGAGATGATTTTCGGCATCCCAAACACCACCCGCCTTGTTGCCGACTTGAACGCCCGCTACACCTTCCTTGTGAAGGGCGCATCCATCGAGCCGTTCGTCTTGGCAGGCCTTGCGGGCCGCATTGATATTTACTCAGCAGCCAGCCAGTCCTTCACCGACACCGGGTTCCGGCTGAACTTGGGTGCCGGCGTAACGGTAAACCCACGCTCGTTACTGCAACCCTGGGGCGGCATCAAAATCTTCTTCCTTGATGACACCGGCACCGATTTGGCATTGCAGGGTGGGGTGAATTTTTACTTCTAAGCCGCTTGGCGTAATCGTCTAAAAAAAAGTGAGCACCTTCAACTGGTGTTCGCTTTTTTTTCAGAACCGCTCCTCTACAGTTAGTGTGCAAACTATGATCCGAACCACCCAACATCGTCCCCGCTCATGCTGAGCCCCGTCGAAGTATGAGCGGAGCCACCGAACCGAGAAGTTGCCGATCTTCTACCTACCCGTTTGCTCACTTCTCACACAAATTGTAGGTGAGCTTCCAGAATTTCCGGAACATTGCAGCCGCCTACATCCGCGCCCCAATCAAATTGCCGCTTTCGTACAGGCGCATACCGCGCCGGAAAATTAGGCTGGCAATAAATGGAGTAACCACCGCCACCGCTGCCAACGCCCCGATTGTTCCCCACTCTGGATTCATCACCTGCTCGGCTTGAACGGTTCCCAAATATGCTGCGGGGATGACGGTGTACAGAACCAACCGCACGGCCCCCGAAAAAATCGTTGCCGGTTTTTTTGCGAAATGCAGAATAACCGACATCAGCTTAATCACAATCAAGTAATTCCCAAACCGGAACGTGAGCGCGTGGATTGCCACCAGCCACGACCCAAAAATTACCCCCCCAGCAACGATCCCGAACAGGTACAGCCCAAGGCTTTCGGGGGTGAGCGGGATGATGGCAAAATAGACCGCAGTGCCGGTGATCAACTGGACCGCACGCAACGGCTGCGCACCGGAAAAAAACAGCTGAAAAATTGGCGATGCCGGCTGAACCAGCAACACATCGAACTGCCCTTTGATGATTAACCCCGACGCATCCCAGATATGATTCCCCATCACCGTGTCCAGCATGGCGTAGATGCAATGGTTGAACGCAATCAACGCCACCAACTGCTGGTAGCTTGCCCCGCCAACACCGCCGGCAATCCCGAAGAAGAGCTTCCAGTAAAACAGGTACATCCCCACTTCCAGAATCGAGAGCAGCGTCTCGAACAAAAAATTTGCGCGGTACTCCAACGCACCGTGCCAGTTTACCCGCATGTACGCGGCCAACAATGTGAAATAGCGGTTCAGCAATCGCATCGGTTATTTTTGTTGCGGTTGGATTTCTACACCGTACCGTCAGCAGTCATTTCAGCAAGGATACTCAGCAAGGATACTCAAATGGAACTCACGATCCCGTTCTCTGTGGAAGGCGCGCCCCAACAATGCGTCATCGAGCTGCGCGATTTAAGTTCGCGCCCTATTCACCCCATCTTCGTGGGGGTCTGCCAGCCGGGTGTGCACACCGTGAAATTTGACCTGCGAACCCTGCCGCAGCCGTTGGATGCCGGGGTCTATCTGCTGTATGTGGCCATTGGCACGCAGCAAGAAACTCACCCTGTGCAGTATATGCCGTAGCGGCAGCTGTCGCAATGGTTGGCGGGGATTTTTTACCCGGTTCGCCAGCCACAGGAACACAGAAGTATCTTCTGCGTGCTATCACATTCTCCTTTCAGTACTCTACGCCATCAATGAACAACGGAAACCTTCCCAACCTTGCCGCGCTTGGCGATTCCCAAGAGTGCGTGCAACGCCTTGAAGCCTCACGTCTGGAGCTTCTTGCTGCGGTTGATGCCGCGTCCGATTCGGTGCTGTTTGCAAAGCCAGATGCCGATGAATGGAGCGGGGCCGAGACGATTGAGCATATCGCCCGCGTGGAGGAATCGGTGGCAAGGATGCTGGCGTGGGTGCGCAACATTGCCAACGGGCAAACAATGCGAACCGTGGCGAGTGCCCCTGGCCAGCGGCGCGATGATGGCCGCGCTATCGCCCCCGACCGGGTTAGCCCGCGTGGCCAGATGAGCCGCGACGAACTGATCGCCATGCTGTGGCAAAGCCGCCAACATCTTCTGGATCAGCTTCAGCAAAGCGGCCAGTTGCTTCAGCATCCGGCTAGCTTCACACATCCATTTTTTGGTGAGCTGAACGGGCTTGGTTGGCTTCAAATGGCAGCCTACCACGAGCCGTACCACTTCCCGCAGCTACGCCGTGCTTTGGAACGGGGGGAAACAGGGACGTAGAAAAGCGGCAGGGGGGAAGGGCTACAATCTTCAACCTCAAAGAACAGAAATATCATGGAAATAGACGCAGAAGGCTTGGCCTCGGTGGCCCAGCCAACACCAGACTCAATCACAGACTCAATCGCGCCAGCGGCGGCTGACTTGGGCCGCCCACAACGGGTGTTCAGCGGAATGCAGCCAACCGGCGAACCACACTTGGGCAACTACATCGGCGCGGTGAAGCGTTGGGTGCAGATGCAGGATAGTGGAAGCATCAACTTCTTCTGCATCGTTGACCTCCACTCGGTGACAATCCACCAGGACCCCGATGATCTGCGGAAACGGACCCGGTCGCTTGCGGCGGTCTATCTGGCTTCGGGGATTGATCCCGACCGCAGCACGCTGTTTATCCAAAGCCACGTCAGCGCGCACGCCGAAGCCTGCTGGTTGCTGAACTGCATCACCCCGCTTGGCTGGTTGCAGAAGATGACGCAGTTCAAAGATAAATCGGCCAAGCAGGAATCGGTCTCCACCGGATTGCTGGATTACCCGGTGCTGCAAGCTGCCGATATTCTGCTGTACGATGCCGACCAGGTTCCGGTGGGGGAAGACCAAAAACAGCACGTTGAGCTAACCCGCAACATTGCCGAGCGGTTCAACAGGTTGTATGGCCAAGATGGGCCAACGTTTGTGATTCCCGATCCGGTGATCCCAACCGTTGGGGCACGGATTATGGGGCTGGATGACCCCACCAGCAAGATGTCCAAAAGTGCCAGCAGCGTGCGGGGCCATGCCGTTGGGTTGTTGGATGATCCTGCCGAAATCGAACGCTCGTTCAAACGTGCGGTGACGGATTCATCGGGCGAAATTCGTTTCTCCGAAAACCCAGAGCGCGCAGGGGTGAACAACTTGCTCACGATCTACCGTGCAATCACCGGGCGCACTACCCAGCAGGTGGAGTTGGATTTTGCCAACGCACGCGGCTACGGCGATTTGAAGTTGAAGGTGGCCGAAGCGGTGATTGCCGAGCTAACGCCGGTGCGCCAACGCTACCAACAGTTCATGCAGGACCCCGCCGAACTTGACCGCCTGCTGGCGCGCGGAGCCGAACAAGCCCGCGCCGTTGCAACCCCAAAACTGCACCAGATGATGCACCGGATGGGGATGGTGGTTCTGGGAAGTTAGGCTGGTGGAAGCAGAATTGACTCATCTATAACTTCGTGAGCAATGTGTGCACGAAGAAGTTGAGTAGCAGCGCGTTCAGCTTCGTAGGATTTTGCAAACCTTGTTGTGCCGAGTATAAGCAGAACGGCCCGCCAATGCTGGCGGGCCGTTCTGTTCTGCAGAGTAACCCTCTACCTCACCACCACCATCTTCTCCACCACCCTTTGTTGGCCAAGCATCAACTCCACCAAGTACGTTCCTGGTTGCAGCTGGCTTGCGTCGAACTCCACGGCGTAGCGGCCAACCTCCATCCATTGCTGCGGAAGGACTTCGGCAATCATGCGGCCTACGGGATCGAACACACGAACCGTTGCGTAGCCCGGTGTCGGGATGCTGAACCGGAGTTCGGTGGTTCCCGTGAACGGGTTGGGTTGGGCATCAATCCGGGCTTGGGCGGTGGTGGTTGTTCCCTCACGGCGGAGTTTGGCTAGGCCTCCGCCACCCTCGACCATGCCAAACAATTCAATGACTGGATAGACGGAGTGTCCTGCTTCGGCCACCATTGGGAGTGAGTCGCCTGCAACCCGCATTTGCACGTAATAGCTTCCGCTGACTAAATCCAACGTGTCAACCACAACTCGTGCGTAGGCCTTGTCAATAGCCGAAATTGCGAACGAGTCCAGTTGAGCCACTACTTGGTTATTGCTGGCATCTCTTAGTTCCGTGACAAACCATAGCTCATATCCATGCGAGAACAAGCTATCACCCTGAAACAGGCCACTGACATCACAGCCAACTACTACGCTGTCGTGTGCCGTGAAATTTTCGCTTCGCAGCAATGCCTGTACATCCCCAATGGTGTTCGTGGTTTGTTGAGTTGGGCTTCGTTGTATCATCGCTACAGGGTTACTGCTGCTATCGCTGGCCATCCAGACATCAATGAGGCTGCCGCTAATGCTTGCTCGTAACGTGTCATCTAATAGCAGATGAACGGTTCTGCCAGTGCTAACGTAATCCGTCGGGCGGGTTTTCGCCATGAACTCTCGGGTTGCTCGCAAGGCAGTATCCATTGAATCAATCATAAACCGCTCATAGAGTGTTGCTTGCCACCCTGCTTGTTTGATTGGCGAAGCTGAAGCATTTGGCCACGCACCGCCGCCATATCCATACGTTCCAAAAACGATGTTCTGGCTGGTTCCTTTGAACGGTTCGCGCAGGAACCGCATACCATAAGGAGTCCATTCTCGCTTGATTGCACTATAGGGATTCAGCACTACCGAGAAATAGGTCTGTGGCTCGCTGCCTGTTTGATATGCAACAGCGTTTTCGTTGGCCGAACCGATATTTGGATAGGTGAAATAAGGGTTGACATCGGGAAAGGCATACCAGCCTGAGTCCATGTTCCGCCGTACAAGCCACCGTTTCAACCGTAGTTGCGGCGTTGGCACTTCAATAGAATCCCATTGGGGTGATGACGGTAGAATCATTCCGCCACCCCGACGGCGTGTTTCGGTGAACATCGTCAGGTAGTTCACCCCAACATCGCGGACATAGTGCGGTGTTCCGTTGAAGATGACCGAAATAGGATAATCCACACTTTCCCATGTGATAGCCTCTTGCACTTGCCCATGGTAGTCTTGGGTTTGGTCAATGGAAGGATGGAAGTTTTGTGTCCCTTCAGAGATTTCCTGCTGGCAATCCAATCGCACCTGCAACAAGCCCGGAGTTGAACCAAAGGGGATATGCTCCAATCGGGAGTAGAATATCTTGTTAGCCCCTCCTCCGGTTTGATGTTCCCAGACGATTGCACAGCTGCTATCCTTAGCCCGAACGTTGGCACACGATGGAACCGATGGACGCAAACCAATCCCGCCAAGCATTGTGGTAGCCGTTGCGCTAACGTTGACGCTATTGAGGTAGGGCGCAGGCTTCCACCAATGAGCACCCGCATGCAAGGTGCGGAGCTTTGCCATCACCCCAAGCGAATCATCGGACCATGCGATAGCATACGAACCATGCAACGCACTGATGGTTGGCACACCCCACGTCTCGGCCGCTTTGCCATCGGCTCCGCGATAAAGGGAGACGACTTCTTTTGGGAAAAACTCTAAGAATTGAATGGTGTCACCAGCGCTTCGAACGATCTGCGTACTGTTGTAGTACAAGGTGCGGAACATCACCTTCCGTTCCCGTTTTGATGGGTCGTGGTGGGCAGTCCAAACAAAAACAATCGAGGTGTCGCCGATGTCTGTCCGAATGGTCATCGAAGGAAAACGGTTCTGCATACAGACTCCATCAGGGTTCAACATTGGGGAATCTCCTGGAACAAGGCTATCACTAATGGCATATTCGTCAGGCTCCCAAAGAATGCCACCAACACCTGGCCTGACAGCATAAGAACGACGGTATAAAATCTTGGCATCGTAGTCATCGGTCAGTAATAGATTTATACTGTCTTGTAGTCGCCGTTGATACAGAGCGTGCCATCGAACACCGTCGAACATGAATTTCCGTTGGTTGTTGAAGCGAAGGTCGCCGAACTTCATCTGATCGCCGGGTTGGGTGTAACTTAGTTCTATCAACGTTCCGCGCCCGGCGGATAACGTAAGATTTACAACGCTTCTTGCTCCTACAACCGTATCAAGCAACGGACGTATCCCGCCAATAAAGGGGATTTTACTGTTGTCGCTTACTACCTCACGAACACGAACAAGATTATAGCTGGTACTATCTGGATGCTTCATGTTGAGGTACAGGCTAATGGTGCGGATGTCGGTAAGTGAATCCATTGCGTATCCCCGATCTGTTCCGGGGGAAACGCCGTTGGGGCGTTCAAACGAGCGGCGGTTGACGACGTAGATGTAGTTGGTGTCGTTATGGCGGCTGGTGGCGGTGTCGCTGGCGACGGTTTGGAACAGGCCAAGCTCAACAAAGGTGCGCTCTGGCGCATCCAGCGGGCCGCCCGGTTTGTTGCTGGTGACTTTTTTGACGATCTCGTTTGCCGGTAACGGGCGGAAGAGCGTATCGTGGCTGCGGCTGGTATCGCGAACGCAGTGGTGGATGCTGTAGGCATCGCGCCATTTCAGCTTCATCATGTAGGGGCCGATCTGAGCAAGCCACTGGTTGATACCACGAATCGCATCGGTGCGGTCAGCCCAGCCGATATAGAAGTTCGGGATGGTGATGGTTTGTGTGGGATTCGGAAATTGGTCGTGCAGTTGGTAATCTATTTTGTCTTGGTAGTTCTGGTATGTGTAATACCCTTGCGAACCAACACAGCAGGCAAAGTCCTCCGAAGAAATTAAGTGGCCAACGGAGTTGTTTCGTAGCAATCCTGGATAGCTTCCCAAATACCACCACAATGCCCCTTTGGCTCCGTAGGCAAGCGCACAGTTGGCTAACGTCCATAGCTCACTCCCTTCGGGAACGTGGCTATAGATCGTGTCATACTGCGCCGCGCCACCCGTAGAGCTATCGCGAAGGTTGATGGCAAAGGTGGTTCCAATCACCGGAATGTGGCGGGTGCCCTGGTCGCGGGCAAGTTCGGCGGTGTTGCCAATGCCATCAATAATCCCGGGAACAGCGTTGTACGGATAGCGGTACAGGTCACTTTCGGTGGGGTCGTAGAACCCCAAAAACATCCGTTGGAAGGCGGTGTTGTAGTCTTCTATCCCCTGCTCGGTAAGGTTCAGTGTTGGCAGATGCCCGCGCCCGCCGTTGTGTTCAACAAGGGTGGGGACTTGGTGCATCGTCGTCTCGAAGATGTGCTGGGGGGAGATGTGAGGACTCTTAGCCCAGTAGCTCTTGAACCCTGCGCTATCATGCTTGACCGTGTCGCGAAGATCGTTCATGTACATGTAGGTGCTGGCTTGGCGGCTGCCGCCCAGTGCCTCGAAGGCGTGGTTCCCCAAACTGAAGGAAAACAGTTGCACGCTATCGCCCTGCTGCATATTGCCAGCACCTTTAACCGGCAGCAGGTTGAAGCTATCGGCGACCATCTTCTGCATGGCGGCATAGACTCCGTACTCCGAACTATGCTGCTCTTCTCCGCTTTGCAAGGCAATGATGTCAGATCGGAAGGTGTTGGCGGCGTAGGTGGAGATACCGTTGTTGAAGTTCTGGTTAGGGCCGTAGAAGATTTCTTTCAGCCCGCGCATCAAGGTGTTGTTGCGCCAGGTGATGCAGCGTTGCTGTTGGCCAAGGACAAGTTGCCCGACCGAATCGCGGACGCTAATGGAGCGGAGGTAGAGGTCTTCATCCACGCCAAGCCAGTGGACGCGGATGTCGAATCGGCGGGAGAGGCTATCGGTACTTAAGAGTGTGTTTGGCCCGGGAGTTCGCATATCGCTGCACCATTGCAGGTTCATCTCGAAGGCCGCTTCACGGTAGGCGTTCCATTGCCCGCCAGCAGCGGGTTGCAGTTGCCCTTTGCGAACGAAGAAGGAACGGCAGAGCATTTCGGTATCGCTTTGGGCTACGCGACGGCCCAGGGTGTTATCGAAGTATCGGGTGCGTTGTCCGTATGCACCGCTGAACTTCGGTAACTCGTAGATGATGTCTATCCGAAGTAAGGCTGAATCGTTGCTGACAGCACTGTTTTGGTCAATGTCGCGCCGCAGATGCCCAGTCACAACGAGGTATGGCAGGGTATCGGGACCGACGGTATGATTTGGCCGAAGGATGCTTTCGTTGTTCTGGACGCTGTCCTCAAAGTGATAGAGCGGCATACTGTAGGGGGCATAGCGGTAGATCTGTTTGCTTTGGTTGTAGCCATAGACCGTCCCCCACAAAATTGAATCGTTCGCGCCAGTGTTCGTGGTCGTGTACTGCACTTCTCGCTTGCCACGCTGATATGCGTCAAGCTCAACGGCATTGTACAGTTCTCCCCCCCCTTGCCGGTGCAGGAACTTGGTTGGCCAGACCGTGCTTTGCACCGAATCGAACGGGTACAACTCGATGGCTTGACCCCAACCACTGCGAAATGCATCGCCAAATATCAACGACACCCGATCGCCAGCTTGCTTCGAGGTGTGGTTGTAGAAATTGTGGAAGTTCCCATCGTTCGGAACGGCGATATGCAGGATCGGTATCCGCATGTAGTGGGCATGATTCCAGAGGTCATCATAGCGAGTGTCATTCCATGGTTGTTCGGAGAACTGTGTCCATTTCTGGAAATATCCAGAAAGGTAGAACTCATTGTCTCCCACGCCATAAATGCGACGTAAGGGCGGCTTGGTGTTATCCACAGCACGAAGGAACTGGGCATAGCACTGGCTTCCAGCCAGAAGGAACAGGAGTGTGGTGAGGAATGTCGGCCAGTGGAGCCGACGGCGTAACGAAACGGTGAACGTAGTCATGGTGATTCTCCATGAAAGAGTATTGAGGATGCCACCGCGAGCGATGGCTTGGATTGATCGAAGTGTCGAATGTTGAATGCCGAATGTCGAATGCCGAATGCCGAATGAAGAATCGGAGCCTTCACCGAACATCGCCCTCCGCTCAGCTCCGACCACCACCGAACGCCGCCCTCCGCTCATGCTGAGCCCCGTCGAAGTATGAGCGGAGCCACCGGAATGTCGAATGCCGAATGAAGAATGCCGAATGAAGAATCGGAGTCTTCACCGAACGCCGCCCTCCGCTCATGCTGAGCCCCGTCGAAGTATGAGCGGAGCCACCGGAATGCCGAATGCCGAATGAAGAATCGGAGCCTTCACCGAACGCCGCCCTCCGCTCATGCTGAGTGCTGAGCCTGTCGAAGCATCGAAGTATGAGCGGAGCCACCGAACCAAGCCCTGCTCTTCTCCCCGGCTTTGGCTCCCTCTCCCACCCGACCAATGTGAGGCAACCAGCACCTCTACCCGATTGGGAGAGGGCGGGGGGTGAGGGCTGGCAGGAGCCACCGAACAAGGAAGCCTCAGTTCTGCACCACCACCGAAGTCGAAGCCAGCAGCTTCCCCGAACGATCATACACCGTCAGCAGATACCTCCCCGAAGCAACTCCATCAGTCGCCCAACGTGCCGATCCAAGTTCTGGGCGTAACACACTTTCAGCAACCACCTTCCCGCTCAAATCGTGAATCGCAAGTCGGGTCGGCATCGCTGAAAGGTCGCCCCGCCAAGCAATGTTCAGTTCGGTGGTGGCAGGGTTTGGCCAGAGGTACAATCCTCGTTGGTGGTCAGCCATCGGCTCGGTGCGAACGCCAACGGTGGGTTGATCTAATGGGATGTATGGGCCCCCGGCAAGGATCATTGCAATCCCTGCGTTGTTGCCAAACCAGCCGAAGTAGCTGTTGATTTGGTCCATCCATCCGTCATCGTTTACGTCCTTCAAGGGCGCAGTTACCAGAAATACTGCGCCTGGCGTTAAGCCATCTTGTGATGCAGAATAGTATCCATCGTAGGCTCCATTCGGGCCGGTTCCACTCCCCGAAAACGCTAGTAGCTGACCATCGCGTACACCCGGACGAATGGCTCCAAGCATTGCTACTCGTCGGGTAGTATCATTCCATGGAGGAAGTGTCATGGCTTGAATCAACGTGCTATCGGTGAGCAGTCGGTGAGCTTCTGACCGAGTAAACGATGCAGTACGGGGATTGAATCCGTTGCGTGAAAGGAAGACATAAAGGCCACGGTTAGTGGAGTAGCCTGTGGCACTGGCGAGGTCAGGTTTGCGATCTCCATCGAGATCACTAATGGCAAGTTCGGTCGAGAGTGCAAGGTCATCATTGAGGGTGATTTCTCGATCGGGCTTTGTCCACGTCCAGGGAGAAGTCTCGGTGCCGAACCAGAGTTTGAGTTTGTAGCCTTCGGCATAGTGCCCCACCGTCACCAGATCGAAGTGTCGGTCCCCGTCAAGATCAACGATCTGGGCGGTGTAGGAACTGCTGCTTCGTGTCGGTTCAGTATCATAGACGATGTAGCTTGGAGTATCCACTTGGAACCCACTTCCCCCTCGGTAGAACCATACCTCCGGTATCCGAATAAATGGCTCCTGACGACGAACCCCACCGTTGGCAATAATCAATTCATCCCCTGCCTCACCATCTGTATTTTGACCTATTACAACATCCATTCCCATACGAATCTTCGAGCGACTGTACATATCCAACACCAAGTGCGCCGAATCCTTCAAGATGCCATCTTCTACCGGAAACAATCGTATCTGTGGCGCACGAGTTGCCCCTTGATTAACAGGAATGAAATCACCAAAGCCGACCAGATGGCTACCGTTTCCATAGAAGTCACCATACACAGGGGTTGTCAGGCCAATATCAGTTTTTCGCTTCCAGATTGGTTCGGTTGTTGGTGCGGGCGATCCTCCCAGAAATACTCGCCACTCAACAGCTTTGCCATAGTACACGGCGAAATCGGTAATGGAGTCCCCATTAATATCCCCCACCGGCCCGCAGCCAGAACCGACATAATCCTCGCCAGCGGATTGCCCACGAACCATCCAGATTCTTCGGAGCAGCACGGCGTTGGGGTTTTGGGTGATGGGTTCAATGACTGGTTGGGCAATGGCAAGTAGGCTTGGGAGGACAAGCAGGAGGAGGAACAAGATGGCACGTTGGGTAGTCATTGGTTCATCATTGAAAAGTGATTGTCACTCTGCAGGAACTTACGCGAATTGGCGTACCTGATAAAGACAACGTTTGGGGCTATTGTTCTCACCCTCTCCAAAAATTTCTCCTTCTAATTCTGTTTCTAACGGCTGTCCACAATGTACGACTTCAAGTGGAAAAAAAGTACAAAAGTCTTCGGTTATTTCTGTTACCTGCGTTCATCTTCTCCGCCGATGAAATCGGCCAATCCCAAACACCATGACGAGATTCGGATCCCCGGTTTGGAGCAAGCCTTCGCTGAAATTTTGCGTACTCATCGCCGCGCTCATCAGTGGTCTCAAGAAGAACTTGCGCTCCAGACTGGGCTTGATCGTACTTTCCTTTCGTTGATGGAACGCGGGCTACGCCGTCCTTCCCTCACAACGGTCTTCCTGTTTGCCCAACGCTTCGGCATTCCTCCGGCCCAACTTGTTCAAGAAATTGATGATTGGTTAAACAACCATCGTTAGCTCGAGCGAAAGGCTTGCGCCTCGTTGGTTCGTCCCAACGCCATCTGGCTTCGGTAATCGCGAAGGCTGAATGCTTTTGGAGGTGGTGCTTCCGTGGAAGGGGTTAAGCAATAAGAAACAGTCTTGGGAGGCCATGCAGGACCCCGCCGAACTTGACCGCCTGCTGGCGCGCGGAGCCGAACAAGCCCGCGCCGTTGCAACCCCAAAACTGCACCAGATGATGCACCGGATGGGGATGGTGGTTCTGGGAAGTTAGGCTGGTGGAAGCAGAGAACGGAAGAAGGGACACGGCGATTAGCCGTGTCCCTTCTTTGTTGTTTAGCTCATCTTATGATATTGGTAGAGGGGGTTCGGGATCGGGTTCGGTTCGGCGGCGTTTAAGAAATTGCGCTACCTTCCCATATTCGGTTCCTTCGACCACTTCGGGAGTTTCATGTCGAATATCTTCCCAATTACCAAGTTTACTTGTCCAACGACCTGATTCCAACTGGCGTGCCATGTGAGCAGGGAGATTGCGATCTGCATATATCACCACTTTCTGATATCCTTCTTCGAAATCACCCGTACTACATGGTTGATATCCTAGTGTCTTGAATGCTTCTACATAACATTCGAGTGTATATTCTCTTTGGGCTATCGGCCAAAAACGTTCGCCACGTAAATCGGGTTCCCAACGCCTGCGGACATCACCAGCAGCCCACGCAAAACAATTATATCGTCTATTCTCTTCGCTGGTAACTTGGTAAACATCTTGTCTGAGATTACGCAAGCCCAGTCCTTCAATTCTATCATTGGCAAGATTTCGACTCATACAATGTAATTATTGTCTTTGCCCCATTGAATCCAAGATTGAGCCATCATATCTAAATCCCCTGCGTCTTCAGGTTTTGTTGGGCGTACTCCGGTGATAGCTTCAAGAGCCCAAAACCAATCATCGGGATCGTTTTGCAACTCTTGCAACAGAAGAACAATAACTTCTTTCCCCATACCGATAATTCGTTGATAGGCTGGATGTATAGCGCGCTGAGTCATCAACGACATACCACCCGTGTCTTTCTGCCATTGCTGAGCAAGCTCACGAAATGGTTTTTCAACGACCAATCGAACACTGGAAAGATATGTGATAGGTGGAAATTGAATTCGCTTGCTGACGGGAGGAAGCCTATCGCCATCTTCATTGACAACAATAGAGTCGTTCCATCTAAAGCGAACCAATTCCTCAGAGCCTGCTGAATCATCTTCAGTGTATGGATAAATTTCGTCGCAGCCTCCCCAGGCTCTGTTAAGTTTCATTTTTATTTCTCTTCTGGATAATAGTAAGGAGTATTAGAGGCTGAAAGCATAGCCTTCAGCCGTTCAGCTTTTTTACTAGCACGGTCTAGGGTATTGCGAAGGTCGTCAATATCTTGTGTATCAAGTGCCACATAAAATTCTTTGATTTCTCTGTTTTCCGAATGTCGAATTTTTAGCATATGCACGATCACAGCACCCACTAATTCTTCAGCGGTTTCATCAAAAACTGGGCGAATGTCAGTGAGAATGCGCGCTGTGTGAAAGATGTGCCCATGTTCATGTAGTAATGTATCTGCCTTTGCCCAGTTCTCGAATGGCCTGATACTAAGTAATCGTAATAGATGACCTTTGAGTTTGCTGTCCAAGCCGCTTTTCAATCTCTCGATCACTTCATTGTAGGTGGAATTCGTGTCAGCACTTGGCTCTATCGAGGCTATAATACGTGCGGCCATATCATCAACAGAGCATTCTTCCTCCGATCGAAAACGATAGAGCGACAACATTGTCGTCAATATATCTGCACACACAGTAGGTGATAAGCTCAAAACACCCATTTCCTGAATCTTGGCAGACAACTGCTCGGGAAAATCTCTATCCATCAGAGACATCGGCACACTGTTCACCGCCGAAACGAATGCTTCGAATGCTGCATCATCAAGTTGAAGTGCCTTCAGTAAGCCCCGTTTAGTGGACGGAGGTATCCTAATTATAGCCATAGCATGGTCTTGTAGGTAAATGACGTTAAGATGACTATCCAATCCAAGTTGCAATAGTTGCAGGGACTAGCCTTGTCACTCTTCCGATGAGAGTGCTAACCCAACAGCAAATGCTTGGTGAGGCAAGATTATTGCCAATAAAAAAGCACGATGATGAATCGTGCTTTTTTTATGGTTCCAAGCATAAAATCTATGGCCGCCCAAAGCCGGGCTTACTGAAGCGAGTTCCCCTTCCCCGATTCCAGCGATGCCGTGGTGGCAACGCTGTTGAAATCGTAGCGGCGGCCACCGATGTAGTGGCTGCTGTAGTAATCGGCTTCCAGCGAGCTTACCGTTACGCCGTTGCGGCTGGAAGCGTGGGCAAACATCCCGTTCCCCAAGTACATTCCCACGTGCGAGACATAAACAGCCGAGCGGGTGTTGAAGAACACAAGATCGCCAAACTGAAGCTCGTTCCGGTCAACCGGAAGCCCAACGCCCCATTGCATTGCGGCGGTGCGTGGCAGCTTGTAGTTCAGCGAGCGGTACATCATTCCGGTGAAGGCCGAGCAGTCAATCCCGGTGCGGGTGACACCACCGAACAGGTAGCGGGTTCCCAGCCAATCCACCAGTGCTTCCATCAGCGTCTGCTTGTCGGCTCCGTTGTACGTCACCAGCGATTCGCCGCTTCCGTTCAGCGAGGCCATGTAGGTGGTGAACTCCTTGTAGAAGTAGTTGATGTCGTCGGGAATTTCCTCCAACTCTTCCTCATCTGCTTCGGAAATGCCGTCGGGATCTTCCTGCTCGTCAAGCTCAGAGTCTTGATAGGCATTGCCGTTGACGTAGCGCAGCCCACTGCTCAGGTCGGTTTGGATTGGCTGTGCCGGAGCCTGGACCGGAACCGGCTCGGTCCCGACTGGTGATGCGACTGGCAAATCAACCAGCACTGCAAGCTCTGGCAACTTCTCCATCAGAAGTTGGCTTGCCACGCGGCGGGTAACTTCTGGATTGCCGCGCAGTGTGTAGGTGCGGCGGTAGTGGCGGCGCGACTTCTTGGCGTAGCGGCCTTTTTTCTTTTTGGTGGCTTTGGCAACCTTCGCTGGTTTTTTCCCCTTGCTCACCTTTGCCGACGCTGGTTTGCGTGCCTTTGCGTATGCCGCTGAACCGTTATCGGCAGCAGGCGCAAGGGCAAGCAGCATGGCTGCAAGCAACGCAAGAATGGTAATCCGTTGCAGGATTCTCGTCACGTGTCCTCCGTGATTTCGAGTGGATATTGAGTTTAGGACTGTTGTTTACGAACCGTTGTTAGAACCAGCCGATCCAGTGGATCAACGGTGTAGCCTGCGATCCACGGCTGCGAAAGCCGTTGCAGGATGCTGTAGGAGAGGATAACCCAAGGGGCATCATCAAGAATGATCCGCTCGGCCTTGGAGTAGATGGCTGCGCGCTGCTCCGTTGTTAGATGCGGATCAAGCGCTTGCCGGTACAGGGAATCCACCGCTGGATTCCGGTAGTGCGTTGTGTTCGGCCCCTGGTGTTCGATGAACGGGCTGTAGAATAACGCCATAAAATTTTCGCCGTCGGGATAATCAGCAATCCAGCTTGCCCGCCAGAAGGGAATTTTTGCCGACTTGTACATCTCGCGAAGCTGCGCGAACTCCACTTGCTTGGTTGTCACCGTCACGCCAATCGCTTTCAACTGCTCAATCACTGCTTCGGCCACCGATGCGGTCCGCTCGTTTGTTCCTGTCTGCAGAAGGATGGGGGGAAGCCCCTTGCCGCCGGGGAACCCTGCCGAATCCAACAGCCGCTTGGCCAACTCACGGTCGTAACGGTATCCCTCAACTCCGCTGAACCCTGGCGCGCCGGGGGGGATTGGCCCATGCTTCCCAGCCATTGCTTGCCCCTTCAGCACGTATTTGATTATTGCCTCGCGGTCAATCCCGTAATTCAAGGCCAACCGCAGATAGCGGTTTGTTGCCATCGGACTTCCTTTGCCACCTTCGCTGGCGGAGTCCAGCTGGAAGCCGTAGTACTCGGTGGAAAGTGCCGGCACACGGAAGTAGCGGAACTGCTGATAGCCTTCTTTCAGCCGCATCCCATCTTCCGAAAGGATCACATCCACACGGGTTGGAGCGATGCTGGCAACCATGTCTAAATTCCCCTGCTCGAACTCCACAAACTCGGTGTTGATATCCTTGATGAACGAAATCTGAACTCCATCAAGGTAGGGAAGCTGCTTCCCTTCGGCGTCACGCTCGAAGTAGTTCGGGTTCCGCTCCAGCGTCAACAAAAGGTCCGTGTTCCACTCTTTCAGCTTGAACGGCCCCGAGCCAACCGGATGCCGGAAAAAATCTTCGCCATATTTCTCCACCGCTTCACGCGGGACAACGTAGGCGTAGGGGATCGAGAGCAGAGTGAGGAACGGAGCGAACGGCTGGTTCAGCTCAATCTCCAGCGTGGAATCGTTCACCACCCGGAAGCCTTCGATATGCTCGGGGCGTTTCCCCGGTTCGGCATCAATGAACGCTGCGGCCCCTTTCACTTTATCGCGGAACACCCACGCGCCGGTGGATTTTGATTCCGGCGAGCAGACCCGCTCGAAGCTGTAGCGAACATCCTGGGCTGTCACCGTGCGGCCTTTGCCGTTGGGGAAGCAGGGGTCATCCGTAAATCGGGCATCGCCCCGCAGGTGGAAGGTCCAGCGCAATCCATCGTCGCTCACGCTCCAGTTTTTGGCAAGCTGCGGTGCTGGCCGAAGCGCGGTGTCCAGCGTGACCAATCCGGAGAATATCTGCGCGCCAATCCAACCGCTTGCGCGTGCGCCAATCCGTGCGGGGTCCAGCGTTGTTAGGCCGTCCTGCTCGTTGTAGTAAAAAACGTTTCCGCTGCGCGGCGCATCACCACCACAACTGCTAACGCCCAGGGCAATGCCAAGCGTGGCAATCAGGAACAATGTCAAAGAGCGGCAGAGCTTCACGGTCATTCAGGAATGGATTGTTCTTCGTGCAGAGTTGGGATTGTTAGCAGCAATGGCTTAGTGTTTGGCAAGCCAGACCGCTTTGAAGTCGCGGCGATCCATCGGGTTGCTGCTGTAGTTGTGAACCCAGGGCTGCACAAGGCGGTAATCCAGGTCATGATAGATCATAATCATCGGCGCGTCATCAATCGCTATTTGCTCGGCTTGGGCGTAGAGTGCCATTCGCTGCGCGTCGTCCTGGGTGCCCAGGGCAATCGCGAACAGCGAATCGAACGTTGGGTTGGCGTAGCGTGTTGAGTTAATTGGCGATGGGCCGCTTGCGGGGATATTTGGCCCGTAGAACAGGTTCAGGAAATTTTCTGGGTCGGGATAATCGGTAATCCAGCCAAGCCGCCAGAAGGGGGCTTTTCCGGTTTCCAACAGCTCCTGGTGTTGCGGCCATTCCAGAATCTGCATCGTCACGTTGATCCCCAGCCCTTTGTTCAGCATCTCGGTCATTGCTTCGGCAACTTCTTGGTTGCGTCCGCCGCCGCTGTTCAGGTTCAGCGTCATTGCCGGGAAGCCTTGCCCGTTCGGGAAGCCAGCTTCGGCCATGAGTGATTTGGCTTTCTGCAGGTCGAAGTCGTAGCCTTTGATCTTATCGGCTGAGTAACCAGGCATCGAGCCGGGAACTAAGCCGTGAACCCCAGGCCCCGCGGCTTGGCCTTGCAGCACGTAAGTGATGATCTTCTTCCGGTCAATCGCCAAGTTGAACGCCTGGCGCACCCGCTTATCGCTGAACGGCGCGGCAGTGGTGTTGAACCCGTAGAACTGTGTGGAAAGTGCCGGCACGCGGTGGATGCGGAACTTCGCATACTCCGGCGTTGGTTGGCCGGTGGCGGCATCAATAATCTGCCCAAAAAACTCGCTGGGGATGCGGTACGATTCCTCCAAATTCCCAGACGTGAACTCGTTAATCTGCTGCTTCTCATCTTTCAAAAAACTGAGCCGGAAGCCATCCATGTAGGGGAGTTTGTTCCCTGCGGCATCGGTGCCCCAGTAGCTGGGGTTTTTCTTCAAGGTCAGTTCCTGACCCGGGCTCCATTTCTCAAAAACGAACGGCCCGGTTCCCACCGGATTGCGGAAGAAATCTTTCCCGTATTTCTCCACCGCTTCCTTTGGGTAGATGTAGCAGAAGCCGAGCGCTGGGTAGTATTTGAACGCGGCAAACGGCTTCAGAAGGTCAATCGCAAACGTGTAGTCATCCACCACACGGAAGCCGCTGACCCCTTCGGCTGGGGCGTTCCCTTTTTGGGTTGCTTGGTAGTATTCGGTGGCCCCTTTCACCTTGCCCCGGAAGTAGCTGTCGCCAAAGGTTCCGGAGCGGGCATCAAGAATTCGGTCGAAGGTGAACTTCACATCGCTGGCTTTCAGCTCGCGCCCTTTTCCGCCGGGGAAGCAGGCGTTGTCATGGAACATGACCCCTTTGCGAAGGTGGTAGGTGTAGGTTAGCCCGTCGGGGCTGACCTCCCAGCGTTCGGCAAGCTCCGGCTGAAGCGTCAGGCTGCTGTCGAAATCCACCAGCATATCGTAAATCTGGTGGGCGATGTGGTGCGATGGAGCATCGTTCATCCGCACCGGGTCCAGCGTGCGGATCTCTTGCACCTCGTTCATGCGGAACGTTCCCCCCATGGTGATCCCGCCATTCTGCACAGCCGAATCCCCCTTCGATTCCGGCGTATCGCCCGAACCACAAGAAGCAAGGCCGCAAGCAAGAAGAGTAAGGGAAGCGTAGCGTAGGAAAATCCGCATAAAGAAGAAAGGGAGTGAGGTTCCGCCCACCGCTGGACGGTTGCTCAATCGTTGTTTCGGATGCTGTTCAGATATTCGGTTGGAGCGTGAAAAACCGGCACAGCGGGAGTGCCACTCCTTCACGGCGGTGCAAAGATGGGGTTTCGGGAACGCGATGGCAACTTAATTTTTTGTCATTTTTCTGATGAAGGGTTTGCCCAGCGATTGCAAGGGGGGAATTGCTCCTCTTGCAATCGCTATTTCGGGGGTGGTGTTTCCCTGTCTGTTCTGTACTTTCGCCCCGTAAGTCTGCACCGGTCTAACGTCAACACAGCATGAAGGGGGTCAGAATGGGACGTTTTCAATCTTGCTTGTTAGCCTTGCTGATGGTGTTCTTGATGGTGTCCTTGATGGAGTTGCTCCTTCCCGTTTCGCCACGTCTGTACTCACAGCAGCCCGATTGGAGGTTCGGGTTTGAGTATATCGAGATTGAGCCTCCGTTTGCCACCGAAGCCCAGCACGACACCTTGATGTCGCGGCTTGCCTACGCCGCCGCCGCGCAGCGGAAGCGGGGGGGGATCAACGTGAACGAAATCGGCGGCGGCTGGAACGGAATGCAGCCAACCGAGACTTCACCAATCAACTTCACCAATACCGATTCTTGGGTGAGGCGGCTGCAACGGAATGGGTTCGAGCTGGTGTTTAATCTTACCCCCAACGCCCCGTGGTCGCAAGTTGGGAACACCGCCTGCATTGATGGGCTTGGCAACGATGAATGCGCCCCCGACCCCGCCCACGAGTCACACTGGCAGAACTACATCAGGACACTGGTGGAACGCTACGATGGCGATGGAGTGGATGATATGCCTGGCCTGACAATCCCCGTTAGGTTTTATGTGATGATGCAGGAGGTTTATTTCGGCGGTGATGGCAAAGGGGATAAGGGGGAAGCACAGGGGAACGGATACTGGGAAGACAACATGGTGAACTTGGTGCGCCTTCACAACATCACGTGGCAGGCAATGCGCCAGGCGGATCCAACCGGCCAAACCAAACTTGTGGGAAGCGGCGGATTGTTCTTCGACCTCTACTCCGATTTCCCCGACTACCCGGCCGTTGACGGCCCCACCACACAAGCACGGCTGAACGGGGCCAACTTGGGGAAGAGCATCTACCGCCAAAGTTTCGACAGCACCATATTCCTGATGCAGCAGCTTGGGAGCGATGCCGGCGGGGTGAAGTGCGACTACATCGGCTGGCATCCACACTTCACGTGGCAAGCCACCGATCAATCGCTGAAGTTCATCCGAAAGCACGCCCCCAACAAGCCGATTTTTATTGACGACATGTGGTCCAACATCCTGACTGATGTTCTTCCGCATGATGGGTTTTTGCAGTTCATCGGCGGCGATTCGGCCACGCGCGACTTGCCGAACAGCACCGTCGGCAGCTTTGCCCAACTGCGCGACAAGCTGAACGCAAAGGACCCCGCCGCCACCGCGTGGTACAACGCCAAAGGTGCGCGCGATGCCGTTAAATGCTTTGCCACCACCTTTGGCGAAGGTGCCGAGCGGGCGATGTTTTCGCTATCGAACGACTTCCAAAGCACTCACCCACTGTACTTCATTAGCCAACTGTGGCGATACACCGGAATTGTTGGCGACAAAGCCAGCAACTACGCTCCGAAGCCAGTGCTGCACACCATGCGGCTGCTTATCCAGAAGCTGCATGATTTCACAGCGGTGGAGCGGATTCCGGTGGGGAGCAGCCAGCAAACCCGCTGCTACAAATTCCAGCGGAAACGGGGAACGCCATGCTACATCCTTTGGAGCGAAGCAACCCCGGTGGCCGATAACCCCGGCACGCCAAACGGTGAGGAAGTGGTGATCCCGCTTGGTAGTGACAGCATCATCATCACCAACATCATTACCACACTGGAAGCGATTGAACCCAACGTGGCCACCTTGCCAGCAACCAACAACAAGTTTGGAATACGGTTAGGGTTCGAGCCAGTGATCCTTGAAGAGAAGCCAACCGGAAGCAGTGGGGTGAAGCAAGAAATGGAGAAGGGGGGATGGAGCGTGAGTTGCTTCCCGAACCCAGCCAGCGGCATGTTGAACGTGTCGGCGCTGATCCCCGAATCGGGGGATATCACCCTTCAGTTGTGGGATGTGCATGGCCAGCTTGTCCGCCAAAAATATCTTGGCTGGGCCAGGCCTGGCCAGCATCAATGGGGGATGGAGGTGGAGGGTTTGCCGACGGGAAGTTACTGTTTGACGGTAGCAAACGGAGGTGCAGGTGTTGGGGAAATCGTGGTGATACTCAATGGCAAGTAGGGGTAGTGGGCAAAATTCATCGAACGTCGCCCTCCGCTCATGCTGAGCCACGTCGAAGTATGAGCGGAGCCACCGAACCAAGAAGCCACCGATCTCCCCTCTACGGCTTCCCGCCTTCGCACACTACCTTGAGATGAGCCACAAGTAGCAACAGCAAGCCCCGGCAGATATTCCTCTGCCGGGGCTTGATCTTTCACGGTGTGTTGTGGCTCGGCTGGGATTACCAGCGTCCGCCGCCACCGCCGCCGCCGCGGTTTCCGCCGCCGTAGCCACCGCCACCGCGATTGCCACCGCCGAACCCGCCGCGTCCGCCGCCGCCACCGAACCCACGGCCACCGCCGCCGCTACGCTCTTCGCGTGGCTTGGCTTCGTTCACCACAAGGTTCCGGCCCTGGAACTCGGCATTGTTGAAACGCTCGATTGCTTCGTTTCCGGCTTCGCGGTTTTCCATTTCCACAAAACCAAACCCGCGTGAGCGGCCGGTTTCGCGGTCTTCAAGAACCGAAGCGGAGAGGACTTCACCAACCTGCGAGAACAGGTCACTCAGGTCGTCGCCTGTGGTTTTGTAGGGGAGATTCCCTACGTACAGCTTAATTGACATGGAACTAACATTCCTTCCCAATCTGGGAAATAGGCTGCGAAGCGGAGGATCGGTGGCTTCAACGGAAACTGTCGGTAGGGAAGACAATGACCCCAAGACTCAGTGCTTGTTATGTGCGTGTGTATGAGCCGCTTCTGCAAGGTTGACAAATCACCACCTCTAACTATCCCGAAAACCGTCACGCCAACCTTTTTTATTGAAGCAGGCGCACATCACCGTTGATGAGCGAGAGTGGATTACTATTCGGCTGCAAAAATGCAGAATGATTGTGAGATACCAAGCACCCCCCCAAAAAAAAGTTCGGGGCGCGCCCCGAACTTGTGATATTTCTGTGGTTGAGCGGCGTTTTTTACCCCTCCTTCCATTCCCGCACCAATCGTTCGTACTGCTGTGCAAGTTGGGCCGAACGCTCGGCTTCGTCGGTTTCGGCCACCACGTGGAACAGGGGGCGTTCTTTGTCGGGAATCAACATCACCCAGTCATCATCCAGGAACATCTTCACGCCGTCCACCAGCATCCGCCGCTCCCCTTCGCTGTGGTGCATGGCGTGGCGCATCACCCGCCCTTTCACTTCCCACGGGCATTCCACCGAGCGCTCGGTAACGGCACGCCGGGGAAGTTCGGCATGGAGTTGGCCAATCGTCATCCCGGTGCGGGCGCACATCTCCATGATTTTGGCAGCGGCAAACATTCCATCCACCGAAAACAGGAAGCGGGGGAAGATGAACCCGCCGCGTGTCCCGCCAACGAAGCTGATGTCGGGGTCCTTGGTTGCATCCATCATTGCCGAGTGGTTGTTCTTGGTATAAACCAGTTCAACACCGTAATCCGCAGCAATCATCTCCACCTCGCGCGAGGCAAGGATCGGGACTGCAATTTTCTTCACCTCCCCCTGGTGTGCTTCCAGATAGAGCTTGGTGACGATGGAAAGAAGCCGGTAGTTATGAATCGCTTCCCCCGTTTCCGATACCACGTTGATCCGCTCGGCACCGGGGTCAATGATAAACCCAAAATCGTACCCCAACGAGGTGACAACCCCCCCCAGTTTCTGCTCGGCTGCAATCATTTCTTCCCGCTCGCGGGTCATCCGGCTGGGGTCCAAGTAGGCGTTCAGCGAGACCACCTCGGGTCCTAGCGCGCTCAGGATATTTGGCATCAGCGTTGATCCCACGCCGTAGCTGAAATCGAACGCCACCTTGAACCGTGCGTCGCGGATTGCGGTTTCGTCCAACGATTGCAGAAAGCGGGCAAGGTAGGATTCGTTGGTCCGTTCTGGGAAGTAGATGCTTCCAACTTCGTCGTGGCGGGCGCGGCCATATTCTTCGCCAAAGAAGAGCCGCTCGATAGACTTGGCTTTTCCGGTTGGCATATCCTTGCCGTCGCCATCAAAGAAGATGATGTCGGTTTTGCGGCGGTCGTGGGGGGATTTACGGATGTGGACTCCGGCAGCCTGTTTCCCGTTCAACAACTCGGCTCGGGTGATCGGTATTGGAAGCCGTTGAAGATCGTTCACCTGCACCCCGGCGGACATCAGCCCGGCAATCATGGCGCGGTTAATCATTCGGGAAACGTTGTCGGCATCGCGGCTGATTGCTACGGTTCGCCCTTTGCCAGCATAGGCACCAAATGCCGAGCCTAATTTCGCGGCAAACTCAGGGTTCATCTCAACGTTCGATAACCCGCTAACCCGTGCGTCGGTGAACAACGCCCGCGACCAACGGTCGGCCCAGACCATGCTGGTGGAAAGGGTTGCGCGCGACTCCACTTCTTTATCGGGCCAAAGTTTGATGTTGGAAAGAAGCCGCGCCCCATCGCCAATCCGGCAGCGGTCGGCAATGAACACGTTCTCGTGAATCACCACATCCCGCCCAATCTCCACATCGTTGCAGATAACGTCGTCGGCAAGCAGCGCGCCGGCCCCGATTGTGGAGCGTTCCCAGACGACGGTGTTGCTAAGCCGCGCCCCCGACTCCACCTCGCATCCATCCCCAAGAATGCAGTTGCTGATATGTGCGCCGGTCTGCACCGTCACTCCATCGCCCAGCACCACCGTTCCGTCGAACGTCACGCCATCGGCCACCACGCTTTGCTCACCCATATAGACATGGCCCAGCCGTGTTCCGGGAATCTGGACTTTTACGCGGCCGGCAAGGATATCCATCTGTGCGGTTTGGTACTCGTTCAGGTTGCCGATGTCGCGCCAGTAGCCATCGGCGATGTAGCCGAACAGCCCCAAATCGTCGCGAAGCATCTGCGGGAACAGGTCCTTGGAGAAATCGTAATCCCGCTTGAACGGGATCAGGTCCAGCACCTCCGGCTCCAGAATGTAGATTCCGGTGTTGATCGTGTCGCTGAAGACTTCCCCCCACTGTGGTTTTTCCAAAAAGCGGGTAATTTTGCCGTCGTCGTTGGTCATCACCACCCCAAAGGCAAGGGGGTCGGGGACGCGGGTAAGAACAATGGTTGCGCGGGCGTTTTTCTCTTCGTGGTAGGCGATGGCTTTTGCCAAATCAATGTCGGTCAGCACGTCGCCGCTGATGATGATAAACCGTTCGTCCAGAAATTCGTGGGCGTTGCGCACCGAACCCGCCGTGCCAAAATCGGCTTCCGACTGGACGTAGTGCATATCAATCCCGAACGCCGACCCGTTGCCGAAATAGGCCGTGATGACTTCCGGTTGATAGTAGAGCAGCGAGACGATTTCACGGATGCCAAGATCGGTGAGTACGTTGACGATGTGGTGCATCATCGGGCGGTTTGCCATTGATGCCATCGGTTTGGGTACGTTGCAAGTAAGCGGACGCAACCGTGTGCCGAACCCGCCTGCCATGATGACTGCTTTCATGTTGTTTGCGGAGGTTTGATGTGCTTGAAGGAAGGAACAGAGGCGTACAAGAAAAGGCGGCAAAAGTTAAGCATTTGGCCAAATGAACAATCACCGGAAGAAAGTTTTTTTTTCGGAAAAGTGGTGGAAGGGGGAAAGAAATGTTGAATGCTGGCTATTCCAGCGTGAACTCAATCCCGATTTCCCAACTATCAATTACCAACTACCCAATGCCTACTCAACATCTGCTTCCCGAACTCCAATCCTACCTTGACCAGCTTGCCGCGATTGACGGCCAGGTTGATGCCTTGCTGGCGAACATCACCGAAGAGCAGTTGAACTGGCGGCCGGGGCCGGAGCAGTGGTCGGTGGGGGAGTGTGTGGATCATCTGACCGTGACCGGAACCCGGCTGCTGGAACGGATTGAGCCAGCCATTGCCAACGCACGATCCAGAGGGCGGTTTGCGGATGGCCCGTTCCGCTACGGCCCAATCAACCGCTGGTTTGCTCGGACGCTGGATGAGGGTGAAACGAGGAAGGTGAAGACGTTCCCGATCTACGTGCCATCGGCAAGCAACATCGGGGAGCGGGTGGCGGTGGAGTTCGGCCAGTTCCACCAGCGGTTGGCCGAAGCAATCGGCAGCGCGAACGGGGTGGATTTAAAGAAGGTGAAAGTTCGCTCGCCGGCAATGCCGTTACTCAACTTGTCGTTGGGGGCATGGTTTGCCGCAACCCTTGCCCACGAGCGTCGCCACATTGCGCAAGCAAGGCGGGTGATGAAGTTGGGTGGGTTCGCAGAAATTTCTGGGTAGCAGGGCGGTTGCCGTAGCTATCGTTCCCCGCCGCCGCCGCCAACGGAGATGCTGAACGAAACTCCATTCCATGCAGGGGTCAATCCTCCGTTGTTCACCGTCACGCCATCCTGCTTCCACGCCGGGCGCGAAGGCATCACCCCCCAAGTCAGCCGCGCCGCAATCACCAATCCACTTTTGGATCCGTCACTTTCTGCCGACCCTAAAAAATGCACCAGCCCAAGCCCCAACGCCACGCGCGGGGCGGCTCCGGCGTAGCTGCCAACCCCGCCCGGTGCCACGGGATTTCCTTCAAAGAAGGAGAGTGAGTCGGTTTGGTTGTTGTGATATTCAAGCGTGTAGCCGTAGTAGCCCGCTTGCAGATATGGGAACAGCAGAGTTTGGCCATCGTTCACCAGCGCGTAGCCAACGTCCACGCCGCCGCCGATTCCGCCAAGTGTGTAGCGGTCGCGAGGGGAGCCGGGGGGCATGATAGATTCCGATTCGGGGTAGCTCACCATCTCCGCACTTCCCCCCAGCAGGTATCGCTCGTTAAAAAGGAATCCACCACCCGCAGTCAAAATTGTTCCGGTTTCGGAGAACTCATCATTCTGGTACAGGTATGGTTCACCATCCGGTTTTTGCGGCACGTAGCTGGCAAGCCGCCGTGAGAACGCGCCGTTATCGTGGGCGGTTAGCCCGGCCCCAACGGTCCCAAACCATGCCGAGTTGAAGGGGGCCGAAACGGGTGGTGCGGCAGCAGGCTGCGCTGTTGTTGGTTGCGCCAGCAGCAGCGGCATTGCAGCAATCAGTGTGATACTCGAGCGAAATGGGTTCATGGCCACAGCAGTAAAAATTAGGCTGGTAGAGAGAAAGCTACGCGGAGCCAATATAACGCCGTTCCCCAGAAGGCTTGAAAGAATCGCGAGAAGGAAGAGCCAAAAGGCCCTTTGGTGGAAGGGAGATATGCAAGGGGTTCCAACAGCGTGCAAGACCAATTATGGGCTTGCACGCTGTTCGGTTAGTGGCCTGAATCTGAAAAAAAACAGAAGTGATGCGCGGGAATGAAGCAACTGATGCGCTGGTAATCGCCCCTGATGCGCCACGCCCGATTGCTGGTGCGGGCCGCCATTACCTTGTCCGGCAGATTCCAGCAAGGTACAGCGAGAGCATCACGATGCCGTGAGAATGACTGCCACATTGAACAGGGCCTAACCCGCCGCCGCAGAAATACTTCAGGCAACCGTGATCCCTCCATCTACTTCTTCAGCGTTTGAAAACCTTCGGTACTGTGCTGCATGTGGGCAGTTGGTCAGCTTCGGCGAAACTGGCCGCTGTTTGGCGTGCGACCACCAGACCGAACCACCAGAGTGCAGTTGCGGTGCGGTGATTGAGCATCCAATTGCATGGTTCTGTACGGCTTGTGGGGTACGATTGCAGGGGCGATTACACGCCACATGCTTTGGCGAACAAGAAGAGGGTTCCAAGCAAGCGGCCACAGAGCAAGAATGCAGAGCAGGGGAGGGAAAGGGGCTTTTCTGGAATTGGCGTACTGGCCGATAATGATGACGCTATCGGCTGGTAGAACCCGGCATTTCAGCAACGTCAATGATGATTCCAGCACAACGTCGCTGGTTGGTTCCCTTCCTGTTGGGGGCTGCCAGCATCATCGCATCCGCGCAGCCCACCCCCGGTATTTCGCCAAGCCCAATGACCGATATCTACGGCCACATGGGGGTTGGAACATTGCGCCCCGACATCTCCGCAGTGCTGGACCTCACCTCCTTCCACGCCGGATTGCTGTTGCCACGCATGGCCGTTGCCCAACGGAATGCCATCTACCAACCAGCAACCACCCTCCTGATTTTTAACACAACCGCTAATCAGTTCGAGTACAACGCTGGCACGCCGCTGGCCCCGAACTGGGTCCCTTTTTTGTCGGGGATCAACATCAACACTGTTGGTTGGTCGCTGACCGGAAACAGCGGGACTAATCCCACAATCAACTTCCTTGGCACCACCGACCCGCAGCCGTTGGTGTTCCGCAGCAACAACATCGAGCGGATGCGCATTGCCCCAAACGGCTCGTTGGGCGTTGGAACTTCATCACCAAACCCTTCGGCAGTTGCCGATTTCTCCTCCTCCTCGCAAGGCGTGTTGCTCCCCCGCGTAACCACAACCGAGCGCGACAACATCGCGGGGCCGTCCACATCGCTGATTCTGTTCAACACCACCACGCAGCAGTTTGAGTACAACGCCGGAACGCCGGGGGCACCCAACTGGGTGTCGTTCGATGGGGGGATTTCTGGCACGGAACCGATTCCGTTCGAAGCCACCACGCTAACGGTCAGCAACCCGTTAGTGACCGCCGGAGCAAACGTTGTAATCTCTATTTCCGACCCCAGCGGCCAGACCATCACAGCATCGGTCACCTCCATCACCCCCGGCGTGGGCTTCCTTGTGACGTTCGGTGGATTCTACCCAACGGCCACCGGAAGCCTGAAATATGTGATTGATAAATAGCCCACGGCATCAAGCTCTACCTGTGTAGAGGCAGCATAGAGTAAAAGCATCAAGGTACAGGCATCAGAAAACGAGCTACGAAACAGCTCAACGTTCAACATAACAATCAACAGAGGTACGCACCATGAACGCAATGAAAACAGTTGCAGGGTTAGGACTTGCCCTAATCGGACTGACGCTATCAACTTCGGCACAGACACCATTCAGCAGCGTGAAGCTGCAACAAGGCGGGGGGACAAACCCTTCGAACGGCCTTATCATACAATCCAACCAAGGGGATTACACAACGGCCAACGGCGGCAACGCCACCATGCGGTTTGCCCGCCCAAGCAGCACCGGCGTGCTGAAAGGGATCACGTTTGGCAGCGGCATTCTTGATGTTGCGGTGGGGGCGGTAAACCTGGCAGCAAACGGCGCTGGTGGCGACGTGACCGGCACACTGAACGTTGGCAACGGTGGAACGGGATTATCCACCGCACCAATCAACGGCCAGCTTCTGATTGGCAACGGGACCGGATACACTTTGGGGACAATTACTGCGGGCGCAGGGGTCACCGTGACAAACGGGGCTGGCTCCATCACGATTGCTGCCAACATTGCCAACACCATCAACGCACGCCGTTTTGGGCTGACCGATGGGCAAGACACCTACACTGGCGTTACTCCACCAACGGGATTTACGTTGGCGGCGGGGTCGGTGATTACCATCACGGTGCAGAATGGAACCGACGCAACCCAATACTGGGCCACGGTGACAGGGGTGAATACCGGAGCCAATACCTTTGATTTTGTGCTGAACGGTTTGCCACCAGCAAACTGCACCGCCAACATCATCTGCATGAACCCATAAGCCGAACCCGAACAAAACATCATGGACTGATGCCCTGCGGATTTCCTCAGTCTCCTTCAACCGCAGGGTATCAGTCCGGTAAATCGGCCAATGGGCAAGTGAGCAGATTTTTTTGTCGCGATTTCCAGAACCAGGATTCCTAAAACCAGGCAGCACCAACAGCATGAGGCAGCAGCAACATCTCGCACGGCTTTTTCCGGCAATCATCATCATGGTGGGATTGGCCGGCGAAGCATTGGGGCAAACCTCTGCCCCGTTCAATCCTGGGATACAGCTACAAGACAACGCCAGCAAGCGCATTACTCTTCGTAGTCCTGCGGGTGGGATTAGCAGCAATTACACGCTGGAGTTTCCGGCAACCGGACCCGGAACGGGGGCATTGCTGTTCACAACGAACGGAACAGGGGCAACAGGTTGGTTGGGTGCTGGGGCCGACGGCTCCATCCTGTCACTCTCCGGCGGATTGCCAGCGTGGGTTGATCCGGTGACGCTTGTTCAGGGGAGCTTTGTGCGCTACAACGTAGCAACAGCCCAAAGCACGGCTGGTTCTGGAAGCCGGTTGTTTGATGTGGCGTACAGTGGGTTGGGTTCGGGTGTGGCCGCGCTTGGCGCACGGATTGCCGCAGAAAGTGGTGCCAACGCAAACGCGGGTGGCCTATCCATCCGTGCCACAGCCAACGGGACGGGAACATCCACAGGGTTGAGTGTGGAGGCTTCAGGCGGGGCAACCAACTACGCGGGGTTGTTCACCAGCGGGAAAGTGGGGATTGGAACAGCAACACCAATTTCGCACGTTGAAGTGGTTGCC
>JAEUSP010000081.1 GCA_016788565.1 Chlorobiota bacterium | reverse complement strand
GGCAACCACTTCAACGTGCGAAATTGGTGTTGCTGTTCCAATCCCCACTTTCCCGCTGGTGAACAACCCCGCGTAGTTGGTTGCCCCGCCTGAAGCCTCCACACTCAACCCTGTGGATGTTCCCGTCCCGTTGGCTGTGGCGCGGATGGATAGGCCACCCGCGTTTGCGTTGGCACCGCTTTCTGCGGCAATCCGTGCGCCAAGCGCGGCCACACCCGAACCCAACCCGCTGTACGCCACATCGAACAACCGGCTTCCAGAACCAGCCGTGGTTTGTGCTGATGCTACGTTGTAGCGGACGTATGATCCCGTCAGCAATGTTCCTGGGTCCACCCAGGTTAGTATGCCAGCCCCATCGGTACGAAGCAGATAGTCTGCCGTGCCTGTATTTGGTGGCAGCGTTAGGGAGTAATCACCACTTAGACTCACATTGCTTGGTGCTTGCAGTGTGATGGTGTTGAAAGAACCGTTTGGCCATGTTCCACCATCATCAAGGATTATTTTTCTGCCGAAGAGATCGCCCGTAGATTCTTGGGCCGTTACCAACGGCAGTTGAGCAAGCCCCAGCAACCCAATCAAGAAGGCGTGTTGTGCGCTTCGGTTCATTCTGTATCCGTTCAGGAATTTCATAGTGCTCTCCTATTGAACCCGCGTGGCTTTTAAGTAGGAGTTTGGAAGGATGTTGATGTTGCCTGCTGCGTCGGCTTGTGCTGCTTGAATTTCAATATCTCCCCCCGTTCCTCCCATTACCACCACCCCTTTGATGAACACATGGAGGTCGTGTGTTTGGTCAACCGAGGATCCCCGAATCATGCCGATTGCGGTGCCATTGGTTGTGATGGAAGAGGGGGAAAACGCACCGCTGCCGCCACCGTTCACAATGTTCCACCGGATGGTTGCGCCTGCTGGCGCGTTCACGGCAACTTGCAGATGGGAGGTAGGGGGTGCGCCGCCATTATCGGCATCGTAGGCAACAATCGCCTCAATCTCATAGATATTATTGGCTTCCAGGGAAAGAAGCAGAACCGTAAGCAGGTTGGTGTTGCCGGTGAAATCCAGAGTATTGGTGGTTCGTGTAAACAGCACGCCGGGGGCAACAATGCCACTGCTGTTTCGGCGGCGGATGTCGCCATTATTATCGGCAACAACCAAGCCTTCTTGCACCGCAGGAGCCTCGGCAGAAGCAGCTGACAAAGACCCCAACCGGGCATTGGTAAGCCCTGCGGTTCCGGTCACGTGGAAACGGCGACTTGGGGTGCTTGTGCCAACCCCAACATCTCCATCCCCTTCAATAACAAACGGGGCGTTCGCCCCTGCTCCGTTATAGAAGAATGCACGGCGCGTTCCGCCAACCGTCGCAGCATCAATGTTATCTACCAGAACGCCAGTGTAGTTGGTCACTACTCCGGTTGCGCCAACTCCGTTTACGACCGCACCAGCTTGAATTCCGGTGAAGTTCGTAATGCCTCCGCTGCTCTGGAATACTGGCTGTGCCAGCACCCCTTTCCCGTTCACGATCGTCCCGGTTGAACTGCTTGTCACCGACGAGTTCAATCCCACCGCATTGGTGATTGTTCCAGCACTGAGCAATACCGGTGCAGCAAGCAATGCGCTGGCCGTTGCCAGCGTTCCTGTTCCCTGATGAACAGCATTCCCTTGAAGCCCCCGTAACTCTCCGATTGAAGAATTGTTCGTTGCCACAATCCGGCTAAAGCGGCTGCTGAAAATGCCTGTTGATAAATCTGCGCTTCCGCCAACAACAGTGCTATCGTAGGCCATCGTTGCTTGGAACCCTGATGCCGTTGCTGCCGACGGGCTAATGGATTGGCCAACCTTCATTGCCATGAACGGTGTCCATGTTGAAAAGATCGCTTGTGTGGTGCTTGTAGCAGCTGGGGCAACCACTTCAACGTGCGAAATTGGTGTTGCTGTTCCAATCCCCACTTTCCCGCTGGTGAACAACCCCGCGTAGTTGGTTGCCCCGCCTGAAGCCTCCACACTCAACCCTGTGGATGTTCCCGTCCCGTTGGCT
>JAEUSP010000076.1 GCA_016788565.1 Chlorobiota bacterium | reverse complement strand
TGTAGCGGTAATACACCGCGTCGAAGCCCAGGCTTTCGGTGTAGCGGAGGAGGGCTTCTACTCGGCCACGTTCGTCGTAGCTCATCACGGAGTAGTGGTACGGTTCGCCGCCATGCTCGCGCCAAGCAACGGCCACCTCATGCCCCTTCATATTTCTGATTTTTCCTTTTGGAGCAAGGGTATCCCACTTGCTGTACTCGGGGAAGTTGGCCCAGATACCGCCGATGCGTTCGGGGAGGGTATCGTACCAGATGGCAAGCGGCGTTCGCGGTGGGGTGATGGAGATATTTCGCCGTTCGCTGGCTCCGCTTCATACTTCGACGAAGCTCAGCATGAGCGGAGGGCAGCATTCGCGGTGGACGCAGGGGGGGTAGTTCATCTCACCGCCATTGCGAGGAGTCTTCGACGAAGCACCGCGAAGCAGCGGCGCTAGCCCATCTCGCGGTTGGCTGAGAGAGAGCATCGGACACGCTAGCACGCGCCAGATGGGCTTCTCCGTTGCTTCGCGATGCCACCTCGTGCAACGCTTCTGGAGATAAGGTTCACCAGCATCCGTCTTCCTTTCGCCCGCTACGGGGCTATGCCATCCTGAGCGTTTGTCCCATTCCCCAAGGCTTACGCCATTGGGCTAATCACTTTCGCCCACTACGGGGCTTGCAGGGCTTCGCCCCGTTCGGTGGCTCCGCTTCATACTTCGACGAAGCTCAGCATGAGCGGAGGGCGGCGTTCGCGGTGGGGTGATGGAGATACTTCGACCTTCGGTGGCTCCTGCTCATACTTCGACGAAGCTCAGCATGAGCGGAGGGCGGCGTTCGGGAACAACTCCAAGATTCTTCTCATTCTTGATTCGACATTCGACATTCGACATTCGACATTCCAGCGGCTCCGCTTCATGCTTCAATCAGGCCACAAAAAAACCCGCCCCGCTCGTGTTCTTGAGCGGGGCGGGTTTTGGTTTGGTTGGAGTAAGCGTTACGGCTTAGTCCAGAATCTTCGTCACAACACCTGCGCCTACGGTACGGCCACCTTCGCGGATGGCGAAGCGGAGACCTTCCTCCATAGCGATGTTGGTGATAAGATCAACGGTGATGTTGTCCAAGTTGTCGCCTGGCATCACCATCTCGGTTCCGGCTGGAAGCGTGATGATACCGGTCACGTCCGTTGTGCGGAAGTAGAACTGTGGACGGTAGCCGTTGAAGAATGGCGTGTGACGGCCACCTTCTTCCTTCGAGAGGACATAGACCTGCGCCAAGAACTTCATGTGTGGCGTGATCGAGCCTGGCTTCACGATAACCATGCCGCGCTCCAGCTCTTCCTTGCCAACACCGCGCAGCAACAGACCGACGTTGTCGCCTGCTTGGCCCTGATCCAACAGCTTGCGGAACATTTCCACGCCTGTCACCACCGACTTCTTCTTTGCGCCGAAGCCGACGATTTCCACTTCCTCGTTCACGTTGATGATACCGCGCTCGATACGGCCAGTGCCGACCGTTCCGCGTCCGGTGATCGAGAACACGTCCTCGACCGGCATCAGGAATGGCTTGTCGGTGTCGCGGGTTGGGGTTGGGATGTAGCTGTCAACAGCGTCCATCAAGTTCCAGATGCACTGGTAACGCTCGTCGTCGGTTGGCGCGCCGGATGAACCAGCTTCCAACGCTTGCAATGCCGAGCCACGGATGATCGGAATCTCCTGGCCTGGGAACTCATACTTCTCCAGAAGCTCCTGAATCTCAAGCTCGACAAGCTCAAGCAGTTCTGGGTCAGCAATATCCACTTTGTTCAAGAAGACGACGATGCGTGGCACACCAACCTGGCGGCACAGCAGGATGTGCTCGCGGGTTTGTGGCATTGGGCCGTCGGTGGCGGCCACAACAAGGATAGCACCGTCCATCTGGGCGGCACCGGTAATCATGTTCTTCACGTAGTCGGCGTGGCCTGGGCAGTCCACGTGAGCATAGTGACGATTGTCGGTCTGGTACTCCACGTGGGCGGTGGCGATGGTAATACCACGCTCGCGCTCTTCTGGAGCATTGTCAATCGAGTCGAACGTACGGATTTCGCCACCGTGGCGAAGTGCCAATGCCATGGTGATGGCAGCGGTCAACGTTGTCTTTCCGTGGTCAACGTGACCGATGGTTCCCACGTTGACGTGGGGTTTGCTGCGGTCAAATTTCTCTTTTGCCATTCCTGATGTCTCCTCTACGAGAAGTGTGTGTTAAGTATTGTTGATTTTGAAACCGTGTGTCTGTTGCTCTGTGTGCCGTCGGCCTATCCGAAGAAGGCTCTCTGCTGGGTTAGGCTGCGATTGCTGCCTTGCCGCTTTTCTCCACCACTTCTTCCTGCACCGATTTTGGCGCGGCTTCGTAGTGGTCGAAGGTCATCGAAGGGATTGCGCGGCCTTGCGTGATGGAGCGCAACGTGGTAACGTAGCCGAACATCTCCGAAAGGGGAACCATTGCCCGAATCACCTGGGCATCGTGGCGTTGCACCATCCCTTCAATGCGGCCACGGCGGCTGGAAAGGTCGCCCATCACGTCGCCCATGTACTCATCCGGTGTCACCACTTCCACTGCCATGATCGGCTCCAACAGCACCGGCTTTGCCTTGCGGCAGGCTTCCTTGAATGCCATGGATCCGGCAATTTTGAAGGCCATTTCCGATGAGTCCACGTCGTGGTAGGAACCGAAATGGAGCTTTGCTTTGATGTCCACCACCGGGAAGCCAGCAAGCACACCATTACGCAATGCCTCGGTAATCCCCTGCTCCACCGGCTTGATGTATTCTTTTGGAATCACACCGCCAACAATGGCATTGACGAACTCGAAGCCTTTGCCTGGTTCGTTCGGGCCGAACTCAATCACCACGTGGCCATACTGCCCTTTACCACCCGACTGACGGACGAACTTGGTGTCCTGGTTCACCGTCTCGCGGATGGTTTCGCGGTAGGCAACCTGTGGCTTGCCAACGTTTGCTTCCACACGGAACTCACGGCGGATACGATCCACGATGATGTCCAAGTGAAGCTCGCCAACGCCGGAGATGATCGTCTGCCCGGTCTCCTCATCGGTCTTCACGCGGAAGGTTGGATCCTCTTCGCTGAGCTTGGCAAGAGCTTCGCCCAACTTGTCCTGGTCGGCCTTTGTTTTTGGCTCGATTGCCTGGTCAATCACCGGGTCTGGGAACTCCATTTTCTCCAGCACAATCGGATCTGCCTCATCGCTGAGCGTGTCGCCGGTTTTTGTTGCCTTCAAACCGACCACTGCAACGATGTCCCCCGTGTATGCCTCGTCAATGTCCTCGCGGTGGTTGGCGTGCATCCGCAGCAGACGGCCAACGCGCTCCTTCTTGCCAGTGATGGTGTTCAGAACGTAGGAGCCAGCCGACAGAGTTCCGGAGTACAAGCGGATGAATGTCAGCTTGCCAACGAATTTATCGGTGATAATCTTGAAGGCCAGTGCGGAAAACTTCTCGGCATCGGATGGCTGACGCTCGACGTGATCGTCGGAGTCCATGTGGTGGCCCGGCGTGGTTCCCACATCCATCGGCGATGGAAGGAATTCCAAGACGGCATCCAACAACTGTTGCACACCTTTGTTTTTGAAGCTGGAGCCAAGCATCACCGGAATGATCTTCACCTGCAAGCAGGCTTCGCGCAACACTTTGCGGATTTCTTCCGGCGAGATTTCTTCCCCGTCCAGATATTTCATCAACAGGGTGTCATCAACTTCGGCAACCGCTTCCAGCATCTTGGTGCGGTACTCTTTTGCTTGCTCTTCGATGTCGTGGGGGATATCAATCACATCCCACTTTGCCCCCTGGCTCGAGTCGTCGAAGATGTAGGCTTTCCACTCAATCAGGTCAACAATCCCCTTGAACATATCACCCTGCCCAACTGGCAATTGCAGCGGGACAGCGTTTGCGCCAAGCCGGTCGTGGATCATCCCGACAACCTTCAGGAAGTCGGCACCAACACGATCCATCTTGTTCACAAAGGCGATACGCGGGACGTTGTATTTATCGGCTTGCCGCCACACCGTTTCGGATTGGGGTTCCACACCGCCAACCGAGCAGAACAGGGCAACCGCGCCGTCCAACACCCGAAGCGAACGCTCCACCTCGACGGTGAAATCAACGTGGCCTGGGGTGTCAATGATGTTGATGCGGTGCTCTGGGAAATGGGATTTTGATCCTTTCCAGAAGCAGGTTGTTGCTGCCGATGTGATCGTGATACCGCGCTCCTGTTCCTGCTCCATGTAGTCCATGGTTGCAGCACCATCGTGGACCTCACCAATGCGGTGAAGCACACCGGTGTAGTACAGGATGCGTTCGGTTGTTGTTGTTTTGCCGGCATCAATGTGCGCCATGATGCCGATGTTGCGAACTCTATCGAGTGGATACAGGCGTGGCATAATCGAGAATTAGCTTCGGTTAACTATGAATAACAGTGCCTAAACAGCGGATTGGTCAGTTGTCAGTTGTTCGTGGTCAGTAGTTCTTGGGAAATCGTTAGTAGAAGAGAACAACGTGTTGTGTTGTTCCTTACCAATCACCAATCACCAATCACTACCTACCAACGGAAGTGAGCGAATGCACGGTTTGCATCGGCCATGCGGTGAACGTCTTCGCGCTTCTTCACGGCAGAACCTTCGCCGTTGGAAGCGGCGATGAGTTCGCCGGCCAATTTGTCGCGCATGGTTTTTTCGCGGCGGTCGTCAGCGTATTTAATCAACCAGCGGATGCCCAGCGCAACGCGGCGCTCGGGGCGAACCTCCATCGGCACTTGGTAGGTGGAACCACCCACGCGGCGCGAACGGACTTCAACCGCTGGCGAGACGTTGGCCAATGCTTTGCGGAACACCTCCAGCGGGTCTTGCTGGGTACGCTCGGCAACAAGGTCCAACGCGCCATACAGGATGTCGCGGGCTGTGCTTTTTTTCCCATCCAGCAGCAGGTTGTTGATAAACCGCTCGATGGTCACGTCGTTGAAGCGTGGGTCTGGCGAGATCCACCGCTTTTCTGCGCGTTTCTTTCTCATGGATTCTATGCAGTAGATGTTCGTTGATTACTTCTTTGGACGCTTTGCGCCGTACTTGGAACGCCCTTGCTGGCGTTTGGCAACCCCTTGTGTGTCAAGCGTGCCGCGAACGATGTGGTAACGGACACCAGGAAGGTCCTTCACGCGGCCGCCACGGATCAGCACAATGGAGTGCTCCTGAAGGTTGTGACCTTCTCCCGGGATGTAGGCGATCACTTCCTGCTGGTTGCTTAAACGCACCTTTGCCACTTTCCGAAGCGCCGAGTTCGGCTTCTTCGGTGTGGTGGTATAAACGCGCGTGCAAACGCCACGGCGTTGCGGGCAACGGTCCAATGCCGGGGAATTGCTCTTGTACAACTCCTCCTGACGACCCTTGCGAACTAACTGATTGATTGTCGGCACAGCTTGACTGTTGTGTGTTGTTAGACTTCGGTTTTTACAAAGAAGAGCGCAAAGATAGCACTGCCCTGTTTACGTGGGCAAGATGCCTTACCGCATGAAACAGGTCATTCTTGGTTGTGACAACCATTGTTACGAGAGCGGCCATGTTGGATTGGCTTTTGGGGATCATCTGGTTGTGTCGGGATTGGCTGGCAACGGCACAGGGGCGTTGGGGCTTGGCGAAGCAGCGCTCCCATTGCCTTGCTCCACCCTGCGTTCTACATCCTGTGGATTTGGTGGAGCCGCCACCCGGTAAGCTCCATTTTCCCACCGAACCATTAAAATTTCCGCCGGGCGATCGCGATGACGAACAACGATGGAGTAAAGGGTATCCACCTGCAGAATCTTGAAATCGCCTTGGAACTTGCCGGTGAAATCCTCACCATACATCTGGATATACTTGGCAAACGCCTCCTTCCCTTTCAGCCCTTTCAGCATGGCCGCTTCGCTCTGGCGGGTGGAATCCAACGACATATTTATGGCTTGGCCGGCAATCATCATATCTAGCTGGCGTTGCTGGTCGCTATCAAAAAGGTCGTAAATCTTGGCTCCATCCCCCGTCCGCATTGTTTCCACCATCTGGGTGTAGCCCTGCTGAACGCTTGGCTTGTTTTGGTCAGGGGCGATTTCGCCGCACGCCGCCAATGCCGCGGAGAACACCCCGGCCAGCAACCAAAGCCGGCAAACTGAGGTGAAGGATGATCCTTTCATGGTTTGTGAGAAATAGAGGTTGAAGGAATTTCTGACGAAGCACCGCACATCAGCCGCAAGCCAACCTGACGAATTTCTGGGATGAACCCACGCGCCTGAATAAACCTACCACCTTTCGCCAGCGCGGGCAATGTTTGCAGCGGGGCATTGCCGATAAGGATTTGTAAACGTCGGCGGTTTCTTGCAAGGAACTTCAGCAATGGCTATCAGCAAGGGTTTGCCGAATCGTATTTTTGCGACATGGACTTCCAACCACCAAAACCAGAGACCTCCACCGTGATGCTGAACGGTGTTCCGGTCAGCTACACCGTGCGCCGCAGCCCGCGTGCGCGGAATATGCGGATCACCATCTCGGCCCAAAGTGGTGTTGTGATAACGCTTCCGGCGCGGCTGAATCGGTACGTCAACCCGGAAGATTTTTTGCGCGAGAAGCAAGATTGGGTGCTTCGTAACCTGCAAGAAGTGAAACCGGCCCGGCCAGCGGCCCAGATTCGGGATGGCTCGAAAATCTACTACCGTGGCCAACCGCTACGCTTGCGCGTGAATCGTGATGTTGGAAAAAGACCACACTTCACCGTCGAAGATGGCCAGCTGCACTTGAACCTTCCCCCCAACCACGACTGCACAATCCGCGAAACGCTGCGGGAATTGCTGCAATCCGAGGCCGCAACCGCGCTGTACCGCGATGTCCGGCAGGAAGCCACGCGAATGGGGCTGGTGAATAAATATGGGAATGTCACCATCCGCGACCAGAAAACGAAGTGGGGTAGCTGTTCGAAACAGGGGAACATATCGCTCAACTGGCGGCTGATTCTTTTCCCGGAGGAAGTGCGGCGGTACATTGTTATCCACGAACTGTGCCACTTGCAGCACTTCGACCACTCACCAAAATTCTGGAGCTTGGTGGAACACTTCGATCCCGACTTCAGAACCTCCGTCGCATGGCTGAAAAAGCACGCCGCACGCTACGAACGGGATTTACGGTAACACAATTTTGACCTAACCAACGACTGATCTAACCAACGAATGCCTGACTTCCGCGACCGACTGTTTACTTGGCGCAGTTACACCCCCATCCCTTTTCTTCTTGCTGGCTTGGCGTTTGGCCAGCCAACGATTGCCAGCTTGATTGCTGGGTTCGCGTGCGCGCTGCTTGGCGAGTCCATTCGCTTTTGGGGGGTTGGCCATGCCAGCTACGAAACCCGCGTCACCGAACGTGTGGGGGCCTCGCGGCTGGTGGTCTCGGGGCCGTTTGCCTACGTGCGGAACCCGTTGTACGTGGGGAATATCCTACTCTACACCGGCTTTGGGGTGATGGCCAACCTGTGGTGGTTGGTTGCGCTGACGTTTGCCTGGTTCGTGTTCCAATATCACCTGATCGTTGCTCGCGAGGAGGAGTTTTTGGCGAAAGCATTTGGGAAGGAGTACGAAGAGTTCCGCCAAAATGTCCCCCGATTTCTTCCCCGCCTAACCCCCTACCACGGCGACCGCTCCACGGCAATCCACTGGAGCACCGCGTTCCGCAGCGAGCGGCGGACCTTCCAGGCGTTTGGCATTGCGCTGGTGCTGATGATCGGGAAATGGAGTTTGATTCGGTGGGCGTAAGCGGTGGAGTGAGGTGGGAGCTTCTTCAACACTCGACACTCCCCTCACTGATGGATTGTGGCCAGTTGTCAGTGGTCAGTGGTCAGTTGTCAGTTGAAAGAATCAATTCGACATTCGGCATTCGACATTCGACATTCGGCATTCGACATTCGGCATTCGACATTCGGCATTCGACATTCGGCATTCGACATTCGGCATTCGACATTCGACATTCGGCATTCGACATTCGGCATTCGGCATTCGACATTCGGCATTCGACATTCGGCATTCGACATTCGGCATTTCAGTGCCGATTAACGGGGTGAGAATATCTGGATGAACCCTTCGCGCAAGGCTTGGGCGATTTGGGTGAAGGATGGAGTAGCCCCGTTGAAAACCTCGGCAAGGGTTGCGGTGCGGCTGCGGAGCATCTGGCGCATCCGCTCGCGGCGGTTGGGGTCGTTGCTGGTGTTGTTCAGAAGATCAATGATTTCAAGGTGAGCATCGCCCAGCAAAATGGATCCGTGTTGAAGCAGAACATCGGAGTATCGCCGCTGCGCCGATCCCGCCAGCTTCCGCCCTTGCCACACTAACTCGCTTAACGCCGAAGCACTGAAACAGCTGGCCGATTCGCTGCTGGCATAATGTTCGCGGAAATCCGGTTGCGAGCGGTTGAACTCAATCCCCGCTGCCCCAAGCAGCTGGAACCCCCGCAGCAACGCTTGGTTGATTGCCGCATAACTCCCCTGAACCCCTTCCCCCTTCCCCACCATTGCCACTGAGTAGGTGATCTCTTCCGCATGAAAGACAGCGCGCCCGCCGGTTGGCCGCCGCACAATTCCGTAGCCACGCCGCTCCACTTCCTGCACGTTAATCTGTGCAATGTCCTGGTTGTAGCCCAGCGATAACGCCCAGGGTTGCCAACTGTAGAATCGCAATCGTGGAATGCCATCGGCAGCGCAGGCCTGGGCCATTGCTTCGTCACGCTCCATGTTTGCCCCCCCTTCGCAGTTCGGCTCAATCGCACACTGCCACTCATGCGGCTCACTTCCGGTGGGCTTCGCGGCGGTTGTTGTTTCATCTATCATGGTGGGCAAGTTAGCGTTGCAAACCGGTTTGCACCAAAAGGCTGTGTGGTGAATCGGGGCGTGGCGATACCGACTGCGGCCAATCGGAAGGTTGCCGGAGGGCAATCCCGATGATCTTCATTTCCCGATTTGATTATCTTCGCGCCGTTCAAAACCAGAAGGGGGGCAACGTGGCGGCTGGATACTCTCTTATGCGGTGAATCATCTCCCATGTCACATACAGCAAGCCCTGCAATCATCTCACAACCAACACTCCAACATCCAACCCAACAACCACAGGACACCAACACCCAACATTCCCCACTGCTTCCGGGCATCACCCCGCGCAACGGATTCCGGTTCCGCCGTGGCCAGCAGGAGTTTCTTGCCAAGCTGGCCGCTGCGTTTGGTTCCGGCCAACTGAACCAGCTTGGCGTGTTTGTGCCGGGCTACGGCAAAACCATCACCGCGCTGTCGGCATTTGTGGTTGCGCACGCCGCTGGCGTTGCCAAAAAGTTAGTGGTGTTTGTCCCGCGCGGAAACCTGCGCGACCAGTACGCCGACCCGCAAGAACTCAATCGTGTGTTCCAAAGCATCGGCGCGCCTCGGTTCTCCTTTTGCGTGGCCGATTCGGAGAAGGTGTTTCTGAAGAACATGGACACCTCCATCATTGTCACCACCTACCAGTATGCCAGCGGGCGGGGCGGGCACAAGGCATTGCTCCGGTTCTGCGAATCAGCCCCCTGCATGTTTGTGTTCGACGAAGTCCACCACCTTTCCGACGACGGAACTTGGGCCACCAAGATTGACCAATTCCCCTGCGCGTGCAGCGTGGCACTAAGCGGAACGCCGATGCGATCGGACAATAAAACGTTGTTCGGCGTGCCGTTCGAGCTTGGGAACGATGGCGATCAGTACTACCGCGCCCTGCACGAAGTCACCATGCGCGATGCCCACGCCGAAGGGAACATCCTGAAGCGGGTTCATGCCCACGTGATTGATTACCGGCTGAAGTTAGCCCATGCCGAGACAGGGCAGATTGTGGAGTTGTCGCTGTCGCAGATGGTGGAGATGACCAAAAACAAAAGTGATGTTGATGCCTTCCTGGCGCGCCGGAAACTTCGGTTCCATGAGGTCTATCTAGAGTCGCTTCTGGCCCCGGCATTCGAGTGTTTCGCCGAGAAACGGAAGCAGCGCGATGCCGAGTTATCGGCCAATCCATCCATCAAAAAAGCCGATGCCCGCAACCACCAGATGCTGATCATCGCCATGAGCAACCGCCACGCCCAGGCAATTCTGGAGTTTGTGCAACGCCGGTTTCCGCAGTGGAGTGCGGCGCGGATTGGCCAGGACGTTCCCGCCGAAGAACGCCAGCGCCTGCTGGAGCAATACCGCAACGGGCAGCTTGACGTGATGGCACAAGTGGATATGATTGGCGAAGGGACCGACATCAAGCCGATCAGCGTGATTGTGAAAGCGGACCTTGTGCGGGCCTACTCCAAAACCTTGCAGCAAATTTTCCGGGGGATGCGTTACTACGACGGCTTCGGCGAACAGGGGAACCTGTGCGACATCTACGCCGCCAACGATTCCGAGGTGGTGACAACGTTGGAGTGGATTAGCAGCGAAGAACAAATGGGGGTAAAAATGAAGGAGGAGCGCGAACGCCACGAACAACTTACCCGCAACGCCGCCGGCGAAAGTGGCTGGGAACTGCGCGACGTTGAACACCGCGATATGCAGCGATACACCCTTGAGCTGTTCCCCGAACTTGCCAAGCCGATGCCCGACCAACCCGCACAGCCAAACGCGCCAGCCCAGCAGAAGGACTACATCCTGAACGTCAGTCAGCGCGAGCATGAACTTCGGCAGGAGTGCGCCGCGCTGGCTTCGCGGCTGTCGTTCATCCTGAAATCGCATGGGCAGATTGTGGAGATCAACTTTATCCACGGCGAGGCAAAACGGCGGTTTGCAAAAGCCCAAGAAGAACTGAGCATCAACGAACTGCTGAAAAAAAAGGACTGGCTGGAACGCTGCATCGCCGCGCGGCGATTGGTTCCGTAGCGACCCAGCAGAAGCAGAGAGTGAGGTTCGGGGCAACTCCATCATTCGGCATTCGGCATTCGACATTCCCCTCACTGATGGATTGTAGTCAGTTGTCAGTGGTCAGTTGAAAGAATCCGACATTCGGCATTCGGCATTCGGCATTCGACATTCGGCATTCCCCTCACTGATGGATTGTGGTCAGTGGTCAGTGGTCAGTGGTCAGTGGTCAGTTGAAAGAATCCGACATTCGACATTCGACATTCGACATTCGACATTCCCAAAACTCACTCGGCGGTTACTGTTCTCACCCGCTCGGCTTCGGTGCGCTTCCCCTGCTCTGCCAGCCCTTGCTGAAGCAGCCCCGAGGCCTCCTCATCTTCGGGCATTGCCTGAAGAAGGTTGTTCAGCAACCGGATGGCGTTCTGGGTGTCCCCTTCGCGCAGCAGTGCGCGGGCTGTGCGAATCGCCAGGCCACGCAGCATGGTTTCTATTTCTTCTCGCGCTGCCTCGAATATTTCCTCGTATAACCCAGGAAAGGGAACCTCACCCCGCAGCAATTGCTGAGCCTGGAGCAACGCCGGAACAACCCGCAGCAACGCCCCTCCCCGCAACGCCTTCTTGGCCTGGAGCAAGTGCTGGTATGCTTCCAGAATATCCACGCGAACGGTGGCAGGGTCCAGCCGTGGGGCAAGCTCCGGCTCGGTGATGATTGCATCCGGCCCCAGCAACTCACGCAGGTCGTGCAGCCGAACATAGACGACGTTGCGTGCGCGGTCGGGGTCCTGGTCGCCGGTGGCAATGGCGCAGAAATCACGGTGCGAAAATGGGCGGTCGGCAAGCTGGGCAGCAACCATCAGCCCCAGCACCGTGCGTGCACGCGCCCCAGAAATTTTGCGTGGTTCTTGCCCCGGCAGCTGCACAGTAATGGCCCCAATCATGGTGATTGAAATCTGCCCAGTTCCTTTCATCGCCCGCAACTGTGCATCACGTTCCCGCTGGATTGCTGCGCAGCTTCCCCGCCACGCTTTCACCTCCTTTGCTGGAAGAAATTTCTCGGCCAGTGCAATCAGTGGCGGCATGTACGCGGCAATCCGCTGGGTTTGTAGCCAGGTAAGCCCCTGGGTGATTGCGCGGCGCAGAGTGAGTTGCAATCCTTGCCACAACGCCGGTTCCGGCTTCCATTCTATCAGGTGGATTATGGTGTGGAACCGCGTCAGGTCGTCAATCCGAAGCAGTGGGCGGGCAAGCAGTCGTTCGGCAACCGGAAGGATGGAGTCGCCCGAAGCAGCTTCGGCAAGCAGCCGCAGAAGCAGCCCAAGATCATCGGCAACCTGCGGGGGGTCGGATCGCTCGGATGCTTCCGGCAGTTCGGCTACCCCGGAACAGAGCATCACCCCCAACGCTGTGGAAGGGAGCAGTATCCCCTTCCCTTCTGGGAACTGCGCCAGCATCTCCATCCCCCACTCCCGCTCCCCGCGAAGCAACCCAACCGTAGCAAACGAGGACCCGATAAAATGGCGCAGAATGTTCTGGTGTTCGGCGGGGCATTCTTGCAGCATGGCGTTTGCGGCTTCCTGAAGTTGGAGCAGCGGCGCGCCAAGCGCGGCAAGCAGATGAATGCGAACAATCTGCGAGCCGTAGTAGGCCGATACCCCGTCGTGTTCGCGGATCACCTCCTGCCAACTTTCCAGCACCCGCAGTGCCGCGTCCGGTTCGCCAATGGCATCGTGAAAAGCGATGGAGTGCTTGGCAAGGCTTTCCCGCTGAAGGATATTCCACCCGTGGCGGCCTTGCAGATCGGCAAGCAACATCCGGCGTTCCTGCAGTTCGTCGGGGGTGTCGAACACCCGCAGCAGCGGCGGCCCGATATACCCCCACAGCATCTCGATCTGCTTCTTCCCCATCGGAAGCTGGCGGGCACGCTGGAACTCCTGCTCAATCAGCCGCACTTCGTCGTTCCGCCCTTCGTTGCTGGCCCGCAAGGCAACGTTGGCAAGCAGAAGAAGAAAAAACCGTGAGGCCCGAATCTGCGGGAACCGCTCGGCAAGCTCCAATGCCTGGGCTGCGTAGTGGGGCCGCTGGCGGGGATATTGCGCCATCAGCCGCACCAGCGCAACAATCCGAAGCCCAGCGTGGTGTTCGGTGGTTGGTGCAGCCGTCAGTGCCTCAAGTTGGGCACAAATTGCGATGCAGCGTTCGGCATCGGTGTCGGCGCGGGCCATCACGTACTCCATCACCAGCAGGTGAACCTGTTCGGCTTGCCATGCTTCGCTGTGGCTCCCTTCGCCAAACCGCTGGAACATCTTCTGGGCGTGATTAGCCATGCGGCGCATTGCTGCAAGGTCGCTGGTTTCCAATGCCCCGGCAGCCATTTTCCGTATTCGCCCAAGCAGGTGCAGCAGCGTTTGCTCCGGCTCGGAAATCTGGCCAACGCGCTCGCCGATGATGTCCACTGGGAGGTAGGAGTAGAGGGGAAGATCGGCAGCAACAATGGCGCACAACCGCCCAAGATGTGGGGGGGCGTGATCCAAAAAATAGCGGTGCAGAAGGGTGTGAGTGAAGGAGAGAAGCGGAAGCGCGCTTGCCGGAAAGTCGTTCCCTTCCGAGTGGATACCTGGCAGCGGAGTAGCCGGCATTGGATGAGGTTGCAGAATCCCCCGGAAGAGCAATCGTTCCAGAAGCAATTCGGCTTGCGGCATTTCTTGCAAGGCGTGCGCGGCAGTTTCGCGGGCGAACGCTTCCCCCAGCCATGCAAGGCGTTCGGCAGCGGCGCGTTCATCCGGCATCAGGTGGGCCGCCATCCCCTCGCCGATTCGTTTGGAGCTTCGCTCAATGTGGGCGATAAACGTTTCGCTATCGGAATCCACCACATACCGGCCGGATCCTGCGGTTTGGACGATGATCCCGGCCGTAACCGCCCCGCGAAGCGCCGACCGCAGCGCAAGCGGATTGCCGGTTGTCAGCCGGGCAAGCATGGCGGTGATTGCCGGATCGGGAATAACACCGAACAATCGTCCCCACAACTCTTCGATTTCTGATGGAAGCAACCCTGCCAACTCCATCTGCTGGAATGGATACTGCTCCAGCAAAGTTCCCACCACGTTTGCCGACGGGCGTGCCGAGCAAAGGAGCGTCAGGGTCTCATCCGACAATCCTTCCAGAAGCAACCCAAGCTGCCGGATACCATCCCCTTCCAACAGGTGGGTATCCTCAACCACAACCAGCGTGGGCCGCAGCCGCGACAATCGGCGCAGCCCGGCCACAACATCGTTAAGATTTGCGGGGACATCGTGGCGCAGCAACTCTTGCGCGGTTTCCGATTGCTCCAGCGCGCGGGCAAGCGCGGGGGCAAGCGTTAGGGTTGCTTCTGGCACTATCCGCGTGGCAATCACCAAGCCGCCGGTTTCTTCTATCTGCTGGCACGCCCCTTCCACGGCTCTGCTTTTCCCGATTCCCGCTTCCCCAATCAGAAGCAACGTGTGCAGTCCTTCGCTTTCGGCCGCGCTCTGCACTGTCTGCAAGATTCGGGCGATCAGCGCTTGGCGGCCAATCATCGGCAACGTGCCGTGGTTTAGGAAATCAACAAGGGTTTGCATAGCGAATCCTTATCGCGTGATAATTGGGAAGGGAAGGAAAGGCAGCGCGTGGAAGGAACGGGAGAGGAGGGGAGCAAAATGAGAAATTCTGGAAGAAGAACAACCAGCCGTAAGATGAATAACCGGAATGCGTAAGAAGGGGAGGATATCTTAGAGCTATGATCTCTGCACAGCCAGCCGTGAAGTCGGCAATCAGCGGAACCAACACCGGAATCCAGATCGGGCTTCGGCGGGTTCCACAACAAACCGTCCAATGCCTGCATTGTGGTGCGGTAGGGTTCATGGGGGAGCGGTTCTGCGTCTGCTGTGGCGTGCAACTGCCCCGCAAGTGCCGGCGATGTGGCGCGGCAATCCGCCACCAAATCGCCAACTACTGCCCGCATTGCGGAACGCGAGTGTGAAGGGGGCACACAACAGGGGGAAACGGGAAGGGTGAAGAGGGGGATAGTAGATGGTGCTGTCCCCCTCTTGTCACACAGTCGGTAGGCCGAAGCAAGCCTTTGGCCTACTGATGTTTTTATACTCCAATGAAAGTGGTTTGCGAGAACCGCATCACTGTCATTCCCGCGAAAGCGGGAATCCATGCGGTTTATTTCCGCAAGCCATTTTGTCCTGAGTTTATTTCGGGCAAAGCAGCGTCTCAATCGTGGTGGCGGTGGCGGCAACCGAAACCCGTGGGGTCACCACCGAGCCTACGCCAAAGATGGTGAGGTCCTTTGCCGTGAGCGAGGTCATATCCGCCACGGCTTTGGGGTCCAGTTCGGCGCAGTTGGCAACGCCTGCTCCGTCGGTTTTCAGCAGCAACCCATCGCCCGCCCCAATCGCTTCGGTGAATCCGGCAACGGCTATTCCTCCATCGCGGGTGGTTGTTATCCCGCGCCCTTCGCTTACGGCTGTGGACTGATAGACCTTTGCCCATTCCAGCGTGCCGTTGCCGCTTAGTTTCATCATTAATGTTCCGCCAACGTTGGCTGGGTCGGTCCCTTTGGCGTAGCCGGTAAGGTAGAACGCCCCTTTTTTGTCGGCAGCAATCCCGAGTGCTTCGTTGTACAGCCCGGCGCGGGCAATCACTTTCCCCTGGTCGTTGCCATCGTTAGTGAAGCCAACCGCCAGCAACTTGAACTCCGTTGTTTCGGCCAACCTCCCCAGCGTGTATCCGGCCGCCGCAAACCCCGATGGCCCGCCGGCGATTGCGGTCCCCCGTTCGGCGCGGTTGGTTCCCCAGGATTTCACCCACATCACCGCTCCGTCGGGGCTGACTTTTGCGACCATCATGTCGTCGTTCCCATTGCCAAAACTGCGGGTCCATCCGGTGGCGTACAACGCTTCGCCATGCTCGATAACTGATTTCAGGATGTCGTACTGATCCCCCCCGAAGCTGCGGCTCCAGACCAACGCGCCGTTGGCTTCAATGCGGATCAGATAGCCGTCGTAGCTGTCGCCGGTTCCCAGAACGCCGGCAATGGTGTAGCTGTTGTTCCCCGTCGGGATGATGCTGTACCCCGCGTCGTGTCCGCCGCCGCCGTAGGTTCGGGACCATTGCAAATTCCCTTGCGGGTCGGTTTTCACCACGTAGATGTCGTCGAACATGGCGTTGAAACTGCGGGTGTAGCCAACGGCAATGTAGCCGCCGTTGTGCGCTTGCGCCACGCCAAAGGCTGCGTCGTCGTTGCTTCCGCCAAATGCGCGGGACCACTGCACGTTCCCACTGTTATCCACTTTCACCAAGTAGGCATCGTCCCCGCCGGCACCAAAGCTGCGGGTTTTTCCGGCAAGGATGTAGCCGCTGTCCGACGTGGAAGCAATGGAGTAGAGTTGGTCGAACGATCCGCCACCATACGCTTTCATAAATCTGGACAACGCGGCGGCCAGCTTCGGCGATGGTGGGGTGATTGGCGACTTTACATACAGGAAGGACCAGACCTCACTTTCGGCAACCTTCACTCCATCGTTGAACAACGCCACCTGCCACGCATACTGCTGGCCACTTTTGAATTTCGATGCAGAGATTGGATAGGTCAGGTTTCTGGTGCTGATGTTCTCCTGCCGGAAGTATGCGGGGTTGGACCCGATTGCGCTGATGGGGCTTTGCTCCCCGAACATCTCCACAATTTTGATGCTGTACGTTGCGCCGGTGGTTATCAACGGTGCAGTAGTCCAGTTGAACATGGGGAGTTCATCGCCGATGCTTGTGCTGTTGTCGGGGGCAATCAGCACAAGGCTAACGTTTTGGATTTCCTGGTTGAAGCAATCGCTCCCCACCACATCATCGTTGCCTACCTGCTTGGCATAGACGCAGACGGTGTAATCGCCCGAGGGGACAAAGCCGGTTTGCATCATAACATTCTTGTAGCGGCTGTTGCTGCTGTTGACTTTCACTGGCTCGACATCGCGTCCGGTTAATCGTTTTGTTCCGGGGGGAAGATCGAACGGGGCGGTTTGTGCGTCCACAATCTGGCCATCGCGGACCTCGGTAGCAATCCCCTGCAAGTAGATTCGGACGGTGGTTTTCCCCGAATTGGTCAGGGTGATTTTCCACATGTCCGAAACCCGCAACTGGTTTGGCGGCGGCTGTTGCAGCCGCACCGTCACACGCGGCGGAACCTGAGCCAGCAGCGTCATCATTGGAAGCAGTAATAGAAGCGTCGGGATCAGAAGGCGTTTCATGGATTTCCGGGATTCATCAATGGTGCAACCAGTGTCGTTCGCAAGTTCGTCATTCCAGCTTTTATCTGCATGACCCATCGGCAAGATTTTTTGGCTCATCGTAGAGTTCGCGGGCGGTGATATCCCAACTCTCCCTCTCTCTTTCTTCCCTCTTTGCTCTCTGTGCCTCTGTGGTTTTTTCTCCTCTTCAGGGGGAAGAAGAAGAGGTCTGAGCCATGCTGCCGGGTTGTCAAGTTATCGTCAAAACCCCTCGGTTGGTAGCCGTTGCCCCAGCCACCTTCTTCTTTGGCTCGCTTCTTCTCTCTACTTTTGCTCATGCCAATTTCAATTATCCCCGTCCGCAGCAACCGCGATGTGAATCGCTTCATCGAAATGGTCTGGCCTATCTACAAGGGGGACCCGAACTGGGTTCCGCCGGTGAAGTTCGACCGGAAGCGATTGCTGAACCGAGAGAAGAACCCGTTCTGGCAGCACTCCCAAATGGAGATGTTCCTTGCCGAACGTGATGGCCACGTTGTTGGCCGAATCGCAGCGATCATCAACGGCAATCACAACGATACCTACAACGACAAGGTTGGCTTCTTCGGTTTTTTCGAGGCGATCAACGACCAAGAAGTTGCCAACGGACTGCTTGCTGCCGCCCAGCAATGGCTGGCCGAACGGGGGATGGAGGTGATGCGCGGGCCGGTGAATCCTTCGCTGAATGACGAGGCCGGATTGCTGGTGGAAGGCTTCGATGACCCCCCGCAAATCTTGATGACCTACAACCCCAAATATTACAGTGCCGTAATCGAATCGTTTGGGCTGGCCAAATCGAAGGACATGTTCGCCTACCGTTTGACCCGTTCTTTCCTGACGGAGAAGGTGAAACGGGTGCAGGCTGCGGTTCGCCAGCGGGAGGGGCTAACTATCAGAAACGTGGATTTCAGCAATAAATCGGCGTTTCAGCGTGATGTGGCGATCATCAAGGAAATCTACAACCTGGCCTGGCAAGCCAACTGGGGGTTCGTGAAGATGACCGATGCGGAGTTTGACTTCATTGCCAAAGACTTGAAACAATTGGCCGACCCCGACTTTGTGCTGATTGCCGAAGCCCAGGGGAAGCCAGTTGGCTTTGCGCTGGGATTGCCCGACATCAACCAAGTGTTGATCCGCAACAAAAAGGGGGGATTGCTTGGCGCGGTGCTGGCAATGCTGCGGTTTCGCAAACGGGTGAACCGTGGAAGAATCTTCATTTTGGGCGTAATTCCGCAGTTTCAGCGGCTTGGAATTGATGCCGTACTCTATTATGAAGTCGGAACCCGAATGGTGGATGGGAAGGGATATCGCGAAGGGGAAGCGTCGTGGGTGGTGGAAGATAACGTGATGATGAACCGCGCCGCCCAGATGATGAACGGTGAGTTGTACAAGCGTTATCGCCTGTACGACAAAATCATTAAAAAGAATTAAGACCCCGGCGGTTAGGCACAACCTATCTTTGCCCCGCTTCAAAAAGTGCAGCCCCCCACGTGGCAGCCGAAGTACGAAGCGAATGATACGTTGAACTAATTGAGGAGGGAACCTTGACATCAGTTGAAGCTACCAGTAGCAGCCGGAAGCGAAGCCGCACAGGCCTTATCGCTCTTCTGCTAACAGCCACACTGAGTGGAGCAAGCGTCGTTGCGGCGCTCACATGGTCGGCCAGTGCCACCGAACCCAGCACAAACGGGGTCGCGAATGCTACTGCCGAAGTAAACATGGATTCGCTGTACGCCGCAAAGGCTTCCGAGGAAGTAGCGACCGACACCAGCTACGCCATGGCGATTCCTGCATCGCAGACGCTATCGGGACGGGTCAGCTGGTATGGTCCTGGCTTTCATGGCCGCCGCACTGCCAACGGCGAGCGATTTAACAAACATGAGATGACGGCCGCCCACAAAACGCTTCCCTTTGGAACGCTGGTGCGGGTGGTGAACGAAAAAAGTGGACGTTCCGTTTTGGTTCGCATCAACGACCGCGGGCCATATTGTGGTGGCCGCGTTCTTGACCTTTCCGAAGGGGCTGCCGGGCGGGTTGGAATTAAAGGGAGCGGAACCGGAGCGGTGAAAATGGAGGTCTATGCCAGCAAGGGGGCTTCGGCCATCCGCGCATTCGATGCCGAAGGGCGCAGCATCCGGCTGCATGGACGCACCGTCAGCCTGGCCGGTCAATCAGATTTTGACGAGGCGATCACCTTGCAGCAACGCCTGATTGAGCAAGGCTACGATAACGTCTTCATTGTGGAAACCCGCCAGGGGGATAGCCGCAAGTACAGCGTTTCGGTCGGGCTGTTCAGCAGCGACGCGCTTGCAAAAAGTCTGCTGATTGAGCTTACCGGGCAATATGCTTCGGCAGAAATTGTGCAGTTCACCAAAGGGTTGCCAACCAACCAGCAACTGGCTCAGAAGCAAGCCGACTCAGCCGCGAACTCATAAGCTGCTGGCTACTCCAGCAGAAATCAAAAACGGGCGAAGCAAGAACTGCTTCGCCCGTTTTTCGTTGTTGGATATCTGGTTTGGAACCTCTGCAGCGGCTGGGATGTTCCAGCGGAGTATCTACTCCTCCTCATCCTTCAAGTCGGCGGCGGCCACAATTTTGGCTTCCACCTCTTTCGGCACTTCTTCATAGTGGCTGAATGCGCGGGTGTAGCTTCCGCGACCCTGGGTTAGCGAGCGCAACCGGGCAGCATATCCGTAGAGCTCGGCCAGCGGAATCTGGGCTTTGATGATCTGTGCCGCACCTTTGGAGTCCATCCCCATGATTCGCCCACGGTGGCTGCTTAAATCCCCCATGATGTCCCCCATGTAGTCAGCTGGGGCAGATATTTCCACGTTCCAGATCGGCTCCATCAGCTGCGGTCGGCATTCTTTGATGCCTTGCTTCAGACACATCCGCGCTGCGGTCTTGAAGGCGTTTTCGTTGGAATCTACGGCGTGCATCTTGCCATCGAACAACACCACACGGACGTTCGACATTGGGTAGCCGGCGTACGCCCCACCGCGAAGAATTTCCAGAATGCCTTTCTTCACCGCCGGGACAAACCGGGCCTCAATCGTCCCCCCCACAATGGAGTTGATGAAATGGAAATGCCCCCCCCACTGAAGCGGCTCAAGTTCCTGGTCGCGAACCTGATATTGCGACGGCACAGGGCGGCCTTCCTCGTATGGTTCAATGTAGAAATGGACTTCGCCAAACTGCCCTGCCCCGCCGGTCTGCTTGCGGTGGCGGTAGCTTGTGGCCACCGCTCCGCGAATCGTTTCGCGGTAAGGGATGCGGGGCGGTTTCATCTCCACGTGCAAACCGTATTTGTTGGTCAGGCGTTTCACCACTACATCCAGGTGCAATTCCCCCAGCCCGCTAATCACCGTCTGGTGCGACTCGGGGTCCATGTGGACACTGAAGGTTGGGTCCTCCTCGTGCATCACGTGCAGTGCTTCGGCCACCTTTGCTTCATCCCCCTTCCCCTTGCTGATTAAGGCTGCGTCGGTGATTGGCGCGGGATACCAGATGGTGGGAATTTTTACGGTCTTCCCTTTTGGAGCAAGGGTGTTGTTGGTGTGAGTGTTTTTCAATTTCACCACCGCGCCAATGTCGCCGTAGTTCAGCGCGGGAACGTCCTTGCGGTTTTTGCCATTGACCACATAAACTTGGTTCAGCCGCTCGGTTGTGCCGCTATCAACATTCACCAAATCAAGGCCCGGGGTCACTTTGCCGTGGAAGACGCGGAAGAAGGATAGCTCGCCAACGTGCGGCTCGCTGATGGTTTTGAAGATGAAAATCACCGGCTCCCCTTCTGATGTTTTGGGAAGGCTGACGGCGTTCGGGCTGTTCGGAACCGCAGCTGGTGGCGCAGGAAGGTCCATGGGGCTTGGGCAGTAATCCACGATGAAATCCATCAGCGGAGTAACGCCGATATTTTGGGTGCTGCTGACAGCAAACAACGGGAAGATTTTCCGTTGCAGCAGCGCGGCCTTCAGCCCTTTGGCGATCTCTTCCTCGGTTAATGTGCCGTTGTTGAAGAAGTTGTCCAGCAGTGATTCGTCCGATTCGGCCAGCGTTTCAATCAGCCCCTCGCGGATTTCGGCACAGCGCGCTTGCACCTCGGCGGGAATGTCGGCGGTGTCGGTGTGGGAACCGCTTCCGTCGTCGGCAAACTTCATTGCCTTCATTTCCAAGATGTTCACCACTGCGGAAATCTGTTTGTCCTGATACACCGGATATTCCAGCGGGACAATGTCGCGGCTGAAATGCTCGCGCAGGTAGTCCAACGTCTCCTCAAAATGCGCTTGCTCGGTGTTGATTTTGGTGAGGGCAAACAACACAGGGACTTTTGTTTCGCCGGCAAATTCCCACGCAGCATCGGCACCGAACCCCACGCCGGTGCTGGCATCCACCGCCATCACCATGGTGTCGGCCACGCGAACGGCGGATTTCAGATCGCCGATAAAATCGGGGAATCCGGGGGCATCAAGCAGGTTAATTTTGTGCCCACGCCAGTTTGCGTGAAGCACCGAAAGCATCAGCGAAATGCCACGCTCAATCTCATCGGGGTGGTAATCGCTTACGGTTGATCCATCGGGGATTTGCCCCATGCGGTTGGTCTCCTTTGCCGCGTACAACATTGCTTCGGCAAGGGTTGTTTTGCCGGCACCACCATGCCCCGCAAGCACAATGGTGCGGACGTTCTCCGATCTGGTTTCTGCTGCCACCTGATACCTCCATGTAGGTTGTTAAATGTTGAAGTGTCACATGCGCAAGTTCAGTGCCGACGGAAGGCGTTTCCCACGGCAGAAATGGAGCCAGGGAACGTGTCAAACGATTGGCCTGTGATTATACGGCGCAGAGATGTGGTTATCAATAGGGGAGGCAAAAGAAAGTGGTGAAGTGCAAGAATTATCCGCAAGGTTCAGGCTGTTTTTCAAGCATGGGAAAGCAACGCATCTCCGTTCCCAAGATTCGATGGCTTCCGCTCCCCGAAAAAAGTGAACTTTTCCCCCGCGAAGCCTTGAAAAATCTACCTTCGCGGGCGTTTCCCTCTTGCGTTTGGGGGTGTTGGTGGTGTATGTTCGCGATCAACCAATCCAACTGCCCCTGTGGGGGGCAACACATCTATCAACTTCTGGAGGTTCTGAAGTGAACAAAGGTGATCTGGTGGGCGCAGTGGCCACCGCCGCAAACTTGACGAATGCACAGGCCGAAAGTGCCGTGAAGGGAATGCTTGATGCTATCAGCAACACGCTGAAAAGTGGGAACTCCGTGCAGATTGTTGGCTTCGGCACGTTTGGTGTCGGGGACCGTGCAGCACGTGAGGGGCGTAATCCCAAAACTGGCGAGGCACTTATGATCGCAGCCAGCAAAACAGTGAAGTTTTCGGCTGGCAAATCGCTCAAAGATTCGGTCAACGCTGCGTTGGCTCCAAAGGGGAAGAAAGCCGCGGCAAAACCAGCAGCAAAAGCTGCTCCAGCCAAAGCTGCCGCAAAGGCACCAGCCAAAGCTGCAAAGAAGAAGTAAGCCAGATAGTGGCTCGCTACTTTTTCCTGGACCCGTAAACACACAGCGGGCCGTTGCGCCAAATGCAACGGCCCGCTGCTCTATTTTTGGGGCCGGACAGTTTGCGTCCGGCTGGTTGCGCCGTTCGTTTCACCCCGGCGGCCACGCCAACTTGCGCCCGCCAAGCAGATGAAGATGCAGGTGATAGACCTCCTGCCCTCCATCCCGATTGCAGTTCATCACCAAGCGGTAGCCCCCCTGGGCAATGCCCAACTGTTGGGCAATGCGTGCGGCAACCAGAACCAAGTGGCCGATTAAAGGCTCATGCTGTTCGGTAAGATCGTTGGCGGTTGCTATCTCCTCTTTCGGGATAATCAGAATATGCGTTGGTGCTTGCGGCGCGATGTCGCGGAAGGCCAGCACTTGCTCGTCCTGGTAAACAATGTCAGCCGGAATTTCACCGCTGATGATTTTGGAAAAAATGGTTGGCATGGTTGGGATTCGTTGGTTGCCAGTTGGTTGCGTTGCTGAAAACAAGGCCAGGTTACCCGCATTGTTTGTGCCGGAGAAGCCACCCCGCCAAACCCGCTTTTCCCCGCCGGTTCCGGCCCCGGCAAAATAGTGGTTCTTCGGGATCGCCGTTAGCCGTTACAAAATGGGAACGGATTCCGGCAAACTCTTCTTGGAAGACCGAACGGCGCGGGCGTATCTTTGTCGCTCTTCAAAAGCAGACATCCGTTTCACAGCATATTTTCCGTAGGTGAAATCATGCACGCTATCGTAAATATCGCCGGTTCGCAATTCCGCGTCCAAAATGGGGACACCATCGTTGTCCCACGGCTCAGCAATGATCTTGACTCCACCGTGGAGTTCAGCAACGTGTTGGCAACCTTCGCTGACGGCTCGTTGGGCCTAAGCAGCGCGACCGTCACCGCAAAAGTGTTGGAGCATGGCAAAGGGGAAACCGTTCTGGTGTTCCACAAAAAACGCCGCAAAGGCTATCAAAAGCTGAACGGCCACCGCCAGGGCTACACCAAAATCCAGATTACCGGAATCGCGGCCTAACCACAGGCGCAGCACTCGGTAATCGGCAGCATCACTCAACAAGCATAGCACAGATATTCTTTCAGGAGGCAATGAACCATGGCTCATAAAAAAGGGGCAGGCTCAACAAAGAACGGGCGTGATTCCAACCCGCAATATCTTGGCATCAAGCGTTTTGGCGGGCAAGTTGTTCGCGCTGGCAATATCCTTGTTCGCCAACGGGGAACCAAGTTCCATCCGGGGCTGAACGTGGGCATCGGCAGCGACGACACTTTGTTCGCGCTGATTGATGGGACCGTGCAGTTCGGCCGCAAAGGCCGCACCCGCAAAACGGTGAACATCCTTCCGAACGCCTAAGCCAACCGTAAACCGAAAACGTACAGCAACGCCGCTGTCATCTATGCGATGACAGCGGCGTTGTTGCTCGAGTCAGTACCACCACCCTCCCCTCATTTTATTGCTTCAGCAGTACCTTATCCACATACACAGAACCGAAGGCGACCAATACTGCTGCTATAGCATTAGCAAGGAACTTACTATTGCCCGACTCCACCCAATCCCACACGCATAGCACAACGAACATGCCAACGAACATAAAAACGGCCTGAGACACCACTTTTTTGTTATTTGTGTTCATTGGAGCTATTTCTCAAAAGGGTTTTTGATTCCACCATATTTGAGCATGCTTGCTGTGAATGCATATTGCCCTCCAGTCCCTATCCTTTGCCACTCATTATCTTCATCCAATGCACCAGTTTTAATCAACTCAGTAGCTACAGCTATGACCCATCCTACAACGTATCCGATGCCATCCATCCAAATTACAGCTGCAACGATGCCATAACTGGGAATGGGAAATTCTTCTCCCCTATCTTTCCAATAATCAGCCGACGATGCTGCTACATCAAGGAATCCGCGGGAAAGTTCGCCATCTGCTGGTTCAGATCCAAAATTTTTACTCCCCCATACAGTAATAAGCGCATTAGCTTTATCACGAATCGCAACTGCAGCTTGGAAATACGAATAAGAGCTAAGATCCATCGCTCCAAATACAGCTATGCAGGAGTCCATAAATGCTTCTTCTGTGGCAGAAATATGAGCCATGATAGCAGTATCATTCTTCGTGTCGTTCCACGGACTATCAAGCGTAACATTCCCCACTGCTACATCCTTCAGATAGGCCACTGCCTCCGCACGCGAAGGTACGGTTACAGTATCTCCAACCTCTTGATAGTACCACGCATTAGAACTATCAAGTATCTGGTTTGCTGCTTCTTCGCTGTCATCCCACCCTGCTATAGTCGCCGAATCAAAGGCATTCATTGCTCTATTGATGAATGCTGCCGGGGGGAATGCACTCAGCCCAACCGAAAACCAAGCGAGGCAAGCACTCCAGCGGTGGCTGCGTCGGCACCGGCGACGGTAAACGCGGTGAACTCGCGCCGGGTCCGGTAGCCCTTCCGCAAGGCATCGAACTGGTTGCGGCGTTCGGCTGCCTCTTCCTCCATCACCCCCCGAATGGCTGCATCATCAACGCGGATGTCGAACGCTTTCCGCACGGCATACTCCACACCATTCATCCCAACATCTGGCAGCGCAATCGGTTCGGGGGAAGGGGGCAGGTGTTCCTCCATTTTCCAATTGTTTGTTCCCCCAACGAACGCGGCCAGCGCGTCGGCCATCATCTCGGTCCCTCGCAGTTTTCCTTCAAGCGAGTATCCAGCAATGTGCGGTGTGATAATGGTGGCGTTGCGCGCCAGGCCAACAGGGATTTCTGGCTCGCCTTCCCAAACATCCACAATCGCATGGAACAACCCTTGCTCCAGCCCGGCAACCAATTCCGGTACATCCACCACTCCACCCCGCGCCGTGTTGATTAGTGTGCTTGCCGGTTGCAGCATCGCAAGCCGGGAAGCATCCAGCAAGCGAACGGTTGGATGTTCTCCGTTGCGCACCAACGGCACGTGCAGCGTGACGGCATCGCACCCCAACGCCTGGGCCAGCGTGGCCGATTGGAATCCCTCACGCTGGCTGCGGGGTGGGTCGTGCGGGATCACCCGCAGCCCCACAATTTCCGCCATGCTGGCAACAAGGGTTCCAATCCTTCCCATGCCAATAATCCCAAGCGTTCCGCCGGGGATGGGAAGCCGACCTAACCGCCGCAACTGCAATAGCGCAGCAACCAGATATTCGGCAACGGAGCGGGAGTTGCAGCCGGCAGCATCGGCAACGGCGATCCCTTGCCCGCGCAACCAATCTTGCTGCAGATGCTCGGTTCCGATGGTGGCGGTTCCCACAAACTGAACACCAGTTCCGCCAAGCAACCCGCTGTTGACCTGCGTCACCGAGCGGACAATCAGCGCGTCGGCATCATCCAAATCACGGCGGCTGATCTGGCGGCCCGGTAGCAGCCGCACCGCCCCAAACTGCCCAAAAGCCTTGCTGGCAAAGGGGATATTTTCATCGGCGATGATGGTCATGGAAGTGGAGGTTTGGTGAGTTTTGAAATTTATACACTGATGTGAGTACAATGGCCAGTAGCACCCAGCACCGAAACAGCCCTCCGCTCATGCTGAGCCACGTCGAAGTATGAGCAGGAGCCACCGAATCATGAACCGTCATCGCGAGGAGCGATAGCGACGTGGCGATCTCGCGGCTGGCAGTGTGTCCGATATACTCGGATGAAATTGGTTTGCGAAACTCTACTCAGCTAGGTATGGTATGGATTCCCGCTTTCGCGGGAATGACAACGACTAGATTTTTCGCAAACCATTCTGTTTGGAGTATAACTTCCCAGAAACCCGCGAGATTGCTTCGTCGAAGACTCCTCGCAATGACGGGGCAACTGACCACTGACCACCACGCCCCCCACCCTCACCTCACCCTGCACTCCACCCCCAACCGGAAACTTCGCCCCGGCATTGGGTAGTTGCGGATGCCCTGATATTCAGCATCGAACAGATTCTGCACCTGGGCGGTGGCAACCGCCCGCACCGAAGCAACCGCGAACTGATACGCCACGTTCCCCCCCGCAAGCCAGTAGCCAGGAAGGAGTGATTCGACGGAGTTGGAGGGGAGTGAGTAACGATAGCTGGAATAGCTGACGATTACGCCGCAGGTGACTTCCCCAAATTTCACTTGGCAGACACCGCTTGCGGTTTGCCGTGGCGAATATGGCAGCTCCTTCCCGTGAAAGATTCCGCTGCTTTCGTCGCTTGCGTCCATCTGGGTCCAGGCAAGCCGTAGCCGCAGGCAATCCTCTATCAACGTCCCCGACGCACCAAGCTCGGCCCCGCGCGAGCGGGCGCGGCCAACGTTCATCGCGCTCCAGCTAACGGGGCTTCGGGGAACCGATAGAATCAGGTCTTTCGTCTCAATCAAAAATAGAGTTCCGTCGGCAAGGAACCGCTCGCTGAACTGATACACCGCGCCAATATCTACGCTGATCGAGCGTTCCGGGCGGAGGTTTGCGTTGCCATAATTGAGGTAGTACTGCTCGGTGAAACTGGGGGCGCGGAAATTCCCCGAGGCGTGAAATCGGAACCGGAGCGGAAGCTCGGTTGGGCGGTAGTTCAACCCGACCGAAGGGCTGATGGAGTTCCCGACATCGGAGAAAACATCGGCACGGATTGCGGCTTCCAGAATCAGTTCATCGTTGGCAACCAGATGCTGCAACAACCAGTCGGTGGCCACGGCCGCGCTGAACTGCGTGCGGGCCACCCGCTGGCCAACGGAAGGATCAAGGTTGTTGCCCGTTAGCCGCGCGTGGCTTAGCTCCAGGCTGGCCTCCACTGCTCCATCGTTCGCTCGCTCGTTCGCGCCATCGCTGCCGAACTGCCGCCGCAGCCGTGCGGCAACGGTCCCTTCGGTTCGCTGGAAACGGGAGTGAGTTCCTTCCGGGCCGGTAAGTCGCGATTCGGGGTCGTCGTAGTTCAGCCAGTTGGCGCGGGCTGTTCCGCCGATTGTTCCCATCCATTCAGCATCGAACAGGGAAGCGGTTGCCACGCCGAACAAGTCCCGCTCGGCCAGCCGCGCTTCCGATTGCTCAAGGCTTCCCTGCACCACCGCCCCTGGCGTTCCCCGCTCCGAACTGAACCCCTGGACCGATGCTGAAACCCGCGTCCCATCTTTCAAAAAAGACCACCCGCCACGGGCAAACACGTTGGAAAAATCAGCGTTCTGGCGGTGGCGAGTTTGCCGGGTTCCGAACTCGGAATACTGAAATGGATATTTCCCGGAAGCCCGTGTGAAATGGATAGCTCCATCAAGCCGGTGGTGGTTGCCAACGCCGCCAGCCCCCCCCGCGCCAACGCCAAAATCGCCGAACGAACCAACGTGCAAGGTTCCGGTTGCGCGGGATGACGTGGTGCTTCCGGGGGCGGTGACAATGTTCACCACGCCCCCCAGCGCGTTGGCCCCAAACCGTGCGGCATCCCCGCCGCGCAGCACCTCCACCCGCTCAAGCGTGGCGGCGGGGATGTTGCTGAAATCGAAGGCATCGCCGGCACTGCTTCCGTAGCGAAGGCCATCAATCAGCACAACCGTTTGCTGGGCCGACGTTCCCCGCACCGAGACGGTCCGAAGCCCGCCGTGGCCGCCATACTGCCGAACAGAAACCCCCGGGGAAAGGGCAACGGCATCGGAAAGGTCGCGGGCGTTTGCGGCTTCAATCTGTGGCCGCTCCACCACCGCCACCGGCTGCGCCGAACGCAACTCACGAATCAACACGCTGGCCGATTGCACCACCACCTCACGCCCGCGAACCACCCGTGTGGTGTCGCGGACGGAGGGCGTAGCCGTGTCGGGCGGGGCGGGTTGCTGGGCAAGGATTGGCGCGAAAATCACCAGAGCAGCAACCACCGATTGCATCAGCCAAAGCCCAGGTTTCACCGCATCACCCCAAAGGGGTAGGTGGCCACCAGTTTGCCCGACTCCTCCAACGTCAAAAACCAGATACCGGAGCCAGCCGCCGGGTGGAACGGAACCGTGTGAATCCCCGCCGGAAGCGTGGCATCCACCACTTGCTCCGATTGCTGGCCAAGCCTGTTCCAAAGTCGCACTCGCACTTGCGATTGCTGCGAAACTTGGAACATCACCACCGCCTGGCCATCGCGGCCAATTTGGAGTGAGATTGGCTGCGAAATCGCTCCGGTGTCGGCGTTGCCGTTCCCGGGGGAGGCGGTGTGCAAGGCCACCACAGCATCAAGATCGAAGCTGGTAAGCGTCGGGTCCCAGAACGGGTGAGCGGAATTGTTGAGAACGATTCCCGTCAGGTCGCGAAGGCGGATGTAGCGGACCGAGTCAAGGCCAACGGTGGAAAGATCGAACTGGTCGCCGCCGGAAATGGTAGGATCAAACGGGTTGGCGCGGCCATCGGTGGGGGTGATTCCGGCGCAACCAAGCAGCGTCACGGAATCGAACGGGAATTGGGTGAAGCTTACTCCATCGCGGCTGACGGCCACGGCGGCTGGCTCGGCAAAGGTGCGCTGCTTCCCGCCAAGATTGTAGAAGAAAGCGTTCTCAAACACGGTGAAATCTGGGCCCGGGCCGTCCACGATTGGCGCGTTGAATCCAAGAACAATCTCCCCCCCCAACCCCAGCGAAAGGATTTGCACGGGGTCCACCGACGGAACGGTTGGGCGGGCGTTGCTGTCGGGTAATCCCAAAACATTGTTCGGGAAATATGCGGCTTCCCTGCCGATGCCCGGCCCGCTTCCGGGCCGGAACATCACAACAGTATCGGCATGGCGTTGGGCAACGGCCGAGGTGGAAATCGCCAACAGCAGGAACGCGCCGAACAGGAAACACAATGGCGATGAAGTTTTTCGCTCCCTCATCGCACCACCTTCAGTATCTGTGTCAGCAGTTTGCCTCCGGTTTGCAGCGCGCAGAGGTAGGTTCCGGACGGAATCGTGCTGGCATCGAATCGGACGGTGTATTGGCCCGGCTCCATTTGCTCATCCACCAGTGTGGCGATGTGGGTTCCGTCCACCGCAACCACCGAAATCCGCACATCCCCCTGCCGCGCCACGTTGAAGGTAATCGCCGCCTGGTCGCGCACCGGGTTCGGGACGCTTTCCGACAGCGACGCGCTTGCAGCGGCCTGGCCGCTCCGCTCCACCGACAGCACACCCAAGCTCACCACCGCCACCCGCGAATCGGCGTTGTAGGTTCCGGCCAGGAAGGCGTTGGCCACGTAGAGTTCGTTGTTCAGCATGGCGATTCCTTCGGCTTTTCCGCCAACGGGGATCACGGCTTCCACGGTGTCGTCGTTCAGCAATCGGATATCGCCGGCGTAGGTGGTGGTCAGCAGCTGGCCGTTTGGCAGAAGGAGCGTCTCGCGCGGGCCATCCAGCGACGACGTTCCGGTGGGAATCCGCCGCCGCACCGTGAAGGTTGCGGGGTCCAGCACGGCAACTTCGTGTGTTCCGTTCATCGTGACAGCCACCGTGTTTTCGTTGGCGAACAGGTGGTTTGCGCCGTCGCCCAAATCGCCAAAAGCATTTGCCTTGTAATCGAACAGGGTGATGCTGGAGGTTGCCGCACCGAACGTCCCTTCGTTCAACGCATACAAGCGGATTGCGCCGTCGCGGTCGGTGGAAACGGGGATTGCCATCGTCAAGAAATCGCCAGAGCGGAATTGGCCAACGCTGTGGCCGGTCGTTTTATCAACAATGTGGATGTAGGTTGGGCCTGGGGCAAAATCTTTTGCAAGCTCATGCACCAACAGCCAGTTGCCGGCATCGGTGACGTTGGCCAAATTCCCGGCGGCGGTGGCATCGTGATAGATTTCCCGCCCCGCCCCCTGGCTTGTGGAAGCTGGGAACCCGAACAGAGTATCGGCCAGCGCAAGGTAGAGTGTGTCGCGCACGGCATCGTAGGCGGCGCGCAGCGGGAAGCCGAGGGAGCCACTCAGTTGGCGACTCCATTTCACTTCGTGGGTGGTTCCGTCAATGACTTTCCACCAGCGGTCGGCGGTTCCGGTTCCGTAGCCAATGGCGTGAACGTCGCCGCGCTTGTCCAGCAGAAGCAATCCCGGGTCGCGGCCAACCACGATGGTATCCACCACCACGCCGCTGTTCAGGTTCACAACCGCCACCACCGAATCGGGGGTGTAGGTTCCGGCAGTGTATTTGATTGCCGCAAACAGCAGCGAATCGCGCACCACCACCGACTCCACTTTCCCCTGCAGCTTGATGCTATCGCGCAGCGTGCCGGTGGCGGTTTCAAACCGGCGGATGTCGTTGGCGTAGGTGGCCACAATCAGCAGGCTATCCCCCTGGAAGGCAACCGCGCGTGGGCTATCGAAGCCGGAGGTCAGGGTTGCGATTGGCGATGGAGCAACGTCGCGGTGAGTAAGGGTGTTGATAATCCGCACTTGGTGGGTTCCGCCAAGCACCAGGTAGGCGCGCTCACCACGGGTCGCAAGAAAGTTTGCGCCCCCGCCAACGTTCTCGCCGTTCACCGCCTTGTAGATATCCGGATTGCCTGCGGTGTAAGTAACTGATCCGTTCCCTTTTCCAAACGCCCCTTCGTTCAAAATGAAATTGCCCGGGGCGTAGATTGTGGGGTCGAACACGCTGGCCACCATTCCTGGGTTCACCCCCGTTTCCATCTTCCCCAAAACAGTGCCGGTGGCTGGCTCAACCGCCGTCACCACCCCTGGGCCGGTGAAGCCGGGGTCGCGGGTGGTGAGGTAGAGCAGGCCGCTGAGCGGATCGAAGGAAGCCGCCACCGCCGGAATGGAGCTGACATCACGTTTCTGCTTCAGCGTTTGCAGATCGAAGGCTTGCACCTTCCCGCCAAGCGGCAGATAGAGTTCCGCCGCCGAAGCATTCACTCCAACACGAATCGGATAGGAATTAAGGAAGGCATCGAACGTTACCGAATCAACAACGCGGTGGGTTGCGCCATCAATCACCGACCAGGTGGGCGCGGCCTCGCCTTCGTCCAGCAGGCCGTTGAAGTTGGCATCAACCCCGGCAGAAATCAGGTGAACACGGTTGCGCGCCGTGTCGGCAAACAGGAACGCCGGGCCTTTGCCAACGTTCACGTGAGCCACTTGGGCATGGAGTGTGTTGGCCGCAATCAGGGCAAACGCAGAAAGGATTGCGGCAAGAATTGCCGCACGAAATGACCCGCCCCGTTCGTTGTTTGCAACGTTGCTGGCGAAGCGGATGTTGTTGGTAGAAACCGTCATGGAACCTCACATGGATGGTGTTTCCGATGCCAAGCCGGAAACGGTCAAGAATGTGTGGATGGGGAAACGACGTGGTGGAGAGCTTGCACGGCTTCCGCGCAGCGCGGGGAAGCAACGAGTATTCGGCAGAAGTCATCCAGAGGTCATCTCCTCACCGCCCCTGTTGGCGCAGGGGTTGATCCCGGTTGGGATCGTGATGAGGATCGGACGGCAGGTCTTCTGGCTTCGGGGTCATTCGCTTCCTTTCCGGCCTTCCCGCTTCAATGGTTTGAAGCAGTGGCGTGTGGTGTGGAAAGAAGCGTCGCCCGTCACAGCGGCGCAACCGCTGCCGAATTGTCCCTTTGGTTAGTTGGGGGGACGCACGGCATTCCCTATTCTCCCCAGCAACGCGCTGGGGCACCGTTCGATCGGTCGTTGCGCGCGTCTGCAAGGCTGGCCACGGCGGCCAACCGGAGAAGCATCGGAGCAACGATTGACAAAAATAGAAGAGTTGGCCGGATCGCCCAACGGGAGTTTTCGGCATATTGGGAACAATTCGTGGCGCGCCAAGCGTTGAACAACACTGAAACGCCGCCGTTTGCGCGGCATCGCTTGCACAGAAGCCATTATCAAGCAACTACTTATCAAAAAAACTACCGCAATGAATCCACGGGTGATCACGTTT
>JAEUSP010000068.1 GCA_016788565.1 Chlorobiota bacterium | reverse complement strand
GAGCATTTTCGAGTACATTGAGGTCTTTTACAATCAACGGCGGCGGCATTCCACCCTTGGCTACAAAACACCAGCCGAGTTCGAGCGTCTGCACGCCACACCCTCGTAACTCCCTATTGACTTTTTCGGGGGAATATCAGTAGTGAGTTTCCCGCTTTGTCTTCATTTCACTCTTCCCACCTCACTCTTCACTCTTCGCTTTGGCTCCCTCTCCCACCCGACCAATGTGAGGCAACCAGCACCGCCACCCATTTGGGAGAGGGCGGGGGGTGAGGGCAGGCAGCGAAGGCGGCTCGGTTCGGTGGCTCACCCTCATACTTCGACGGGGCCACCGAACTGCAACGGTGTGAGTTCCCCGCATCATTCCTTCCCTGATCTTCCTTCCGGTTTTCTACATTTGCAGCCATGCGCCGCTTCTCATTTGTTGGAACCATGCTTGTTGTGGTGGGGCTTGTGGTGGGGTTTGTCCTGCTGGGCATTCGCCTGATTGGCCGGTCCTTTGCTCCCGATGGAGAAACCGAGGACACCGTTGCAGGATTATCGGCAACCGCCTCGATCACCCGCAACCGCTACGGGGTCCCGTACATCAACGCCGCCACCGAAAACGATGCTTGGGCAGCGTTGGGATATGCCCATGCCCAAGACCGTTTGTGGCAGATGGACTTGTTCCGCCGAGCCGGCCAGGGAAGGTTGTCCGAAATTTTTGGCAAGAAGATGATTGGCCAAGATGCGTTGCTGAAAACCCTCGGGTTCAAACGCTCGGCCGCAGCAACCTTGCAAGGGCTGCCGAAGGAAACCCGCGCAGCAATTGATGCTTATTGCCGTGGTGTAAACGCTTGGATCACATCGCACGCTGGACGCTATCCGTTCGAGTTCGACGCGCTTGGCTACACACCGGAACCCTGGCAGCCGGAACACACCGTGATTATCACCAAGCTGTTGGCCTGGGAGTTGAACACCTCCTTCTGGACCGACATGGTGTTTGCCGACATCAAGGAGCGGGTGGATTCGGCGCGGTTTGCGGAGATTCTCCCCTGGTATCCTTCCGACGCGCCCACCATTATCCCCGGCGGACAGAAGCCGGAGCCGTTGCTGGAGCAATATCACCTTCCCCCCCCACCCGACACCGCCCGCCGCGACAGCATCCGACGCGACAGCGTGAAAACACCGGTTGCCACAACGCCGCCAATCAGTGATCTGCTGGAGGTGATGGAGTTGGATGCCGAGACGAAACGCTCGCTTGGGATTGAAGGCGCGCATGTTGGATCCAACGCATGGGCCGTTGCCGGAAACCGTGCCGCCAACGGCAAACCAGTGCTTGCCAACGACCCCCACCTTGCTCACAGTGCTCCCGGGAAATGGTACCAAGCCGTGGTGGCATGGAAAGGGACAACCATTGCCGGGGTGACAGTCCCCGGATGCCCGTTTGTGGTGATTGGCCGCAACAACTCCGTTGCATGGGGGCTAACCAGCATGATGGCCGATCAAACTGATTTTTTTATTGAACAGTTAGACAGCACAAAACGGCGCAGCTACTTGTTGGATGGTGCCTGGAAAAAACTCACGATCATCCGCGACACGATCCACTGCAAGGATTCGGCGGCAACGCCAATGGTGATTCGGGCAACGGGCAACGGGCCGCTTCTTTCGGATGTTCGCCAGTTCCGCCGGTATCTGCGCGACCCACACATTGGCTTCCCACAGATGGTGGATTCCGCCAGCCCTTTTTACTCACATGCCGTTAGCCTGCGGTGGGTTGGCCAGGACCCTTCCACCGAGCTTGCAGGCTGGCAGGCCATGAACCGCGCAAAAAATCTTGCGGAGTTCACCAAAGGGGCGCGGATGTGTGGGGTTCCGGCGTTGTCGTTTGTGTATGCCGATGCGGCAGGGAATATCGCCTACATCCCAGCCGCAAAGCTTCCGCAACGGGGCGATGTGCGGTGGAATCTTCCGAACCCCGGAACCGAAAGCCGTTTTGCCTGGAAAGGCTACATCCCCAGCGACCAACTCCCCGTTGTCACGAACCCAGCAAGCGGCTATATCGCCAGCGCGAACAACAAAGTATCCAACACCACCACCGTGAAAATTGGGGACTTGTGGGAGGACCCTTCGCGGGCGTTCCGGCTGAACGAGTTGCTGAAAGATGGAGCCAACTTCGATGCCCAGGATATGGCCCAGATCCAAAACGATGTCCGCTCGCCACACCTTCAACTGATGACGGAGTTCCTGCTGCGCGCCTTCCCCGATAGCCTTCGCCAAACGCCGTTGGTGCGGGGGGTGCTTGCACGGCTTCGGCATTGGGATGGCGGGATGTTGATTGATGCCCCCGAGCCAGCAATCGTTGCGGCATGGTTCCAAACCGTTGTGGAGATGACCTACGCCGATGAGCTTGGCCCGCAGCTCTACCGCCAGTTTGGGCGGATGGCACTGCTCCCCATTCGCTCCTTGCGCTACCACCTGCTGCGCAACAGCCAGTGGTTCGATAATGTTGCCACCAGCCAGAACGAAACCCGCGACCAAGTGCTTCGCGCCGCACTTGGCCGCGCACTTGACACATTGCACCGGCGTTTTGGAAGCTGGGAAATTGGAACATGGCGGTACGGAAGCCTTCACACCCTCACCTTCCACCACCCCTTCGGCCAGAACCCGCAGCTGCGCGGAATTGTTGACATCGGCCCGTTTGAGCTTGGCGGAGCCAACACCACGCTGAACAACGGCGAGTGGCGGCTTGACCTCCCCTACGAAGTCACGCTTGGCCCCTCGATGCGGCAGATTGTAGATTTTGCCGACACCACCGCATTTCTGCGAAGCGTCCTCCCGACCGGGCAAAGCGGCCAGCCATTATCGGAGTTCTACAGCAACCAGACGATACTCTACCTCTCGAACGGCTACCTGCTGTTGCAGCAACACGCGCCCGAAGGAGCCAGCGCGTTATCGGTGGTGGAGTTGCATCCGGATTAGCTGGGGGAGCGCGGGTGAGGGTTCGCGGGTGGTGGTCATTAGTCAGTAGTCATTAGTCGGTTCCCTGTTCTGGCTCCCTCTCACTCTTCACTCTTCACTCTTCACTCTTCCCATTTCACTCTTCGCTTTGGCTCCCTCTCCCACCCGTCGAATGTGAGGCAACCAGAACTATCACACACTTGGGAGAGGGCGGGGGGTGAGGGCAAGCAGGGAAGCTGGCCGTTCAGTGGCTCACGCTCATACTTCTGACGAAGCTCAGCATGAGCGGAGGGCTGGGTTCGGAGATGGCTCTGATATTTCTCACTCTCTCTTTCCCTTTCCCCCTCTTCATTCCACATTCGACATTCGGCATTCGGCATTTGGCATTCGCCCCTCCTACTCCCCCCCTCATCAATCACACGTCCGCGCCACCTTGATTGCGATTCGGCGGTTTTGGCGGCGGAGTGCTTCCAACGCCGCTGGCTCCATCCCCTTTGCTTCGGGTGAGTTGGGGATTGGCTCGGCCACGGCATTTTGGCGGCTGCCGTAGCCAAGCGTCAAGTCAATTTTGTTGGAATCCACCCCTTGCTCCACCAGCCATGTTTTCACCCGCAGCGCGCGCTTGTCGCTGAGTTCTTGGTTGCGTTGCTCGCCCCCCTCGCGCGAGGCGTGCCCTTCGATGATGATCGTTAGCCCCGGGCATTGGTTCACGTAGGCCAGCACCTTCGCCAGATTCTCGGAAGTCTCCGTCCGGCTGAAATCGAACTGGTCGGTATCAACAAGAAAATAGATGCTGGGGAAACTGGTGACGGCCCCAACTTTTGGCGGAGCCGGGCAGCCGTTGCGTTCGCGCACGCCAGCAACTAATGGGCATTCGTCGTCGCCATCGCTTACTCCATCGGCATCGGTGTCGGGGTTCAGGGGGTTTGTTCCGGCCCGCAGGATTTCTTCGCCATCGCTCAGTCGGTCGCCGTCGGTGTCCTTTTTGCGCGGGTCGGTTTTCTGCAGCCGTACTTCCTCCCCGTCAGCAATTTCATCGCTATCGCTATCGGTCCGCAGCGGATCGGTGCGGTGGATTGTGGCTTCCTCGCCGTCGGTCAGTTGGTCGCCATCGGTGTCGGGGCGCAACGGATCGGTTTTGTGCTTACGAAGCTCATCACCATCGCTCAAGTTGTCGGCATCGGTGTCGGGATCCAGCGGGTTGGTGTTGGTTTCCATCACTTCTTCTCCATCGGTCAAATCATCGCCGTCGGTATCCACCACCAGCGGGTCGGTGGCGCGGCTCACCTCGTCGCCATCGGTCAGTTGGTCGCCGTCGGTGTCGGGGCGGTTGGGGTTGGTGTGGTGGGTGTTCAGTTCGGCATCATCG
>JAEUSP010000054.1 GCA_016788565.1 Chlorobiota bacterium | reverse complement strand
GAGGGTCCGCCCGCCGCTGATGGAGAGTTTCTGGTTGGCGGTATCAATCGCTTCCACGTAGCCATGCACCAAATCAATGCTGTTCTTCTGCCAGAACCAATCTTCGTATGGCTTGATATTCTGGTAGGTCATGTGGCCCATGTACACGTACATCAGGGCCGTGCGGGAGAAGTGATGTTCGGTCTCGTCGCTGATGACCGTAATCTGGTGATCGCTCAATTTCCTAATGTGCCGTGCTGCGGTGATCCCCGCAACGCCATTGCCGATAATTGCTACGTTCATCTGAAAAAACTGTGGAAGCCTGCCTGTGTGATTGATTGGCTGCTGCTGGCCGCCTTGCCGATGTCCGGTTGTTTGTGGAGCGCATCCATTGCACAAATGGATGTTCCCCCCCATGCCGAGGCGGCAGCCACGTGCGAAATACGGAAAGGTTTGGATATACGGAAGGACGAAATGCCAGTACCTGCCAGAATAATCGTGGAAAAAAGAGGAGTAAGGAAGGGGGAATAGAGGGGGGGCGGCTGTTACAACTGATAGTTTTCTTCAGTTTTCGGCAAGGCGCAAGCTGGTTAATCTGATTTTGTAACGTAAATTCGTGCCAACTCTAAACCAGAGAGCACTTCATACTTGCAATCAAACCTGGGGGTCACAATGGGCCAGACCAAAATTCTTGTGATTGACGATGATTCGGAGCTGAACGATCTTCTCAGCGATTTCTTCGAGTCACAAGGGGCCAAAGTTATCACGGTCGAACGCCCTTCGATGGGGCTGAAAAAAGTACGCGATTTGCATCCAGACGTTGTAGTGCTGGATGTCATGCTGCCGGAGATGGACGGCTTTGAGGTCGCCCAAAAAATCCGCGAAAACTCAGCGGTTCCAATCGTCATGCTTACTGCACGTGGCGATGTGAACGACCGCATCACTGGCCTTGAAATCGGTGCCGATGATTACATGCCAAAGCCGTTCGATGTTCGCGAGCTTTGGACCCGTATCCAAGCGGTGCTGCGCCGAACCAACAAAAATTTTGGCGTTACCGGCCAGTATGATTTTGACGGGCTTGAGATTGACGTGAACACGCAATCAGTGAAGCTGGATGGCCAGGTGCTGGATTTAACCACCGCCGAGTTCGAGATGCTCCGCCTGTTTGCCGAAAACCCACAGAAGCCGTTGGATCGCGATTTTATGATGGAGCAAACACGCGGTATCCCGTGGGAATCGTTCAATCGCTCGGTGGATGTTGTGGTAAGCCGGCTCCGCCAAAAATTGGGGGACGACCCACGCCACCCACGCTTCCTGAAAACAATCTGGGGAACTGGCTACATGTTCATTGGCCAAACCGGAGAAGAAGAGGAAGCCGTTGCCGAGGAAGCTGCACCCGTAGAAGAAGTTGCTGCCCCGGAAGCCAAAGAAGAAAAATCAAGCCGCAGAAAACGCTGATTGCCGATTGCGCTTGAATCACGCAGATAGACCGTAGAGGTAGATGCTGGAGCGGGGCGGGGAACAACTTCCCGCTCCGCTCTCCATCTCCATCACTCTGTTTTTTTGGCTTCAGCCCAAGCAAGTTGGGCTGCACGCCATTCCCCCGTACCGCTCCCTGCTGAATGTTCCCCTAATCCCGAAAGAATCCTTGCCGAATTGAATCCTGCGAACATCCTGTTCGCTGCACTATCCTTGCCGTTTGCTGATGCCGCACAACAGTTCGTCAATCGTTGCCCAGATGGGGCGGCGCACACTTTTCTGGAAAGTGTTGATGTTGGTCTCCATCACCACTGTTGCCAGCACAGTGGTGATTGCCCTCTATTTCCGCTACGTCCTGCGCGACAGCTACAGAGCATTTTTGCAGGAACAGAGCAGCAGTTACATGCGGATTGTGGCCGACGACATCTCCATCCATCCGCCGCATCTTCCGCGCCAGCACCACACCCACCCTGCGCCATTGCTCCCTCCGTTTCCCGATACGGCACGGGCGCGACTGCTCACCCAACGCTATCCGCTCGACATTAAAATTGAACAGCCCAACGGTGCCATCTGGTCCAGCACCGATCTGATTCCGACCGCCCAAGCTCTTGTTCACGAAACTCCTTCCAGCGATTTTGATGACGGGGCGGAATTTCTGTTCCGCACCTACGACGACCACCTGTTCGGCATTGTTCACCGCCCGGAGGCCACCTACACGGTGCGGATGCGCTCGGTTCCGCAGGAAACGTCATGGATGATCCCGACGATGTTGCTTGTGGGGGCGTTGTTCCTTTTGTTCACCGCTGCCTACTTCTACGTCCAACGGTTTTTGCGTCCAATTCGGGAGCTAATGAAAGGGGTGGAGGCGGTAAGCAAAGGGGATTTCGAGTTCCGCATCGGCACCGAATCGAACGATGAGCTTGGCGAACTGAGCACGGCTTTCAACGTGATGGCCGAGCAAGTTGCGGCCATTATTGCCAGCAAGCGCCGATTGCTGTTCGATGTCAGCCACGAGCTTCGCTCCCCGATTACCCGTATGTCGGTTGCCCTTTCAATGCTGCCAGAAGGGAAGGCTCGCACCTCAATCGAGCGGAACGCACGCGAGCTGAACACCATGATTACCGAGCTGTTGGAGAATGAACGGCTTGCAGTGTTGGGGGGGAAGATTGTTCACGAGAACGTGGAGATTGTTGGGTTAACACGTGGGGTGGTGGATTCTTTCACCGAAGAAGCCACGCGGATAGAGTTCGACACGCTTACCGAAAGCCTTCCAATCGTTGCCGACAGCCAACGGCTGATGATCGCCATTCGCAATGTCATCTCCAACGCGCTGAAGTATTCTTCCGCCAGCGATGGCCCCGTAAAAATTTCGGTGTTCCCCGATGACGACGGCGTGCGGATTGTTGTGGCCGATTGCGGGATTGGCATCTCGCCCGAGGCACAAGCAAAAGTCTTCGAACCATTCTACCGCACCGACGATTCCCGCTCGCGTGCGACCGGCGGCTACGGTTTGGGGCTGTCGCTCACCAAGTCAATCGTGGAAGCGCACGGCGGATCAATCCAGCTAACAAGCGTTGTGGAGGAAGGGACCACAATCACGATGTGGATTCCCCCAAAGCCAATTCCCCAGCCGATGCTTCCTGATATGAAATCAGTGCGAATGCCGGAGAAGCGGATACCGGAGAAGGTGAGGCAGTAACCCAACCTCCAGAAAATCAGAACGCCGGATGAGCTTGCTCACCCGGCGTTGTGTGCGGAAGGCGGGACTTGAACCCGCACGCCTTTCGGCGCCACCCCCTCAAGATGGTGCGTCTGCCAATTTCGCCACTTCCGCGCTGAAGGGACGGCAAATATAGCCCGTGCGAAAACGTTGCCGCAAGCCGAAGATGTTCGAGATGGTAAATTCCGCCGCTTCTGAGAAAAACGCCATGCCGATTCCAACCGAACAACTGCTGATGGGCCTTGTTGCCGCCGCCACCATTGCTGCGGCAGCGCGGTATCTGCGCGCTTTGTCGCGGTCGGGGGCCATTGCAACAACTGCACTGGGAACAGTGGTGTTCGGGTTTGGTGGGGTTGGTTGGGCAGTCCCGTTGCTGGCGTTTTTTATCCTAAGCAGCGCCCTCTCGCACGCCAGCAAACGATTCTCGCCCCGTGATTTTACCGAGGTGTTTGAAAAAGGGGGGGAGCGCGATGCCGGGCAAGTGCTTGCCAACGGTGGAATTGCTGGGGCGGTGGTGCTGCTGAATTTCTTCTATCCTAACCCGCTCTGGTATGCTGCGTTTGTTGGGGGGCTTGCTGCTGCTGCTGCCGATACGTGGGGAACGGAGATCGGCGTGCTGGGTCGGGGGGATGTTCGCTCCGTTCTCACGTTTAGCGTGGTTCCGCCGGGAACTTCCGGTGGGGTGTCGTTGGCCGGAAGCATTGGTTGCGTTGCTGGGGCAGCCGCTGTGGCGTGCAGTGGGGCGTTCTTTGCCAATGGTTCGCTTGGGTTTATTGCCACCACCGCAATTGCTGGGGTTATCGGCGCGTTTGCCGATAGCCTGCTTGGTGCAACCCTGCAAGTCAGCTACCGCTGCCCACGTTGCGGCGCCACCACCGAGCGGCGGAAGCACTGCGGCGTGGAAACGGAGTTAGCCAGTGGCATTGCGTGGGTCAATAACGATGCCGTCAACATTGCTTGCTGTGTGGTGGGTGGGGCGGTGGCCGCGTTGGTGTGGTGGTTGGCTGCATCTACTGAAGGCCTTTGAGTATAATTCACCGAAAGTGCTATCGAATAAACCCATCCTCGCTACCGACATCCTGCGTAAAATGGGTGAATTAAATCTGGCTTACCTCTTGTTATTTATACGTGGATGTTGTAATGTTGCGGCGCACCCAGTCATTTTTTAAGGAGCTACATCATGGATCCGCCATGCTATCTTGCCTGAGGCATTTCTGCTTTTATCCTCGCTGTTGCTAACTGCACCCAACCACACACACAGTACACTGT
>JAEUSP010000029.1 GCA_016788565.1 Chlorobiota bacterium | reverse complement strand
AACAGCGGCGGAACCCGCGACATGACGATCTCCGCCCCGGATGTCGCCGTCTTCGGCAACACCGATTTGTGGCTTGCCAACAACGATGGCGCAGCAAGCGAACTCCGTTTCTTTGAAGACTACAGTGGTGCTGGCGCATTCCCCAACACCGCCAACTACACCGCCTTCAAAGCACAAACACAAACGGGGGATATCACCTACACGCTTCCCGCCGCCAACGGAACTGTGGGGCAAGCACTTGTCGTTGCCGCAGCCCCCGCGCCAACAGCAACCACGGCAACGCTGGAGTGGGCAATTCCAACCAGTAATGATTGGAGCCTAACTGGCAACGGCGGCACAATCCCGGGAACGAATTTTTTGGGAACGACCGACAACACCGCCTTCGAGATCAAAGTCTTCAGCAGCGACCCAAGCCCCAACCAGGGGAGCCAACGGGTGATGCGGATTGAGCCAACCGCCATTAGTCCAAACATCATCGCTGGCTACCAGGGGAACAGCCTTGCCTCTGGATTAGTTGGCGCAACCATTGCTGGCGGCGGTGGCAACGACGGCATCAACACCGTTGGCTCAGCCTACGGAACCGTCAGCGGCGGCCGTGCAAATGCAGCCAGCGGAATTTTCAGCACCATCAGCGGTGGCGATAGCAACAGCGTCAGCGGTGCCTTCGGGAACATCGTGGGTGGCCGCCGAAACTCGGTGACAGCAACATGGGGGGCAATCGGTGGTGGTAGCACCAACACGATTGCCAACACATGGGGAGTAATCAGCGGCGGCCAAAGCAACACCGTCACCAGCAATGGAACGTGGGGAGCAATTGGCGGTGGTCAAGGCAACACTGTCGAGAACCCTTGGGGGAGCATCGGTGGTGGCCAAGGCAACACCATCAACGCCTTTGCAGTGTGGGGGACAATCGGTGGTGGTATCAGCAACAGCATCCAGTACCCTTGGGGAACAATTGCTGGTGGCCAAGGCAACACGATCGACGCAGTGTGGGGGACAATCGGTGGTGGTACCAGTAACAGCATCCAGAACCCTTGGGGAACGATTGCTGGTGGCGCGAATAATCAAATACAATCAACGTGGTCAACGATTGGTGGCGGCTCCGATAACGTTATTACAGGCGGCGGTTGGGCAACAATAGCCGGCGGTATCCACAACCGAGCAGCAACCGGAGCATCCGTTGGTGGCGGCGACGGAAACAACGCCAGCGGGTTCAACAGCGTGGTGGGGGGGGGCGAAGACAACACTGCCAGCGGGTCATGGTCGGTAGCTAATGGTGGGCAGAACGACAGTGCCACCGGAACGTGGTCGTTTATTGGCGGTGGCCGGAATAACAAGGCATTCAATACGTGGTCGGTGATTGGTGGTGGCCAAAGCAACAGCGTGGGAAGCACCTCGACAGTGGTAGGTGGTGGCGACACAAACCGTGCCGGTGGAACGTGGTCGGCGGTAGTTGGCGGCCAGCGGAATCTTGCTAGCGGTTCGTGGTCGTTTGTTGGTGGTGGTCATCGCGATAGTGCCACCGGAACCTGGGCAGTGATTGCTGGTGGTAATGTGAACAAGGCAAGCGGATCGTGGAGCTTTGTCGGTGGCGGCGATACGAACCTTGCCAGCGGAACCTGGGCATCGGTGGTGGGCGGGCAAAGCAACCAAGCAACAAAATCATGGTCGGGGATACTGGGCGGCCAGCGGAACCAGACCATTGGCGCGTGGGCAAGCATCGGTGGCGGGTTGAACAACGTGGCCGATAGCCTATCAGCAATCCCCGGCGGCCAGTCGCTGAAATTGGGTGGGAACAGCTTCGGCTTCAACGCCGACACCACCAACCCAACAACGGTGACGGATTTATCAGCCGCGGCATTCCGCAGCAGCGCGTACTTCGGCAACGCGGATGTGTTGATTGGGAACATTGACAACAACGCCCGCGACCTGCGGTTCTACGAGCCGAACACGAGCTTCACATACACAGGCACGAACTACACCGCCTTCCAAGCGCA
>JAEUSP010000038.1 GCA_016788565.1 Chlorobiota bacterium | reverse complement strand
TTCGCCGGAACCGTCCGCGTCCGCCCCCGCTGGACAGTGAACGAAATACAGCTGGTGGTGGTGGAATAAGTTGGGGGGTGGTGGCTGTGGCCGGAGTGCTGGTGATGGATGTGAGGAAGGGGTGAATTTTTAGGAGATTATGATACTCCCACGAAAGTGGTTTGCGGCAACACCCGCGCTGTCATTCCCTGTTTACCCCGACCAGTCGGGGCGAAAGCGGGAGCCGAAGGCCTGCGGAGCGCATCCATGAGGTCTATTTCCGCAAACCAATTTGCTCCCAGTGTACCAGCTTATGTTCCGTAAGTTTTTGCCCCCCCAAGCTACTCCTTCTTTGAACACGGAACAGTCCTGCTCTCACACCCCGCAGATGCTTACTCGCAACCCAAGCTCCTGCATTGCTGCGGCTTTGGCGAACATTCCGGTGCGGGCAGCGGCGCGGGTTGGGGCGTAGGCAACTTGGATGTGGTTCGATTTGTGGCGCGCCATCATCTGGTCACGGCTTACCCCCTGGAGCACTGCGTGCATGATTGGCCATTGGCTGGTGGTTACTTGCCAACGCTCCTCGGTTTCTTCTGGCGGTAGCTCCACAACCTCTGCTAATCCGGTGTCGAAGTTCAGCCGCCCGTCCGCAACAAACACACGGCTCCAGACCACCCACCCCGGCTTACTCACCCCTTTCAGCGAACCGCCGCCAAGCCGGAAGTACATCGGCGGCTGGCGTTCGCTGCTGGCGCCGGCGTAGCCGTCAATGAAATGCGCAGGCGGAGCGGCCCCGCTGATCTCCAGCACCCAAACAAAATCGTTCACGCCGCGCCCCTGGAAATGGCGGCCCCAACGGAGGTCGTGCAGCGTTGTTTCCGGAGGGAAGCCAAGCTGCCGCCACAGGCGATAGGTGACAAGCGCGTCCAACCCTGCACACTCATCCACTTCGTTAAAATGCACCACTGCTTCGCCGGGGAAAAGTTCTTCGGCCGTTTCTTCACGATAGACTGGCGGGCGTTCGCTGTTGTTCAGGATTCCTTCGGCAAGGTCGCTAGCGGGGGTAAGGTCTTTCAGCCCTTGCTGGTATTGGATGCCGATGGTGTCGCACCCAAACTCATCGGCGATGCGGACCGCGGCAATGTACATCTTGCACTGCTCCAAAATTTGGCGTTCGGTCAGCTCGGTCGCCTCGTCGGTTCCAAGCTGGAATTTCACCCCACGCTGCCGCAGCCAATCATACACACCGCGCGCTTCGGCATCGGCAACGGTGAGCATCCGGGCATAAAGGGTTGATTGGCTGAGCCGTTCTTTAAAAACTCCGGTGGGATGAAGCAGTTCGTCGGGGATGATTGCGTTGTACATCCCCATGCACCCTTCGTCGAAAATCCCCATGATCGCTTTCTGCTGGCGCAGAGTTTTGGCAAACGTGCGGCCAATTTTCACGGCTTTCTTCGGGGCATCATCGGCATCGAAACGGCGCACGTGTGAGGTGTCGTGCTTCACCCGACCTTTGCGCAGCCACTGGCGCAAGCCTTTCACAAAAAAATCATCGGTGAAGTCTTCGCTCCAGAGCGTGCTGTACTTCACCCCGGCTTTTGTTAGCGAAGCGTTCAGGTTCAGCAATCCCACCAGCCCTGGCCACATCCCGCTCCAGTTCGCAACCGTAAGGATCGGCCCTTTGTGGGTGAACAATCCGGCAAGAACGTGGTGGCTGTACTGCCACACTGCTTTGGCCAACATCAACGGGGCATCGTCGGGGATTTCCCGAAAAACCTCAATCCCATATCGCTGGCTGTCAATAAAGCCATGCCCTTTTTGCGGGTCAATCGGGTGGGCGCGTTGGATGCGGTGGCCTTCGCGCTCCACAACGGCAACAATCTTCTGCTCCATTGCGGCTTGTGCGGCTTCGCAGTTCTGGTTTGCGGCAAGCCGAAGGTCGCCGCTGGCAACAAGGTAGATGGTGGAGGACATGGTTGTTTTATTCTCCAAAAAAAAGTGTCGTTTGCAAGTATCAGAACTGATCCTCCCCCGAAAAAGTGGAGAAGGAGATAAGTGGGTATTTTACAAACATCAGGAGGCACTATCCATGGGACAACAACGCAGGACGTTTACCAAAGAGTTTAAACTCGAAGCACTTCGTATGCTGGATGAAGCCAAGAAAACACGACGACAGGTCGCTGATGACCTCGGCATCGCTATCAAGACGCTTGACCGATGGCGCTCGG
>JAEUSP010000130.1 GCA_016788565.1 Chlorobiota bacterium | reverse complement strand
ATGGCGATCTCACGCCAGGGCTTCATCGTCATTGTCTGGTTCTCCTTGTGTTGCTCACCCCCCATCCCCAAACCCAGGGCCGTTTGGATGCGGGTCGCTTTGGTTGAATAATTTTTTTATCACCCCCCTCTTGCTTCGCGGCTTCCAGCCCCCCCCCCCATCCCAGGGCTGTTAAGTTCTCATAAGGGGATGAAGCCGGAGGATGTTGTTGGCGAAGCTGAAGGTTGCATTCTTGATCGCATCATCGCCTTGATTCCCCTCCAGTGGAGGGGTGCCCGCCAGGGCGGGGTGGTTTCTTGGCAGTGATGTTGGAGTATCCTCCTGCGTAGCCCCACCACCCCGTCAGGCTTCGCCTGCCACCCCTCCGGGGGAGGGGAATGTTTTCTTTCTCTGTCAGGCTTTGCCTGACATTCGTCGAATCAGTTCCATCGTTTCTTTGCCTCTGCAATCCACTGCATTCCATAACTCTTAACAGCCCCCCCCCCCCATCCTTTTTACAAATCAAGCCCCATCTGCTGGCTTACCGGGCGGGGTTGGTTTGTGGTGGCGGCGGCTTCCGCGGCGGCTTTCTCAATCCACTCCCACGAGGTCACCAGCTGGTTGTAGGCGCGCGCGTCCTCGGCCCAGCCTTTCCGCTCGCACAGGGTATAAAGCCGGTAGGCCAGCTGGCGGATTCCCCCCATCTGCGTTTGCATCTTCGCGCTTAACGCTCCGGCTTCGTCTTCCCCCTGGGTTTGCTGCGCCCGGATTAACTGGTGCAGCCCCTCCCACACCGGCATTCGTGCGTCGCGCTCGGGGGACCAAGCGGCGGGGTAGTTGGCCCAACGGATCAGTTGCACTTTCCCCTGGCTTGCGGTCGCCACCCCCGATTCGGCAACCCCTGCCACGGTGGTCCCTTTGGCGCGCGCCAGCACGTCGGCCTCGCCAAATTTCCCCTGGCCCCAGCCGTTGGATTCAAACCACTGCAAGCAGAATTGTGTGTCGGCATCGAAATCGTCGCCGGCAAGGTAACGGTTAATCAGCTGCAACGCCGCTCGCACCCCCATCGGCGTGCCGTCCGATTCCAGCACCGCCGCGTACTTGCTGAAAATCGCCATCCCAGGCCCAATCATCGCTTGCGACAAATCCACCGGCGCCACCGGCGAGTGCTCGCCGCTCCCCTGGCGCGTCATCGCTCCCAACGCTTCCGGCAACGCCGCGTTTAGCTCCCGCAGGAATTCCTTCCGCGATACCACCGGCGCGCCAGCCCCACGCTGGCGGCACACCAGCACCACGCTGGAGGCTAACGCGTTGCTGTCCATCCCTCTCATCCGGTTGGCAAGCTCGGTTCGCATTGGCCAGGTGCCGCCAATGGATAGCCCCGCTTTCATCACCGCCTCCAGAAAGGTCTCCCAGCCGGTCGAGGCGGTCCCGTCCCCTTTCGTCTCGGAGGCCTTGAAGGCGTAGTAGATGGTGATCGGGAATGCCGGGTGGGCCTGGGCCGCAAGCCCCGCCATTGCGCGGGTCATCCCCTCCAGAAAAAACTGCTCGGCAGCGGCCTTGCCGCCGTGGCGGTAGGGGCTAACCACAAGCTCCTCCGCTTTGGGGACCGCAAGGGTGGCGAACAGGCCGGGGAACACCGAACGGAGCGAACGCCGAAGCCAAACGTAGAAAAAATCGGAAAGATCGGCGTAGGGGATGTTGTCGTAGTAGGGAGGGTCGGTGGAGATGATCTTGTTGTGGCTGATGGATTGCGTGGAAGCATCAGCCTGCATGGCATGGCTTGCACATGTTGCTGGCGTGGTATGAAGGAATTTTTCCACCCATTCAAGCAGCGAACTAAAATTCCCTGTCGAGTCCGAAAACGGATTCCCTTCAGCATAATTCCAAACCATTGGGATTGCTTGCCGCCCAAATGTGTTGCGGATTTTGGCGCATCCAACATCCCACCCACAGATCATAGAGCCTCTATCGCTCAGCCGACTGATCCCAAACGCCAAATACACCGCCACCGCATCGGCGTAGGCGGTTGCGCCGGTGCCGCCGTTGTCAAGGGGGATTTCGTCATCGCTCATGCCGGCGGCAATGGCATCCTGCAGCACCCGCTGGCGCGCTTCGGCCACCAAGTCGGAGAAGGTGGTCAGCGCGGTGAGTTGGCGGGGGGTGAAGAGGGCATCGAATTGCTCTATTCCGTACGGCTTGACACCCAGATATTGCGTGCTGCCGGAAATCGTTACTTCTGGCTTCCATGTTGGCTTCGCCTTCGTTGCAGCAGCCTCATGCTCCGGAGTTGGAGGAAGGTAGATGCGCCCACGGGAGCCTTCGGCCACAATGGCCATCATGCGTGAGCCCATTCGCCCGGCCTGTCCTTCGGCTTTGATGTAATCGCCACTGATTGCAGTCTTGGAAAGCAAGCAGAAGAAATTTGCGCCACGCCCAACGGCTTTCGTCCCCTGCTCCGCCTTCTCCAGATTTTCCGGCGGGCCAACCTTCACAGTAAAGTGGTAGTTCCCGTTTTCGATCACCGGCATCACGTAGGCTTCCTTGCCGGGTTTGGTGGAGAGCATGAAGGAGGAGGTAAGCGGGACCTGGAGGTGAGCAAACGCTGGGTTGGGGCTTTGGACCGTGCG
>JAEUSP010000065.1 GCA_016788565.1 Chlorobiota bacterium | reverse complement strand
CACTCCTGCTGGCAGATACTCCGTGATGCTTGCTGGCAAGGCTACATCCTTCAGCATCTCCATCGCCATTCTCGCGATTCTTTCAGCATGATCCTGGCACTCCACCGGCGCGCCGCAGACGGCCATGTAGCCATCGCCGATTGTCTTGATTCGCTCGCAGCCATGCTTGGCGGCAATGCCATCGAAGTGGGCGAAGACGAAGTTCATGAACTCCAACACCGCGCTGGCCGGCATGCTTGCGGTCATTGGGGTGAAGCCGACGACATCGGCGAACAGCACGCTTGCCGAAGCGTGCCGGTCGGCAATGTTCTGCTCGCCGGCAATAATCCGGTTGGCGATGGTTGGGGGCAATGTTTTGTGGAGGAGTTCTTCGGTGGCTTTGGCACGGGCGCGTTCAATGGCGATGCGTTTCTCCATCTCGGCAACTTGGCGTTGCTGCTCAACTTGGGCAGCCTTCTTCAGTGCCTCCTCGGTGTGAACCTCTCCGTAGGCCTCGTGATATTTTTTGTACTGCTGCAGAGCTTCTTCCCAGCGGTTCTCTTGGGCGTAGAGGTTGGCTAAGGCTTCGTGGTTTTCGTAGAGTTCTTTCTTCGTTCCTAATTCTTGGTTGAGGGTAATTGCTTGCTGGAGGAGTTCTTCGGCTTTGGCCGGGTTGTACTCAGCAAATCCTTTCTGAGCGTAGAGTGAACCGATGTTCCCGGTAACACGGGCAACACCGTCACGCTCGCCAAGCTCTTGATGGAGTTCAAGCGCACGGGTGAAATACTCCAACGCTTTCCCGTACTCCGAAAGGCTCTGGTACACATTCCCGATGTTCCCGGTAACAATCGCCACACCGGAACGCTCGCCAAGCTCTTCATGCAGTTCAATCGCACGGGTGTAATACTCCAACGCTTTCCCGTACTCCGAAAGGCTCAAGTACACATTCCCGATGTTCCCGGTAACACTGGCAACACCGGAACGCTCGCCAAGCTCTTCATGCAGTTCAAGCGCACGGGTGTAATACTCCAACGCTTTCCCGTACTCCGAAAGTCTCCAGTACACATTCCCGATGTTCACGGTAACACCGGCAACACCGGAACGCTCGCCAAGCTCTTGATGGAGTTCAAGCGCACGGGTGAAATACTCCAACGATTTCCCGTACTCCGAAAGGCTCACGTACACATTCCCGATGTTCCCGGTAACACGGGCAACACCGGAACGATCGCCAAGCTCTTCATACAGTTCAATCGCACGGGTGTCATACTCCAACGCTTTCCCGTACTCCGAAAGGCTCCAGTACACATTCCCGATGTTCCCGGTAACACGAGCCACGCCGGAACGCTCGCCAAGTTCTTCATTCAAGGCCCTCGCACGGGTGAAATACTCCAACGCTTTCCCGTACTCCGAAAGGCTCAAGTACACAAGCCCGATGTTCCCGGTAACACCGGCAACACCGGAACGCTGGCCAAGCTCTTCATACAGTTCAAGCGCACGGGTGTAATACTCCAACGCTTTCCTGTACTCCGAAAGGCTCTGGTACACATTCCCGATGTTCCCGGTAACACGGGCAACACCGGAACGATCGCCAAGCTCTTCATGCAGCTCAAGCGCACGGGTGTAATACTCCAACGCTTTCCCGTACTCCGAAAGGCTCCGGTACACATTCCCGATGTTCCCGGTAACACGGGCAACACCGGAACGCTGGCCAAGCTGTTCATAGAGTTTTAGCGATTGCTCAAGTAGCCGTAATGCCTCAGTGTAACTCCCTCTGCGGTAATAAGCCACCCCTTGCAAGCGCAATGCATTCGCTTCTGCGGTGGGTTCTTTGGCTTGTTTGGCAAGGGTGTGGGCGCGCTCGGCTGCGGCAAGGCTTTCGGCGTATTGGCCCTGTTTTTCCAACTGTTCGGCAAGTTGATTTAGGGCGTTGGCGCGTTCGGCCGGGGTGGCAGCGGCTTCGGCGGCGGCGCGGAGTTCGGCAAGGGTTGGGTCGGGATTGGCCATGGTGTTGGATTGGAGAAGAGAAGATTCTTTTTTTTTCTTTTGTGGCCGGCAAAATAAGGAGGGGGAGTTGAAGAGTGAAGAGTGAGATGAGAAGAGTGAAATGAAGACAAAGCCGGGAACTGACTACTGACCACTGACTACCGGCCCTCACTCACGCTAAATTCTCACGTTGCCGGAACACCTCATTATCAATTTCACCCCCTCCCTCTCGTATCTTTGGCCCCGTTGTAGTCCCCGCAAACGTGTGATGCAAGCGGCGGGGGCATCCGTTCTCACGAACAATTCGACCAGATGGGAATTCAGATCAAGCGCGAGGACGCGCTAGAGTATCACAAAATGGGGCGGCCTGGGAAGATGGAGATCGTCTCCACCAAACCCGTATCCACCCAGCGGGATTTGTCGTTGGCCTACACCCCCGGCGTTGCCGAGCCGTGCCGCGAAATCGCGCTGGACGAAGAGAAGGTCTATGACTACACCGCAAAGGGGAACCTTGTGGCGGTTATCACCAACGGAACCGCTGTGTTGGGGCTTGGCAATATCGGGCCCGAAGCGGGGAAACCGGTGATGGAAGGGAAAGGGGTGCTGTTCAAAAAATTCGCAGACATTGACGTGTTCGACATTGAGTTAAACGTGACCGAGGAGCAAGCGGTGATTGATGCCGTTGCAGCAATGGAGCCAACCTTTGGCGGCATCAACTTGGAAGACATCAAGGCCCCAGAGTGCTTTTCGATTGAGGCCACATTGAAGGAGCGGATGAACATCCCCGTCTTCCACGACGACCAGCATGGGACCGCCATCATCTCCGGCGCGGCATTGGTGAACGCGGTGGAGCTGCAAGGGAAGAAAATTGATGAAGTAAAGATTGTGGTTAGCGGTGCTGGCGCGGCGGCCATCAGTTGCTCACGGTTCTACCTTCTGCTTGGCGCGCTCCGCCAGAACATTTTCATGTGCGACAAGGAGGGGCTGCTGTACGAAGGACGCCAGGAGATGGACATCTACAAAGCAGAGTTCGCCAACGGAACCACGCCGATGACTCTATCCGAAGTAATGGTAGGGGCTGATGTGTTCATCGGCTTATCGGCGGCTGGGGTGGTAACGCAGGAGATGATTGCCACGATGGGGCCGAAGCCAATCGCTTTTGCAATGGCAAACCCCGATCCAGAAATCGGCTACGAGGAAGCCACCAGCGTCCGCGACGACATCATCATGGCCACCGGGCGAAGCGATTACCCGAACCAAGTGAATAACGTTTTGGGATTCCCGTTCATCTTCCGTGGGGCATTGGATGTGCGCGCCCGCGCAATCAACGATGAGATGAAGTTGGCCGCAGCAAAAGCCCTTGCCCAGCTTGCCCGCGAGGACGTTCCCGACGCAGTCATCCGCAGCTACGACGACCAGCCAATCAGTTTTGGACCCGAGTATATCATCCCAAAACCGTTCGATCAGCGGGTGCTGCTGTGGGTGGCCCCGGCGGTGGCACGCGCGGCAATGGAGACCGGCGTTGCCCGCCGCCCAATTCAGGATTGGGATGAGTACCGCCACCAACTTGAGGCACGGCTTGGGAAACGGCAGGGGTTCATGGTTCCAATTTTCAACCTTGCCCAATCGCGCCAGCGGAAAAAGCGGATTGTGATGCCGGAAGGGGAAGAGCTTCCGATACTTCGCGCAGCGCAACGGTTGGTGGAGGAGCGTATCTGCCGTCCCATTTTGCTTGGCCGGCCACCGGTGATCAACGAGCTTGCCGAGCAATACCACATTGATTTAAGCGGTGTGGAAATTGTGAACCCGCTGGAGGACGAACGGAGGTTCACCTACCGCAATGCGTTCTTCCAGCTACGCGCCCGCAAAGGCGTTACCGAAGCCGCAGCGGGGCGGATGCTGATCCGGACCATTTTTTTTGGAATGATGATGGTCCGCCGTGGCGATGCCGATGGTGTGGTGGCGGGGGTTTCGATGTCCTACCCTGATGTTATCCGCCCGGCGTTGCAGATCATTGGGCGCGACCCACGATACTCACGGGTTGCGGGGCTGTACATCATGATGCCAAAATCCGGGGGGCAGTACTTCCTTGCCGACACCACCGTGAACATTGACCCCACCGCCGACGACCTTTCCGAGATTGCGTTGATGGCCGCCGAAACCGCAGCCCGATTCAACGTGACACCCCGCGTGGCAATGCTCTCCTTCAGCAATTTTGGCGAATCGAAGCATCCAAACGCCGTGAAAATGAAACGGGCTACCGAGCTTGTGAAGCTCACCCACCCGCACGTGTTGGTGGATGGCGAGATGCAGGCCGACGCAGCCGTGATGTCCGATATTCTGAACCACTTCTACCCGTTCAACACGCTGGGCGGCCAGCCGGCAAACGTGCTGATCTTCCCGAACATTGACTCCGGCAATATCGCCTACAAACTGCTGATGCGGATTGGGGAATGCGAAGCAATTGGCCCGTTGCTGATGGGGATGAACAAACCAGTCCACGTGTTGCAACGCAGCAGCGACGTGCAGGACATCGTGAACGTGGTGGCACTAACGGTCGCGGAATCGTTGGAATCGGGGCGGAAGTAGCGGGGAAGTAGAACGTAGGAAGTAGGAAATAGAAGTGAGAGAGCCGAGGCCTGCGAACGCAGGCCTCCGTTCATGCTGAAGCTCCGTGGAAGTATGAGCGGAGCCACCGAACCCCGAAGCCACCAAAGCCCCGAATGGGGCGACAGCCAGCGTAGCCCAATGGCGTAAGCCTTGGGGATCACGAAAACATTTCGCTTGGATAGCCCCGTAGCGGGCGGAAGAATGGCTGGTGCGGATGAACTCTGTCGCCCCATTCGGGGCTATCGGTTATTGATGTGCGCGATGTTCCCAGGGCTTGCGCCGCTGGGCTATGTGACTATCGCCCCATTCGGGGCTAAGAATGGGAACCCCTCCTTTCGTCCAACCAGCCACCACCGCGAACGCAACCCTCCGCTCATGCTGAGCTTCGTCGAAGTATGAGCCGAGCCGCCGAACCGAGAAGCCTTCGCTCCCTGCCCTCACCCCCCGCCCTCTCCCAAACAAGTGTTGATGCTGGTTGCCTCAGATTGGTCGGGTGGGAGAGGGAGCCAAAGCCGGGAAGGAACCGAAGAGGGGAAGTGAGGTGGCACGCAAGCTCCGCGCTGAAGCACGGAGTAATATTGAAGAGAAGCCACCGCCGAACGCAGCCCTCCGCTCATGCTGAGCCACGTCGAAGTATGAGTGGAGCCACCGAACCCAGCCGCCTTCGCTCCCTGCCCTCACCCCCCGCCCTCTCCCAAATGGGTGAAGGTGCTGCTTGCCTCACTTTCGTCCGGTGGGAGAGGGAGCCGAAGCGAAGAGTGAAGAGTGAAATGGGAAGAGTGAAATGAAGACAAAGCCGGAAACCAACCAATGACCAATGACCAATGACCAATGACCAGCCTGGCAGCGCGCACAGCTGGGCATTGGTCATTTGTGTGAAGCGGTTTTCTGGCTTACCGTCCCAGGCTTAACATCTTCCCTCGTCCCACCAATTCTTCGCGGCTGTTTCGCACCTCTATCAGATAGCTGCCACTTGGAAAATCATTGGGGTGGATGATGGTTTGGGTTCCTTCAATCGCTCTGGCGGTGTGCAAAATCTGACCATTGGCAGCGATAATCCGCAGCGTAAACGGGCCGCTGGCCGCTGACGGCCACTCCACAAGGCTACCAGCCCCCGCGCCCGCAATCGGATTGGGAACCACGCGAACCGTCGGGAACAGATCGGCCACCTCAGTTTCCACACCGCTGGCCGAACGTAGCCGCAGATCATCTACCGTTAAATAGCAGCAGTTGCCGGATGATTCTGTTGAGCAGAATCCGCTATCGCTAGAAATAATGGCGATCACCATGGAGTCGGGCATCACTCCAGGGGCGTAATCGCGGATGGGAAGGGTGAACTGGCGGAACGTTGGCGTGGGGGGCAAATGCTGTTCAGCAAAGCCGATGGTGTCGGCGCGTTGTGTTTGGGGATTCCAGCGGCGCAGCATCACCGCAACAATGCCGGAGGTGTTTTGGCGGCTGTTGCTGTCGGTGGTGTAGCGGTAGTATCCGGTTAGGGTGGCTGGCTTCCACGATAGTGGAGTTCCCCCACGGTTCATGTCAAGCCAAAACGCCTCGCCGGCACCGCTCATCAAATATCCTTTGCCGTAGTAGTACCAGTTCCACACGGTGGCGGCAAATTTCCCGTCGCGTCCCCCTTCCGATTTCCCCACTCCAAACGGGCTTCCTCTCCATCCCACCGGCTGCTCTCTCCCCTGCGATTCTTCCCACAGCTCAAAACTCTGATTCTCCTGCGCCAGCATTGTTAGCGGCGCAAGCATCCATCCTACCAGCATCACACCAAGTGCCAAGCGTTGCATAACGTTCTCCGTGAAATGATTACCAGCAGTAGTTGCCCCCGAACCTCACTGATTCACTGGCAAACATACGCCTGCAAAAACTGGCATGGGTAGGACAGACGGGTGGGAAAACAGGAGAGGAATTCGGGGATGATGATATCGAAGAGTGAAGAGTGAGATGGGAAGAGTGAAATGAAGCCAAACCCGGGAACCAACTGACCACTGACCACTGACCACTGCCCCCCCGCTCATGCTTATCTCCCTCAAAACACCTCCATTCTCAATCCTCATCCCCCTACGGCCACCAGGGCTGTTAAGTTCTCACAAGGCAATGAAGTCGGAGGATGTTGTTGGCGAAGGTGAGCGTTGCATTCTTGATCGAATCACCGCCTCCATTCCCCTCCAGTGGAGGGGTGCCCGCCAGGGCGGGGTGGTTTCAGGGCAGTGATGTTGGAGTATCCTCCTGCGTAGCCCCACCACCCCGTCAGGCTACGCCTGCCACCCCTCCACAGGAGGGGAATCTTTTCTTTCTCTGTCAGGCTTCGCCTGACATTCGTCGAATCAGTTCCATCGTTTCTTTGCCTCTCCAATCCACTGCGTTCCAAAACTCTTAACAGCCCTGCCTACGGCCACGGGATAAATAGATGACCATCCACGCGGTAGAAATAGAGGTTGCCGGTGGAGTCTTCGGCGGTGGAAATCAGGCGAATCTGGCACTGGATGGCTTGGATTGTTGCCCCATTGTTTTGTGGGTCGCTAAGCTGAACCACCGCGTTGGAGAGCGATAGCGATGCTGGCACAACGTTCACCCCCACCAGCGTTCCGGTCGGGCTGTATTCGGCAAGGGAGATGGTGGCCGCGCCTGTGGCTTCGTCCGCCGTCGCCGTTGTGAACCTGAGCGAATCCACCGGCATATCGGCAACCTTCAGCGTAAGCCCAACGGCTTGGTGGGGGATAAATCCGCCAGCCCCGTAGTAGGATTTTGTGGGGTCGTGCTGCACATTCAGCGATAGTGACAGAGTGGCGCGCCCGGCGCGGCGCGTTAGCGTTCCGGCAAAACTTCCGGTTGCCGCATCAGGGCCTAACGGCAAGTCATGGAAGAAGATGAAACCGTTCACCGCAATTGTTTGGGTGAAGGGGGCCATCAACACCTGGCTGGAAACAAGCGGAAGAACCGTATCGCCAACTTGGGAGGAGTCCACACGCTGGGGAGTGTCGAAATCGGTTGGCGACTTGCAGGCCGAAGCGAACAACGCCAGCATGGTGACGGCCAATGCCGCCACAGCCAAGCGATATGTGGTTGTTTTCTCGTTCATTGTTTGTGGAAGCATCTGCATCATCAATCTTCCATCAGCCGGAAGGTCACCCCGCCGCCAACGCCAACCCGCTGCGAGTACCAAGCGCGATCCTGAAACGCGAAGCTGAGCAAGCTATACTCTATCCCGAAGGTGATCCCTGCCGAGCGGCTGAACTGCCAATCAAGGCCCACCATCGAGCGGGCCAGTGGGCCAGCTTCCGATCCCCCAATCATCCCCTGAACAAACGGGTTGAAGGTTGATTCCGGCGCGACAGCGTAGCGCAACCCAATCCCACCCCACAGCACCGACGGAGCTTGCTCAATATGGAACACACGCCCGTCCGATTTCAGTTGATCGAATTTCTGAACGTAGGATTCGCGTCCGGCTTCAATCACCGCTGCAAAGTTCTGCGAGAACCCACGCACCACCAGCGATGCCGTGACGTTGTTCAAATTATCCGACGTTGGCAATGGCCCCGCTGGCTTGGTAAGATGCACCGGCGAAACAGCGCGCAGCCCCAACCGAAGGTCCGGACGAAACGAACGGCCAGTAGCCGCCGGAGCCACTGCCGAACTGGAAAACAACGCTGGAGCTTCCAAGCTCTCGCTGCTCAAACTCAGACTACTGTCTGGGCCAGATGCGGCGGGCGCATCTGGCACTTGGCGAAGGCTTACCTGGGTGATGGATGTGGGAGCCAAAGATTGCGGCTCCAGATAAGTGAGCTTCGTGGCAAACTCTGCAGAGTCGCTACGCCAAGCAACTGCGGGATTGCTGATTGCGGCGTTGTTTGCTGTGTGGTTTTTCTGGCTGTTTGCTGGGCTGTTTACGTATCTGTCATCGGAAGCGATTTCGGCTGAAAGTCTTCTGCCGTTGTTACTCAGTTTCCCGCTGCTTGGCTGCCGCACTATCGGGGTTTCGTTTGCAACCGCTTCTCCGGAACGTGATAGAACCACACCGCCACCCGATAGCGATGATTCCGGCAGAAAAGCTCCATTCTCCCCACCCGATGACTGCCGCAACGGAGCTTGCTGAACTCCCAGCGGTGAAGTTGTCGCGGCAATTTCCTGCTGCGAACCTCCATCAACCCAAACGAACCAACTGCTTGCCAGGACGACTCCCAAGATCACTGCGGCGGTGTGAGTGCCGAACGTGCGGAAGAACGAAGCAACCCCGCTTCCGGCAGCGGCCCCCGCGCCAACGCCCGGAGCCATGTAGCCAAGCCGACTGAATATCTTCGTTGTTGAAGCCAATGGCACTGCGGCAGCGCGGTCGTCGTCGCGGACGGCATCGCGCATTTTCAGGAGCGCTTTGAACTCGAAACGGAGGTCTTCATCGGCTGCCAGAGCATGGAACAGAGTCTCCTCGCCTGCCGACGGCAGCGAGGACTCCAACAGATCATGCAGCATTTCGGAGTAGGTCATGGCAATTCTCTAACCTTTGGGTCTAACCCGGCATTGATGCCAGCTAATCGTTCAATTGACTATCCCGCAAGTATGGCTCCAGAATCTTGCGGAGTTTTTCCTTTGCGCGGAACACCCGGATTTTTGCTGTTGCCAGCGAGGCCCCGGTAAGCTCGGCAATCTCGTTGTACGGAAGCCCATCGTACTCCCGCAGGACAAACGCCTCGCGGTAATCTTCCGGCAAAAGTTCCAGCGCGGTGGTGATAAGCTCCACCATTTCCTTTTGTTCGTACGGCTTATCCCAGGCGTACAGCATGTCGCTTTCCACCTGCTCGGCTTGCCAGCGGATGTTCCGTTGTTTCTGGTTCAGGCAAAGGTTGCGGGCAATGGTGAACAGCAGGCCGCTGGTATTGCGGTTCAGCGTTGGTTCACCTTCCTCAGATTTTTTTTTCCGAAGGGTGTGGTGAAATCGGATGAAGGTTTCCTGGAAGACATCCTCGGCATCTTGCTGGTCGCTTAAAATGCGGGAGCAATACGCGTGGATGCGCCGTGCATACCGCCCGTACAGTTCGGTAAACGCGGCCTCCGATTCCCGATGCTCGCCAGTGGCAATCATGGCGCACAGGTCGTCATCGGGAAGTTCCCGCACAGCAACGGTGGTATGGCGACGGAAGAATTTCAAGCGATGAAGGATGGATACCGGAAAATCAACAAGAAGAACAGGGAATCGGCAAGAAGGATACAGTGACTGAGGTAGGAATTTCCAGAATGTCTTTGGGCTTCCCCATTTTCTTGTTCCCCCTCATCCTTCTTTTCCTCTCGTTTCATTCCTTCCCCCTTTGCTCCCCGTATCTTTGCACCTTTCCAACAATCACTAAACGCTTTACCAGCAACACCAATATGGCATTTACGCTTCAGCCGCCAACCGTTGGCGAACCGATCACCATGCAGCAGGGGCAACTACATGTCCCGAACAATCCCGTCATCCCATTCATCGAAGGCGACGGAACCGGGGCCGACATCTGGCGCGCCAGCGTCCGCGTTTTGGATGCCGCAGTGGAGAAAGCCTACGGCGGAACAAAAAAAATCGCTTGGTATGAAGTCTATGCTGGCGAAAAAGCGAACGAGGTGTATGGGGAAGCAATCTGGCTTCCGGAGGACACGCTGGATGCGTTCAAGAAGTATTTAGTTGGCATCAAAGGGCCGCTCACAACGCCGGTGGGTGGGGGAATCCGCAGCCTGAATGTTGCGCTGCGCCAGATGCTTGACCTGTACGTTTGCCTGCGTCCGGTGCGTTGGTTCGAAGGGGTTCCAAGCCCTGTTCGCCATCCCGAGAAAGTGGATATGGTGATCTTCCGCGAAAACACGGAGGACATCTACGCCGGAATTGAGTGGGCAGCCGGCACCGACGAAGCGCAGAAGATGTTGGATTTCTTGAAAGCTGAGTTCCCAAAAGCGTTCGACAAAATCCGTTTTGGAACCAGCGAAAAAGCCACCGCGTTCTGGGACACCGTTGGCGTGCCGGAATCGTTCGACGAAGTGATGGTTGGCTTGGGGGTCAAGCCGGTAAGCCGCAGCGGAAGCGTCCGGCTGATCCACAGTGCAATCAGCTACGCCATTGCCAACAACCGCAAAAGCGTCACGCTGGTTCACAAGGGGAACATCATGAAGTTCACCGAAGGGGCATTCCGCGATTGGGGCTACGATGTGGCCAAACGCTACTTTGGCGCGGAAGAAATTGATGGCGGGCCGTGGTGCCGAATCCCCGAAGGAAAGCCCGGCGCGGGCATTATCATCAAAGATGCCATTGCCGACATCACCCTTCAGCAAGTGCTTACCCGCCCGGACGAGTTCGACGTCATCGCCACGCTGAACCTGAACGGCGACTACCTAAGCGACGCGCTGGCCGCGCAAGTTGGTGGGATTGGGATTGCGCCGGGGGCGAATATCAACTACATCAGCGGTGCAGCAATTTTCGAGGCAACCCACGGAACCGCACCGAAATATGCCAACCTTGATAAAGTCAATCCTGGTTCGGTGGTTCTTAGCGGCGAGATGATGCTTCGCTACATGGGCTGGACCGAAGCTGCTGATTTAATCATCAAGGGGATGGATGGTGCTATCGCCAACAAGCGCGTAACCTACGATTTTGCCCGCCTGATGGAAGGGGCAACTGAGATCAAGTGCAGCCAGTTTGGTGATGCGGTGATTGCCGCAATGTAATCCCCGCAAGCTCCGTTTGCTTCCCAGAAATAGCCGCAGGCATGGAGAGTTTTCCCTCTTCATGCCTGCTCTGTTTTGCGTCCTAAAAATTTTTTGGGGGTTGCTGCTAACCTTTTCTTCCCGCCTATCGTTGTTCCCCCCGAAGCCGGTACACAACATGGTACCTTGAAAATAGATCCGAACATTCTTGGCGGAGGTTATCAGGATGAATAACCCAGAACATTGGCGAACAGCACAACAGAGAGAGAGAACAGAGAGCAACGATACAGGTGACAACGTAACGGAAATATGGTACACGTTATTCATCGCCTCCGCCAAAACCTTCATACAAACATCCACCACATAGATTGCAAGGGAGAGCCGAGAACTGTGCGCACGAGAGAGAGAGAGGGAAGCGCACTCCAAGTGCTACCAAGCAGAACATGATGCAACGTCAGCCAGGGACTGAGATTGGACTGTACGACTGAACGATGACAAGACAACACTGACGGAGCATCGTAGTAATAGGACGGGAGCCTAACAGACAGTAGGCTCCCGTTCTATGTTTTTATGGATTTTTTCCAAGCAGAGAGGGGGTCACCGTGGCACTAATTCAAAGACCACTGTCACGGCATATTGAAGGCTTAACTTGCCCGGAGCAATGTTTCTGCTCATGGAGCTTACATCGCCACCACGGAGCGCGGGGGAATACTCTTCGTCGTCATACCGTGAGTATCCGTCCCGCTCGCGGATGTAAATAGCATCACCGACACCAATACCAATTTCGGCAGCAAGGCTAACGGCACGCTCTTTCGCGTTACGGATGGCGGCCAATCGTAATTCCTCCCGTTTAGCATCAATGGTGGAAAGGCGCACAATGGGGGATGTGCTAATTTTTACATCCAACTTCAAGATTTTTGCAAGAAATTCCGTGTAGTTGTTCAAGGATTTCAGGGTAACGGCAACGCGCCGTTCCACCGAGTACTCATGGACGGTAGGTTCATCGGCTTCTTTGTAGGAGCTTTTGCCACGGGCAATGCTATACTCTGGCGTTTTCCCCAAGTATTCGGGTTCGATTTCCACACGATCGGATTGGAGAAGATTGTCAGGGATATTCATCTGCTTCATCAGATCAAGGAACTTCCCCCAAACTTTAGCATTTTTGTCCAGGGCAGAATCAATGTTCACATCCTTCGTCTGGATCAGCACCAAGAACAGTGCCTCATCCGGCTCCACCACAGCCTCGGCCACCCCAGAAACATAGATAGTTTTCTGGGGGGGGGAATCGGGGGATTGGGCGAAAGCAATCGCGGTGATTAGGCAGAAAAACGTTGCCGTAAGTAATGAGAGGTTCATGTGTAGTTTTTATTGACAAGGTTATAGCCGGCACAAGGCCGCGTAAAAGTAGCCATTTCAATGCTTCTGATGACTACAATTTTATTTCTACAAACTCACAACACAGACAGCCATGATAAACTCCATTAATAACAATGATGTTGGCCTTGTTCAAGGGAATTGGCATTATCCCAACCCGGAGACGAATGCGGGGTTCCATCCATCAACCCGCTATCCTGAGTATCCATTTGCTGAAATCAGCACTGAAGACAACTCTGCGTATGATTCCGTACGCCAGCTTTTTCACCAACTTGGTCTGGACGCTGAACATTACGGCACCCCACAATGGAATCCATTGTCCGAATTAATACAACCAAACGATAATGTTGTTCTAAAACCGAATTTTGTTCGTCATCATCACCGTCTTGGCAAGCCGATTGAGTGTGTTATTACGCATGGCTCGATAATCCGCGCTATTATGGATTATGTGTGGATTGCACTACAAGGAAAAGGGGCAATTATCGTCGCAGATGCTCCGCAGGGGGATACTAATTTCAATAAACTTATGGTAGTTAATGGGCTTGATACTTTATTTGAGTATTACCAGAAAAAACGAACAGAGACTTTATCAATTGAGCTACGAGATTTACGCAAGGAATGGACTGTGTACCGTCATGGTGGAGTGATTTGGGAGCGCATTAAACTACAAGGCGACCCCGATGGCTACATTACTGTTCCATTAGATCAAGATAGCGAGTACGCTTCTGTAAAAAACAAAAACTACTATGGAGCTGATTATGATCGGGATAAAACTCGGCAATTTCATAATGAAAAGCAAAATCGCTACAACATAGCACGTACAATTCTAAATTCGGATGTATTTATCAGCATTCCCAAATTAAAAGTTCATCGAAAAGTTGGCGTAACTCTAAATATCAAAAATTTAATCGGTATTAATGGCGAGAAAAATTACTTGCCTCATTTTACTGTTGGATCACCTGACAAAGGCGGCGATGAATTCTCCAACGACACCTTTAACAATAAAATTGATAGAAAGCTCAAGGATTTTTTACTATGGAAACATCACTCTTGGGGAAAGTATGCGTATGTAGGATGGCATGCTATTGATAAATTCATTTTACGGCGTTTTCAATCAAAGCAGAATTTTGTTAAAGGAGACTGGTGGGGGAATGACACAACTTGGCGATCTGCTCTAGATTTAACAAAAGTTGTTCTCTATGCCGATAAAAATGGAGTGATGCAAGAAACGCCTCAGCGAAGATATTTTTCTATTATTGATGGTATTATTGGGGGAGAAGGTGAAGGCCCATTAACCCCTGATCCAATTAATAGTGGACTAATTATTGGCGGTGCTAATCCCTTGTTGGTTGACATAGCTGCAACAACAGTAATCGGTATTGACTGGCAAAAAGTTAAAATGTTCACATCAGCTTTTGTTCTTTCCAAATATAAAATTCATAATAACGACACTAACAGAATTAAATGGCATTCAAACATACCAGATTATCAAGGTAACGCCCCTTTGATGTTGTTTCGTCCCCCTTCAGGATGGCTTAACCATGTTGAATTAGATAAGAATTCACTTGCGGAATAATCACGCAAACCCTCTATTTTCAATTGGTATCTTTTGTATTAGGAACCTCGACTTCCCTCGCTCTGTCGTTTCAATCGAATCAACAGCAACGCATTCTACATCAAACTGATCTCCAATTTTTTGTTGAAGTTCGTAGTTAATTTTCTTATCATCTTCCTGTGAAAAAGCAGCGCGACGAACTTGCTTCATAATTAATTTCCCAGGGGTGTCTTGATAAAATTGAAATTGATAGAGGTTATCGAAAACATCAGAGTGCATGTTGATAGCTGTCATAGATATTAAATTTCCATTTTTGGATACCATCATTTCTTGTAACCGCCCTTCAATTCTATCAAGGAGCAAATAATTTCTCCCACACTGACATTGCTGATTCGAAGAAACTGTGGCAACATCTTGCGTTCTATATCGAATTAATGGAAAGGCAAAATTATTGAACCCAGTTGCAATGATTTCTCCACTCTCTCCTCCCTTGCTTTGCTGGCCATTCTCTTTGATTATTTCAGTAATTCCATATTCCGAATAGCAATGATATTTTCGTGAATGTTTACATTCTCCAGCTAAGGCAACATATTCGCTTAACCCATACCAACTATATGTTTTGCATCCGAATGCTTGCTCAATGATGTTGCGCTGCCAGTCGTACATATTCTCGGAACCGCATAAAACAATTTTCAACGAAGGAAATTTTGTTCCCCCACGCTCCAGAATATATTGAGCAACAATGTACGCAGCTGAAGGATAGGCTTGAATTGCAACAGCCTTAAAATCTTGAATTGCTTTTATGTATTGCTCAATAATCGCTGGGGTTAAATGATATGTTGAGAGTCGGAGTTTTTTGTTTGATATTTTTTCGATTGTTTTTCCTGATGCAGTAGGGATTCCTCGTAAGATTACTGAGCGATCATGATCTATATCAAAACCAGCCCAATTCCACTGCCTTCTAATAAATGCGCGCTCCAAAGGCACTGTTCTGTCCGATTCCCAATATAACCCTACTGGTCGGCCAGTTGATCCACCAGTTGTATGGTACTGGAATTTAGAAGAGGGATAATTTTCAGTTTTTATTTGTTGTAGGTAGGTCTGTAAATCTGTTTTTTGTACTGTAGGTAAATACTGTACATCATGTACTGACCTCACATCCTCAACTTGAATTTTATGACTCTGGTATAAATCCCGGTAGAACGGAACATGGGATACTGCGTGTGCTAACAATAAGTGAAGCATTTTGAGTTGATACTCATCATGCTGTTCTTTTGCCCAAAACTGCGATTGCTCTAAGAATTTCACTGCGTCACGGTAAACACGGCCGTATCGGATCGCTGCCGGTAGCATTTCATAGTAATGGGTTCCTAAACCCCGTAAAGGCTTAGGAACCCATTGTTCTAATTGCCGGAGAATCGTGCGCAATCCCTTTACTGTTGAATGGTTATAGCGTTTGTACTTCTTGCTGAAGAAGATTGGACAATAAGCATATAACGCCCCGAGGTTATGTTGTGGGTAATTACTGGGATCAGATTATCTCCCTGGTATAAATGCTGATTAAGTATCTCCATCACGGTTCTTCCAGCGTTATCAACAAGCATCACTTTTACCACCATAGCAGCAGGCGATGCTACCTGCAAGGTTAGTTCGCCACGAGCAGGGTTTGGATATACTGAAGTAGATAATCGAACTTCACCGGTTACAGGGTTGTTATCTGCTATCGAAGAAATCTGTGGCCTTGGTGGGCCAGTGCTTACTTCGATGGGCTGATAAAAACATGCAAGGCAATTTTTAGGAGCATTCGCCCCAGCAAGAAACATAGTGTCAATAGCTGCGGTTGCCGAGGGTTCCACACGGAAGCATAATTGTACTGCTCCTTTAGGCCCAACATAAAAGGGGAATGCTGGGGATAGCAATCTGGCAACTCTGCTCCGTCCAATCCATACAGTATCGGTTACTGTAACGCCTGCATCTAACAAGTTATTGACGGTTATGCAGGTATCAAACGGAGCAGATTTTAGGCCAGTACGGATTTGCACCGGGGTTAAGAAAGGGCTTGCAGCGTTTCCGACTGGGGTTTTTAATAAAATCCGGTGTTGGCGTCCCGATGAAGTTACCAACGTCATCACTACACTCTGAACACCTGGCTTAATCCAGCGGAAAGTTATGGGCAAAACCACAGGTACTGTGGGGGGTAAATATCTGGGTAACGACCCGTTGTACGAGAAAGCAGTAGAGTAAGGACTAGAAAAACGAACACCAATTAGTGTGTCCGAATAATAGGTGTTCACGAATGGGATACCCAGTTGCTCGCTGTTTCCTGGGCAATTACTGGGGATATTGAAAATAAAATCACCCGTAGCAGTGTCAGGATTGCAATTAACAGCCTTAACAGTAATAGAGTCATCTGTGACTACACAACCATCGACATCATACCCCGTTAACCGGTATATTCCTGACGTAGTGGCCACAATAGAAGAAGTTGTAGCACCGTTCGACCACTGATAAGAGCGAATGCAGTTAGGAGCCGTTAGAGTAACGCTACTCCCTTCACAGAACTCTGTTGGGCCATTAGGGATAATTTTTAGGCTTGGAACAGCATTAGGCCATCCATTTTCATGATACAATGCCTGAATAAGTGAATCGGACAATACCCCTCGGTAGATTCGGATGTCGTCTATGGAGCCTTTGAAGAACTGAGTAGAGTTGCGGTCTTTACCGATAAAGAGATTGTTAGTATAATTCAATGAAGCATCAAGGCCTGCTTTATGAGTATATTTTTGGTCATATGCTTCTAATACCCCATCTACATATAACTCCACTATCTCTTGGGAACTTGATGTAGGACTAACGTTCAATACTACAAAATGCCACTTCCCATCATCTAAACTTGTCCGCCCTCTACGTTCAATACCGTATCCACTTGAATCTCCAATCTGCGTAGTGAGCTTGTTTTGACTCGCAATTGTTAGCTGATAGCCCGGATAAAAAATTGTAGTTGGGCCTTTAGCTATAATACCTGCATACTCAGCCTGAGAATTACAGAACTTGATCCATGCTGCTAAAGAAAAAGAGTTGGCACCAAATGTTAACTTAGTGTTATGGCTCACTTGAATAAAATCATTTCTATCGAACGAATAAGCACTATTTGGCAAACCAAATCTATCACAACTTAATTGCGCTCCTACAACTGTACCATGTAAATTATTACCACTACTATCATTAGCATTTCCACTAAATGAAAAATATGCAACAGGATTTTGACCATAAGCACTATAACAGCTGATTATAACGAGTATGATCTTAATTGAGTGCTGTGTTAGTTTCATTGCCTTTTAATTGGTAATCAAGGTGGATGATCGTTGAGTTTCAGTGTTAAGTACAAGACAGTATATTCCTGATGAAAGATCTGATATTTTTTTCAACAGCCGATGTTCTCCTTTTAAAACATATTCATTCAATATTGTACACACTAAGCAACCGTTCATATCATAAAGATTTATAGATATTTGTTGTTCCATTGGATTATGCAATTTAAATTCTATCGAATTGTCTTTTTTATTAAAGGAGAGATTGGACAGAATCGTTTTTTGATCAATAGCTTCTATCAATCTAAATTTAATTCCACAAAGCGATGAGTCAATGGATATAAATCCAGGATCAATTTGGGTTTGTATATCACATCCTTGAATAATTGGTGTAATTTTATAAGGAATTAGGCTAGAAAGAGTATCCCCAATGTGAGTTTTAAAAGTAATATAGGCTAATACTCCTTCGCCCTTTATTGCCATATTATCAGGTGCTTGAAAAATCGCTTTACATTCTTCACCGCCCTGTTTTACAATAGATATTTTCCATTTATCTAATAATGAATTTTTAATTTCAATTTTCTCAAATTGAACTACTCCTCGATCGTATTGCATCTCCAAATCAAATTGATTGATTTTAAATCTATCAATATTAGACTCAAGCGTAAGGGCTATCGTTTGTGAAGTTCCTGGATAGACCTTATATGCTTTACTCAAATTTGTTTTTAATAGACCTCCTTCCCCATCAGTAATTGCAATTGCTTTGCTGGTTTGACAGCCTGTGTAATCAGTTACTGTTAAGGTATAAACCCCTGATTTTCGAACAATTATTGAAGAGGTTGTATCACCTGTTGACCACAACCAACGAGCATAGCATCCGCTACTATTAATAATGGTGGAGTCATTGGGACATAACACAGTTTTTCCTTCTATGTTAATTGTTAAGTCTGAATTATCATTATTCCAACTATTTTCACGATATAAGGTTTGAATTAAGGAATCCGATATGCTCCCTTGATAAATTCTAACATCATCTATAAAGCCTTTAAAAAAAACTTTTGAATTTCGCTCTTTTCCAATGTACAGTGGAGATTCATTTCCAAGAGAAGCATTTAATCCAGATTGAGGAGAATAAACTGTACTGTTTTTTTCTAGTTTTCCATCAACATACATTGTTATGTATTGATTGTTTTTTCTAACTGGAGATACAATAAGTACGACAAAGTGCCATTTGTTGTCATCTAAATTAGAATTACCCCGCTGCTCAATTCCATATCCACTTGAGTCTCCTACTTGTGTTGTCAGTTTATTTCTTCCTGCAACTGTCAATTGATACCCTGGATAAAATACATCTATTGGCCCTTTACATACAATTCCTGCGTAATCAGAAAGTGGTTGGCAGAATTTAACCCAAGCGCATATGCTAAAATTAGAAGCACCAAAGGCCAACTTAGGGTTATGTGGGATTTCAATAGAAGACTTACCATCAAAAGCATATGCGCTATGAGGTTGATCGAAACGATCACACACACTAACTGCACCTTTTACTACGCCATTCAGTCTATTAAGAGTGCTATCATATGCGTTGTTATTAAATGGGTAATAAGCAATTAGTCCGTCAGCTCGTTCACACTCTACAACCACAACTGTATCTCTATCTATACAACCATTGATGTCTGTAGCTTGTATTATATAAGTACCTGCCATGTTAACAGATATGGTTTGCTGTTTCTCACCTGTTGACCATTGATAGTCTTCATAGCATATAATCTTACGTGCGACTAAGGATGTAGATTGACCATTACAAATGACGATAGTATCAGTCCCTTCAATAAATGAAATTGGATTTTTTACTGGCCAGTTATTGCGACTATACATAGATATGATTTGCTGTTGAGTTAAAGGCTGATTATACATTTCAACATCATCAATTGTGCCACGAAAGCTCACCTCTGAATTTCGCTCTTTACCAATGAATAGTGGTTCTGTATAATGGAGTGAGGCATCAAGACCACCACGTGGGGTATATTTTTGTCCATAAGATTCTAATTTCCCATCTACATATAAATTCACTAACAAAGTTGAATTTGAGGCTCCTACAACTAAGACTACAAAATGCCATTTACCATCATTTAATAGTGTGCTACCTCTTCTCTCAATGCCATATCCTGTAGAATCCCCTATTTGTGTTGTTATTCTTCCTTGCCCTGTTATGGTCAACTGGTATCCAGGATAAAAGATTTTTTCGGGTCCTTTAGAAATAATCCCAGCATAATCTCCTACCCTTTGACAGAATTTAATCCAAGCACATAAAGTAAAGCCACGATTTCCGAATGACAACTTATCGCTATGGGGAATAGTGATATAAGCAGAACCATTAAAAAACATAGCTGAATTTGGATTACTGAAACGGTCACATGCAGGCACTGCATTAACGACCGCACCATGCAAGCCATTACCACTCACATCCAATGCTTGACCTGATGTGAAAGGATAAGAAGCTACTAGTTGACTATAACAAATGGAGTTACTGTAGAAGCATAAAACAAACGATCCGAAAAATGCTGTCAGAAATTTTATTCTTATGAATCGCATAAATCGAATGTTTTTTCATGAATTCCTAAAACACCACCTGCTCCTCATAAATCCCAAACACTTCTTCTAATAAGCGGCACATCTCGCCGACGGTGACGTAGGCGCGGGCGCAGTCTAAGACGCGCGGCATGAGGTTGGTGCCGTCTTCGGCGGATTGGCGTAGGGCGGCTAAGGTTTGCTCTACTTGTTCTGCATTTCGGCTTGCACGTAGTTGGCGTAGCCGCTCTACTTGCTTCTCTTCTACGTCTTTGGCGATCTGTAAAATTGGGATGTCTATTTTCTCATCCTTTTCCACAAAATCGTTTACTCCAACAATGATTTTCTCCTTCGCATCCAGCTCACGCTGGTAACGGTACGCGGCATCGGCAATCTCACGCTGGAAAAATCCCATCTCAATTGCCGGAATGACCCCGCCAAGCGAATCAATTTTGTCGAAGTAGGCTTCCGCTTCGGCTTCTATCTTATCCGTTAATGCCTCAATGTAATAACTTCCCCCTAACGGGTCAATAGCATTTATTGCCCCTGTCTCGTACGCAATCACTTGCTGGGTTCGCAACGCAATTTTTACCGCTTTTTCCGAAGGAAGCGCAAGCGTTTCGTCCATGGAGTTGGTGTGCAGCGATTGCGTCCCGCCAATTACTGCGGCCAACGCCTCGATTGCTGTGCGAACAATGTTGTTCTCCGGCTGCTGCGCTGTTAGGCTGCATCCTGCGGTTTGCGTGTGGAACCGCAGCATCCAAGAACGTGGGTTTTTCGCGCCATATTTCTCTTTCATTCGCCGTGCATAAATCCGACGGGCCGCACGGAATTTCGCGATTTCTTCAAAGAAATCAATGTGCGAGTTGAAAAAATGGCTTAGGCGTGGCGCAAACGTGTCAATATCCATTCCACGCGCCAAGCATTCCTCCACGTAGGCAAAACCGTCGGCAAGGGTGAAGGCAAGCTCTTGCGCAGCGGTCGAGCCAGCTTCGCGGATGTGATAGCCGCTGATGGAAACCGGATTCCACTGCGGTGCCTCGGTGGTGCACCACTCAATCATGTCGGCAATAATCCGAACCGAGGGGCGCGGGGGGAACAGATATTCTTTTTGAGCGATGTACTCCTTCAGGATGTCGTTCTGAAGCGTGCCACGTAGTTTGCTGAACGGAATCCCCTGCTTTTCGGCAACTACTAAGTAGTAGGCAAACACCATAATTGCAGGGGAATTAATGGTCATCGAGGTGGAGACTTTATCCAGCGGGATGCCATCGAACAACAACTCCATATCGGCAAGGGAACTGACCGCTACGCCACAGATGCCCACCTCACCTTCGGACATCGGATCGTCCGAATCGCGACCCATCAGCGTTGGAAGATCAAATGCTGTGGATAGCCCCGTTTGCCCGTGGGCTAGCAGATATTTGAACCGTTCGTTGGTGTCTTCCGGGGTGCCAAATCCGGCAAATTGGCGCATGGTCCAGACTTTCCCACGGTACATGTTGGCGTGCACGCCACGGGTGAAGGGATACTCGCCGGGGAAACCGAGTTTTTCCATGTACTTCCACCCTTTCACATCATCGGGGGTGTACATCTGCTCAACTTCTTCGCCGGAGAGTGAGGTGTGCTTAAATCCGGTGGTTTTTGCAGCCGCCGCCGCGATTTCCCACGCGGATTTTGCTTCGTGAAAATCGAAGCTCAGTTGCTCCCCTTCGGAAGCATGGCCATTAGCATGATAGCCGTTGATACCCATGATTGGTTTTCTGCTTTGTATCGTGTGTTTGAACAACTGTCGGCAAGATACACAAGGAAGGGGGAGCAGCAAACGCCCCGGGAAAATTCGGTGCGGGTGTTGGCCTAAAACGGTATGTTTGCGCCTTCATCTTGGCCGTTGGCTTTCATCTCATCATTACCAAGCAACCGCATCCTCCATGACCAGACTACTGACCTTTGTTTTCTGCTGCTGCCTGCTACTGGCCCCAACCTCTATCTGGCCGCAAGGGGTAGTGCACGGGTTTGTGGAGAATCGCGGGCAATGGGATAGCACAGCGTTGTACCGATTGCAGTGCCCGCAATCCACCACTTGGATTACCCCGAACGGCTGGCTGACCGATCTTCCGGTTGCTTCTGGAACCGAATCATCAAGCTCAACCTCACCGGCCATTCGCCGGAAAGGGGCAATTATCCGAACCACATTTCTGGGGGCAAACACAAAACCGACGGCAATCACCGCTGGCCAGCAACCTACCCGCTGTAATTTTTTCCGTGGCTCCTTGCCCAATCGGTGGTACTCCAACGTTCCAGTCTGGGAGGAGGTCTATTTGGCTGACCTCTATCCGGGGGTTGATGCCCGCTACTACCTCCAAAATGGGAGCCTGCGCTACGATTTGCTGATTGCTCCCGGAGCCAACCCACAACAAATCCAGTTTGCCGTCAGTGGAGCCACCGCAACACAAATCACCCCGCACGGAACGCTGCTGGTGGAAACACCGGCGGGGACAATCGAACAACAGGAATTGGTGGCCTATCAGGGGGAGGGTGTGAACCGGACCAAAGTGGAGTGCAGATTTATCCGAACGGAAACCGGCGCGATTGCCTTCAAGGTTGGCAACTACAACCCAGAAGCAACATTGGTGATTGACCCTCTGGTTTTTTCCACACTGGTGGGTGGGGCCGAGGATGACCTGATGCTCACGATCTGCCGCGATTCTTCCGGCAATATCTTCACCGGCGGATACTCACTCTCCACCGATTTCCCCACCAACGACGGCGCGTACGACATCACCTACCAAGCCGGGCGCGACATCGTGATCTGCAAATACAACAGCGACGCAAGCACGATGATGTTTGCCACGTATCTGGGGGGAGAAGGGGATGATATGCCGCAAGGGCTGGCAAGCAGCTCCAACGGTTCGATATTGATAACCGGCTGGACCCGCTCGCGCCAATTTCCCACCACTGCGGGAGCCTTCCGCAGCACGATTGACTCGGCCAACACCGCCAGCTTTTTAACACGCCTTTCACCCACCGGCGACTCGCTGCTTTTCTCCACCTATGTGACGGCTTCGTATGGGGATTTTGCTTTCAGCTTGGCCACCGATCCGCAGGGCTACGCCTACCTTACCGGGCGGACGCTGAACCAGGAATTCCCCACTTCTGCTGGCGCGTTCGATTCGGTGCTGCGGGCCAACTACGACACCTACGTCCTGAAAATGAACCCCGCTGGAGATTCGATTGTGGCGGCAACACTGATTGGCGGCGATAACCTTGATGAAGCCAACTCCATTGCCCTGGATGGCGATGGCAACGTCTATCTGGCTGGCGTAACTCGGTCGTCGGATTTTCCGGTCACGCCCAGCGCATACCACGATGACCGTAGCGGCAACAGCCAGGTGTTCATCAGCAAGTTCAATCCCACGCTTACTCAGCTTCTGTACTCCACGGTGTTCGGCGGCGATGGCGATGATTACGCTAACGGCATTGCCCTGGCAGCCAATGGCGCAGCAGTTGTTGCCGGGCGGACGCTTTCGGCAAATTTCCCAACAACTCCAACCGCTTTTCTTGCCGCGCCACCAGCTTTAGAAAATGCGTTTGTCACCCGGCTTTCGGCTGACGGTTCGGCGCTGGAGTTTTCTTCGTTTTTAGGAGGGACTGGGGTGGATCGGATCACCGGAATGGGGATTGATGACCGGGGCAACCCTTACGTGGTGGGGCAAACGTCCTCGGCAGATTTCCCCACCACACCCGATGCTGATTTCTCAACAATCGCTGGGGGGGATGATGCGTTTGTCGCAAAAATTCATTCCTCTGGAACTCGGCTGCTCTACTCTTCCTTCTTCGGCAGCGACCTTCGCGATGAAGCAATCGCTGTTGCCGTTGATGGCCCCGGCAACGCCTACGTGGCTGGCTTCACCAGCGCGCCCAACTTCCCCACAACTTCGGGGGCCGCAAACCGGACTCACAGCGGCAAACGGGATGGCTTCTTGCTGAAACTTCCATTGGTCAATCCACCAATCAGCGGCGCGCCGGACGGAGTGGAGAGTGCGGACGATCTGGTTTCCAATCTTTCCGTTGGGCCGGCTGCTGACCAGATGTCGTTCACCATTCGCGTATCTCACCCGGCGGCAATCGTTGCTCAGTTGTTCAACAGCCGTGGCCTTGCCGTGGGGGGGCTGCTGGTTGATGCCAACTATGATGCAGGAACTCACCCCGTTTCAATCCCGCTTGGTGGCATTTCCTCCGGGGGGTATTTGCTCCGTGTTCGTAGCCAAAGCGGTGGCCGGCCTGCTCAACAATCTATCCAGCACGTGGTGGTGGTTCGCTAACGGGGCTGCGCGCTACAACCGCCGCCGAACAACCGTTGCTGGAAGTTCCGGCCAACGTTGCCGCCCCCCTTTGATGGTGTCCAGCTGCGATTGCACGGTGTAGCGGGCGCGGTTTTTTCCGGCGTAGGGGATTCCTTCCGGTGCGTTCCACTGGATCATCCCCCAGCGGGCGTAGCGGCGGTGGTTCAGCTTCATGTAGTTGTTGTAGGTGAGGCTGACCACCTCCATCGGGTTTCGCAAATCAGGGGTCCAGCCAACCGATAGAAGGTCATACTTGGCGGTGTCAATCGTGAAGCCCAGGGCGTGCGGATCGTCGGGAAGGAAATAGCTGATGCGCGAACCGCTGATGCTTGCGTCGTACTGGCCAAGCCGCGGCACCACCGGCATCTGGTTGCGGAAGTAGGCCACCATCTGCCGGAACCCCAACGGAATCCACATCGCAACTTGGAAGGCTTCGGCGGTTGGCTCACCTTCGTAGGCCACGGAATCGCGGGTGTTGAAGTAGAGGAACCGGTCCGGCGTGGCGCAGATAATCCGCGACTCACCCCCCTTCGGATTGTTCAGCACCACTTTCAGCGAATCGTTGTTGGTGATGTAGGCTTCCCAGTAGTACATCGTTGAGTCCGGGTAGTAATTGATCTTCCCGTATAACGTCAGCCACCGGACGCTTTTCCACTGATCTTGCACCGTTGCCAACGTCCGCCGCGCAGCATCGGGGGGGATGTAGCGGGGGGCGCAGCACAGGCCGCAGAACAGCAGAGTTAGCGAAGCAAGAGTTGTCCGTATCATTGCCAGAAAAATGGGCTTGCAAGCTACAAAATTCGGTCTGGGCTTGGCTCAACCTCCATCGCCGCCATCCGTTTCCGCGCTACCCATGAATGCCACTGACAACTGACAACTGACAACTGACAACTGACAACTGACCACCACCCCAGCTGCCACACTACCCCATGAACACCCTCCCCCAACTCCAACGCCCATTTCCCCGAAGCTACTGGGTAGTTCCGCATCTGTTTCTGGCGGGATTTTTTCCGGGAAGCCACAACCCCGCCGAAACCGAATCGCATGGCCGCGCACTGCTTGGCTGCGGCATCCGCCAAATCATCAACCTGATGGAAGCCAACGAACGCGACCACACCGGAAACCCTTTCCCCCACTACCAACCAACATTCCACCAACTTGCTGCGGAAGCTAACAGCGAACTCCATTGCCAGCGGATGCCGATTCCCGATTTCTCAACTCCATCGCCCGAAGGGATGCGCGCAATCCTGGACCAGATTGATGCTACGATTGCTGCCGGCCACCCACTCTACCTGCATTGCTTGGGGGGGAAAGGGCGAACCGGAACGGTGGTTGGATGCTGGCTGGCACGGCACGGGAAAGCCACCGGGCCGGAAGCAATCGCCATGCTGAACCAACTTCGGTTGGGCCAAGATTCGCAAGCTCACATCCCCGCGCCGGAAACGGAGGTGCAGCGGCAGATGATCCGAACGTGGCGGCCCGGGCAGTAAGTGCGCAACAAGAATCTGCTCTCTCTTCCTCCCCCTCTCTGTGCTCTCTGTGTCTCTGTGGTTCTTTCTCTTCCGGGCCACAAAAAAACCACAGAGGCACAGAGGACACAGAGGAAAGAAAAGAGAGGTGGGGTATGGCCTCACCGGAAACGCTACACCCTGCTGCAAGGTGTCCCCCGATAGAAGGCTTTGGTTATCTTTGCCCGGTGCGCCGGTGCAACACCCACATCTCCAACATCCGTTTCCCAGAACAGCAACAACGAGAGCGAGAGAGAACCAAAATCCTGTTGTGAACTTCCTTCGACTTTTCCCATACCTCCTTCTGCTGATTCCGGTTGCCCTGCAAGCGCAGCCGCGAACCGAAGAAGACCGACCGCTTGCACGCGCAACCCGTGCAGCCCAGACCTTGATTCAGGAGCAACACTTTGCTCTGGCCATCACCACCCTTACCGCCGCACTTGATTCGGCAACGGCCGCCCAAAACCGCTCGGATGCGCTCTTCTTGCTGGCCGATGCCCAGTTCCGCGCCGGGCGGTTCCGTGGGGTGTTGATGACCACCAGCGAGATTTTGTTCCACTACCCCGATGACCCACGCACCACCCAACTGTGGTATCTGCGCGGCGTTGCTGCCTACCAGGAAGGGAAGCCCGACACCGCCGAACAAAGTTTCCGGAACGCGCTGGCCGGGGGAACAACCCAAGCCGCCGAAGCCCAGTACTGGATTGCCCGCACCAACGCCGATGCTGGCCGATTGGACACCGCCGAGAAGTACGCATGGCGGTCGCTGACGGCCCCGCAGCATGAGTTCAGCGACGACGCTTTGTACCTGCAAGGATGGATTAACGAAGGGCGCGACTCCGTTGCCCTTGCCGCCGAATTTTACCGCCGCCTTCTGGAAAAATTTCCCGACAGTGAGCTTGCGCAAGATGCCCAACTGCGGCTGGGCGTTCTGGAAGCACGGCGCGGAAACTACGAATCGGCCTACCGGCTGCTGCTGGCATTTATCCCCCGCAGCGAACGCCAGCGCGAGGAGCAGACCTTCTACCTTGCCGAGGCCACCAGCGCGCTGAACCGCCACGACGACGCGCTCCGCTACTACACCGATTTTTTGCGCCAGTATCCCCAAAGCCGCCGGGTCCGCAGCGCGCGCTACGGCAGTGGTTGGTCCCAGCTGCAACTGCGCCGCTACGACGATGCAATCAACTCCTTCAGGCAAGTGGAGCAAGGGTTGGATTCGGTTGCGGCGGCGGCCAGCTACCAAATTGGCGCAATCCAAATTTTGCGTGGCGACACCGCAGCGGCGGTTGCCACCTTCCAAGCGGTGCTCTATCGGCTGCCGTACGAATCCTTCAGCGACAACGCCTACTACCAGCTTGCACGCATTCACTACCGCAGGGCGAACTACGATTCCGCACGGCATTATTTCCAGATTGTGGCGCGGCAGTTTCCGCAAAGTGAGCTTCGGCAGGATGCCTACTATCTGCTTGGCGAATCGTACGCTTCGCTGGGCGATTTCCCGAACGCCGAATACGCCTTTGCCCGCACACGCCGAATCACCGAGCAAGGCCCGTTGCTGCAACGCGCACTCTACCGCGAAGGGGTGATGCTCTACAAGGAAGGACGCTTCACCAGCTCGGTGGATCGCTTGCGCCAGTACGTGAGCGAGCATCCCAACGGAGCCGATATTGACAACGCTACCTTCTGGTTGGCCGAGGCACTCTACCAAGCCCGCTCCTACCCGGAAGCCGAACGCTACTACGCCAACGTCGTCGAACAGCGGGAGGCCTCACCCTGGCGCGATGACGCATTGTACGGCCTGGCGTGGGCGCAATTCCAGCAGAAAAAATTTAAGCTATCGGCCCAGACGTTTTTGGAGTTCACCAAAGCCTACCCGCAAAGCGAGCGGGCAATCGAGGCCACGCTGCGGCTTGCCGACAGCTACCGGCTGATGGGGGATCGCGCAAAGGCTGTGGAGACCTACTCATCCATTGGGAAGGTTGCCGGAAAAGGGGTGCGCGATGAAGAAGCACGGTTCCGGTTGGCCGATGTTTTCCTGCAGATGAACGAAGTGGATCGCGCCGTGGATACCTACCGCTCGCTGATCCGCGACTACCCCAAATCCGCACGCCGCGATGCCTACGCCTACAACATCGGCGTGATCTACCACGAGCGGGAACGGGATTCGGTGGCGGTGATGGAGTTGAAAAATTTCCTGATCACCTTCCCCGAAAGCGAATTGCTTCCGCAAGCACACTTCACCATTGGCGATGCCTACTACAACATGGGGCAGTACGACAGCGCCTACGTTTGGTACTACTCCGTGTTGGAAAAATATCCGAACAGCACGGCCGTGCCGGAAGCCATTGACCAAGTCCGTTTCACCCTGGAAGCATTGGGCCGGGGGCGCGAAGCCGTTGCGGTGATTGATAGCTTCATGGTGAAAAACCCCAACCGGCTTCCTGCCGATTCGTTGTCGTTCAAGAAAGCAGGCATTTTGTTCGATAACGGGGCATATCCGGAAGCCATTGTTGAGTATCGTGAGTTAATCACCGGATTCCCGCAAACCCCGCTCCGCCCGGAAGCCTTGTTCCAGATTGGCCGCTGCTACGAGTACATCACCCAGCAGGATAGCGCGCTGCTGATTTACACGCAGGTCATCACCCAGTTCCCGCAAAGTGGCGCGGCGGCCCAGGCGTTAATGGCACGCGCCACAATCCGATTGTTCAACCGTTCGTGGGGCGATGCCGCTGCCGATTTTGGGCTGATGTTGGAACGATTCCCCGAAGCAAGCCGCGCCGTGGAAGCACGCTTCCGGCTTGGCGAATCGCGCCTGGGGTTGGCCGACACCACCGGCGCGCTGGCTCAGTTCCGCGCAATCCTTGATTCGGCAGGGAACGCCGGCGAGGATGACCTGATCTTCACCGACAAAAGCCGGCTGGTGATTGGCCAGATACTTGCGTCACGGAAGCAAACCGACAGCGCGTTGGCAATCACCGCCCCCATCGTCAGCCGCCGCAAGGATGACATTGCCGCCGAAGCACTGCTGTTCCGTGGCCGATTGCTCACCCAGGTCAACGACCTTTCCGCCGCGCTTGCCGAGTTGCGCCGATTGACCGACCCGGAAGGGGACTTCAAAGATTTTGTGGAGTATGTGGAGCCGGGGTTGCTGGCGTTGGGAACCGTCTATGAACGGCTAACCAACTACGCCGCCGCCCGCGACATCTACACCCAGCTGCTGGGGTCGCAAGATGAAAGCATCAAAATTGAGGCCGACAGCCGGTTGAAGAAGCTGAAGAAGTAACGCTGAAAAATGAAACTGAAAAAGTGAGGGCAATCGTGTAGCCGCCCCACGTTTTTTTCTGACCTCTATGTCAATACACCGCACACTGTTGTTGATCGTTCTGCTGATTCTGGCGGCGGCGGTTTCGCTGCTGGCGCAAGAGCCGGGGGGCAATCTACCCTCGTTAGAAATTGAGGAGGTGGTGGTCACGCGCGACCGCACCATCTCACTTCCCCCAGCAAAAAAAGGGGAGGTCTATGACAGCACCACCTACCAGCTTCCGGCGGGGGATACCGTCATCTTTGGCCAACGGGTTTCCAACCTTGCCCGCTCTGGCGGGGCGTTGCCAACGTACCGTGAGTTCACCAGCCCGCTGGTGATTGATTTGGAAGCCAGTTTGGGAAGCTACCTTTCGCCACGCGCACTGCTGCGGGGGGAGTATCAGCAGCGGACGTTTGACGTTGCGGGGATGCTGGATTACCGCGGGACCGAAGGGCATCTGGATAGCGCGCGCGCCGGCTCAATCATGCTGCAAGCAACCGGTGGGATGCTGATCGGGGCCGATGAAATCACCCCCGCACGATTCCGCGCCAGCGCCGATGTTTCCTATTTGGGGGATAGCTACTTCCTGTACGGCAACCGCGCCGGTGCTGCCGACCGCACACGCGCAACCACCCGATTTGTGGCCGCGCTGGAAAGCCAGGAAGATCAAGAGTTTGGGGTGAGTGTAAAGTTGGATGTTGGAAGCACCTCCGTTTCGGATCGCCTGGGGGACACCACGCGGGAAGCATCGGGGCTTACGCCAGCGTTTTCCGGGCGGGTCAGCTACGGCAGCGACTCGCTTCGGGTGAGCGGCGGGCTTCAGTACATAACCACATCGCTGGATTACGGCACAACAACGCAAACCCCCGCTTACCTCCATCTGCGGGGTGATGTTGAATGGCGGCCTATCAAGCACCTCTATCTTTCGCTTGGCGGATTTTATGCCAACGGTGGATTTAGCGACAGCGGCTCGGCAACGGTAGTTTCGGGGCGGGTTGGGGGGCGGTACATCTTGGGGCCGGAACTTTCGGCGTTTGTGTGGTTTGCCCCCGAACTTCGCCCCGCCGCCTACCGTGATATGCTGATGCGCGCCCCCTACGTTGCGCGCGCCCTCACCCTGCGTCCAGAAAGCGTGCCGATACGGCTTGGTGGCGGGGTCCGGCTCAACCAAGAGTCTTTCAGTCTGGAAGCAGGTGTGGTGATTGAGCAAGCCGACAACACACCAGTGGTTGTGGCCGACACCAGCGGGGAGCTTCGGTACGATTACGTAAAATCTCGCACCGTTGGCGGCAACGCAGCTGTGCGGATGACGCTGATCGAGAAGCTGAATCTTGATGCTGATCTCTTCATCGGCGCAGCCACCAGCCGCGATGATGATGAATTGCTTCCGATGCACCCGTCGGTGGACCTGCGTGGCAATGCGGAGTATGCGTTCACCAAGCAGTTCAGCGGGATTGCAACGCTGCAATTCCAAACCGAGCAGCGGACGGCGATTGCGCCAACGAACCTCCCAACCAACCAGCAGACGATTGCTGCACGGTTCCTGCTGGGTGCCGGGGCTAACTACCGGATGAACGAGAATTTCCAAGCCTTTGCCGAACTCACGAACCTGCTGACAACCAAGTACGACCTGTGGCACGGCTACCAAGCCCCCGGCATCGAGCTTCGCGCTGGGGTGAGGGTGAAATTTTAGGCAAGGCGTTCCAACGTCGGAGCGGACACAACGCACCGACACCTGCTGAGCCCCGAACAGGCCAGCAGACACACTGAAAACTTCCTGCGAATGCGTCTGCAAAAAGTGATGCGCTACGGCGCGCCAGAACTACAAGCAACCTACCCGCGCCGTCTGCTGATCGGCGCGGTGGTTTCTATCACGCTGCACCTGCTTGTGCTGGCCATTTTCTTTTTGTTCCGCGATTCCCCAACGATGCGTTCGCCATTTGCTCACCATTACCGCAACGACACTCTAAGCCTTCCCATCACGCTGATGGACCTTGGCCCAGCCGGCGGCGGCGGCGGCGCGCCGGACCGAACCGAGCCGGTTGGCCCCGCAAAAAAAGGCTCGCCAGACGCTACCCCAACATTGCCAAAACAGACAGCATCGCTTGCGCCAAAGCAGATCGGGAAAATGAAATTGGTTGCCGATGCCAAGAAGAAGGAGACAAAGGAGACGGGGAAAGCAATCCGCGACACCACCAAGATTGCCGACCGCCCCGGCGGCGACCCGGGCCAGCACTCGAAAGGGTCGGGGGATAAAATAGCATCGGGAAGCGGCGGCGAAGGGAACGGGCGGGGAACCGGAAGCGGCGTTGGGGATTTTGCTGCCGAGGGGATGGGAAGCCGCGGCTGGACCGTGCGCCCAACCGCACGCTACCCCGATAACGCCGACGTTAGCGGAAGCGTCAAGCTCCGGTTCACGGTGCTGCCGGATGGCTCGATTACCAGCATCACCCCCATCCGCAGCCCAAACAAAACGCTGTTAGATGCGGCCATTGCGGGGCTTCGCCGAGCACGGGCGCGCGCGCTTCCGGCAACATCGCCGCAGCTGCCACAGCAGGCCACCATCACCTACAACTTTGTGCTGAAGTGAGAAAAAGGGGAGGAAGGTAAGGTGTGAAATTTTAGCGGCATGGCGTTGCTTACCACAACGCCATGCCGCAATTTTTTTGGCTCATCTCAAACTATTGTGCAAAGGGAAAAACCAGCAGATGGAGGAAGGGTGGCGGCAAAGTTCGGTGGCTCCGCTCATACTTCGACGGGGCTCAGCATGAGCGGGGACGCTATTCGGTGGTTCAGATCATACTTCACACGAGAGATATAGCTGACTCCATTTTTTTTGCTTCCACGGAAAGAAAAAAATGAGAGTTTGCGGGTGGGCTTCATCAAGCCTCTCTTCCAACACTCACTTTCCGAACAACCTCCATGAAACACGTCCCCTTGATTGCTGCCGCGCTGCTGGCAACCACCGCAACCACTGCCCTTGCGCAACGCTCGGCCGGAACCATCACCGGAACAATCCAGCACCTTCCTTCGGCGGCGGCCCCGGCACGCGCCGATCTTGTTCTGGCAGGCACGGCAACGGTGGTGCAATCGCTTCAGGTTGCTGGCGATGGAGCCTTCGCCTTCCGCAACGTCCCGTTTGCTAACTACCAGATTCAAATCTACTCCGATGGCATTCCGGTGGCCACCCAGCGGGTGGACCTTCAATCGGCAATCCCGCTGGCCCTCACCATTGACGCAACGCCCACCGTGCAATCGCGCGGGGTGACAGTGACAGAGGAGCGCGTTGACCGCAGCCGATTGGGGAGCGCGACCTTCTTCACCGCCCATGCCTTGCAGGAGCTTCCGGTGATTGATGGAGCCAAGCGGATGGAGGCCGCACTGCTGGCAACCCCCGGCGTGGTTCCGGACGAGGATGGCCGCCTGCATGTCCGTGGCGAAGATGCGCAGCTTCAGTATGTGGTGGATGGAATTCCCATCACCACCAACCTCACCCGGGTCTATTCCAGCTTGTTCGATGCCAACACCATCAAGGCCGTCAACATCCAAACTGGCGGGTTGGATGCACGCTACGGTGTGGCCGCCGCTGGGGTGCTGGCCATCACCACCAAATCGGGGTTCGACGCGCCCGGGTTCCTGACCGCATCGGCTGGGGTGGGGTCCTACAACACGCAAGATTTCTCGGTGACAGGCGGCGGCAACGTTGATGACCGCATTGCCGGATGCTTCACCGTTAGCGGCTCGCAAAGCCAACACTATCTGGACCCCATCGCCGAAGGCTCTCCCATCCATGATGATGGCAACGGGCTGCACACCTTCGGGAAAATCAACGCCATTCTGAGCAACTCCATCAGCCTAAACGTGCTGGGGGCCTACAACACCACAACCTACTCCATCCCGAACGGGAAGATTGCCACGCCGGCACAAGATCAGCAGCAGGAGTTGCGCGATTACATGGGCGGGGTAAGGCTGAATGTTGCTGTGGGGGAATCCACCGAGCTAAGCATGGTGGGCTACCACCGCAACGCAACCGCCCAAGCCACCAGCGGCGGGCTGATGCGGATTGCCACCCCGCAAGATTCCGCAAAAGCCGTTGCCGAAAACGAGAAATTTTTTATCGGTGCCGACCGCGCCAACAGCGCCACCGGTGGGCAGCTTGAGCTTACCACACCAACCGATTGTTTCGGCTGGAACAACACGATTCACGCTGGCGTTGGCGGCGAAGCATTCCCGCTCAAGGAGTTTTTCACGTTTGCGGTGGTCAATCCCGCTCTCTCCAACCCGGGCATTCCCGGCGGCGATAATCGCTACCGCCCCTACGACCTCACGCAAGGGGGAACCCCGTTTCTGGTGGATCAGGAAAAAACCGGCACGCGCACTTCGGCGTGGATTCAAGACCGGATTGCTTTTGATGAATGGATAGTGAACGCAGGGGTTCGTTTTGACATGTTCAACTTGTTCGAGCAAGAAATTGCCATTTCTCCCCGGCTGGCGGCAAGCTATCGCTATAACGATCAGCTGGTGTTCCGGGGAAGCTACGGGCGGATTGTGATGCAGGCTCCAATCGAGAACATCCTGGTCTCCAGCTCGCCACAAGCGCAGATGCTGAGTGGGATCGAGCAAGGGAATGTGCCGACGCAAGTCCGCAGCGAAAAATCGCACGTGATTGAGCTTGGCGCGGGGTGGGCCGCCAACGAATATCTGGACGTTGATGTAGCCGGCTTCGGCAAGCTGATTGATGACTTTATTGTGAAGGCCGAGCTTGGCAACTCCGGCATAATTTTCCCGCTGAACCTGAAGCAGGGAATGGTGGCTGGTGGTGAGGTTCGGGCATCGCTGCGGCGGTGGAATAATCTTGAGGGGTCGCTTTCAATCAGCAGTTGCGTGGCGTTGGGGATGAAGCCGGAAGATGGGTCGTCGCCGGTGGCGGCTGGGCTGATTTTTGGGGAAGAAGGCCACAACTACTCGCACCCGTTCGCTGGCGAAGACATTTTCCCAACGGAGCACAACCAAATTTTAACGGCGGTGCTGAACATGGGGTGGCATCTTCCGGCTGGGGTATTTCTGCTGCTTGATGCCCGCTTCGATTCCGGCCTGCCGTTCGATCTTACCGATGCCAACGGAAACGGACTTGACCCCGAAGCATCCCGCGCCGAGCTCCGCGCCCGTGGCTACTCCGATGCCGTGATTGACCTCCTCTCGCTGGAAAGCGAGGAGCCTGGTTCGCCCGATAAATCGGTTGCCCCACACGCAACGGTAGATATTGCTGTTGGCTACGAATTTGAAGCATTACAGACCCTGCATGGCCGCCTTGCGGTAACCGCCACCAACCTGCTTGACACCCCCTACCTCTACAAATTTGAATCCAGTTTTGGGGGAACACACTTTGGGCACCCGCGAATGATTGGGGCCAGAGTGGAGATCGGGATTTAACCGAACCAGAGTGAGTAAAAAAAAGGCGCAACGTGTTGGCAATGCCGGCACGTTGCGCTTTTTTTACTCACTGAAGTTACGAGGGGTAGCGTACAACCGTTGTGCAATCTTCGTACAACTGGTGCAGAGCATAATTCCTGCAACGTCTTCTCCCCTCCAACATTGTTCCCCTGTTGCGTAAATCAGCTACGGTGTTACAGCCGCAACGCTTGTGACCGCACCCGATGGCCCAACAACCCGAAGCTCACGTGTAACTCCGTCATCAAAAATATAGAGTTTGTAAACGCCAGCTGTTCCTGCTGGATTTGTGCTCCGTGATGCCAGCGAAATTGTTCCATTGCCACGAATATCAAGCTCTGATGCTGGCGTTCCAGTTTTAATTCCAACATCGGCGTTGCTGCCCAAAGCCACAGCATTGCTTTGACCTACAGTTGCGTTTGCCCCAATCGCCGTTGCATTGTTCAATGCAATTGCTGATGCGTTGGCACTGGCTCCTAAAAATGTATTGTCTGATCCACTTTGAATAGCTATCCCAGCAGATCGCCCAAGTGCTGAGTTACGACTGCCGGTATTGACACTGCTTAACGCGCTGTAGCCAAACGCAGAGTTATTGCTTCCAGAGGTATTTGAACGCAATGCGTCCCCTCCAACAGCAGTATTGCTGGAACCAGCGTTGTTGGTGACTAACGCAAATGAACCTACTGCGGTATTATTGGCGGCGGTATTATTCCCTAATGCTTGATACCCCATTGCGGTGTTGTCATCACTTATAAGGTTAGAAGCAAGTGATAAATAGCCTACTGAAGTATTTCGGACACCGGTGGTGTTGGTCCATAAGGCTCTGAACCCAACAGCGGTAATTTGGCTGGCCTGATTATCGTTCAGTGCGTCTGCTCCCACTGCTGTGTTCTGGTTGCCGTTGGTCATATCCCGTAAGGCAACCAATCCTACAGCAGTATTCCCGAATCCATCAATATTCGCTGATAGCGCGCCACCACCGACAGCGGTATTATTGACACCAATAGTGTTTGCAAGCATTGCATCTGCACCGATTGCTGTGTTGTGCGTTGCGGTGGAATTAGCATTTAATGCATTTTTTCCTATGGCCGTATTGGATTGCCCACTGGTGTTTTGCCTCAGCGCACTGGTTCCTATTGCTGTGTTCCAAATACCATCAATATTTGCTCCCAGAGTAAGGTAGCCGATTGCCGTGTTGCCAAAACCAATCGTATTGTTTTGTAGTGCCGATCTGCTAATTGCAACGTTAGTACTTCCAGAGGTATTCGATACCAAGGCAAATGACCCTATGGCTGTGTTATCTGAACCAGTGGAGATATTTAAAGCCTGATAACCAATGGCTGTATTATTATCTGATGTAGTGTTTGCTGCAAGCGAGGCAAAACCGACAGCAGTATTCCGTAGGCCAGTGGTGTTTGTGGTTAATGCATTGGCTCCCACAGCGGTGTTTTCACTAGCGCTGTTGTTTTGCAAAGCATTGCTTCCGATAGCAAGGTTGCTTTGTCCAGTTGTGTTGATGTTCAAAGCATTGCTTCCAATAGCGGTGTTATTGCCTGCTGTGGAGTTCTGCAGAGCCTGAAATCCCACTGCTGTGTTATCGGCCGATATTGTGTTGGCTGCAAGCACATTACTGCCAATTGCAGTGTTGCGTAACCCAGTCGTGTTAGCTGTTAAAGCATTGCTTCCAACAGCAGTATTATTGCTCACGGTATTAGCCAGCAGTGCATTGCTTCCCACAGCCGTGTTATTTCCACCAGCTACATTGTTCTGTAATGCTCCCGATCCGAGAGCGGCATTTCCTGACCCTGCGTTTCCTAATCCTGCATTAACCCCGGCAAATACATTAGTTGCTCCTGCCCCAGTAATATGAAGCACCCGATTGCCACCAATCTCGTAATGCTGCCCACTGTTGATATCTGTTGCTACATCCAATCCGGCTGCTGGTGCTGCAACAACGCCCATCCCAACTTGCCCTGTGGCAAACACACGCATCCGCTCGTTGTTGTTTGTACGGATCACAAGCGGTTGCCCATCTTTTGTCCCTAAAAAATTAACGACAGGGTCTGTTCCCGAATTTCCCAACAGTTCCCAAAACACCCCACTTGTATTGATCTTAATCATGTTATAAATGGTGGTGGAGTCCATAAATGGAACCCAATGTGGTATTTGTGGAGTAGCCTCGTTGTACTCAAACCGATTGGCATCCAAATTGAAAATTAACAATGATTTTGCCGGATTCATGATGCCATTGCGTTGCCCTTGCGTTACACGTGGCATTAAAAAGCCACCATCAGTTGTCACTAACTCCAAAATCGCTGACCGATCCGGCTGAAGTGTTCCAACCCCTAAGTGTCCGTAAATATCAACCGTGGGACTGGTTCTAACAATCTGAGCAAATAGGTTGTGCGGCAGCAGAACCGAGGTCAGAAGCAATACGTACAAAGTATTTGTACATAGAGCATAAGGCTTACGCATTAGTCAACTCCAGAGGAAAATGTGAGATGTGAGTACCGTAGAAAGCTATTCGCGTTCTCTCAGTACGTTGAAGGCAGAAGGCGGGAGGTAGAACTGTTAGACGCAAGGGTATTCTTATCTCAAAAACAAGAATATGGAACCTAGCATCTATAACAAGCGATGCAAAGATACCATTGCATCCTACACAAGCAACGCACATCTGAATATTTTTCCTGAGGTTCCTATTATCCCACAGGGGCGGCAATCTGAACGATTGCCGCCCCTGTGGATTCCCGCCCTTGCCTCGACTGATCGGGGTAAACAGGAAATGACAACACAAGTTTTTCTCGCAAACCACTTTCATTTTTCATTGGAACCTATTTTTCCCTTCTCCCCCCCTCACGGCTGATTCTTCAGCACAAATTGCTGCTGGCGCACCACCGATGCCGAGCCGAATACACCAATGCCATCACCCTGCACGGTGGAGAGAAGTGTGTTGAATTCATTCGGCCCAAACCGCGTTTGCTTGAACCACTCCACCATGTTCGGATCGGGAGCATAGACGCTGATTTCATGCGCGCCATACCACTTGAACGCAAACCAAACCAACGGCAGCTTGGTTGCTTGCACAAATGCCCAACGGGTGGTTTCGTCGTACCGCCGCCGCGCATTTTGGTTGATGACGCTGCTGGTGCGCCGGTTTTTTTCTTGGGTTGCCGGGGTCAAGTAGCGGCCATACTCTAACGAGTCCAAGCAGGAGACGCTGATGATATACTCACGTGTTCCTTCCACCGCCGTCCACGCAAAACTGAGGGAATCGGGGGAAGGAAGATTGGCGGTGTCGGCTGGATATTGCAGCAACTGGTGCGGTGGCTTCACCCAAGCGACTTGAACGGGGGTGATGGTTTCGCCCGTGATGCGCCCACCATTGTTCAAAGCAACCTCCAACCGGTAGCGCGTTGCTGGCCGAACCAACATGGTGGTGTCGGGAAGGTAGTACTCGCCGATGTTGTTGTGGTCGTTTCGGTACTGCAACTGGTGCACACGCTCCCCCTCAATAATCCGCACATCGGCATCGCGGATGACGCTGTTGGCATACTTGAACGAATCAGCAACCGCCTGCGACCGCGAAAGGGTGATCCCTTGAATCGGCTGGCCAACGATTAAGTACGCCGTCACCACATTCTGCGGAATGTAGTCGGTTGGTGCGGGGTCCTCGCAGCCAGCAAACAAGAGGAGCAGAAGCAGCAGAAGGGGAAGGTTGGTTTTCATCAAAACTTCACCTCCAACGCAACCGATGGAATGATTGGGAGCAAGCGAACATCCGTCACTTTCGTTTCGTCGGTAGTGGTGTCGTAGTAGCGGAACCAGATGTCGCGCCGGGAATAGACGTTGTACAGGTCAATCAGCAGCCGCATCGGCAGGCCGAACAGGGTGGAGTTGTAGTTGGCGTTGATGTTCAGCTGGTGCGAGGGCGGAAGCCGCAGTCCGAACCGCTCGGAAGGGATCACCACATCGGCGGCAACGGTATCCCCCGGCAAGTTTGTTCGGAACCGTGAGGTTGCCCCGGTATAGGATTGCCCCGATTGAAAACTGAACGATGCCCCAACTTCCCAGCGGTCGTTGATCTTGTACTGCGCCACCAATTTCACGTCGTGCCGGCGGTCATACTTGGGGCGAAATTCGCGCCCGCCGTTGATGCTGTCGAACTGGGAAGCGATAAATCCCAAGCCGTATCCCATCCATCCCGTTAGCCGCCCCGCCCGCTGCTGCACAAACAACTCAGCCCCGTAGGAGTGCCCATCCCCGGTGTAAAAAATCTGCGATACCGTTCCCGACCGTGTGTTGAATCGGTTCAGTTCGGTGATGTTCTCCATCGTCTTGTAGTACAGATCAACGTTCACACTCGTCCCCTCCCACGGCTCCGTTTCCACCCCAACGATGTAGTGAGTTCCGATGCTGGGAAGCGAGCTGGAATCGGTGGGAAGCCAGGTGTCGAAAAAGGAAAAATCTGGCAGCGAAGCAAGGTGCAGATATTGATGAAAAATCCCCCAAGCCCCTTTCACCACAACGCCCGGCTGAACTTGCAGCCGCAGTGCCAAGCGTGGATCGAAGTAGGTTTGCTGCAACTGGTCGTAGTGGTCAAGGCGCAACCCAGCTTGCAGCCCCAGCAGGTCGGTGAGTTGGTAATTCCCCTGAAGAAACGCCGCATACGTCCAGTCGCGAATTTTCAGATTGGTTAGCCCAGCTTGCTGCGTTCCGCTGGCGATTGCCGTATCGCTGCCAGTGGTGTTCTGGTAGTAGCTGAAGGTGTAGTTGGTGACTTCAAATCCCCCTTTCAGCGTGGCATCGTTGGTGATGAACCACTCGGTGCTCCCCTTGAGGGTGTAATCGGTGATCCCGTTTTCCACAATGAACCCGAACCCGCCGTTGTTCCCCACAAAGCCGTTTTCGTACTGGCTTCCGCTGACGTTCAGCACCGAAAAAAGGCTTTCGTTGAAGATGTGGTTCCAGCGCAATGTTCCGGTTCTGTTGCCGATGTGGACGTTAAAATCAATCCCCCCACCATCCAAGCTAAGGTCGTCGCGACTCAGGAAACCGCTGGCCGAGATGATGTCGTTATCGCTAAGGTCCTGGGTGAGTTTTGCGTTGGCATCGTAGAAAGCAAAATCGGGGAACGGCTCGGCAGGGTCCTGGGGGATCAATCCCAAAATTAGATCAAGGTAGGTGCGCCGCCCGCCGATAAACCACGAGCCAGCACCCAACGGCCCCTGCAACGATAACCGCGAAGAAATCGCCCCCAGCGTAGCAACCCCCTCCACGTTTTCGCGGTTGCCATCTTTCTGCGTCAGGTCCAGCACCGCCGAAAGCCGCCCGCCGTACTCAGCCGGATATCCCCCTTTTATCAGCTCCACATTCTTGATTGCATCGGGGTTGAAGGTGGAGAAAAAACCGAGGAGGTGAGAAGGATTATAGACCGTGGAGCCATCAATCAGAATCAGGTTCTGGTCGGGCGAGCCACCCCGGATGTACAGGCCGCTGGAAAGCTGCGAACTGGTAAGCACACCGGGCAGATATTGCAGTGCGCGGAAGACATCGGATTCGCCGCCGATACGCAGTTGGCTAAGCTGCTCCACCGGAATATCCACACGGCTCACCACAATTTCGCGGCGTTCAATTTCATCATCGGCGATGACGGTGATCTCCTTGGAGGCAACAGTGTTTGGGGTCAGCTGGAAATTCACCCGCTTGGATTCCCCGGGCGCAAAGGTGAGTTCTTGCTCAATCCGCCGGTAGCCAACAAAACTCACCGTGACGATGTAGCTTCCGGGTGCAATCCCCTTGATGGTGAACATCCCCTGCTTGTTGGTCAGCGCGCCTAACTTGGTTCCGCGAATCGCTACCGTTGCCGAGATCATCTTCTCCTTCGTTGCCGAATCGCTCACGAACCCGCTCAGCGTGGCTTCCTGCTGTTGTGCTTGGCCCCGCGCTGGGAACGCCATCAGCAACGCCACCGGCAACAATGCCAACCCGGCAACCCAGCTACGCCGGAGCCAGAGGTGATAGTGCGAAAAGGTCATGGGGAAATAGATCACAGAAAATGGATCAGGAAAATGGATGAAGCGAGTGAATGCTCCCAGACTGGCGGAGCAACACAGATGACGAATAAAGTAGGGTGAGCAAGTGTGGAGGAATGCTGTTGCGCCACAAAAAAATGGGAACCAAACAGAAACAGGGCAGCGATATGCTTCGGCTGCCCTGTCTCTGTTTGGTTCTGCTGCTTGTTTCCTTTTGCGGAGCCGTTGTTACGGAACTGCGAAGAATTCCGCTAAATCTTGATCCACCGTTTTGCCGGTTGTTGGGGCTTTAATAATCCGCCCTTTCACATTCCCCCCTTTCAGCACAAGGTACACCGGAGCAACATTGATGTTGTAGGCTGCTTTAATCGAATCAATGCCGTTCAAGCGGGTGTCGGTGGCGTAGATGCTGACGTTGCTGCGGGGAATCCCAGCTGCATCCAGCGTCTTCATGATTTGTGGGAAGGTGTTCTGCGTTTCGGTGCAACCGCAGTTCAGTTTCACCGCCATGGTGATGGAGTGCTTTGCGGGGTCGAAGCTGGCTTTAATTTTGGCAACGCTGCTGTCGAAAATTGCCTTGCCGGCACTTGTCGGGTAGGCATCGTAGCCAACTTGGAACCACGCATACGCGCTGTTGGCTTGGACTTCTTCGACGGTGGTTTTGCCAAGTTCGTCGGTGGTTGCCGAGGTGGTGTCGCTACAGGCGGAGGCCAGCAACGCCAGTGCGGCCAGTGCGAAAGGGAACAAGAATTTGCGCATGATCTTTACTCGGTAAAAGCTGTTGGTTAGGTTTGCGGGAAGGTTGCGCAGGCGGTGCGCGATAGACGATTGGCAGCCTTATGGCTGATCTTTTTTTGCTTCATGCCGTGCTGTCCGGACTTCTTCCCCCCACAGCAGCTTGGCACGAAGGACATCAAAATACGTTGTGGCACTGCTCTTGACAAGCGCAGCCGTATCGTGATGCCGCGTGATACAGACCCGCAATGGCATGGGAAGGTTACGGTACAGTTGCCCATCGGCAATGATTGTTGCGGTTTCGCCGTCGTGCTGGGCAATCGGGCAAACTTCAATCACGGCGGTGTCGGGGACCACCACCGGGCGTGCGGTTAGCATGTGCGGAGCAATCGGGGCCATCACAATCACCTGCGCGCTGGGGACCACCACCGGGCCGCCAACCGCCAGCGAGTATGCGGTTGAGCCGGTGGGGGTGGAAAGGATCAATCCATCGGCGCGGTAGGCCCCCAAAAAATCACCGTTGATGAAGGTCTCCATCTGCATCATCAGCCCCGCGCCACGCTTGTCGAACACGATGTCGTTCAGGGCAACAATCGGCTCCTGTTCGGGAAGATCGGGGAAGGTGGCTTGCAGCAGCGCACGCTCCACAATGCGGCAACGCCCCGCCAGCAGATCGTCCATTGTTCCGGCAAGCGAGGCCACCGAGAACTCGGCCAAAAACCCCAGCTTCCCCAAGTTCACCCCAACCAGCGGTATCCCCGACCCCGCCAGCATTCGGCTTGCGCCAAGCATCGTTCCATCGCCGCCGAACGCAATGGCGTAGGTAGCGTTGGCACGGATTTCGGGATACGTCCCAAAGTCCCGCCCGCTGGCCACGCCAGCTAACTCCTCCCGAATCCCTTCATACAACAGCACCGGAACCCCACGCTCATCCAAAATTTCCAGCAAGGCGCGGACGGCGTTGGGAAGATCAGGCTTCCCGGGATTACCGATGATGGCGATCAGCATGAGGTTTGTGAATGGTATGCTCGGAACAAATTGGTTGGCTGTGTTTCCCCTTTCACCCCGCAATCTGCTTCAATGCTGCTTTCAGCAATGTTTCCACATTGCGTTCCACTTGTGGCCCCTCCTTCAGCGCGCTGCGGATTGCGCGCTCGGCCACCGGGCGGCCGTAGCCCAGCGCAACCAACGCCGCCAACGCTTCGGCGCGAATTTCCGGCACGCTTCCGGCCGCCGCGCCAAATGCGTTCCCCGATTCCCCCCCCAACGCGCTGATTTTGTCGCGAAGCTCTAACGCCATCCGCTCGGCGGTTTTTTTGCCAACCCCGGGAAGCGCGGTTAAGGCTGCGGCGTTGCCACGAGCAATGTTCTCCCGCAAGGTATCAGTCCCCGCACTGCTTAAAATTCCAATGGCGATTTTGGGGCCGATGCCGTTCACCCCCGTCAGCAGTAGGAACATCTCCCGCTCCATCGTCTCGGCAAAACCGTACAACGTCATCGCATCCTCGCGGACGGCAAGGTAGGTGTGGAGCGAGGCGTTCTGGCCAACAGCCGGAAGCCGCTCGAATGTTGCCAACGAGATCAACGCACCGTAGCCAACACCGCCGGCAAGGATCACGGCTTTGGTTGGCGTTTTTTCCAGCAGGGTTCCGCTCAGATATTCAATCATGGAAGCAGTGTGAAAGAATCGTGAGGAAGCAAGCCACCGAAGGATCACCGGGGCGCGTTATTGCTGAACCGCAATCCCCGTTGCAAAGGAGCCGATATCCATCTGCTTCAGGATGTTCAGCGTTGAAGTATCTATCACGTACAGAATGCCCGGGGCCTTATCCTCGCCGGTTACTGGGTGGTGGGTTGATGAACCCGCGCTCCGGTTTTCGCAGCTAACAAACGCCTTTTTCCCATCGCTGCTGAAGGCCACGGTGTGTGGTTGGGTCAGCAAATTCGGAATCGTTTCGATTACTGTGCGGGAGGATAGGTCAATGATGGAAACACTGTTCGCACCGGAATTCGGGACCCAAAGCTGAGTGCCATCGGGGGTGAGCGCGCAGATCAGCGGAGCTTTTTCAACTGGGATGCTATCGGTCACGGTTCCGGTCGCAAGATTGATGATACGAACCTCACGGCTTTGGCGGCAGGTCACCAACAAGTCCTTCCCGTCAGGCGAAAGCAGCCCGTGGTATGGCTCATAATTACTAAGCCCCAAAGGGTTTGCTGGCAGCCCGGGCGAAATCGGGAACCGCCGCACAACGGTGGCCTTTGCCAGATCAACCTCCGTCACATCCTCGCCATCAGGATTTACCGAATAGAGGAATCGCTCATCCTTGCTCAAGACCAAGCTGTGAGGTGCATATCCAACATTGTAGATGGTGTCGGTGACGCGCATTGTTGCGGCATCAACACGAACGATAAAGGTGGGGTTGCCTGAGTAGTTGAAATTGGAGACGTAGAGCGTGGAGCCATCGCGGGTGGTGATAATCTGGGCGGGTTGGCTTCCCACACCGGTCTCCCCCAATTTCTCAAACGTCTGGGCATCATATTTTTCGATGCGGCCACGCGCAATCAGGTTCACGAACAGATGACGGCCGTCGGGGGAAAGCAGAACGTTGTGGGGACTTTCCGGGGGGGTGGTTGCGTCGGGCATGGTGCCAACGCTGATGTAGCGCGCAACGGTCATCTGCGCCAGATCAACCACCGTCATCTTGTCCTCGCTTTGTGCCCCAATGAACATCCGTTTGCGGTTGGGTTCGCTGTACGGGATTTTCCCCTGGTCGTTTTTTGCTCCTTCTTCAATCCACCGTTTTATCAGCATCACTTGCTGGGCAGGGATTGGGTCGCGGCTTAGGGGCATTCGCGTAATGGCCACCGGCGCAATCGTGGTGTCGGTGTTGATGTTGTGGAACAGGTAGCTTTTTCGCAGGGCGAACGGAACCACCACCCCACCAAATTTGGCCCCGGCCACCAAGTCATCCCACGTGTCCAACGAAAGCCCGCCGCCACGGTCGCCGTTCAGGTGGCAACCGCTTCCGGCGCAACTGTTTTCCCAGATCGGTTGGATATGCTTGGAGTAGATGATCGGCTCGGAATCGCCAGGGATCACCACCGGCGGTGGGGCGGTTGGTGTATCATCGCCACAAGCGGTTAGCCAACATGAGCCAAGAAGTAGAAGCAGCGGCAGAATCGCCGCACGGATGTTGCGTTGTCTCATTTCAGGTGCTATGATAAAAATCGGCCAGCAAAATGGAGCCGCCGCAACGATTAAGCAAGGGGAAACAGGGGAAGAGTGCGTGGGCGATATTGAATGTCACACGAAGCATCCGCTTGGCCCGCAGCGGCTGGCGATTGATGTTTTCAGAAAACTGCGCTCCCCCAAAAATACTCAACGCCCGTTGCGTTCTGCGAGAGCTGAACTGCAACGGGCGTTGTCCTCAACTAACATTGTAGCCGTGTTGCTTAATCCATAATCCTCCGCAAGAACGCTGGCTTTTCAACGGCTTGGCGGCGGCGTTCGTACTGCTGCTCCTCCTGCTGTTCTTGCTGCTCGGCGTTGGCCTCGGCATCGTTGCGGCGGATATCGAATCCGCCCCGGTGGATACCCAAGCCACGACGCACCACGGCCGGCTCGTTGTATTGCTCCAGTTCTTCCTGCCCAATCGGTACGCGGCTTCCTTCCTGGGGAAGGGAGTAGGTTGTGCGGATGCTGGGCTGGGCGGCTGGCATTTGCTGGGGCATTTGCGGCGGCATCGCTGGCTGCGGTTGCTGCTGCATCTGTTGCTGCTGCATCTGCTGGGGCGATTGCTGCTGCTGGCGGAAGACGTTGCTTTGCCAGTTGTTTTCGGCTGGCTGCGTGGCCTTGGCTTCCTTGGCTTTGTTGAACCCTGTGGCAATCACCGTCACCATCATCTGGTCGGCCAGGTCATCGTTCAGCACCACACCGAAGATGATGTTGGCATCGGAGCCGACGGCATCATAGACCACTTTGACGGCTTCGTCAACTTCCATCATGGTCATGTTGGTGCTGGCGGCAATGTTAATCAGCACCCCTTCGGCACCGGAGATGGAGATGCCTTCCAGCAACGGCGATGAGATAGCGTTTTGTGCGGCCTCGGTTGCGCGGTATTCACCGCTGGCAATGCCGGTTCCCATCAGTGCTTCCCCCATGTCCTTCATCACGGTGCGAACGTCGGCGAAGTCCACGTTCACAACGCCGTGTCCGGTGATGATTTCGGCAATGCCGCGCGTGGCGTTGTACAGCACGTCATCCACCAACCGGAAGGCATCGCGGAAGCCAACACGTTTATCAATGATGGAAAGAAGTTTCTGGTTTGGAACCACAATCAGCGTGTCCACGTGCTGCTTCAGTTCCTTGATCCCAAGCTCGGCTTGATCCTTCCGCCTTTTCCCCTCCCAATCGAATGGGCGGGTGACAACCCCCACCACCAGCGCGCCGGCGGCTTTGGCGATTTCGGCCACCACTGGCGCGCCGCCGGTTCCGGTCCCGCCGCCCATGCCGCAGGTGACAAACACCATGTCGGCTCCGTGCAATGCTTGGTGGATTTCGTCGCGGTTTTCCAGCACGGCATCGCGCCCAACCGTTGGTGTGGCCCCGGCCCCCAAGCCACGTGTCAGTTGGCGCCCAACCTGGACGCGAATGGGCGACAGGCTGTTCTGCAACGCCTGCACATCGGTGTTGACAACCATGAACTCGCAGCCAGCAAGCCCGCGGTCAATCATGCTGTTGACGGCATTTCCCCCGCCGCCGCCAACGCCAATGATTCTGAGTTTTGCCCCGTAATGTTCTTCGGTGGTACGATCGAGTTCGATCATAGCGGTCCCCCTTGTTGTTGAGAAAGTAGGTACAGTGAATGTCTATCTTGGATTGGTTTTCCGCAAACCAAGCGGGATGGATTGGTTCCTGCTTGGCTTGGGCGTTTGTTGCTTTGTTGTTTTAAAATTCGTCTAAGAATCGCTTCATTCTGGAGAAGATGGAGATGCCTTGCGTCCCTTCTTCTTCGTGATGTTCCTCCTGTGGTTCCTCGATGATAATGGGTTGATGTTGTTGATTTTCAAATGCGTGCAGCACCAACCCCACCGCCGTGGAGTAGATGGGGCTTTCCACTTCCGGCGCAAGTGCCGACCCCCCCAACCCCGCCGGAATTCCGACCTTGACCGGAAGCCCCAGCACTTGCTGGGAAAGGTCCGCCATGCCACGCAGCAGCGCGCCGCCGCCGGTCAGCACCACGCCAGCAGAAAGCCGCCGCAGGTAGCCAGATTTTTTCAGCTCCAACATCACGAACTCCAGAATTTCTTCCATTCGTGGCTGGATGATTTGGGCAAGGGTGCGTTTGCTGATCTCCATCGGCTTCCGCCCGCCGATTCCCGGGATCATAAAAATTTCATCGTTCAGCACCATCTCCTCCATTGCGTAACCGTACTCACGTTTCACCCGCTCGGCTTGGTCGCCGATGATCCCCAGCACTTTGCGGATGTCGTCGGTCAGCATCCGCCCTGCCATGCCGATCACGGCAGTGTGGCGGATGGTTTTATCCTCGAACACGGCGATGTCGGTGGTCCCGCCGCCGATATCCACCAGCGCGACGCCAACCTCTTTTTCGTCGTCGTCCAACACTGCGTAGCTGCTGGCAAGCGGCTCCAACACGATGTCGTTCACGGCCAAGCCGGCGCGCTCCACACAGCGGTAGATATTTTGCGCGGCGGTCACTAATCCGGTGATGATGTGGACGTTCACCTCCACCCGCAAGCCCGACATTCCCACCGGGTCGTAGATGCCATCTTGCCCATCCACGATGTACTCCTGCGGGATCACGTGCAGGATTCGGCGGTCGGCGGGGATGTTCACCCGCTTTGCGTCGTCTATCAATCGCTCCATATCCTGTTTCGTCACCACGCGATCCTGGCTGGAAATAGTCACCACGCCACGGCTGGGAAACGATTGGATGTGGTCGCCGGCAATGCCAACCGAGACGGAAGTGATCTTCACCCCCGACTGGGCCTGGGCAAGCTCGACAGCGCGCTCCACCGAGCGAACCGTTTTCTCGATGTTCACCACCACACCGCGATTTAGCCCCTCCGATGGAGTATGGCCAATGCCAAGCACGTGAATGCCGCCCGGGTAGTCATCGTTGCGTTCGGCCACAATCGCGCAGACTTTGCTGGTGCCAAAGTCAAGCCCCACAACGATTTCGCGCGGGTCGCGTCCCGTTCCGTTCGTTGCTGAACCGTTCATCGTTGTTCCGTTGGTATGCTGTATTCTGGACATTGTGTCTTCGGATACGTCAGGCAAATTGATTATTGAGCAAAGGATTCTACGTTCATCTATCTCGGCTTAGGCGTTGGTGCCCGTTCGTTTTTTCACCACCACTTGCCCTTGCCACCGAAGGTCAATGGATTGAATGTTGTTGGTTCCCTCCGACAGCAACACCGTGCGCCAGAAGAGGTCCAGTTTTTTTAGATGCTTCGGAATTTCTGCGGCTGTGCCAGCGCGAATCGGAAGCCCACCATCGGCAAACAGCAGTGTGTACTGGCCGGTTGGCTCGCGGTTGATTTCGGAGATTTGCTGGAAGAGCGTTGGGTCGAATTCCCGAACGACTTTCACCACTCCGACGGCCTCCACCCCTTGCAGGCTATCCACCTTGCGGCCGTTGCTGATGCCGCCAACCACCGGAACATCGAACGCCGCACTGCTGAAACGAAACGGGAGCGTGACACCCGCCGAATCCAGATAGACCGGCGCGCCGCCAACAAACGTGACCGCCACCGGAGCGCGCTCCTGGATTTGCAACACCAGCGTCCCTTGCTCCTCACGATACACCGAAGCATCGGTAATGAAGGGGTGGGCGATCAGGTTCGTCTCGATCTCCTTCAAGTTCAGTTTGCCAAGCGGAAGGCTGTCGGGGATTGCAGCTTTCTGGGCAATCTCGGCTGAGTCCAGCACGTGCCTGCCAACGATTTTGATTTGCTCCAACGGCTCACGCTTCATCCATTTGTTTGCCACGGCCACCAGCCCAGCAATCGCTCCGGCAATCAGCAACCCCACCGACACCGCCGAAGCAAACCGCCGCGAGTCGTCGCGGTTGCGGGATTTTTTTTTGGCGATTTGTTTGCGTCGGGCCTTCACCGGTGATTGGTAATTGGTGATTAGTAATTAGCTGGAAGAACGATTCTTGCCGTGATGTTCACCGCAAATGGGTTTGCGAAATAGCTATCCTATGAATGCGATTCTCGGACCTATCGGCTCTCGCTAAACCGGAATGCTAACGCACATGAAGGCGCAAATCCCAGAATCCCGAGTATATACTCGGATGAAATTGGTTTGCGAAACTCTACTCAGCTAAGTGTGGTATGGATTCCCGCTTTCGCGGGAATGACAACGACTAGATTTTTCGCAAACCATTCTGTTTGGAGTATAGTTCTACTCTGCGCGTTGTAATGACCTCAATAATCCGTTGATAAGCCTCCCCACTGACATTGTTTGCTGCCAGATTGGTTTGAGGTTCTCTCGCTCGGCATACCCCAATCGCTGAGAGAGGATCAGGAGGGTTTGCAGCTCGGCAAGTGATCCGCGAGAGATTCTGATGAATCGTGCGAACTCAGCCTTCGAGCCTCGCCCATACCCCTCGGCGATATTGAGTGATACCGAAACTGCTGCTCGTTGCGTCTGTCCTGTAATTCCAAATGCTTCCTCACGAGGGTAGTGCCTTGTCACTCGGTACACAATCTCTACTAACAGTATCGCCTCTTGCCAAGCCTGTAAATCCCGATATGTTTTAATGCTTCCCATCGCTACTCTCCTGTAAACCAATCACCAATCACCAATCAACTTCACCTCTAACTCCAACTCCACCGCAAATTTTTCAAAGACCGTTTGGCGAGCTATCTGGACTAACGCCATCACATCGGCGGCGGTGGCCTGGCCTAGGTTGATGATGAAGTTGGCGTGAAGCTCGCTGATCTGCGCGCCGCCAACGGTTGTTCCTTTCAATCCGCACTCTTGGATTAGCCGCGCCGCAAAGTCCCCTTTGGGATTTTTGAAGATGCTGCCAGCGTTCCCCCACTGAACCGGCTGCGAGCGGTTGCGCTTGGTCATCATCTCGCGCCGTGCAACTTTCATGTTCTCCTTCTGGCCGCTGGGGAATTGGAAGCTGGCTTCCAGAATCACATCCCCTTGCAGGCTGCTGGTGCGGTATGCGAACCCTGCGTCATCCTTGGCAATGGTCATCAGTTTGCTGCCGCGGATCAGTTGCACGGCCAGCATGTGGTCCGAAATTTCGCCGCCGTAGGCTCCGGCGTTCATAATCACCGCACCGCCAAGCGTTCCCGGGATTCCGGCAAGCATCTCGGCCCCGGCGTAGCCATTGCCGATGCAGAAGTCAACGAACTTTGCCAACTTGATTCCCGCGCCGGCAACAATCGTGCTGTCCGGTTCGATTCGCGCGTAGTTGAAGCCAACCTCTAAATTCACCACCGCCCCACGGATGCCTTGATCGGAAACAAGAATGTTGCTGCCATTTCCCATCAGCACGTAGGAGACCGATTCGCGGCGTAAGTAGGTTATCAATGCCAGCGCGTCCTCCTTGTCCAGCGGCTCCAAGTAGATATCGGCCACCCCGCCAATGCGGAAGGTGGTGTATCGGGCCATCGGCTCGCTTAGGGCAATCCGGCCACGAAAACTTTTGCGGATATCGTCAAGGGCAATCATGGGAATGTCGAATGTCAAGTGTCGAATGTCGAATGAACGCGGGTTGAACAGCACGGCGATTTGAGCCTATCATATTCTTGCATCCCCCCCCTGCCTACGATTTGCCATTTGGCATTTAACCACTTGCCAGTTTTTCCAACAGCTCATCTGCTGTTTTCCAGATGTCGCCTGCGCCCATTGTCACCACAATATCGCCGGGCTGGATTAGCTGCAGGGCGCGTGCGGCCACCTCGTTGCGGTCCGGCACGTACAGCACGTTGCGGTGGCCAAAGCCGGTGGCACTGTTGGCAATCAGCTCGCCAGAAATGCCCTGGATGGGTCGCTCGCGTGCGGGATAGACATCGGTGATAATGGTCTGCTCGGCATTGAAAAACGCCTTGCCGAACTCCTCGTAAAAATCGCGTGTGCGGGTGTAGGTGTGTGGCTGGAAGATTGCCACAATCCTCCGGTTCCACCCCTGGCGGATTGCGTCCAGCGTTGCCTTCACCTCGGTTGGATGATGAGCGTAATCGTCCACCACCATCACGCCGCCAACCTCACCTTTCACCTCGAACCGGCGATAGACCCCGGTGAATCGTGCAAGGGCATCGGCGATGTTCTGGAACGGCACACCAACCTCGATCCCCACCGTCACGGCGGCCAGTGCGTTCTTCACGTTGTGCTGGCCGGGAACGCCAACGGTCACGTTCCCCAGCCGCTGGCCATTGTGGATTACGCCAAAAGTGCTGGTGCGCTCGGCGTAGCTGATCTCAACGGCGCGGACATCACATTGCGGTGTTGATCCGTAGCTGACCACGCGCCGTTTCATCTGCGGCAGGATGTCCACCAGTGATGGCTCATCAAGGCAAAGCGCGGTGAATCCGTAGAACGGGACTTTGTTGGCGAACTCGATAAACGCCCGCTTGATGTCGTCCAGGTCGGAGTAGATGTCAAGGTGTTCGCGCTCAAGGTTTGTGACCACCGCAATCGTTGGCGAAAGGGTGAGGAACGAGCGGTCGAACTCGTCGGCTTCCACAACGGTCCATTGGCCGTGGCCAAGCCGTGCGTTGGTTCCGCCAAACCCGCTCAGTTTTCCGCCAACAATCACCGTCGGGTCAATCCCACCTTCCATCAGCACAAGGCCGATCATGGAGGTGGTGGTGGTTTTGCCGTGTGTTCCGGCAACGGCCACGCCGTACTTCATCCGGGTGACTTCGGCCAGCATTTCGGCGCGGCGGATCAGCGGGATTTTGCGGCGTATGGCCTCGGCTGTTTCTGGGTTTTCGTCGGGGCGGACTGCGCTGGAATAGACCACCACATCGGCACCCGCAACGTGATCGGGCGCGTGGCCAATCATCACCCGCGCGCCTTGCGATTCCAAGCGTTCGGTGGCTTCGCTGCGGGCAAGGTCGCTTCCGGTGACGGTGAAGCCTTGGTCAAGAAGAATCTCGGCAATCCCCGACATGCCAATGCCGCCAATGCCCACAAAATGAACGGTATGTATGCTGGTAAACATCTCGGGAATCGGTTGTTTGAAGGTAATTGGTGATTGGTGATTGGTGATTAGTAAGAAGGAAGGGAGAACGCCAGTAGCGATCTCTTCCTAATGACTAATGACTAATAACCAAAAACCAACATCCAATCGGGAATCGGTTGTTTGAAGGTAATTGGTGATTGGTGATTAGTAAGAAGGAAGGGTGAACGCCAGTAGCGATCTCTTCCTAATGACTAATGACTAATAACCAAAAACCAACATCCAAGCCTACTCTTTGCAACTGACCACTGACCACTGACTACTGACTACTGCCCCCCCCTCTTTTTCTTCCCCCGTAGCAGCGTCACGTTGTTGTTGGTTGTCCATTCTTTCAGGGCGCGCGCCAGCTCCGATTTCCGCTCGAAGTTGGCGACCCGAAGCCGCAGCAGCCGGCGGCGGTTCCGCAGCTTGAACCGCGCAGTTGGATAGGCCCGCCCGCCACGTACTTTTGCTTCTTCGCGGCGGAACCCAATCCACTCAATATCCTCCGGCTGTATCACCCGCTCTTTGAATCGGGTGATGAACACCAGCCTGTTATCGCGGATAATCACCCGCCGCCCCAACAGTGCCGAAATTCCAAGCCCGACAAGTGATGCTGCCGTGCAAACAGCAAGCAGATAGACAATGGGGTCGCGCAGAACAACCTCGAATTTTCCACCTTCCACCGTGCCGCGCACCGCCACGTAGGCAATCAGCGTCAGCACGTAGGCAATGGTTGCCACGTAATAGACATCCAGTTTATGTCGGAACGATTCGGGCATGGTTCGCAGGTTGTTGGTTGCCGGGATAGATGCTTCCAGTCAGCAATCCCCGGTCACCCTACTTTCTATTTCCTACTTTCTCTTTCCTATTTCAACAATCGCTTGTGCAATTCTTTCATCGGCATCACGCACGGCCAGCGCAGCCACCTTACTCCCCATTTCTGCCAGCCGCTGGCGGTCGGCAAGCAAGCCGGATACCACCGGATAGAGTTGTTCAACAATCTGGTTATCGGCCACCATCACCCCACCCCCGGCGGCTTGGATTGCTTCGGCGTTTTGCCGTTGGTGCACCGTTTCAATCGGCAGCGGAACCAGAACCGAGGGCTTGCCAACCACCGCCAATTCGCTTACCGTCATTGCCCCGGCGCGGGCCACCACAAGGTCGGCAGCGGCGTAGGCAAGCTCCATTTCGTTGATGAAGGTGGAGCGGTACAAATCTGGCTCCTTCAGCTCAGGGCCGGCGTAGCTTGTTCCGGTTTGCCAGATCAGTTGAATGCCGTCGGCACGGAGTTTATCGGCCACAGCATCCAGCGCGTTGTTGACCGAGCGCGCCCCAAGCGATCCGCCAAAAGCAAACAGCGTTGGGCGGTCGGGATGCAGCCCAAAATGCTGGCGAGCGTGAGCCGCATCGTGGCTGGCAAGCAGGTTGCTCCGCACCGGATTTCCACTGAGCAGAATGGGGCAACGCGCACCCAACGCACGGAAGTGGCCGGCAGCCGAATCGAAGGCAACGTGAATCTGCGATGCCTTTGCCGCCAGCTTACTCAGTGCCAAACCGGGGCGGGCATCGCTGGCCATCAGCACCAGCGGGACGCGGCGCATCCGGGCGGCAATCCCCATTGGCCAGCTGACGTAGGCTCCGGCGCAGATCACTGCATCGGGACGGAAGCGGCCAATCAGCCGCAGGGCCTGGGCCACCGCCACCACAACTTTCAGTGGGAAGAGCAAGGTTTTCAAAGAAATCTTCCGCTCCAATCCGCTAATCCAAAGGAAGTTCAGCGGATAGCCTTCGCGCGGGACAATTTTCTCCTCCATTCTTCCCCGCGTCCCCACAAACTCAATGACGGAATCGGGCTGAAGCTGGCGGCACCGCGCTGCCACCGCCAACGCTGGGAACAAGTGGCCGCCGGTTCCCCCGGCAACAAACAGCAGGCGTTTGCTCATGCTTTTGCTCATGCTTTTGCCCCAGCCATACTTGGGTTCAGCGATTCGCGCGGCATCACGTTGGCCTGTTGTGAGATATTCAGCAGCACCCCAACCGCCACCGCGCTGAAGAGCACCGAGCTTCCGCCGTAGCTGATGAACGGCATCGGCAAACCGGTGGTTGGAAGCAGCCCCGTGGTGACGCAAGCATTGATAACGGCATACAGCCCAACAATCAGCGTCACGCCGGAAGCAACGTTCCGCCCCAAGTCGTCGGGGGCTTGGCGTGCAATCAGGAATCCGCGCCAAACAATGATGCCAAAGACCGCCAAAATTGCCACCGTGCCAATCACCCCATATTCTTCGCCGATGATGGAGTAGATGAAATCGCCGAACGGTTCGGGAAGAAAAAATCGTTGGCGACTGTGTCCCGGCCCCAATCCAAAAATTTCGCCCGAGCCGAAGGCAATCAATCCTTGCATCAGCTGGTAGTTGTCGCCGCTGGCAAGGTCGGCCCCGCCGCCACCGTCGCTGTGCAGCCCGATGAACGCCATGATTCGGCGCATCCGATACTCGGCACTGACGGCGTAGGCGGCCCCGGCGGCCAACCCGGCAACCGCAACGCCAAGCAGATATTTCAAGCCTACCCGCCCGATGAACAGCGTCCCCATTGCCACGGCGAAGATCACCAGCGTGGTGGAAAGGTTCGGCTGTGCGGCCACCAGCGCGCAGACAATCGCTGTCCAGAAGAGCATCGGGAGGAAGCTGAATTTGAGGTCGTTCAGGTAGTCCCGTTTGTCGGCAAGCATCACCCCCAGGTGCATCACCAGCGCGAACTTTGCAAGCTCGGAGGGCTGGAAGGAGATAATTCCGATGTCAATCCAGCGGGTTGCCCCTTTCATTCGGGTCCCTTCAAACAGCACGAACAGTAGCATCCCAATGGCCAGCACCAGTATCGGTTTGGACCAACGCTCCAGCCAGTGGTAATCCACCCGCGAGAAGAAGAGCATCACCCCAATGCCGGCCAGTACCCTGACCGCATGGCTCCAGAAAAACGTTTCGGATGACCCAGTTTTATCGTCGGCAAATCCCGCCGAAGCGGAATAGACGAACGCAATGGAAAAGAACATCAGCCCCAGCACGCCAAGCAGCAGATACCAGTCGTTATGGCCGCGGTTAGTCATTGGTCAAAAGTCCGTAGTCATTAGTCAGTAGTCCGTGGTCAGTAGTCGTTTCCCCGATTCCCGTCCACCGATTCCCGTCCACCGTTTTCCGATCCCCGTTTCCCGACTCCCGATCCCCGATTCTCAGTTCACGGCTTCGCTTGCTGGGATTAACTGGTTCACCAGCGTTTTGAAAGATTCGCCGCGGTGTTCGTAGTTGTTGAACATGTCGAAGCTGGCGCAGGCTGGTGACAGGAGAATCACATCGCCGGGAACCGCCAAGCTGCGGGCTTGCTCCACCGCCAGCTCCATGCTGTGTCCGGCGCGGACGGTTGGGGCGTAGCCGGCAAATGCGGCTTCCATTGCCGGGGCTTCATCGCCAATCAGCACCACCGCTTTCACATGCTTGCGAATCAGCGGAAGTATTGGCGTGTAGTCGTTCTGTTTCCCTTTTCCGCCGGCAATCAGCACGATGGGTTCGGCAAAACTTTGCAGCGCGTACCACACCGAATCCACGTTGGTGGCCTTGCTGTCGTTGATGTAGCGGACACCATCCAACTGGCGCACCGGCTCGAGCCGATGAGGAACGCCCGGGAAATTTTTCAGGCCCTCGCGGATTGCATCCAGCCCCACCCCAACTGACTGCGCAGCAAGCGCGGCGGCCATTGCGTTATAGAGGTTGTGCGGTCCACGAATGCGGATATCGTTGGTGTTCATCAGTTCTTGTTCTCCGTTGGCACGCAGTATCACTTGCCCGTTGCGAACAAACGCACCGTCGGGAAGCGCCTGCGTTAGGCTGAAGCCGATTGCCCGCGCCACGCTGCTGGCCGGAAGCGCGCTCAGGTTGTGGTCGTCGGCGTTGTAGATCAGCGTGTCGGCTGGGGTTTGGTTCATGGTGATGCGGAACTTTGCCCGCACGTAGGCCTCGAAATTTGGGTAGCGATCAAGGTGGTCGGGGGTGACGTTCAGGATCATCGCCACCCGTGGACGGAACGCTTGGATATGCTCCAACTGAAAGGAACTGAGTTCCAACACCACCACGCTTTGCTCATCGGCCTGCAAAGCAATTTCGCTGAAGGGCAATCCAACATTTCCGGCAACAAAGGTGTTCAGTCCGGAGTTGCGGAGGATGAATCCGGTGAGTTCCGTAGTTGTTGTTTTGCCGTTTGTTCCGGTGATTGCAATGATTGGCGCGCGGCAACGGCTTGCGGCAATCTCAATCTCGTTGGTGATCCGTATCCCCTGCTCGGCAGCTTGGCGAACGATGGGGATGGTGTCGGGAACGCCCGGGGAAAGGATTAGCACGGAAGATTGCAGCACCGCTTTGGTATGCCCGCCAAACTCATAGCCGGCCCCCATTGCCCGCAGCCGGGGAATGGCGGTTGGGTTGGCATCGGCTGGCTTGGAATCGCTAACGAACACACGCGCCCCTTCCCGCCGCAGCAACGCCGCAACCGCCAGCCCCGAACGAGCGGCACCAAGGATTGAGTATGTGGTTTCGGTTGGCATGAAGAGTGGGTCAGTAGTTCTTAGTCAGTTGTCAGTTGTCAGTTGTCAGTTGTCAGTTGTCAGTTGTCAGTTGTCAGTTGTCCGTTCTATCAATCTCCCTGATTCCCGTCCTCCTGATTTCCGTCCGCCGATTCCCGTCCCCCGATCCTTGCTCCTCGATTCCCGTCCACCGCTCCCCGTCCTCCCGATTTCCGTCCACCGATTCCCGTCCTCCGGCCCCCGCCCCCCGACTCCCGCCCCCCGATCATCGAATTTTTAGGGTTGTTAGGCCCAGGATTGCTAGCAGGATTGCCACGATGTAGAAGCGGGTGACGATCTTCGCTTCGGGCCACCCTTTTTCTTCAAAGTGGTGGTGGAGCGGTGCTCGCCGGAAGATTCTTCGCCCTTCGCCGTAGCGGCGTTTGGTGTATTTGAAGTATCCCACTTGTAGCATCACCGAAAGGGATTCGGCAAAGAAGATTCCCCCCAGGATGGGGATCATGTACTCCTTTTTCACCAGGATCATCAGCGCGCCGATTGACCCGCCCAACGCCAACGACCCCGTATCCCCCATGAAGACCTGGGCCGGATAGGCATTGAACCACAGGAATCCCAGCCCCGCCCCCAACAACGCCGCGCAAAAAATTGCCAGCTCATCAATGCCGCGCAGGTGGGGTATTCCCAAGTAGTTGGCGGCCACGGCGTTGCCGCTTAAGTAGGTAATCAGTGCCACCGCAAGCGCAACAACACTGACGGTTCCGATTGCCAAGCCATCCAGCCCGTCGGTCAGATTGACGGCGTTGCTGGTGGCCGTCAGCACAAACACCACCACGGGGATATAGAGGATGCCGAAGTTGAAGAAGGCATCTTTCACGAACGGAACGGTTGAGTAGGTGTTGATGCTGGCGTAGTTGCCGGGGAACCACTCCGGGAAGAAATAGATGGTTCCGCCAAGCACCAAACCAATCGCCACCTGGCCAACAATTTTGTAGCGTCCGATCAACCCTTTGGGGAGCTTCTTCACCACTTTCAGGTAGTCATCCAAGAAGCCAACGCCACCCAGGAACAGCGTCACCACAACCGCCAGCAGCACATAAGCGCTTTGGATATCGCACCAGAGCAACGCCGGAACAACCAACGACAGCAGAACAATCAGCCCCCCCATTGTGGGCGTTCCCGCTTTTGCCATGTGGCTTTTGGGGGCTTCCTTTTTTCCCTGCTCGGCAATCTGCAGCCGCTTCAGCCGGCGGATGATTTTTGGCCCGAACACAAACGCAATCAGCAACGCAGTAAGTGCCGCCGCCGCCGCCCGGAAGGTCACGAAGCGGAACAGCCCAAACCCCGGCGGGGAGAAAAGTTCGTTGATGTATTGAGCCAGATAGTACAGCACGTCGGGAATCGGTTGTCGGGAATCGGTTGTCGGGAATCGGTTGTCGGGAATCGGCTCATTGAGCCCGATTGCTTCACTTCTTCGCTCAAAATCCCTTCTTCGCAACTGACCAATGACCAATGACTAATGACTAATGACTCACCTCAGTTATCGGGAATCGGTTATTGCCTTCACCACTTCCTCCATCTTCATCCCGCGCGAGCCTTTCACCAGAAGGACATCGTTGGGGTTCAGCAATGCTTGCAGCGCGGCGATCAACTCCATTTTTTCGGTGAAGTGCTGCGCCGCGGTTTTTCCGTTGGCGGCAACAGCGGCGCGGTGTGCGTTCTGCATTTCGGTCCCCAGAAACAGCGTGTGTGCAATGCCCATTTTGGCAACTGCTTCCCCAATGCCAGTGTGTTCGGTTGCCGAGCTTGCGCCTAATTCACGCATGTCGCCAAGCACAGCGATTCTTTTTCCGCCACGCCCCGGCTTCAGTGCGCGAAGTGTTTGCAGCGCGGCCAGTGTGGAGTCGGGGTTGGCGTTGTACGTGTCGTTCAGCACCGTTGCCCCGTTGGCGGCTTTCACCATTGCAAGCCGGGCGTAGCCGCTGCGGTACTCTGGCGGCCGGAACGACTCCAGCGCGCGTTTCACCTTTGTTGGCGGGACTTTCAGGGTTAGGCCAACCGCTGCTGCGCAGAGTGCGTTGGTGGCGGTGTGCAAGCCCGGCGTTTGCAAGGCTATCGGCCACTGTTTCCCGTTCATCTCAATCGCCAGCGAAGGCGCGCCCGATTGGTTCATCCCCCCGGCAACCCCGCGCACATCGGCGGGCTTCCGCAGGGCGTAGCGTACTGAGGTGGGAAGCCCTTTTGCCAGCCGCGCAACGTTCCGGTCGTCAAGGTTCACAAAGGCTGTTCCGCCGTTTGCGGCAAGCCAGCGGAACAGCGCGCCTTCCTCGTTGGCAACCCCCTCAATCGTCCCCAGCAACTCCAGATGTTCGCGTCCGATGTTGGTAATCAGCCCGTGCGTTGGCATCAGGATTTGGCAGAGTGCCGCAATCTCGCCCGGCATATTTGTACCGATCTCGATCACCGCTGCGGTGTGTGTTTCGTTCATCCGCAGCAGCATTGCCGGAACGCCAACAAGGTTGTTCAGATTTCCTTCAGTCCGGAGCACGTTGTAGCGTGTGGAAAGGAGATCGGCAATCATCTCCTTGGTGCTGGTTTTGCCGTTGGACCCGGCAACGGCAATCACCGGAATTTGGAATTGCAGGCGGTGCGCCCGCGCAATCCAGCCGTAGGCCGCAAGCGTGTCGGTAACGGAAATGACCGGGAGCGGAGCTGGGTTACTCACTCTCTCATCGTTCCAAGCATTCGCAACAATGGCAACTGCGGCCCCCCGCTCCGCTGCGGCTTGGATAAAGCTGTGGCCGTTGAAGTTTTCCCCGGCCAGCGCAACAAAGGCATCCCCTTTTTTCAAAGAACGTGTGTCGGTGGAAACCCCGCGAACGCTACGGCGAAGCGCGGCGGCCGGACCAACAAACTGTGGCTGGGCTGCGGTTGTGATTGCAGCTACGGTTGCAGCTTCAGCGCAAAGAATTTCAAGCAGGCTACGGACCGTTCCGAAGGAACTCATTGGGCAGTTCCTTGAAGCTGGTGATGTTGTTCGGCGGCTTGCGCTGCCGCCCAATCGCGAACAACCTCACGGTCATCAAAATGGATTTTCTGCAGGCCGATGATCTGGTAATCCTCGTGCCCTTTTCCGGCAATCAGCACAACATCATCGGCGTTGGCTTGGCCAAGTGCGTGTTGAATTGCTGCGGCGCGGTCGCTGATTCGCGTTATGGTTGCTGGGTTTGCGATTCCGGCAGCAATCTGGTCCAGAATAGTTTCTGGGTTTTCGCTGCGGGGATTGTCGCTGGTTAGCACCACACGGTCGGCAAGGCGTGCGGCAATCGCTCCCATGATTGGCCGCTTGGCTGCGTCGCGGTTGCCGCCGCAACCGAAAACCACTGTCAGGGTGGCGTTGCCGCCAACCTTGCGGAGTGTCAGCAAGGCTTTTTCCAGAGCATCGGGGGTGTGGGCGTAATCCACCACTGCGGTTGCGCCGTTCGGCAGCGCGATTGTTTCCATTCTTCCGGGAACAGCGCGCAGGTTACTGACGGCCTGCACCAGCAGGGTTCTATCCATCCCTTCTGTCAGCGCGGTTGCAACGGCGGCGGTTGCGTTCCAGATATTGAAATCACCCACCAGCCCCGAGCGCAGCCGCAGCGTTCCGCCGCCGAATCGTTCCGATAGCTTCAGCGTCCAGGCCGTGTGGTTCGGCCCAAGTTCCGTTTCTTGGATGTGCGCGTCCGCTTCTTCTTTTGCTCCGTAGCCGACCACAGTGGCGTAGCAGTCACGGACCATTGTGGTTCCATGTACGTCGTCGAGATTGACCACAGCGGAGCGGTCGGCGTCCAGGTGATCGAAAAGGAGCTTTTTGGCATCGTGATACTCGGCCATTGATCCGTGAAAATCCAGATGATCCTGCGTCAGGTTTGTGAACACCCCGGCGTACAGCCGAAGCCCAGCAACCCGGTGCAACGCCAGCGCGTGCGAGGAAACTTCCATCACCACAGCGGTGCAACCAGCATCGGCCATTTCGGCAAGGGCGGCGGCCAGTTCTGGGGATTCCGGGGTTGTGTATCCGGTTGGGGTGAAGCTGCCGTCGCGGTAGTTCCCCAACGTTCCAATCATCCCGACCCGTTCGCCAGCGGCTTCCAGCAGTTGCAGCAGCAGCCACGCGGTTGTGGTTTTTCCGTTGGTGCCGGTAATGCCAAACAGCTTCAGCCGGTGGGCCGGATAATTATGGAGCCGGTTGACCATTTCCCCCATTGCTGCGCGGGCATCATCAACCACCACAAGGGTGATGGTTTGATTGTCGCGAACCTCGGCTGGCAAGGAATCGGGGGCATCGCTCACGATGATTTTTGCACCGGCAGCAATCGCTTCGGCCACGAACTGTGGGCCGTGGTCATCGCGCCCGTTGATTGCCACATACATATCCCCGGCGGCCACCTTGCGGCTGTCGTACCGAATCTCCGTCACCGGAATTGTTCGGTCGCCACGCAACTCGCGAAGCCCTTCAACAGGGGTCAGTATGGTTTGCAGATCAAGCACTGGGGAACGGCATTTTTTTTTCTTTGCTGATGAACTGGCGCGGGCAATCATTCCCTCCTCACTTACTCACCTTCTTCCTTTACTCACTCACTCCCTCACTCACCTTCTTCCTTTACTCACTCACCTTCTTCCTTCAATTCTCACTTCCATGCTTGCTCGGATTGGAGTTCCCGGGGGGGGATATTGCGTTTGCACAATTCCGGTCCCGACAACTTTTGGTTTGGCGCGGCAGGCATTCAGGATGTTCAGTGCCCTGCGGAGCGGAAGCCCCTGAAGGTTGGGAAGGCCACCGGTTGATTGCCAGGTGTCGGTTTCCAGTGCCAGGATGCCGTGGCGTTCAAGTTGCAAGCCAGGCATTGGGGATTGCGCCATCACAATGTTTCCGGCCCCGCGGCGCACCACGCGGAAGCCAAGTTTGCGGGCAATCTCGCCGGCGGCATCGGCTTCAATTCCGCGCAGTTCCGGTGCGTGAAGCATTGCTGCTGCAACGTAGCGTGCGGCAATGGTGTCGCTGGCGGCCATCTGGAATTGCGGCTCGGCTGGTGTTGCTCCAACCCCCATAATCCGCCGCGCAATCTCCCGGAAAATTGGTGCGGCAACTTGCCCGCCGTAGTAGCCATTGGTTGGGGAATCCAGCAGGACCAGCAGCGCAACTTGGGGGTCGTCGGCGGGGAAGAATCCAACGAACGAGGCGTTGTATTTTTCCTTGGAGTAGCTACCGTTGGCAAGCTGTTGTGCGGTTCCGGTTTTGCCGGCCACCCGCAGCCCATCCACGCGCGCTTCCTTTCCGGTTCCGTGCTGCACCACCCCTTCCATCAATGCCCGAACGCTGTCGGCAGTTTGGCGGCTTACCACCTGCCGGATTTCTTGCGGGATCACCTCTTCAATGATTTCCTGATCCTTGCTGATGCGGCGTTTCAGCAGGTGGGGCTTCATCATCACGCCGCCGTTGGCGATTGCAGCGCACGCGGTGACCAATTGCAGCGGCGTAACGGCAAGCTGGTATCCAAAGGCCATGAACTCCTGGGTTCCCTGGCTGAACTCATTCGGCTTTTTCACCTCGCCGCGTGCTTCGCCGGGAAGGTCAATTCCGCTGATGATGCCGAACCCGAAATCACGCACGTATTTGTAGAAGCGTGGGGCCGGAAGCCGCGCCGCAACTTTGGCGAAGACGATGTTGCTGGATTCCTGGAACGCTGTGCGGAAGGAGGTTACCGCCATCGGGTGGTCATCGCGGATGGTGTGGTTCCCCAGTTGATACTCACCACCTTCGGCGTTGATGCTATCCTGCAGAGTAACAGCTTCTTCCTCCAGCGCGGCAGCCGCAGTGATGATTTTCATCGTGGAGCCAGGCTCGTAGGTATCGGTGATTGCGCGAACGCGAATCATGGATTGCTCGGCCACTGAAGGATTATTGGGATCGTAGCTTGGCCAGCTTGCGATTGAGAGGATTTCACCGGTGCGCGGGTCCAAAGCAATCGCGGTTCCGGAAGCAGCCCCGGCGCGTTCCACCCCTTTGCGAAGCTCATCCTCCACAATGCCTTGCATGTTGATATCCAGGGTGAGCACCAGGCCATCGCCATGTTCCGGTTTGGCTAATGGCAGGTCGGCATCGGGGCGGCGGCGGCCGCGTGAGTCGCGCTGCATCACCATAAAGCCATCGGCACCGCGCAGCTGTTGGTTGTAGAAAAGCTCCACACCGCTCAGGCCGTTGTTATCAATGTCGGTGCAGCCAATGGCTTGCGATCCCAGCGAAGCATACTCGAAGTGGCGCAGCGGCTCCTTGATGATGATTAGCCCGTTGTCGTCAAGGTCCTTCAGTGCTGTTGCGGCCAGGCCTGTCACCTTCCGCTGAAGCCAGACAAACGAGGTGTTGTCGCGCGTGAGTTTCTCCAGCCAATCGCGCTGCTCACCCCCCAATGCACGCTGGAACGCAGCGGCCAACGTGCGTGGATGCTCCACGTGGGTTGGATCCACGGCAAAGGAGTAGCTGGTGCTGTTGGTAGCCAGCAGGTTTCCGTTTCTGTCAAAGAGCGTCCCCCGTTCGGCTTGCAGCGTCACACGGGACTCGTATTGCCGGCGTGCCATTGTGGCATACTGGTCGCCATCAATCACTTGCAGTTTTATCAAGCGGACCGCAACCACCACCAGGCCAATCAGAAGAACAGCAGCCACCACATAGATGCGACGCGGGTCGCGATGCGGAGCGCGGCGGGGGGGAGCTTGCTCGGTATGTTCGGCTGGTGCAGGCATGGGAAGCGGCGCGCCAAAAAATTATTCGTTGGCTATGGTTCCCGCAGCCTGCGTGTTGGCTGGCTGTGATACTGCGGAGGGTTCTTGCAACAGAACGGGGGGGGCGGCTGGCTGCATCATCCCCAACTGTTGTTGTGCAAGGTTGGAGATTCGTTCAACCGCCATCAGCTTCAGCAGATCGGCACGGAGTTGCTCGTTCTCGTTCCGGGCCAAGTCGCGTTCCCGTTCCAGCGATGTGATGTCGGCCATCAGGTTGTTGATGGCGATGCTGTTGGCCACATACAGCACAATCAGCCCCGATGCCAACACCAGCGCGCCAGCGGCAAACCAGCGGCGCACAAACAATGCCCGTTTGGTTGTTGCCGGAGCCGCATCGGCCACCGCTGCGGGCGATGCTTTGCGCCGCCGCCGCGATAACCGGTTGGTAAGCGTGATGATTCCTGGTGCTGTTGCCATTGTGTTGGCTGTTGACTCTGTTCTGTTGATTTTTTTTGACTTCAATCAGTTGGCGTTTCCTCTTCCTTCTCTCGGGTCTATCACCCGTTCTGCCACGCGAAGTTTTGCGCTGCGTGCGCGGGGGTTCTGCTGGATTTCGGTTGCGTCCGGCACTGCGGGCTTGCGCGTCAGCAGGCGCAGGCGTTGCTGCTTGGCGCAGCGGCAGACCGGCAGTTCCGGCGGGCAGATGCAGTCGCGCTCTTCGTGGCGGAAGGCATCTTTCACAATGCGGTCTTCCAGCGAGTGATAGGTCAGCACGGCAAAGCGTCCCCCTTCGTTCAGCAATCCGGTGTATTGCTCCAGTGCCACCCGAAGCTCACCAAGCTCATCGTTCACTGCAATGCGAAGCGCTTGGAACACCCGCGACAAAGTTTTGATGATGAACCGCTCCGGTATCACCGAAGCGATCACGTTGCGCAGATCGGTTGTTGTTTGGATTGCCGCGCCCCTGCGCTGGCGGGCGATTGCTTGGGCAATTGTCCAAGCGGCAGGTTCCTCGCCAAACTGGCGCAGCAGCGAAGCGATTGCTTCTGCGGAATCTTCGTTGACAACCTCACGCGCCGACCGCCGGTTGTGGCTGGGGCGGAATCGCATATCCAGCGGCATTGTTTGGCGGTAGCTAAGGCCGATTTGGTCGCTGTCAAGCTGGCGGCTGGAAACCCCCAAATCAAGCAACACTCCATCTATCGTCACTTGCTCGTTGCTCAGCATTTCGCAAGCCTCGCTGAAGTATGCTTGCCGAACAACCAGCCGCCCAGATGGAACTGCTGCGAACCGCTTGGCTGCGTTAGCGATTGCCCCCGGATCGGCATCGAAGGCAAAAACGCGGCCACCCGATTCCAACGATTCCAGAATGCCTGCGGTGTGCCCCCCACCGCCCAACGTGCCGTCCACAAATGTGCCGTGTGGATTGCCAACCAGAATCTGAATCGTCAGCTGAAACATCACGGGGATGTGGTAGGCTTCGCCGGCTGGCAACGTTGTGGATTGCTCCATTACGCCCCCCGCAATCCCATCACCGATTGCGCGACGTTGGCGTAGGATTCGGTGCGTCCGTTCAGATAATTGTCAAAGGTCTCTGGCTTCCAGATTTCAACGTGGTCAATCGCGCCAATGATGAGCGCGGTTTTATCAATGCCAGTGAAATCAACCAAGCCTTTCGGGATTGAGATTCGCGCTTGGTTATCCAGTGTGATCTCATCGGCCCAAAGCAGTAGGGTTCGCACAAAGAAGCGATCCCGTTCCTGGAACTGATTTAGAGCTTTCAGGCTCTCCTCGAACTTCCGCCATTCATCTAAAGGATAGGCGTAGATACACGGCTCGTCGTCGGGGCCACGGGTGACAACAAAGGTGTCGTTCGCCTCTGGCGCAAGATTCTTCCGCATCTTGGCCGGCAGGCTAACGCGCCCCTTTGCGTCCACCGAATAAAGCTCACTCCCTTTGAAAAACGACATTGCCAGTGCAAAACCTGTTCTGATGCTCCAACATTCCCCACTTTTCCCCACCGAACGCCCGCAAGTTAGGTTTTGCCCTTATGCACCTGCCAAGCCATAGCAAGCAAAAACCGCGAAATCAGACCAAAATCGCCAGACGGCTGTTTTTTGGCTGATTTCGCGGTTTTCTTCTTTCCGCAATCAGAATGAATGTGCGTTATGTGCCGTTTACCGTTTCAAAAAAGTCATACTGAAAAAAATACCAGTGCAGCGTGTTTGTGGTGTTTCACGGGACAATTGTGGGGAAATAGGGGGAAACGTGAGGGATTATTGGCTATCTGGGTTCCAGGAAGCGGTAGCTCTAAGCGGTAGCTCTCTCGGCATCACTTTCACAAGGGGGTGGCTGCTAACTTTTCGGCTAACGCGGTTAGGAAGGGATGATGGTGAGTCACCGTTGTTGTGTTGCTGAAGGCATTGCTTTGCAGCGGCTGGGGTGCCACGCCAACAATACTTTCCACTTGCAACCCCCCTTGGAAAAATTCACCAAGCTTTTGGTTCAGCACCTCGCGCGAGCGGTTCAGCACCGTTGCTTGGTTTTCCTCGGCAACGCAGATGCGGAGTGTTGCGCCAACCATCTCGAAGGGCTGTGCCGACATCAAGGTGGTGGCAAGATATTTTTTATCGTGGCAGGCGGTCTGCACAAACTCTTGCCAACGATGCTGTACTTCAGCGAACTGCGGAACGTGCTGCGGGATAGATTGCGCGCTGACGGCGATACTGGCAACCGACTCTGCCACCATCCCACCTACCGCCATTGCCAGCCCGCCGCCGCCCAGTAGCGAAGCCCCAATCCCCCCCCCTTGCTGCGGCAGCTTGGGAATGTCTGGATCGCTGGTGTAGATCCGCTGCTGGGTTCGTGCCGATGCAGGCGCAGCAGTTGGGAACGCAGCAAGGTCCCGTGATGCCGCAAGCGAAGGGGCCACGACCGACAGCTGACTTGTTAGTGATGTTGCTTGATCTCCCTTCTTCTCAGTTTCTGTCCCAGCTTGGGAGCGGCTTCCATCGCTGCTGTATTGGCTGTTTCCATTGCTGGTGGCTGGGGGGGCGGCAGTGGAGTACCCTTTGTTTGGTTCTGCAGTTACTGTCATTCCGGTTCTTACTTGGGCTGCCAACCCGCTACTTCCCCCTCCATTATTTCCGCCACCTGGATTCTCTGGCATTCGGTCAATCTTCTCCAACAGCTGGGTTAGATTAACGGTGGAGTCCATCACCGCAAGTTGAACAAGTGCAAGCTCCAATCGCAGCCGCGGCTGCGGTGCGGTGCGGATTGCTTGCTGCGCTGCCAGCACCAAGTGCAATGCCCGGATAGCGTCCCCCTGTTCCATGTTGCGGGCTTCCGAAGCGTAGCGGTCAATGTGCATTTTTGCTGCTTCAATCAACCGCGTGGAGCCAGCGGTGATAACCGTTAGATAGTTGCGAAGATGCTCGGCAAGGCTAATCAAAAACTCCTGCGGGTCATACCCCACCCGCATCAGATGCTCAACAATCGCGAACGCCTCGGCAGTGTCCTGTGCGCGCATCATATCGGTGACGCGGAACAGAAAATCTTGGTCAATAAGATTTAGCGCGTCGTTGGCTTGGTGGTAGGTGATCGTGGTTCCACAAAATGCCGTTACTTGGTCGAAAATGGACTGGGCATCGCGCATTGATCCATCAGCTTTGCGGGCCACCACTACCAGCGCATCATCATCAACCTCCATCTTCTCCTGTTCGGCAATGTAGCGCAGCCGCCCAACGATGTCGGGGATTTGCATCCGCCGGAAATCGAACCGCTGGCAGCGGGAAAGGATGGTTGCCGGAACTTTGTGTGGCTCGGTGGTGGCAAACACAAAAATTAGATGCTTCGGCGGTTCCTCCAGCGTCTTCAACAGTGCATTGAAGGCACTGGTGGAGAGCATGTGAACCTCGTCAATGATGTAGAGCTTGTAGTGGCCGGAAACCGGCGGATACTTGGCGTTGTCGCGCAGTTTGCGGATGTCATCTACGGAGTTGTTGCTTGCGCCGTCAATCTCCACCACGTCCATCGAGCGGCCACTGGTGATCTGCTGGCACGACTCGCAAGCATTGCATGGCTCGGCATCTTCCCCGGGGTTCAAGCAGTTCAGCGATTTGGCAAGGATGCGCGCCGTTGTGGTTTTGCCAACGCCACGCGGGCCGCAAAACAGATACGCATGGTGCATCCGCCGATTGCGAATGGCGTTGCGAAGCGTTTGCGTAACGTGCTCCTGGCCCACCACCGAATCAAACTCGGCGGGCCGCCACTTGCGGGCGGTAACTTGGTATTCTTGCTGCTGGCTCATGGTTGTTCGGCGATCAAGTATTGCTTGGCTGAAGTTACGAAGATTGCACCGCCAGCCAAGCCGTAGCCTTATACTTGCCGCAGCACTGTTGGCCTATCTGCCCATTCATAAACGAGTGAGGGAACCCGCATGATGAACTATCTCACGTTCTTCCAACAATTTCACCCGATCACCCAAGCCGACTATCAGTTGCTGCTAGATAGCTGCACCAAGCGGCAGTACGAACGCGGCCAAGTCATCACCGCCGAAGGTGAGGTTCAGCGGGATTTGCTGTTGGTGCTGGAGGGCGTGCAGATGTCGTTTGCCGAACATGGCCAACGGCTGCACGTGATGGCGTTCACCTATCCCCCCGGATTTAGCGGCATCCCTGATTCGTTCCTTACTCAAACCCCTTCACGGTTCACCCTGCAAGCCCTTACGGACACCACGGTACTCAGCCTCCCGTTCCCCGCACTCAATGACCTGTTCAACCGTTCTTGCCAGATTGAACGACTGTTCCGAAAAATGACCGAAGCAGTGCTGGCCGGGATGATTCAACGGCATTTTGAGCTGCAATCGCTTAGCATCAAGGAGCGGTTCCTTGTGTTCGCACGGCGCAGCCCGCACCTTTTGGAGCTTGTCCCGCACAAGTATCTGGCGGCCTATCTGAACATCAATCCCACCAACTTCAGCAAGCTGTTCAACAGCGTGAAAATGTAGAAGCCGTGATGTTGGTTTATACCAAGAATTTCGCGCGGAAAGGCGCGTAGGTTTGCATCGTGAGAACCGAGAAGCAACACCGAACCACCAACACGCAGCAACAGAATGAACCAGCATCCATCATGGCTTGACCAACGCCAGTATCCATTTCAATCGCACTATCTAACCGTTGCCGGGCACCAGCTTCATTACATTGATGAAGGGCCTGATGACGCATCAGCCGCCACACTTCTCTTCGTTCACGGAACCCCTTCGTGGTCGTTTGATTTCCGCAAGGTCATCACGAAGTTATCGCGCGATTTCCGCTGCGTGGCGTTGGATCACATCGGGTTTGGGTTGTCGGACAAACCCGCCAGCTACAACTACTCCACCGCGAACCACGCCGCAACGTTGGGGCAGCTTGTGGAACATCTAAAGCTGAAGAATATCACCCCAGTGATGCACGATTTTGGCGGCCCAATTGCGATGGCATGGGCACTACAGAACCCCACGCTGATCCGCCGGCTTGTGGTGATGAATAGTTGGCTGTGGAGCAGTGCCGATGACCCCGAATACCAACGATTCAGCAAAATTCTCCGCAGCCCCTTGCTCCCCTTTCTCTACCGTCGGCTGAATTTTTCACCGCGGGTTCTTCTCCCGAAATCATTTGGCGACCGTTCCAAACTTAGCCGCCAGATTCATCGCCATTTCACCGCACCGTTTGGCAATGCCGGGGAACGGGAAGGTGCGTTAGCCTTTGCACGGTCGCTGCTGAACGACCAAGAGTGGTTCCAGATCTTGTGGGAACGCCGGGGCGTTCTGGCACAACTTCCCACGCTTCTCATTTGGGGGATGAAGGACACGTTTGCACGCCCGGAATATCTGCAGAAGTTTGCTGCGGGGTTTCCCAACAACCAGATAATCCGGCTGGAAAGTGCCGGACATTTCCCGCAGGAAGAAGAACCGGAGCAGGTGGCAGCGGCCATCAAGGGGTGGATGAACTACTTCAGCGCGTAACAACCTCCCCTATTTTTTTGTGGCGGTGGTGTTGCTGGATATTTTCGGCCATTGCGTGCAATCGCCGCATTGGCCTTCCATCCGATTTCTTTCACAGCAGCAATACACAAATGTCCATCGAACTTCAGGAAATAGAGCCGGGCATTGCCCACCCCAGCGACGCAGCAAACCAAGCGTTCGACCAGCTTCAGCAAAAGCTGATCCCCCTGTGGAAGTCTATCCAAAATTTTAATCAGGATGAACAAACCATTGTGATCGTCCCGTCGTTTGCCGTTGATCTTCCGCTGAAAGGGAGCGAGCTTCAGGCGTACGAGGAGCGATTTCTGTTCCTGCTGTTTTTGCTGCGGCAGCCGCGCGCCCGCGTGGTGTATATCACCTCGCAGGAAATTCATCCATCGGTGGTTGATTACTACCTAAGCCTGCTTCCCGGGGTTATCGCAAGCCATGCCCGGCGGCGGTTGTTCTTGGTCTCGCCGCTGGATGCTTCCACCACTCCGCTCACAAAAAAATTATTGGCCCGCCCGCGATTACTTCAGCAGATTCGCGACTTAATCCCCGATACCGAGCGCGCCCACCTTGTCCCCTTCAGCACCACCGACGACGAGAAGGAGCTATCGCTGCGGCTGGGGATTCCGATGTATGGAGCCGACCCCAAATTTTTTCCGCTGGGGACCAAAAGTGGCTGCCGCAAAATTTTTGCCGAGGAAGGGGTAGCGCATCCGATTGGTGAGGAGAACTTGCGGAGCATTGACGAACTAATTTCCGCCATTGCGCGGATGCGGGGGCGCAAGCCGGGGCTGCGCCAAGTGATTGTGAAACAGAACGATGGCGTAAGCGGTTTTGGAAACGCACTGGTGAACCTGCAGAACCTTCCCGCACCCGGAAGCGACCAGGAGCGGGTGGCAATCACCGAACGGATTCACGCCATGCAGTTCGATTCGCCAGCGGTGCGGTACGACCGCTACATCAGTGGATTCCAGGAGCAAGGGGGGATTGTGGAGGAACGAATTATGGGGGAGCAATTCTGCAGCCCCAGCGTGCAGATGCGGGTGACACCGCTTGGGAACGTTGAGCTTCTTTCAACCCACGACCAACTGCTGGGCGGGCCAGAAGGGCAAAGCTATCTGGGCTGCATGTTCCCAGCCAACCCCGACTACGCATTGCTGATCTCGCAGGAGGCAAAAAAAGTTGGCGAACGGCTGGGGCGCGAAGGGGTAATCGGAAGATTCGCGATTGACTTTGTGGTGGTGCGCTCCGAAGGGACCGACTGGGAGCCGTATGCCATTGAGCTGAACCTGCGCAAAGGGGGAACAACGCACCCGTTTCTAACGCTTCAGTTCCTCACCGATGGGACCTACAACCCCGACACCGCACTGTTCACCGCACCCAGCGGCCAACGGAAGTTTTTTGTGGCAAGCGACCATATCGAATCAGAAAAATATCGGGTGCTCACTTCCGACGACCTGTTCGATATTTTGGTGCGGCGGAAATTGCACTTCGATCAATCGCGGCAAACCGGCATTGTCTGCCACATGATGACCGCGCTCCCCGAATGCGGGCGCATGGGCTTCACCGCCGTTGCTGACTCCATGCAAGAAGCAGAGGCGATGTACCGCCAAGCAATCCAGATACTTGATGAAGAGGCCAGTGCCGCCAGCGTTTAGAGGGAACGCCTGAAAAAAACAACGCGCTTGGTTAGCCGAATAGCTGCCAAGCGCGTTGTTCTGTTGTGACTCTTCTTGGAGAGTACTCTACTTCACCACTTGCATGGTTTTGGAGAACACCCGTTCGCCGTTGCTTGTTTGAGTGGTTAGGTGGTACAGGTAGGTTCCGTTGCCCCAGTTGCTCACGTCCAGATTAACGGTGTGGTCGCCGGCGGGGCGGCTTCCCTGGTCGCTGGTGGCAACCACGTTTCCGGCAGCATCGAACACCCGCAGCAACGTCCGCTGGCTTGGCTCGGTTAGGGTGTAGTTGATTGCCACGTTCCCCGTTGCTGGGTTCGGGATGCTCTGCTTCAGCGTCTGGTTTTCCGATAGCTTCACCCCCGCAACCGGTTCGGTGATGGCGCTGGAAATCAACCCGCTGATGTCCGACCCGTTGTAGAGCATCAGCACTGGTTCAAGAATAGCTCCGTAGATCGCTGTCAGCAGCTTCTCTTGTTTTTTAATCTCCCCAATCCCTTCGCTAATCTTCGCCCGGATATCTTCCACCTTCACCTGATCTTCTTTGCTCAGTTCCCCTTTGTGTTGCTCCACGAAGGACGCAGCTTGGTTGGCCATCAGGTCAATAAACTCCGAGAGGTCCCGCATCACGTTCCCCCGAAGCTCATCAAGACCCGGGCGGTATTGATCCGATAAGCGAATCGCGCCAGCAAGCACCACCCCCGATTCGCTGGTGTCCTGCAACATCATCTGGCGGATGAAGGGGAGCATCATCGTTAGATCAATATCCTTCATTCCCCCCTCCTCCATTTCTTTCTCCTGCTTCTCCGGCTCCTCTTCTTCATGCTTTGCCCCCTTGTTGCTGATGCCAAAGTTCAAGGAGAGTGAGTTCCCGCTGGCACTTGCGCCAAGCATGGTGGAAATCCCCCCTTTGGCCAAGCTCCAGCGCACCCGCAAACGGTTCAGTCGGGAAAGGTCGTCGGGGGTAAGCATGGCATCAATCTGGCGTTTGTAGCCGTTGATTTTGTTCAGCCAAAAATCGGATAGAGTTTTGCCGAACTGCTCAACGAATTTGTTCGCCAACGCATCCCGTTGCCGATTTGCTGCGCTATCCGCCCCAGCTTCCTTCAATGCAGCAGCTGGTTTGTCTGTTGCACCATCGCGGGGCGCGGCGGCGGGCGTTGCCATCAGCAATGGCGGCACAACGCTGGGGGAAGCAGTGCTTTGGGGAAATGCTTGCGGGGCGGTTTGTGTGGCCGCCCCAGCAATGGAGTTCCGCTGCGGTTCCGGTTGCTCGGTTGGTCCCAGATAGAGCGCGCCGATGCCAAGCAGTCCGGCCAGCCCAAAAATCGTGAGTGTCATGGTTGTTCCTTGTGTGGTTGTAAAACGTGAGTTTGGCTTTTGGAGCCGCCGGCCGGACGTTCCATTGCCTGTGTTGACAATCGTGTGGACGCGCTCCTCCGACGGCAGCAAAGGGACATCCTTCGCCTGGGCGAACAGATCGTCAAGCTGGTTGCTTCTGTCCTGGTTCATCGGTGGATTGCTGTTGTAATGTTGACGGTTGTGTTCCCTTTCTCCGGAAGAATTCCGTTCTTCACCGGAGTGAGTTCTTGCTTGTTGTGCGGCTTCCCCACCATCAATTCCGTCAGCCGCTCGCGCCCTCGCGTCACCCGCGACTTCACCCCGGAAAGCGTCCCCCCCTGAATCTCCTGGATTTCTTCCAGTGATAAATCCGCGATCTCGAACAGCACCACCGATTCGCGTTGGCGTTCGGGAAGCTGTGCAAGGGCTTCGTACAGGATTCGGATTTCGGCGGCAACATCGGGCGGGGTGTTCTGGTCCCGCAGTTGCTCGGCCTGTTCTTGGCTGAACAATCCCCAAAATTTCTGGCGGCGGCGGCCACGTCGGTGAAGCCGAACCGTGATCCGCAGCAACCACCCGGGGAATGCGGCATCGTCGCGCAGGTGGTCCAGCCCTTCCCACGCTGCGGCGATTGCTTCGGCAGCAAGGTCCTCGGCTTCGTCGCGGTTGCGTGTCATTGCCCAAGCAAACCGCGACAGCCGCGGGCGCACAGGTTCCAACAACCGGAGAAACCGTTGTTGCCGTTCTGTTGTATGTTGTTGGTGCTGGGAAGACATCAGGCCTGATGATTGTACCGTCAGCGTGGCGTACACTATCCATGTGCCGCAAGCCGGAAGAAAAGTTGCAACGCCGTTTTCAAGGCGCGTTTTCAAGGCAATAGAAATAGACCGTTATCCCCTAACCTCATCATGTCCCGCCGCTGGATTTTGATCCTTGCCATTCCCCTGACGCTGCTGCTTGGCGCACTGCTGGTGGCGTACTTCACCATTGTTGCAATGCCGCTGCAAACATTCAGCGGAACGCTGCCGCCGTTGCACGACGATGAGAAAAACTTGGCGGCTGAAATGCGCCAGTACGTGCACGATCTGGCAGGAGAAATTGGGGAGCGGAACGTTGCCAATTATCCCAACTTACAAGCATCGGCGGGCTACATCAGCGCAACGTTGGAATCGTTCGGATACCACGTTGGGAAAGAACCGTTCACGGTGGATGGAAAGACTTGCTGGAACCTTGTGGCCGAAATTCCGGGGGCAACACACGCAGATATTGTGATTGTTGGCGCACACTACGACACCGCCCCCGATGCCCCCGGCGCAAACGATAACGGGTCGGGGGTGGCGGCAACGCTGGCGTTGGCGCGGGCCTATGCTGGCAAGAAACTATCACGCACCATTCGCTTCGTTTTTTTTGCGAACGAGGAACCGCCATATTTCTTGCAAGGGAGCAGAGTTTATGCTGCGGGATGCCGCGCCCGCAACGAAAACATCCGAGCGATGTACAGCATCGAAACGATTGGGTGGTATTCCGATTCCGTTGGAAGCCAAGCCTATCCATTCCCCTTCAATCTCTGCTACCCTTCCACCGGGAATTTCATTGCGTTTGTGGGGAACATGGATTCGCGGTCGCTGGTGACCGAGGCTATTTCGGCGTTTCGGGAAACCACGGCATTCCCATCGGAAGGGGCAAGCGCGCCCGGGTGGATTACGGGAATCGGCTGGAGCGACCACGCAGCGTTTTGGGAGCAAGGCTACCAAGCAATCATGATTACCGACACCGCGCCATTCCGCTACCCCTACTACCACACCCCGTTCGACACACCGGACCGCCTGGACTACGACCGCATGGCCCGCATCGTTCGCGGCTTGCGGGCGCATTTGAACGCACTGACGTACTGAACACACACACAACCAAAGCATCACCCAGCCGCCTGGCGTGCGGCAGTTGCTGAACAACGATCACATGACCCAACCAACATCGCTCACCACACTGCAAGAATACTTCGGCTACGCCACATTTCGCGGGGCGCAGCAGGCGATTATTCAGCGGTTGATCGAGACACCGGACCGGAGCGGGCACAGCCTAATCCTGATGCCAACCGGCGGCGGAAAATCACTCTGCTACCAAATCCCCGCGCTGATGCTGGAAGGGGGAACGTTGGTGATAAGCCCCTTGATTGCGCTGATGCAAGACCAAGTGGATGCGCTGCGGCGGCGAAATATCCCCGCAACATTCATCAACTCCACCGTCTCGGCTCAAGATCGGGAATCGCGCCTTCGGGGATTTTTGGACGGTGAGTATAAACTGCTGTACGTCACCCCCGAGCGGTTCCGGCGGGCGGAATTTGCTGCGGCCATCACACAAGCCTCCATCGCCCTGCTGGCGGTTGATGAAGCCCACTGCGTCAGCGAGTGGGGCCATGATTTCCGCCCCGATTATTCCCGCCTGGCCGAGTTCCGCGCCATGCTTGGCAACCCGCTAACGATTGCCCTAACCGCCACCGCCACCCCGGAAGTCCAGCGCGACATCATCGAGAAATTGGGGCTGAAGCCGGAGCAAGTTCAGATAGTTCACCAGGGAATTGAGCGGCCAAATTTGCGGCTGGAAATGGAAGAATTAGATCGGGATCATGAGAAGTTAGCGGCGATGATGGCGACGATTCAGCGGTTCGGCAACGGGAGCGGCATCATCTATTTTTCGCTGATTCAAACGCTGGAAAAATTCTCGCAGATGTTGGCCGACAAACGAATTGGCCACGGGGTCTATCACGGGAAACTGGGGGCGCAGCGAAGGCGCGCCGTTCAGCGGGAATTTCTTGCCGGCAACCAGCAACTGATGCTGGCCACCAACGCCTTCGGGATGGGAATTGACAAGCCCGACATCCGTTTTGTGATCCACGCGGAAGTGCCATCGTCGGTGGAATCGTACTACCAAGAAATTGGGCGCGCGGGGCGCGATGGCGGGGAATCGCTTTGCCTGCTTCTGTACAGCCAAGATGACCTTGCAACACAGATGGAGTTCGTGAAATGGTCCAACCCAAACGCAGGGTTTTACTCACGTCTGTTCGGCTTACTTAGCGATGAAGAGCACGCAAACAGAATGGGGATGGAGTATCTGCGCGAGCAACTGAACTACCGCAACCGCCGCGATTTCCGGCTGGAGACGGCGCTGGGGATGCTGGATCGGTATGGAGTAATCGAGGGGAGCATTGAAGGGCGCGATCTGCGAATCGTTGCCGACCTTGCCGATGAGCTTCTGGACGACGAACGGCTAAACGGCAAGCTGCGCCGCGACAACATGAAGCTCCTTTCGATGGTGCAATACGTGCGTGGCGAAGGCTGCCGCAGGGGCCACATCAGCAGCTATTTTGGATTCCCCACAGCAAACGCCTGCGGCAACTGCGACCGTTGCAGTTTGGCTGAGTAAGGTTCAGCCGGTATCGCGGGAAAGAAAGTTTACGCTTGCTAACGGCACAAGGGGTGCGTTCGGGAGGGGGCTTGTTGCTATCTTTGCGGCGATTTCCACACAACACATGGTCCCGTAGTTCAGCTGGACAGAACGTCAGTTTCCTAAACTGAATGTCGCAAGTTCGAGTCTTGCCGGGACCACTTTTTTTTCTGCACCACCTCCACCTGCGCAACGCCATCCAGCAAGGGAAGCCGTTCGGCAATTCCCCCCGCCTCTGTAAACATCCGTCCAATGCCCCTACTGTTGTTGCGGCGCATTGGGTTGTTGTGGCATTTTGCGCCCCATGCCAACTGCACTTGTTACCGGGGCTTCTGGGTTTGTGGGAAGCCATATCTGCGACCAGCTTCACGAACGCGGCTACAGCCTTAAAGTTCTTGCCCGTTCCAGCACCAACTTGAAATCGGTTCAGCATCTTCCTGTTCAGCCAGTTCGGGGGGATTTTGCCGACCCCGAATCACTTCGCGATGCCGTTCAGCAGGTTGATTTCATCTACCACGTTGCCGGCGCGACCGCCGCAAAAAACCGCGCGAAATTCTTTGAAGGAAACCAAGTAGCCACCCGCAATTTGCTGGAGGCCACGCTTCGGTACAACCCTAACCTCCAACGATTTCTGCACGTCAGCAGCCTGGCCGCCGTTGGCCCTTCCCCCAACCTCAGCAGCCCGGTTGATGAAACCACACCGTTCCACCCCATCACCACCTACGGCGAAAGCAAGGCCGCAGCCGAGCGTGAGGTGTTCGACCGGATGAGCAAACTGCCAGCAACCATCGTCCGCCCGCCGGTGGTCTATGGCCCGCGTGATGCGGGAACCGGAGCCTTCACATTTTTTGTGGTGGCGGCAAAAGGGATTGCGCCACTGATCGGTTTCGGCGAAAAAAAGGTGAGCCTTGTTCACGTCACCGACCTTGCGCGTGGCTCGGTGGAAGCTGCCGAAAGTCCCCGCGCCGCAGGCGAAGCATACTTTGTAAGCTCGGAAGAATTTTACACGTGGGAGGAAGTTGGTGCAATCACCGCGCGGGTGATGGGGCGGAAGCGGGTGCGGCATCTGCGGGTTCCGCACGCGGTGATTCACTTGGCGGCTGCGGTGAGCGGGTTTGCGGGGATGTTCCAAAAAAAGCCGACAATTTTTGATCGCGACAAAGGGCGCGACATCACCACTTCCTACTGGATTTGCAGCGTGCAGAAGGCCCGCGAGCATTTTGGATACCGCCAACAAATCCCCCTGGAGGCAGGGATTGCCGAGACGATAGCTTGGTATCGGAAGGAAGGGGTGATTCGGTGAGGCGGGGAGCGGTGGGCGGGGAGCGGGGATCGGGGGTCTTCTTTCACTCTTCCCATCTCACTCTTCACTCTTCGCTTTGGCTCCCTCTCCCACCCGGCCAATAAAGCGGAATCAGCACCGCCATCAGTTTGGGAGAGGGCGGGGGGTGAGGGCAGGCAGCGAAGGCGGCTGGGTTCGCTGGCTCCACTCATACCTCGACGGAGCTTCAGCACGAGCAGAGGGCGGCATTCGACATTTCCGACATTTCAGCAAATAATCTTCGTCCGCGTTGCATATTTGCCACATTCTACAGCCAAACTGATCCTCCTTCACATTCAGGGTGATAGAATGCCGAACCATGATGACCTCCTCGATCAGCAGTTTACACACATTGCTCAGTTGTTAGATAATGCCCACCAGGCACTGCGCGATAGCCCCCACCAAGCTAGGGCGTTTGCCGAAGAAGCCTTGGCCACTGCCCGCCTAACCAACAATCACCACCACGTTGCAAGCTGCTTAGAATTCTGCTGCCGGCTGTACCTCCAACTTCCCCACACCCCTCTTCCACAATCCTTTCTTTCCGAACTATTGGAGCTTCGCCAGCGGATGGACGATCGCCAGGGGGAGGCGAACGCATTGCTGTTGATGGGACAAGGCCAGTGGCACAACGGCCAGGTACGGATTGCCGCCACCAAGCTGACCCAAGCCCTGGAGCTTGCCCGAAACATCAATTACGTCACCGGCCAGATAGATGCTTTAGAGTCGCTTGCCCGGTTTCACACCGACATTGGCGATTACGTGGCGGCGTTGGATTGGTACTTGCAGCTACTTCAGTTCGTTGCCGCCCACGATCCCGTTTCGGATGTGCGGGCTGGGGTTATCAGCAACATCGGCGCGTTGTACGGCCAGATGGAAAACTACGATGCGGCATTGGAGCAATTCACCCAAGCGTTGGCAATGTTTGCCGAATCGGGCAACCTGATGATGCAAGCACGCACCGCAGGAAATATCGCCGCCGCCCACCACGCTTTGCACCAGAATGACCAAGCACTGGAACACGGATTGCGCTCACTGACGTTGTACCGAATCCTGGGTTATCAGCGTGACATCCCACGGCTGATGATGACCATTGCCAGCATTCTGGAAGAACAAGGGGAGTTTGCCAGCGCATTCGATTACATGAAACGTGCAATGGATGGCTTGGACGACCGCAGCGATGAAGAAGGCTACATCGGCGTACTGCTTGGCCTGGGCCGCCTGCACCGGAAAACCAACACCCTACATCAGGGAATTTACTTGATCGAGGAAGCGCTCCGCATTGCCCAAGCAAGAAATCTTCCCCACTTGGAGTACCGCGCCCATGAACTGCTTGCCGAGGCGTTCGAGGAGCTTCACGACACCGCACGTGCACTGGGCCACTACAAGCACTTTGCCCAGATTCGCGACCAGCTGCAAAGCATCGAAAAGCAGAAAGCGATTGCCACGCTTCATCTGCGATTTGACGTTGAACGCGCCCAGCAGGAGCTGCAGATACTGCGGCTGCAAAGCCAGCAACTGCAATCCGAGGCCGCCCAGAAGGAGCGCGAGCTACGGGCGATTGCCTTGAGCTTGGTGGAGCGGAACCAATTCATCGAAGACATTCGCATCAAGCTAACGCAGATTGCCGCCAACGATAGCCACACCCCAAGCGAGCAAGAAAATCTAAAATCCCTGATTCGCCAACTGCACGATGATCGAAATCCCGGCCAAGCCTGGAAGCAATTTGAAGATCAGTTTGAGCAAGTTCACCACGGCTTCATGCCGTTGCTTGCACAGCGATTCCCAGACCTTAGCCCCACCGAACGGAAGGTCAGTGCGCTGATCCGTTCAGGACTTTCCAGCAAGGAGATTGCCAACCTGCTTCATATTGACTACCGCTCGGTGGAGCAGTACCGTTTCCGCATCCGCAAAAAACTCCGCGTCCCAACCGAAACCAGCCTCACCACCTACATGGCTGCCCTCTGATTTTTTTCTGAGATAGATACTCCCCCCCCCCCTCCGCTCCGTTTGTCGTGGTTTTGTCGTGGTGCATCGGCTTTGCTGATGCCGTAAATTTGCACCCACGAACAGCGCAGCAAACTGGGGCATAGCTCTTCGCCACCACTAAGGCTCTGCTAAAACTCTGTTCAAATACTTGGCTGGGGATTATTCCGTGAGCAGTAGTTCTTTTCTTCCTCTTTTGGCAACGGCTCCGTCTTTGGCAAACCGATGCACCACAGTTTAAAGGTTGCCGGCATCGTATCTACTGTATTACACTGCTGACGGAAGCCTGTTGTGACAAAAGAGAATTCGCCGCAAGGAGGACCCTGGTTGTAGTTCATCCTGCAACCAGGGTTGCGGTGGCAACGCTGGCTGGGGCGTGGCCTCAGCGATGCCAAAAGAGATGTCAAAGATGCGTTGCAATTCCTCCCGATTCCATCCTCGCAACTCACCCGTTTAGCGCGCCGGTCTTTCTGCACCAACCGGCAATCTTGCATTCCCAGATATTTGAATGGGGCTACGCCGCCGCAGTGATTGCGCGCCGTTGCAACCGTTGCTGGAATGCTTGCGGACCTTCCTGTACCACATATCTATCGCCACGGCAAAGGCGCGTTGGGGGAGCGACATCCGCCCAACAACACCTTGCCGCCGCCGATACACCTGCCACAGCACCAAGCGTACCACAAACGCACTGTGGCAAACGGGCTACGCCACCATCAACTGCCAACCACCCGAAGGTTAGCAGCAACGCCGCACCATCATAACGATCCATTCATTTCGCCTTACCACAAAGGAGAGGGAGTATCCATGCCAGCTTCAACACGAAAAGAGAAACCAGCAGCCGCAGCCACCAAACGCCCACACGTCTGCATTGACCGCTTGCCAGCCCACGAACTTGCGCGCCCCCAGCTAACAATTGGGCGCGGTGGCGGGGCGCGTGCGATTATCGTCATCAGCAAAATGTGGCCTAACGGCTCAACGCTTCGGGTGCGGTTTATGGGGGGAACCGCCGCCCAGAAAAATCTTGCCCGCCAGCAAGCACTCTGGTGGACCGAACACGCCAACCTGCACTTCGATTTTAACGATGCTCCCGATGCCGAAATCCGCATTGCCTTCAACGCCAACGATGGCGCCTGGAGCTACGTCGGCACCGACTGCCAGGGGATTCCGCTGAACCAACCCACCATGAATCTCGGGTTTATGACCGGCGGAACCGCAGCCCATGAATTTGGCCACGCTATTGGCTTGGGGCATGAGCATCTAAGTCCTACCGGAGGGATTCAGTGGAACGAAGCTCAAGTGATCCACGACCTGAGCGGCTCGCCAAATTTCTGGGACGAAGCCACCATCCGCCACAACGTCATCAACAAGTACAGCACCAGCCAAATCCGGGGAACGGTGTTCGACCACGACTCCATCATGCTCTATGCCTTCCCTGCTTCCTGGACGATTAATGGCATCAGCACTCACTCTAACTCGGTGTTGTCGGCGCTGGATAAATCGTTCATCGCTTCCTCGCAAGCGTATCCAAAAACGGCCACGACTGCCGAGCCGGTGCTGCTGACAATAGGTGGGGTTCCAAAGTCAGCATCCATCGGGAAGACCGGGGAAGAGGACTTGTTCAGATTTAAAGTGACCAAAGCCGGGAAATATGTGGTGGAAACCGGCGGCACAACCGACTTGGTGATGAAACTCTTCGGCCCGAACAGCCAAACAGCACTGATTGCCGAGGACGACGACAGCGGCGTTGGGCTGAACGCCCGCATCATCGCCACGCTGCTCCCCGGAACCTACCTTGTTCAAATCCGCCACTACAACCTGGCAAACGGAACCGGAAACTACACGGTGAAGGTGCGAAAAGGCTAACCCGATATTGAAGAAGACACAGACTTCAAACGCCTGCCACGCAAACAGCGCGTGGCAGGCCGCAGCCGATGACTAAAAAAACTGAAAAACTAATGACTACTAACCAGCATCACTATGCCTCCTCCATTTAAGCAACTACAGCCAACCGATCTTGCGGCGTTTGTTGAGCACTATCTTCCATTCCGCCGCAAGATTACCGAGGTGCATCTGCACCACACGTGGTGGCCAAACCACAGCCAGTACAAAGGCCACCAGACAATCGTGGCCATGTACGATCACCACACAAAAACCTACGGCTGGAGCGACTTCGCCCAGCACGCCACCGTTGCCCCCGATGGCACAATCTGGCTGGGCAGAAACTGGGATGCCCCCCCCGCCAGCGCAAGCGGATACAACGGATCAGCAACGCATGGGCCGTTTATGATTGCGATGATCGGCGACTTCGACAGCGATGTCCTGCAAGGCCTGCAGCGGAAATCGGTGTTGGAGTTGATTGCCCGCATCCAACTTTGCTTCAATCTTTCACCCGATAAGCTCCGCTTCCACAACGAGATGTCGGGAAAAAGCTGCCCGGGAAGCGGCATTGATCGGCCAGCGTTGTTGAAAGATCTTAAAGCTCACATCGCTGCCATTCGCACGGCTCCGCCATCGTCACCAAAGGTCCGCCCCTTCGATCCATCAGCCTTGCAGGTGTTCGATCTGGCAAAACAACATAGGGCCCAGAGCTTCCGGTTGGACCCCGCCGATGCCGAGCTGAAGGAATCGGAAGACCCGACGTTGCAGGCGTTATCGCGAGGGGGAAGCTACGGCAACAACACCCGCTCGCGTGGCGGTGATGATCTTACTTCCAAGACGTTGGCCGAGCTTCGCCGGTACGTCATTAACCTCACATCGGGGATGCTTTCCTCCACCGGCATCTTCACCACCGATAAGGGTGACGTTGATGCAATCTTCCAACAACACCTCCCCGCCGAACTGAAAGCTCGCCAGGCTGCCAAAGAAAAACTCCGCATCCTGTTCTACGCCCACGGCGGGTTGGTCAGCGAATCGAACGCCCTGAAAATTGCGGCTACGCACATCCCGTGGTGGACTGCCAACGGAGTCTATCCCATCTATTTCGCTTGGGAAACGGGGCTGTTCGAGACGGTTGGCGCGATGCTCCAGCGGGCAATTTCGGGAACGGGCCGTGGCACGCGCGACTTTTGGGATCACACCACCGACCCGTTCATCGAACGCGCCGCACGCGCCTTGTACGGAGAGCGCATTTGGACTGGGATGAAGCAGAACGCGATGATGGCAAGCAGCCCCGCTGGCGGAGCCAACTACGCCGCCCAGCAGTTAGCCGCATTCCTGCAAGCCAGCGGCGGCACAAAGGATATTGAACTGCACGCCGTTGGCCACAGCGCAGGCTCCATTTTTCACTCCCACTTCGTCCCGACGGTGTTGGCCACTGCGGGTGGACCAACCTTCCGCACACTCCACTTTATGGCCCCGGCAATTCGGGTGGATGAGTTCAAATCACGGCTTGCGGGAACACTGGGCGCGGGGGTGAAGCACTTGTCAATGTTCACCATGAAGAAGGATTTCGAGCGGGACGACAACTGCATGGTGGTCTATCGGAAATCCCTTCTTTACCTGATTCATCACGCCCTTGAGCCGCAACCGGAAACGCCGATACTGGGCTTGCAGGAATCGGTGCTGAATGACCGTGCGTTGCAGAACTTGTTTGGACTGCGCGGCACGGCTTCCCCCACGGCCGAGGTCATCTGGTCCACAACGCGAGCAACCAGCGGACGAAGCGCGACACGCGCCACCAAGCACGGCGATTTCGACAACGACCCGCCAACAATGGAAAGCATCCTGCGGCGCGTGATAGACCTTCCCGATACTGCCCCACTCAAGCAGAGCTTCCCGCGCGAGCGCGACTTTGACTCCGACAAGCTCCGCTCCTGGGAAGGGCAAGTGGATTGGCCAGAAGGCTTGCGGGTGATTGGCTCGCGGCTGGGAACAGGACAACAGCAATCAACATTCCATGGCACTGCTGGGTGTTCGGGCTCACAACATCAGCAATCAACATTCCATGGCACTGCTGGGTGTTCGGGCTCACACATCATCGTCCCGGCTTCCGGGAATCGCCGTGCCTTGTGCGTGGGGATCAACAACTATGGTGGAAACTTCCAACTTCGCGGCTGCGTTGCCGATGCCATACGGTGGAAAGAAACGCTGGAATCGCTTGGATTCCACGTCACCCTTCTGACAGACGAAGCCGCCACACGCCAGAGGATGCTTTCCAACTTGCGGCAGCTTGTGGAAACCAGCCAACCCGGCGATGTCATCGTCTTCCAATTTGCCGGGCATGGAACACAGCTACCCGACCATAATGGCGACGAAGCCACACAAGACGAGCGCGACACTCTGGATGAAGCCTTTGTCCCGATTGATTTCGATCAATCCGCTTGCATCCTTGATGACGACATCGCCGCCATCACCGCCGGCCTTCCCGCCAGGGTGAATCTTACTCACTTTATTGACTGCTGCCACTCCGGCACAAGCAACCGGATGTTCGGAGCCGGAGGGGGCAATGCGCGCCAATCCGCAGGGGGCCGCTCGCGCTTCATGGTCGCCACACAGCAGATGAAGGAGCTTAACAAAGCGGAGTTCCGCAGGCAGCAACCGGGAAGAATCCGGGCACTCAACGATCGCGCCCAGCGCGACATCCTGTTCAGTGCCTGCACATCACGCCAAACAGCAAAAGAGCACTACGGGCACGGGGATTTCACCATAGCCGCCACGCAGGTGCTGGCGAGGTATGGAATCAACATCAGCCATGCCGAGTTTTTGCGGCTGACCACCACATCCTTCACCGGTTGGGTCGACCAGACCCCGGAGCTGTGGTGCGATGACCTTCTGAAGCATCGTTCGCTACTCCTTCCCTTCTAACCCAGTTGTGATACGGCACACCGATGAACAATCATCAAGCACAACATCATGCCAATTCCCCAACCAACTTTGTGTTGGGTGAGCGGGTGGCACGCGCGGTTCATGCCCGCCCCTACAAACGCAAGCCGGGGGACGCGACCTACCGCCCGCTCCGCATCTACACGCTGGACCCCTCGGTCTCGCGGTTGGATGGGGCCATTGCCACGGTCAACGTCCCCTACGAGGAAGTAGAGCCGGGACCAAAAGGGAAACTGCTTCTGGTGGATGACCGCAACGACACCACCAGCGAGCAGTACCAAGCCGCCGACTTGGATGACCCCAAGCAGCTAATCACCGATGGCTTCCCCCCCTCACTTTCCGAACCACGATTCCACCAGCAGATGGTGTATGCCGTTTGCAGCTTGGTTCACGCTGCGTTCCGGCGGGCGTTGGGGCGCGACATTGCCTGGGGTTACGACGTTGCCCCGTCGGGAACAACTGGCGGCAACTCCGACCCCGCTCGGCTACGGATTCGGCCCCATGCGTTTGACGGCCCCAACGCCTACTACGACCACGAGAACGGCGAGATTGCCTTCGGATATTTTTCGACCCAGAATGCCACTGGTGGTCTTCCCAGCGGGAGAATTTTCACCGCACTTTCACACGATGTCATCGCCCACGAAGTAACCCACGCTTTGTTAGATGGGCTTCGGGCGCACTTCTTCTTTCCCAGCAACCAGGACGTCCCCGCCTTCCACGAAGCCTTTGCCGACCTGGTGGCAATCTTCCAGCATTTCACCTACCGTGAGGTGCTGATCCAAGCGTTGAAAAAATCGGGGGGGAAATTGGAGCAAGCAAAATTCCTGACCGAGATTGCCGGGCAGTTCGGGCGGGCGCTTGGCGGGGTCAACTCACTCCGCACCGCCATTGATCTTACCGAACAAACCACCGATGGCATTGTTCAGCAGCCGCGCAGCTACACCGATGCTGGCCCCGAGGCTCACGAGCTTGGGTCGGTGCTGGTGGCGGCGGTGTTCGAGGCGTTCCTAGTGCTGTTCAAACGGAAAACCGACCGCTACTTGCTGCTGGCAACCAACGGCAGCGGAATCCTTCCCGCCGGGCAAATCCCCCACTACCTGATTGACGTGCTGGCCGAAGAAGCCAGCGACCTTGCCAGCCAATTCCAAACCATCTGCGTGCGGGCGATTGATTTTTGCCCGCCGGTAGATATTGAGTTCGGCGATTTCCTCCGCGCCGTCATCACCGCCGACTGCGACTTGGCCCCCGACGACCCCTGGGCTTACCGCGAAGCATGGATTGCCGCCTTCCGCCGGCGCGGCATCTATCCCGAAGAAGTGATGAACCTTTCGGAGGAAGCACTCTGTTGGCGCGGCCCGCAGAAATCCATTCCGGCAATTGCAGCACTCAGCTTTTCCAAAATGCAGTTCGATGGCGACCCCAGCCGGCCCGCAAGCGTAGAAGAGTTGAAGCGGCAAGCCCGTGAGATTGGGAAATTAGTGACGCAGCCAGAGTTGATGGAGGAGTTCGGGCTGGTTCCCCCCAACGACCCACGGCTTAAGAGCGATACCGTTGACCTTCCCGAAGTGGAGTCGGTCCGGCTTGCGCGCCGCGCTGGCCCCGATGGAGTAATCGTGTTCGATCTTGTTGCCGAAGTCACCCAATGCCGCACCGTCCAGGACGACAACGGCTCGTGGTGTTTTTTTGGCGGCTCCACCATCATCCTTGATCCTGCCGGAGAAATCCGCTACATCATCTCCAAAAGTTTGCTCAACAAACAGCGGTTGGAACACGCCCGCGAGTTCGCAAAAGCCTCACCGCTGTGGGGCCTAACCAACGGCCGCCGCGCCCCACTCCCCGGCATGACCAAACGGATGCACGAGAAAGGAAGGAAAAGTAATAACCCAAAAAAAGGGGATAAAGCATGAAGCCATTGAACATCAAAACGCTTGGGTTGATACTGATGGCCGTGGCACTTGCTACGGTGGTGATGAACGAGCTGCGCCCGTTGCAGAGCAACAGCATCTACCTACTGCTTGCGGCTGGGCTTGCGGCAATTCTTCCATATCTAAAATCCTTCAAGGCCGGCGGGGTGGAGGTGAATTTAAAGGAGTTGATTGAGGGGAAAATGGAGGAAGTGAAGCAGGAGGTACAAACCCAGGCAACGGAGTTAGAAAAAAAGGTAGAAATACAGACCCAAGCGGTTCAAAAGGAGGCGCAGGAAAATCGAGAAAAAATTCAGACGGAAATTCAGGAGAAAATTCAGACAGCGCAATCCAGCTTGCAGGAGCAAGTGAGCAGTGTGGCGGCTCAGGCCGCACGCGCCGTAAAAAGGGAAGCGCAGATGGTGCGGGAAATTGGCGGAGTGCCAGGAGGGGCGCGAAAAACGGAGGAGCGATCGTTTGCCGCGCCATTGAACAGAGAAATGGCAACGGAAACGCCAACGGAAGCAGCCGCACCACCAGAAATAAAAAATACAATGGAGCAACCAGAATCTCCATTGGCTGAGGCAAGCGATGCTGCATTGCAGCAATTAATTCGCAGCATAAAAATGCCCCCCGACCTTGATCCCGACGACGACACGTGGGCGTTGGTAGATCAGTTCAAAAACTTGCCAGCGGCCAATTCGGAGCGGGCATTAACTGCCAACGTTGAGGCGGATGAGGACGATCCCGACTGGTATCATATTCGGGTGAGGTTAGCCCCGGTTGGTTCGGGGAAGCCGATTGAGGGGCGGGTCTATTTTCTGGTTCATCACACCTTCCCGCAAGCAAAAGTTCCCGTAACCGCCAAAAATGGCCAAGCCACACTGGAACGCTACGCCTACGGAGCCTTCACCATAATCGCCCTTGCCGACGGCGGCAAAACGCAATTAGCACTTGACCTATCAACACTTCCCGAAGTGCCGCGGGGGTTTGCGGAGGGGTAGGGGGTGATTTTTAATAAAAGCAAGGTTACACAACTATTCAGATACTACCATGGGAAACCAACAACAAACTACTCCTAAAAGTACGCCATTGCAGAATGAAAACATTTCTGCAATTATCGCTAACGAGTCATCAAAAGAGCTACAGAAAAAATTCGTGGTGGCCTTTAAAAGTACGCCATTGCAGAATGAAAACATTTCTGCAATTATCGCTAACGAGTCATCAAAAGAGCTACAGAAAAAATTCGTGGTGGCCTTACTCTCAATTGTAGGATTCACAGCGTTTGTCCCCAAGGGAGCTGCAGGGCTGGCTGAGACATTCGGTTTAGATCTGGGTCTGGCATTTCGGATGTTTGCAGCACTCTATTTCTCTTTGCCGATGTTGCTGATTATTCTTTGGCATATTGATCTTGTGATGAAAGAACAATCACAAGATACTCAAGATAAAAATCCTGGTAACAATAATAGTTATTATACTCACTGGTTTAAAATTCGGATGCCACTATTATTGATTATTATTAGTATTTATTTAGGATTCATTATAGTTTTACCATTTTTTGCCCATGAAATCATCACGACAATAGCTACTGTTGTGGCTGGGATTACCATCTACTATCTCTATATTAAGTTTGTAGCTCATGGAAAAAATTATCTGCTTTTTCATGTTCCATTTTTAATAATGAATATCGTCCTCTTAGCTTCAATAGGGCTTTATGCTGTACCATGGAGTAAATTAATGCATAGGATAGCGATAGCAGCAATTATGATTGGTGTACTTTGGTTTATTATCGAATTTATTCGTTTTTCTAAAATTCCTTCCGAGAAGAAGGCTCCAGAAAACAAATTTAGACCGGGTGGTCGAAATTCCTTATTGGCTGGTGGGTTTGCCTTGTGCATCATTGCTATCATCCTTTGGTATCCATCGGAACTTATGCGGCCGCAGAGTTATCAGAATTCAGATACAGCTGTATTTAACATTGCTTTGTTAAATACAGATCATAGTCAATATTTTAATAAAATTATTACCCCAGCTGTGAACACAGCTTCCATTGGAGACACAGCGAAAAAAAATGTGATAACAGATAGCGACGTAGGATCAGGGAAAACAGTGCCATTTATGCAAAATGCCCTTCGATTTGTTCAGTGGCGTGGGATTGCGTTGCTGTTGATACCGATGATAGCCTTGGTTCTTTACCGCTACCAATGCAGACGTTATGGGTCTCGTAAATTAATAGGAGGAGAGACTTTTCTTACTCAAGCTCAAAAAGATAAGCGCGTGCAAACAGTAGATGCTTGGTTAATCACGTTAGCAATAATGCTCCTTATGCTTTTTGAACCAGCAAGCGATCCTGCAAAAAACAAAAATATTGACAGCAAAAAGGATCAGTATGAGGCGATTATCAATGCGCCGCAGTGGTATTTGCCGGGAATCTTAATGCACTGGTTGAGCAATAAAAGTTATAACAATAATACTCCTAAAAATGTCGAAATAAATTTCGCATCCGTCGAAACAAAGTTAGATAAACTAATATCTGCGATTGATCAGACTCGTGAGTCGTTGAATTCTTTCAAAATTGAATCAAAGCAACAAAATGATCTTCTATTAGCACGAATTACTTCTGTTGTTTATTCAACTGCAGCTATTGGAATAAATGGGAATAGCTCTAGAGATGATCTCAAATCCAATAGCATTGTTAATTCTATTTTAAAAAATGAGAGGAGATAGACTATGAAAATTCTTATTCACACCATCATACTATTGTTAATAGCATTACCAGCTATGAGTCAATCAAATCAATTTTTAATTCAGACTTACAATGATGAGATTATAAAAAGATGCAACGAACTTATAAATTATGCTCATTTAAAAATAGATAATACGGGTACTACACAGATTTCAAAATGCGCTAGTATTGAGACAACTCACGTTATAAATATATTAACTCAAATGAAAAATAGAATAGAATCAAATTCTTTAAATCGATTTATTGCTTTAAATAAAGCAGCAATCCTTAATAAGGTCATTTCCTTTATAACAATAAATGACAGCATTTGTGTTCACATCTATGGCGTAACAAATAACTACAGCCATATATACGGTCTGCTTTATCAATGGCAAGAGTTATATGACCAGCTTCAAACCTATGTCTTCCCTCAAGAAAACATATACGAACGCCAAGAACGCCAGATAAAAAGCCTTGATAGCTCACTTCAGTGTATAAGTGAATATGTTGAGAGATTGAATCAAAGCAAAATTATTAGTGACAACTCACACAATAATCCATTGGATTCGATTATTGATCGACTTGATTCAATAAAATTGAAAATGCCTTTTACTCATTCTCCAGATTACAGTACAAAATTTGATTCTATGAATAGATATTTATTTAAGATAGACAGTGTTAGTAAATCTATTGATACCCTTACAAAGGAGATGAATGATCACATAGCTAAAATCAAAGAAGAATTGGTGGATAATAAAAAACACTATTTAAGCATCATGGCAGGGTTTGAATACCATCGTAGTGTTTCAAAAAAGTCGAATGTATTTATTGGATTAGGGGGAATAGAATTCAGAAAAGATAGTAGTGCTATTGCAGGCAGAGTAGGGGTAACAACCCAGGGGCTTCCTATCGTTTCAGTAAGCTATCAATTCTCTCCAGTCTGCTATGCGGTTGTACAAACTATAGGCATACACTCCACTACTTTGCCCAACAGCCGTACTTTACTTAGCGGGCATATTGGCTATAAGCTCCCCAACATTATTCAGTTAGAGCTTGGAGTATATGGGTATCTAATAGGAGAGCAAAACTTCAGTATAGGAATTGGTGCAAAAACTGCACTTACATCAATAAAATTTTAAAAATAAGAGAATTGACTATTAGCTGTGTCACCATAGGGCTTCGAAAACCCTTTTATACTGGGCGCAAATTGGTTTGCGAAACTCTACTCAGCCAGGTGCGCTATGGATTCCCGCTTTCGCGGGAATGACAGTGATTGAGTTTTTCGCAAACCACTCTGTTTGGAGTATATTCAAGCAAAATCCCCTGCCATCCCAAAATGGCAGGGGATTTTTTGCGCTAAATATCTACTTCTACTTATTCGGCTGCGGTGTCACTCGCAGGTAGGGTTTTAGTTCGGTGTAGCCTTTGGGGAATTTTTCGGCAAGAATTTCGGGATCGGTTAGTTTGGGTGAGATAATTACGTCGTCGCCATCGTTCCAGTTTGCTGGCGTGGAGACGCTGAATTTATCGGTGAGCTGAAGGCTGTCAATCACCCGCAGAATTTCCGCGAAATTCCGCCCCGCGCTGGCTGGGTAGGTTAGCGTCAGACGCAGTTTTTTGTTGGGGTCAATAACAAACACCGAGCGCACTGTTTGGGTGTCGTTGGCGTTTGGGTGAATCATGTCGTACAGGTCGGCCACGCGGCGGTCGCTGTCGGCCAGCATCGGGAAATTCACCGCATGACCTTGCGTTTCTTCGATGTCGCCCATCCATCCGTTGTGGTCTTCCACGCTATCCACGCTTAGGCCAATAGTTTTCACGTTCCGGTCGGCAAACTGGTTTTGCAGTTTTGCCACTTGCCCAAGCTCGGTGGTGCACACCGGTGTGTAATCGGCGGGGTGCGAGAACAGCACCACCCAGTTATCGCCAGCCCAATCGTAGAAATTGATGGTTCCTTCTGTTGAGTCCTGTGTGAAATCAGGAACTTGGTCGCCAAGCCGTAATGCCATGTTGATTGCTCCGTGTTTGGTAGGTAATGGAAGGATACTCGGAGTAAAGTGGTTTGCGAATCTCAGAAGTCAGTTGAGACGATATCACCCGTTCGTCATCGCGAGGAGTCTTCGACGAAGCGATCTCGCGGGTTTCTGGGATGGCATCGGACACACTGCCACACGCGAGATCGCCACGTCGCTATCGCTCCTCGCGATGACAAGGCGTGATTTTGGGAGGGCAACCCCTTGATTCTTGTAAACCAATTTCATTGGAGTATAGCTTCTACCCGAAAGTTAGAAGACTATCAGCAAGAACGCTGTAAAGATTTGGCAGCGCGCAATGCCGCGTGCCGATGCGGCTTGGCTCTATTCCGATTTCTTGCTGCGCCGCATTGCCCACGCGCTCACGCTGCGGTGAAATTCGGCAATCGCTCCCGCCGGCGGCGATGTACTCCATTGCACCCGATGCCGCTCCTCCCCTTGCTGAAGCTCAACATACCAGTTCATGTTTCCTGGTTCGTTGTAGTTCAGTTGTTGGAATTTCATTGCATCTATCATCCCAAAAAATACCGTCACCGAGTCGGGGTCGGTAAAAAGAATTGTCCCGGTGTCGCGCCCGCCTGCCGGAGCAGACCAGCCATAGACCCGCCCATCGGAGCAGAGCCGATAGCCGCGATACATCCCGGTGAACCCGCCCCCCGAACCGATGATCAGTGTGCGCTCGGCCAACGCAACGGTGTCGGCTTTGCGGCCCATTGTTTGCTGAACATCGGCGTTGGTGTTGCAGGCGGCCAGGATGGCCAGCGATAGGAAGCAAAGTGCGATCATCTTCATGGTGTAGAATATGGTTGCGGCAAAATAGCGAAGCCTTGCTCGGCTTGGAGCAAGGCTTCGCCGTTGGCGGGAAAATTGTTGCTGGCAACGGTGATGAAGGCTCATCTGCTTCAGCGTGGCATCGGTGTCGCACGCCGTACCGTGGAGCTTCCCCCTTGCTCGACGGGGATTGCTTGCTGCGGAACGCTTGGCGTTGCCGCCTCCACCACTCTCTCCGATTGTTGTGATTGCACCGTGACCGCATTTTCATCCACGTTCCATTTCTCAACGCGAACGGTAGATTCCACTGGAGCTTCCACGACAACCTCTGCCGGTGCCGCCGATTCGGTTGCAACCGCCGGAGCAACCACAACGCGGCGGGGCTTCGATTCTTCGCTTGCGGCTGGCGTAGCTTCTGGCCGAACAGCTGGTTGCTGGGCGCGCACCGGAACCTCACTCTGCTCAAAACGCCGTGGCTGCGATGCTGGCCCAGTCATTACGGGAACCGTTGGAGATTGGCTGGCACGCTGAGGTTGTTCTTCCACAACTGGGATTGTGCGGCGCGGTTCTGATTTCCGCTCGTCGTTCACCGTTGGCAATTCTGTTGGACGGGCGGCGCGCTGAGGCTGTTCTTCCACCACTGGGATTGTGCGGCGCGGTTCTGATCTCCGTTCGTCGTTCACCGTTGGCAATTCTGTTGGGCGGGCGGCGCGGTAGATTTCCCCCTGCGTGCGGCGCGGCTGCGATTGAACTCCATCCTGCGATTGCGTCCCCTCATTTCTCCCTCCTCCAGCATCGGTGCGCCCCGCCGATTCATCGTTGCGGTTTGGCTTCGGTGCGGTTGGAACGTAGATCACGTAAGGCTCGTGCCGTCCGTACTGCCACGGATAATTGTTTGAGTAATCGTAGTAGCGGTCGTCGTTTTCGTTGCGGTAGATCGGGGGTGTTGGAAAGTACCCGCCTGAGTAGTAGCCATGCTCGCAAACTTGCGTTGCCCCACTGCTGTGGCTGGCATGTTGTTGGTGATTGCAGTTGCAATCGGTGGCGTAGTGTGCCGCGTAGGTGTTGGCAACGGGAGTGCTGGCAGCTGCGATAGCGTTCGGGTTTTCGGGATAGTGGTTGATCGTTACGCAACCACCAATCGTGATGGCAAGGGCTGCCCCAATCGCGGGCAGCAGGCGTAGGAACGTGTGCTTGTTCATGTGACGCAGTCTCCAAAAAATCATACGTGGACGAACGGTTAGTTTAACAAGCAGCCGTGCAGAAAGAATTGCCGGTCTCTCCCCAACGCAGGCAGCAGGAATGCGCCGGATGACAGGAGGTGAGAAAGAGAGGTTGAATGTGATGGAGAGAATTTTTTTGCGAGGGATTTTTTGATTGACAACACCCGATTTCTAGCAATTCCGAAGAAGGGAAAAAGGTTGGCTATCCGCGTAAAGTTGACGAAGTTGGTGGCTGGTAGAACAGCTGCTTCATTGAAGCTCCATTCTTCCTGCAATTTATTCTTTCACACTACCTACTTCTGCTTATGCAACGCCCTTTGCTCCTTCCGCTGTTGCTGTTTTTGGGGATCGCTTATCTGGCCAATGCCCAGCAACGTATCCCGCTTCCACCTGCGGCCCAAGCCGATACGGCACAGACATCACACTACCGACCGGGGGTGATAATCCTGAAGCTGAAAGCAAGCGTGCCGAACCGCCGCGGCGCGCTGATGTTCGGCGTTCCGGCCATTGATGCTCTGCTTCAGCAAGCGGGCATTCGCCAGCGCAGGCCACTGTACCCGATGGCTCCTTCAATGGAGTTATTCTCGGTGGCCCTTTCGCCGTTCAACAGAACATACGTTATCAACTACGGCAACCCGATTGATCCGCGCACGGTTGCCAACCAACTGCGCGAAACCGGGCTGGTGGAGTACGCAGCTCCCTACCGCGCCTTCCGCACCTCCAACACACCAAACGACCCACGATTAGCCGAGCAGTATTGGGTGAAGCAATCGGACGCAGAAGCCGCGTGGGAGATCACCACCGGCGACACCAGCATTGCCATTGGAATTATTGATAGCGGAGTGGAATGGAGCCACGAAGACCTGCGCGACAACGTTGCAGTGAACTGGGGCGAAAGCGGAACCGACGGAAGCGGAAAGGAGAAACAGACCAACGGCATTGATGACGACGGCAACGGGTATGTTGATGATTTCTACGGCTGGGATTTTATCGGGAACCTTAGCGAGCAGGAATTTCTGGACAGCGCGTTCAAGCCGGATAACAACCCCCAGCCGCTGCCCGCACTGAAACAAATCCCCCACGGAACGCTTGTTGCCGGGTGCGCTTCGGCTGTCACCAACAACGACCGTGGAGTTGCCGGCGCTGGATATCACACCCGCCTTATTCTGACCAAGTGTGCTCCCGATTCTTCCGGCTCGATGCTCTACGAGGTCTATGATGCCATGCGCTACGCTGTGGATCGTGGCGCACGAATTCTGAATCTGAGTTGGGGTGCGTCTGAATCGGAATTGGCTCCGGGAGAATTACCGCTGATGGAAGAAGCAATCGCCTACGCCCGCAGCAACAACGTGTTAGTGGTGGCCAGTGCGGGGAACGATGGGCTATTTCTTGGGCGCAATCCCTTCTACCCTGCGGACCTTCCCGGGGTGATGTCGGTGGGGGCTTCCAATTCCAACAACAATGCCGCCGGGTTCAGCAATTATGGAGCTGGGGTGACGCTGTTTGCGGCGGGGCAAGCGGTCCTTTCAACATCCAGCGGCGACAGCTACCAGCCAGCAAACGGGACATCGTTTTCCGCACCGATTGTTAGCGGCGCGGCGGCGTTGGTGATGGCACTCCATCCCGATTGGACCCCCGACCAAGTTCGGATGCAGCTTCGCGTCACCGGCGATACACTGCAAACAGCCCACCCCTACGCGTACCGCCGGTTGAATATGCGGCGGGCGTTGGAGCTGAACCGCGACCTAACCTCCGCAACCGGAACGCTCCCCGGAATTGCCCTGAACAGCTACGCTTTGCACGGAAACGCCAGCGACACCATCCGCTCGGCGGACGACAGGGTGAAGGTTCGGCTATCGCTTACCAACTGGCTGGCACCGGGGAAAAATATCCAGATTGCCCCGTGGAGTAGGTCCATGCTGCTGGCCGACCCGGTGGCGATTCAAACAATCGGAACAAAGGAAGAACAGCAGGTGGAGATTGTGGCGCGGCTGAATCCCGACAGATCACTTTTCAGCGAGGGAAAATCACTGCTGATTCTTGAACTCACCAACGGCGAAGGCTACCGCGACCTCATCGCTATCCCGATTGAAGTTGATCTTCCCGGGCTTCGCACACAATCGGTGAACCAGGAAACCGAGGGGATCACCTCGTTCGTGGTTAGCGTTGCAGCCCCGTCGCAGCGCGAAGCCTGGGCGTTGGGATATGCGCAGCGTGGCCCCAACGATTGGTTCTACAGCGCGGCCCGCACCACCGACGGCCAACTATGGAGTCCATTTACACGAATTCCTGGAACGGACAAAATCACTATTCGCGCAATCAATGCTTTCGACTCCAACCATGCCGTTGTGGTGGGATCGGGCCGGCCCGAGGGTGAGTTGGAGTCGTTCATCTTCCGCACCAGCAACGGCGGGAAAGCATGGGAGCAAACAACGATTACGCCCGTAGCAACCGAGCCAACCCGCATCTGGATGTTTGATGAAAAGGAGGGGATTGTTTGCGGAAAAAGCAAACCCGGCGCAGGCTCCGGAGTTGGCCGCACGGCCGACGGCGGCGCAACATGGAGTCCCGTGGAGCTTCCCGACCGTTTACAACAGCAGGTGGAGGATGGCATCATGGCCACGGTTGGCAACACCATCTATCTATCGCGAATTGGGCGTGATCCCGCCCAGCAACCAGAGCTAACCCGCATCTACCGCTCGGACGACCGTGGGCAAACATGGCGCGTTGTTGATACGCTTCCCCAAGCCGCAGAAATTACCAGCATGGCATTTACAACACCGGAGCAAGGGATGATTCAGTTGCTGGGAAGAAGCGGCGGTGGCAATCAAGCCGACCAACTGCAAGCCACCACCGACGGGGGCGCAACATGGATTCCACGTGGCAACGGAGTCCCAACCGGCTACCGCCCAACACAGTTGGCGGCCATGTCGGGGCGGATTTACCTTACTGCCTCCGATCGCTCTCTGGAATCCACCGGCGGGCTGTTTGCCAGCAATACTGTCGGGCAATCGTGGGAGTACGTCCCCGTTCCGGCAGGGCTAAATTTCTTCGACATCGGCTACGGAACGCAAATGGCTGGCGGAAGCGAGGGCCAGGGGAACACGTTGTGGTTGGCTCAATACAGCTTGTACGGCTATCGCGAAGCACAGGTATCATCGGCACCAATTCAGGGGGCAAGCAATTTCACAGGGTTGGCAACAGTAGCCAGCATCAGCGTTGCTCCGAACCCAGCAGATAGAACGGCAACGCTACAATTCCAGCTTCGCCACGGGGCCAGCGTGGAGCTTGCGTTGTTCACCAGCAGCGGCCAGCAAGTTTGGGGAAACAAACCAAGCCAATTTGCAGCCGGGGATCACACAGTCTTGTTGGATTTTTCCGCGATGCCGCAAGGGGCCTACTACCTAAACATCACAGCAAATGGCGAGCGTATGACGTATCCCGTGGCCGTAGTCCGGCGGTGATGGGGATCAAGAAGGGGAAGCCGAGTGGAGTGTGCAGATTGTTTAGCTGATGTCGGAATTGTCCCACTCTCTCTTCTTCCCCCTCTCTGTGTCTCTGTGGTTTTCATATTTTCAGAAGCGAAGAAGAGAAAGGACCACAGAGGCACAGAGAGCACAGGAGGGAAGAAAGAGAGGTGAAGTATCGCCGTTCGCTCACTCTATTTACTCCATTGCCCCCGCAAGCAGATAGCCAACAAAACAAGCAGCCGGAGCCATAACCATGCTGATGCCCACATACAGCAATGCGGTTGGCGTATGCGATTCAAGCATCAGATTGATGGTTTCCAAGCTGAACGTGCTGAAGGTGGTATATGCCCCACAGAACCCCGTACCAAGCAGTGCTTGCAAGTTGCGGTTATCCAAACCAGAGCGGAATGAGCGAAACAGAAATCCAAGCAACAACGACCCGCTGACGTTAATCAACAACGTCCCCCACGGGAACCCTACCGAAGTGCCACGCCACTGCGTAACCCAAACGCCAAGCTGATATCGAGCGATTGCCCCGGCAACAGCGCCAATCGCAATGTAGAGGTAGGTCTTCATAACACTGCCCAAAAAATACACCCTTTTGGCATCACTCACGAAGCGGGCAGGAATCAGATTAGCCAAAGGGTAGGATGTGATAAAGGTGCTGGAATCGGCAGCGTGCTTGCTGCTTTTTCCAGCACCTTTATTCATCTGCCGTGCAAGTGGTGTTGCCGTGCTGGTGTGTGCCCACAGTATGTGTTCACAGTATCGGCTTGCAGGGTGGTGTTTCTGCTGTTGCCGTGTTCCCCTCTGCTCGGGGTTTCTCTCTCTCTTCCTTTCTTTTTTGTGGCGATGCTTGTGGTGTTAGCATCACCTGCGTGGTGGCAAGGGTGAACAGTGGGGGATGGTTCCGGGGGAACGTGGCGGAATTCAAAGGGTTAGCCACTTGTCACTGCTCTGTTCTGCATCATCAGTCATCCGACCCTGGGTGAGGGTGATGCTCTATGGTGTAGCTGATTGAATTGGCGGAAGGTGTTGCTCTCTCTCTCCTCTTGCAATGCCTTCCTTGATTTTTTGGGAGCTACTCACCTTTCTCTCTCTCTCTCGTTGTTCGCAGCTTCCCTGCTGGCTTCATTTGCCAGCGTGGTAGCGGGTGATGCTCTCTCCCTCTCTCATCACTCCCGCGGTTGTCCTCTCTCTTCCCCTCAAATACTCTCCTTTCGTGTGGTGCCGGCAAGCCCTAACGGTGGTGATGCCGGTTCGTTGCGCGTGGTGTATAAAACTTGAGCCAAATCTACAGTAGTAGCATCCCGAAAACGTGCTCAGAGGGTTGGGGTTTAGGAGGTAGAATTAGTGAAAAATCAACGTTTTTTGTATTTAATCGGCGTTTTTCAAGTGTTGCGGATGTTTTTTTAAAAGGCCTTCAGCATTTCATTGCAAAACGAAAATGCCCGCTTCGTTGCAACGAAGCGGGCATTTCATGGCATTCAAGCCTTGGTAAGTACGATCAACTTCCGCCGCCACCGGACGGGGTGCTGATCAGCACTTGCACGGTTCGGTTGTAGAACCGGCCTTCCGGCAAGTTGTTGTTGTACAACGGTTGAGTTTCCCCAACGCCGTCGCCGTACAAGGAGTTAATCAACGCTTTATTCACGTTGCGGCCAATGCCATCGGTGACGGTTTTGGCGCGATCCTTCGAGAGCTTCAGGTTGCGGTCGTCGGCACCGACAACGTCGGTGTAGCCGGTGACGTTGATCTTTGCGCCGGAGCGAATATCACCGTAGATGTACTCCTTCAGAATGCGTTCGTTTAGCGGACCAGCCTTCGGGCTATCGAACTCGAACAGCACCAGTGAGTAGCGGTCTTTCGTGCTATCTACCAGCTGCTCGGTACGTTTCCGCTCGTTCGTGACAATCATCACAGGGATTTGAATTTCCGGCGAGCGGCACTCTTTCCCATCCTTGTTGTACACCACAAGCTGGGCGGTGTATGGCTCTTCTGTGTTGGGGATTTGATCTTCGTCCCCATCCTTGCCCCAGTTGTACTCTGGTGATACCGCATCGGTGGTTCCGACGTTCGTCATCTTGTGCCAGATCTGTCCTTTCCGTTTGATCTCGATCACACGGCGTGCCACCAAAGCATCGTTGATGCCGTTTTTCATCTGGAAGTGCATGGTATCCGGCTGCGGGTAGCGGCGGAAGTCAACCTGCACAATCGGCTTTGCAACGCCCCAACCTGCGCCTGCCGGATCTACCACATTGATTTCGGCACGGCGGTTTTCCACAATGCCCAGCGGGTCTTTCGGGTTGGAACGGAGGCGTGGCATATTCCGTGGCTTCATCAGCGCGATGCGGCTTGGATCAATCTGCCAAATGTTGACTAAGTAGTCATACACCACTTGGCCGCGCTTGCCGGAAACATCTATCACCTCACCGATTGCAGTTTGGCTGGCATCATTGCCCGCTTCGCTGTTGGAGTTGCACCCTTGAATTTCAATCTTGGTGTCTGGGTGCTTGCGCATCCGATACCCCACGATGTTCAGCATGTGGTAGTATTTCTGCAACGTGCCGCCGGGGATCGTGGAGTCGTTGAAGTTGTTGGTTTGGTCGGGGCTTGTGAAGAGGATGTAGCGATCTGGAATTTTCGCGCTACCGCTGTCGAAGAAGACGTAGGTCAGCAACGGATACAGCTCTTTCACAAGGTTTTCCTCGATCAGCAACCCATGGAACTCACGGTATTTTGCCGGAGCGTTCGGCTGGTTCTGCTTCAAGGAACGAACGTAGTCGGAGGTGTCGTAGGTTGCGCCAAGCACCGGCATCTCACCCAATGGGAAGTCCTTGGTGATCTCCATGTACTTGTCGGTCTTCGGTATCTCAATCGCTTCTTTGATGGCTTTGTAGCCGGGGCTGCTGCCAGCAACGTCAATCGTCATGGCTCCTTCGGCGTTCACCACAAAGGAGTAGGTTCCGGTGGCCATGTTGGTTTTCACGGCCTGGAGTGTTTCCCCTGTTTTCCGGTTGACGAACGTCAGATCGGCAGGAAGATTATCCCCTGTGCACTGGTCGAACACGCGCCCCTTGACGAGAATCGTGACCGTGCGTGGCGGCAGCAATCCCATGAAGATGTCCAGCTTCCCTTCGTTCCCCAGGTCGTTCCGCTCGGACGCAAAATAGACGATGTCGCCCGCAGCCGGAAGCGTGATAAAACGCTCATCGCGCTCGGTGTTGAATGGCTCGCCTAAGTTTTCAGGCTCGGCAAAAACTCCTCCGCTCACTTTGGAGGTGAAGAAGTCCAAGCCCCCTTCTCCGCCGTGTCCGGCTGAGGAGAAGTAGAGTAGTTTTCCGCCGGGGAAGATAAAGGGGCTATCCTCACGCTGCGGAGTGTTGATTGGCGGCCCAAGATTTTTTGGTTTGGACCATTTGCCATCGGACTGTTTGGTGCTGACGTAGATGTCGGCATCCCCTTCGCCGCCAAGCGCACCTTCGCGGGTGGAGCAGAAATAGAGGGTTTTGCCGTCGGAGGCAATTGAGGGCTGGGAATCCCATGCGGGGGAGTTGATCTCCTCCACGTTACGGACGTTCGTCCATTCATTTCCGTCAAGCTCGGCTTCGTAGATATCGCAATCGCCAAGCCCGTCATCGCGATTACAGCCGGTGAAAAAAATCGTCTGGCCGTCGGCGGCAATCGAGGCAACACCTTCGTTTTCACCAGTGTTCACTGGGGGGCCAAGGTTCACTGGGGGGGTGAATACTGTATCCAAGCGGTTTGCTTTGGTGGTAAACCAGAAGTCGTGCCCGCCAACCCCGCCGGAGCGGTCGCTCACAAAAAACAGGGTTCGGCCATCGGCGGTGATCGTCGGCGCATACTCTAGATCGGTTGTGTTGACAACCGGCCCAAGATTGCGGATTTGGAATTTTTTGATGTCTTGGTCATTGCCGGGTGGTTGCGCGTGCAGCGGTGTACTGCTTAGGAGGCTTAGCGCAACCAGGGCAAGCAGGGAGGGAAGGAGGAAGCGCAGGCTGATCGCATACACCACCGGCTTGTGTTGGTTGTTGTTGTTGTTCATTGACACCTTGTGATATGAGAGAGGAGAGGATTCGGCAAATGTGATACCCCACGGACGCGGGGGGACGGAATAGGGGGGAGAATTTAGGACGCTTCGCTCAAATAGGCAACGATTGTTTCGCAGAGGGCGCATCTTTCATGCACTTTTCCTTGATGAAAAATTTATTTCTGCAGCACACCACCCCTTTCACAACAGAAAAGCAGAGGTGGAATGCCGCAATCGCTACCGATCATTCCCTTACTGGAGTGTTCTTTTTTTCGCTGGCAGGAACATTGGTTCCTGTGATCTCGATGATTTTCTCTGCGGCTTCGGGGCGGCTGGTTTTGATGCGGATTTTGCCACGCATTTCTCCTGGCTTTCGCGGGGTCACAAATATCCGCACTGGTGTGATGGAACGCGGCTTCACTTCAACCGGCGTTGTCCGCTCAAAACGGACATCCACGTTCCCTTCCACCAATTCAGGGGGGAACAGGGTGAAGCTGGAATCGCTTAGGCTGATGATGTTGATCCCTGCCACGCTTTCTTTCCCAACCTGAGCGTTCATCACATTGAAAAATTCAAAAGGCATGATTGTGTAGGCCCGACGGATGTTGGCCGTAAGCTCCAATTTCACGGATGGGGTTGTGGGGTCGGTGGAAAGGATCACTAGTGGTTTGTGAATCCTTCCGGCACTGCTTCCTGTGGTCAGTGCCAAGCTGATAGTTGCTGTCCCTCCCGACTTAATTACGCTATCGGCCAGCAGAGTCCCCGTGCATGAGCAGGAAGCCCGTAGCTCAAGGATACGCAGGTCTCCTTTCCCAACATTTTTTACCACGACCTCACCGTTTAGCACCCCAGGTTGCACGTCGCCCCAATCGTAGGTGGTTCCGCCAACAACCTCAATCCGCCCCTGGGGAGCAGCCTTCCCTTGGGCCAACCCAAGCGATGATGCCGCAACCGCAGCAACCGCCACGCAAGCAACCGCACGCAACAACAACCAGTATTCCATTGCCTTTTTGATTAGGGGTTCGTAGTGATGGCACGGTCACAACCACCTTTTGGGAATGGGTGGTTGCGACCGTACCGAGTCGTTCCTCTGCTGCACGTCTGGCATGGCAAATGCACACCAATGCAGCACTATCAGTTATCCGTTATCAGTTATGAGTGGGGGCATTTCCTCCCCCTTCGGTCACGTCAGAGCCAACAACATCAACCGCTTTCTCCGGCATTTCCTTGCTGCTGGTTTTGATTTTCACTTGGCCAGCAATCGGGCCGACTTTGGTTGGCGTGACAAACACCGTCAGTGGGGTTGATTCCCCTGGCTTCAGGTTTTTCGGTGCCGTCAAATCGAAGCGGACGGTGGCGGTGACGTTGGCTTCTGGTGGGAAAATCGTCAAGGCTTCGTCGCCTGTGTTTTGGATGTTCACTGTCACCGCGCTTTCCACGCCAAGTTTTCCGTTCAGCACCGATATCCAATCGGGATCAACACGGAACGGGCGTTTTACGTTGGCTTTCAGGTAGATGATGGTCACCGGGGTTTGTGGGTCGTCGGAGGTGACGGTGATGGATTTTTGCAGCGGCCCTGTGCTGGTGGAGGCCCGTAGCGTCACGCTAATTTTTCCGACTTCGCCGGGATTCAGTACGTTTTTGTCAATCGGTGCGGCGGTGCAACCGCATCCCGGGCGAACCTCTTTCACATTCAGCACCCCTTCGCCGGTGTTTTTCACCTCAATCGTGGCTTTCAAATCGCCTGGGGCTACGTTTCCCCAGTCGTAGGTGGTTCCGTTCACGATCTCAATTTTTCCAGCTTTTTGCTGGGCAGTTGCCGATACGGTTATCAGCGCCAATGCAGCAAAGGCAGTGGCAAACATTGCGGGTAGTCTCATGCGTTTCATGGATGGTTTTCTTCGGTTAATCGAATGGTATTGTGTTGTTCGCGTGACACAGCTTCCGCAAATATGTTTAGAACTTTCTACGCTGGCAATAGATTGTTTTGTATTCGCCACCGCGCAGAAAACAAGTGTGGCCGGAGCCTTGATAGAGACTCCGGCCACAGCGGTTCTGTTACAGCTAAAGATTCCTGGCCACCTACGCCACGCTCAGCATCCCAAATCGGAAAGATTTTTCTTGATGTTTGCGTTGCTTGGGTCCAGCTTCAATGCTTGGCGGTAGTTCTTGCAGGCCCCCTCCTTTTCGTTCAGATATTGGTGGCAGTACGCCATGAACAGGTAGTTCTGGCCATTATCTGGGTTCAGTTTGGCGGCACGTTCGAAGTAGGCAATCGCCTCGGTGAAGGCTTTGTTGTTCTTCTTGTTTTTCCCTTCGTTGAACTTATCGAAGCCCATAAAGAAATAGGCGGTTGATAGCTTGCTTGCGTTCTCCTTCACCGTTTCATCAAAGCTGCGAGCGGTGAACACCCGCCCAACTTCTGCGGCCTTGTTGATAGAGTCGGCTTTTGCATAGACGTTCATCAGCCAGAAGTAGCCATCGGCCTCGGAACTGTCGGCAGCAATGGCTTGGTGAAGCGACGTGGCCGACTGAGCATACTGCTGCAAGGAAAACTGCGACAACCCAATGAACAGATATGACGTGTACTTCGGCTCGTTCGGGCAGTTCTGAATCCGTTTGCTGAAGACTTCTACCACATCGGCGTACTTCTTCATCTTGTAGTACATGTTCCCCAACTGCAAACTGAGACTGCAATCGTTCGGGTCTTCTTCCAGCAGTTGGCGGTAGATACTGAGCGACTTGGCAGTGTCACCACCGGAGGTCAGGATTGCCGAGGCGTAGTAGTTGCGATCCTTACGCTGCATCATTGCGTCCGGCACGCGGGCGTAGGCATCGCGTGCTTTGTCGTACTTCTTGTCGGCCATGTACGATAGCCCAAGCATCAAGTGGGCGCGGCTGGCAAACTCCTTGGAGATGGAGTCGTTTCGCGAAAGCACCCGCTCCAATGGTTCGATTGCTTGCAAGTAAAAGCGTCCTTCGTAGGCGGCGCGTGCAAGCAAGATGTCACCACGCGGATCCTCGGGCCGAAGCTCAACATACTTGGTGAACGATTGGCCAGCTTTTTCATACTCCTGTGCCAACATCAAAATCTCCCCTTGCTCCAGCCATGCACGGGCGTTTTTTGGGGCGCGAACCGTGACATCGTTGTACTCAGTCAAGGCTTTGGAGTAGTATGGTTTGGCGCACTCAAGGTCGGGGCAGCGGATGGCCATTTCACGATAGGAACGCCCAAGCCGAACCCGCGCATCAATCAGCTTGGCATCAAGCGATAGGGCTTTTTCGTAGTAGGTCTGCGCAAGCTCGTACACGCCACGGGCAAAATAAAGATCGCCCAGTGCTGTTTGCGGTTCCGGTGCGTTGGGGAATTTTTTGCTGGCGGTCAGGATGGTAAGCTCCGCTGTGTTCAACGAGTCCTTGCCGGCGTTGATCAGCACTTGGCCCAGCGTCATGCTGCTTTCCAGGGAGCCATCATCGCTTTTCATTGCTTTGCGGGCAGCCTCAACCGCCTCGGTATGGCTTCCCAATGCCGAAAGGGATAGCGCATATTTCCGGTTGAACACCTCATTTTTGCTGTCGCGATCCACTGCCCGTTTGTAGTAATCGCGGGCGGTGGCGTACCGCTCCAGTTCCATATTTACATCACCGGCTTCGGTAAGCACGGTTTCATCTTTTGGTGCTTCTTTAACGGCCTCGTCGTACAAGCGTGCTGCGTTGGTAAAATCCCCTTCGCTGGCGGCAGCACGGGCGCGATCTAACGCGCTCCCTTGTGCAGCGGCGGGCACGGTCAGCAATGCTGAGAAGAGAACGATTGCCGCAATACGTGCGGCGGAACTGAATGAACGCATGGTCATGGTCTGTGAATGAGTACGGCAGAAGGAGAGTTTTGTACGCTGAAAAACTACGCTACGGCAATCGCTTGCGCCCCAGGGATTCGGGAAACTCTCTCCTCTTCAGGTTCCCGTTGTCCGGCTTCAGTGACGCAAGATGTTTGTTTCGGCTTGATGACAAAACGGCTGTTTTTCTGTAACGCCACTTTCTGAACCTCACTCCTCGGCTCCGGTCGGCACTAATTGCAGTTTCACATTTTCGGCTTGCAGCCCTTGCTCCACAATGTACCGCTGCGATTCGCGCCCTTTGGAAACAGCAATCAAAAACCCATTGGCCACCGATTTGGGGTCGGCAAAAGTGTAGCCAACAATCGGTTGCTTCAACGGATAGACATCGGTGACAAGGGAGGAAGGATGCACGCGCGCTGGCGTGTGGTGGCGGCCCAGGCTATCGGTATATCCCATGTACAGCGTCCGTAGCCGCACGCTGTCGCGGTGGGCAACATACCAGCCAACAACTCCAACCCCTTTGCCATCGGCCACCAGAGTATTGACGGAGTCAGGGCTGGCAACGTAGTGTGCCGAAGCCTTCACGATGGAGTCGGGGACAAGGAGTGTTCGCAGAAGCGCGAACGCCGAAGAATTCTGGTCGGGAAGCACGAATGATAGCGGGTTAGCCGCGGCGGCACTATCCAGCTGCTTTGTTGTTGGCGAAGGGGAGCGCAACGCCGCAACCAGAGCTTCCCGTGTGGTTTGCTTCAGGGGGGAATCGGTCGGGACCACCACGGCAAGGCCATCGTAAGCAATGGAGTAGTGGCGTGGCTGCAAGCCAGCTTTGGCAATCGCAGCCGATTCATCGGGAAGGAATCGCCGCCCTACAATTGCAGCAAAGGAAGCCGTGGTGTCGTTGTAGTGATCCAACAGATATTGAACCGCCATCCGTGGGCTCATCGCTTGGATTTCTATTTTGGCGTTTGGTGTGCGGGCCATGAAGCTATCGGCCAATGTGCGGAACAGCGGGGCATACGCCTCATCCACCGCCACCACCAATCGGCCCGATGTCAGGCGGCTGGTTCCTGGCGGGGAAGTTTCGCAGCCGGCAAAGGCCAGCACCGCCAACAGAGCCGCCAATCCGAACACGGCAACACCCAACGGCTGGTAGATATTTTTTCTGAAAAAGCTGGAACAAACCATTGGAGTTCTGTTCATCGGTTGTTCCCCCCCTCCTCACGTTCTGCGCGTTTCCGCTGCATATCGGTCATCACCAAGCGGTAGATGCCGTACAGCAGCAGAACAACGCCAAACACCGTTTGCATCAGCGACATCTGCCCCGCCTCGGTTCCCCGTAATTGGAAAAAGCCCGAAAGGATCAGAATGCCCATCACCAACATTGCAACGCCCAAGATGTAGCCAACCCAAAGCAAATTACCACGCATGGCTGTAAAGATGGCTGAATGTGAGTTAATGGCAATGGTATCGGCGGGTCGTAGGGTGTAATCTTCGCCAATCACACCTGCCCCCCGCAGCATCGCCGTTGTTTTGTTCAGGATGCTTACGCAAAAAAGAGGAACGGCCTAACTGCGCAGCCATCCCCCACAAAAGGAACAGCACCCTCCGTTGCCGGAAGGTGCTGTGGTTTTTCCAACTGTGCAAAATCCGGCAGCAAGATTAGTTAGTTCAACTGGAAGTTCACCGGAATGGACATCCAAAGACCGATGGGATTGCCGTTCTGGATTGCCGGTGTGAACACCGTTTCCAGCACCGCGCGGCGTGCTTCTTCTTCCAAAATTTTGTTGTCGCTCTGCTCAATAATGCACTTCTCGGCTTTGCCCGTTTTGCTCACATAGACGCGCACCGTCACGCGGCCAGTGATGCCGTTGCGTTTGGCGATTTCCGGGTACTTCACCCGCCGCTGTAAATCGCTTTCGTCGTACGACGGCTCCTTCTCCACAGGCACGAACTCATAGGGGTCTTTGGCCTCTTCTTTTTCTTTCACTTCCGTCTTGCTTACGTCAATCTGCTGGGCACCCAAGCCGTCGCCGTCGCCAATGGAGAAGCCGGTTCCATCGCCCCCTTCTGGGGTGGCAACGGAGATAACATCGGTGGTTGCGAACTTCTGCATCTCGGGCGTAATCAATGCGTCGGGGACGGCAATCGGCACGCCGGCGCGGGCGGCCACACCACCGTTTCCGGTCCCGCCAGTTTGCAGGTTTGGCGGAATCATTGGTGGCGGCGGCGGCGGCGTGGCGTTATCCGGCGGCGGTGGCGGGGGAAGGTTGGTCAGCTTCATTTTTCCCACCGGAGCCACCTTCTTGGTGTCGGCGGCAACCGCCGAGATCAAGAAGGGGATGGAAAGCAGCAGCAGGTGGAACACTATCGAGACGATAAACGCCGTCCGCAGGTTCGGGTTGTAGAAACGCTTCAGTTCTGCTGCGCCATACTTCAGTGTGTGCGCCATAGTCATTGTTCTCTGTGCTCCTCTCAAAAAAAACGTTTAGATATCCACCTTTGCCAGCTCGGCCTTGTCCTCTTCGGTGATTGGCGTAATCGCAAACCGCCGCTCCCGCTTCAAGTTCTTCTCCTTGTACGAATCCACCAATTCTCCTTCGGCAAGGTTCAACTCATCAAGGATATCCACCACGGTGGCGTAGCTGGCGGCGGGGTCAACTTTCAGCGATGTGATTAAGTCGTTCTCCCGTTCGGCATTTTTCTGCACCGCCAGTGCTTTCAAATCCTTGATGTCAATCTTCCGCATGGTTGGGTCAATGCCGGTGTTGTAGAACAGATGTTCCTTGTTGCTGACGTACAGCGTGAACAAGTCCGACTGTGCCACCTCAACCGGGGTGGTGATGTCAGGCGGGACCTGCATCTCCATGATCTGCGGTTGTGCCATGGTGGTTGCGAACATGAAGAAGGTCAGCAGCAGGAACGCTACGTCAACCAGCGGTGTCATGTCCAGTTTGAAACCGATCCGTTTCGGTTTTTTTACTCCACCACCTTTCTTCTTTTTGGAAGAGCTTTCACCTAAATCGGCGCCTGCCATATCCTATCTCCGTTGCTAGTTCGTGTGATAAAATTTCGTTGCCTATCCCTGCTGGCTTCGGTTGACGGTCACGAAGTTGAACAGCGTTGCCCCTTGTGCGCGGAAGGTGTTCATCACCTGTTCAATCCGCCCGTAGCGGACCCGTTTGTCGGCATCAATCATGAATTTGATTTTGGGATTGGTGCGGCGTGTTTGCAGCACCAAATTTGCCAGCGTCACGGTGTCGCGCACGGTCACTTGGGCGTTGTTCGCTTCGGCGGGGTCCACCCCTTGCGCGGTGTAGATTGACTTGCGGTCTTTCTCGCTGATGACGGCATAGTACGTCAGCGTGTCCCCTTTTTCATCAATGCCAATTTTCACAAGGGCGACCCCCCGTTCCGGCAGCTTTGCGGTGTCGGGTGAGGCCACGGGCCGCTTGATCTGGAACTTCTGCTCGCTCTCGGCTTCCGATTTGAATTTCGCGGTGAACATGAAGAAGGTCAGCAGCAGGAACGCTACGTCCACCAGCGGTGTCATGTCCAGCTTGAAGCCGATCCGTTTTGGTTTATGTGCTCCCATAAGGGTTACGTCCGGTTCGGTTAAACAAAGGGGCTTACTTCACTTTCACGGTCAGGATTTCCATCATCGAGAGCGTTGACTCTTCGATCATATAGACGAAGTTATCCACCTTGTTGGTGAAGATATTGTAGGCAACGATGGCCAAGATTGCGGCAATCAGACCGAACGCTGTGTTGATAAGAGCTTCCGAGATACCGATGGAAAGCTGCGTTGCCGAAACTGCGCCTTCGCCACCGCCCAGTGCTGCGAAGGCACGAATCATACCGATTGTTGTTCCCAACAGACCGAACATGGTGGAGATAGAAGCTACTGTTGAGAGCGCGACAAGATTCTTTTCCAGCAGCGGAGTTTCAAGCCCGGTAGCCTCGTCAATGGCGCGTTTCACTTCCGTCAGTTTTTTCTCTTTATCCAACGAGGCATCGTTGCGAACCTGCTGCCAGCGTTCCAATCCAGCACGAAGGATGTTGGCGGCCGAACCACGCTGGCGATTGCATTCGTCCAAGGCTGCGTCAACGTTATCGTGCTCAAGGTTATCGTGAACCTTGTGGAGGAAGGCCGACAAGTTGCCCCGCCCCTGCGCCCGCGATAGCGACATCAACCGCTCAACAATGAAGGTGACGACCATTAAAGTTAGCCCCACCAGCACTGGCACAACCCACCCGCCGGTGTACACTGTGCCAAGAAGATTGATCGGTTTTTCACGTGCGGCATCGGAGAAGTTTCCCGCAGCACCGAACAGGAATTGCCAGATAAGGACACCTGCTACAAGGCAGGCAACAACGACACCGATGACGAAATACTTGCTTTTCATAAGCCGTGATGTTTGGTAGATGTGTGAGTTAAGAACCGTGGTTGCTGATGTGTGATGCGAGCCGCCGCCCCACCTGCGCGGGTGAGTTTGCAGCCCGGAATGTTGGCTGGAACGCCATTTACCCTTGCAGTGCCGCCATTGCTTCGGCGCGGGTCCCGTAGGCCTGGAACACCAATGATAGCTTCGTGATGACGAAGATATTGTTGATGTTGTCCGAGGCATTGCAGATAGCCACCTGCGCCCCCCGTTTGCTGAAACTGGTGTGTGCCGAAATCAGCGCGCCCAGTGCAGTGGAGTTCAAGTAGGTTGCTCCGGCAAGGTCAATCAACAACTTCTGGGTTCCATCCTTCGATTCCTGCGTCAGCGTGTCGCGCAGGTCGTCGGTCTCGTTACCACCAATAAATTCGCCGTTTAGTTCAACGATGCGAACCCCATCGGCAGAGGTCACTTTTACTTTCGACGAGAACATTTCGAGGCTGTCTCCCTATTGAAGATGTGAGTATAAGAACCGTGCCACAGCAGGTAGCGGGCATTGTTTTGCGGGGCGGCAAGATATTTCAAGCAATCGGGTCTTGCAAGAAGCGATTTCGTAACAGCCGCAATATTGCATTTTGCACGGGGGGGGGATATTTCTGCGGCCATTACCGCTTCGGCAGTTCTTGCCGCGCCCATTCTTCCGCCGAACGCCCCGCCAACCGGCGGAAACGATCGGGGAACTTACCCCCATTGCCAACCGCGCGAAGCATTGCCAACACAGCTGACTTCCCCCGCTGCTCCACAAATTTTTCCACCAACCGTTGGCACGTTCCGTAGGCCGAGCGAACCACCGAGTAGTTTCGGGAACGGAGCAAAGTATCCCGCAACGCCTGCAAGGTTACGAACCTGACGCTCTCCGGCTGCTGCTCGCCGGCCACCACCATCGCCATCCCTTCGTTGAACCACTGCGGCAATCCGTTGCCGGCGGCGCGCCCCAATGCAATGTGAACAAGCTCGTGCCCGATTGTGCGCAATGCCCCAGGGCGGCGCAAAAGTAACGGAAGTGGCTGAAGATGCAACCGCCCATTCTGGGTTCCGGCCAAATGTGAGGTTGTTAGCCCCGTGGCTTGCGCAAACTGCGCGCTGGTGGAATAGCCCCGCACCACCACCGTCCGTGGCAACGCAAGCCCATATTCCTGCACCCGTTTCCGCGCCGATTCCAGCCATTCGGTGAGTTGTGTGGGGTCCTGGTTATCCGGAAGTAGGAGTGTGAAGTTGGCCATCTTCCGCACTACCAGTTTTTCCTGCGACCTGGCCTGGGCTGCCACACTGAAGCAAAGCAGCAAAAGCATTGCGACATCACTCAACCATCTGGTTGTTTGATTTGCCACGCTACACCTTCGATTCCAGCAGCAGTGTGAAAGGACCCTCGTTCACAAACGCCACGTCCATCATCGCACGGAATCGTCCGGTGGCAACGTTGTTGGGGCCAATCAATCCACGCAATTCTTCAACAAACCGCTCGTACAACTCGTTGGCAAGCTGGGGCGGGGCGGCGGCAATGTAGCTGGGGCGATTCCCCTTGCGCGTGTCGGCAAGCAGGGTGAATTGGCTGATGACCAACGCGCCGTGGCCGGTATCCAGCAGTGAAAGATTCGGGACATCGTTAGCATCGGGGAACAACCGCAAGTTGGCCACTTTTTTTGCCAGCATTGCCGCGTGCGGCGCGGTGTCGGTGGCGGCCACCCCCAACAGCACCACCATCCCTTTTGGGATTGCCCCCACCACTTCCCCAGCAACCGTCACTGTGGCGTTGCGTGCGCGTTGGATTACTGCTTTCATTCTTTTTCGGCTCAAAAAAATTCGCTTGGATACCCCCACCAATCGTCCAATTCTTCTGCTTCTAAAGTTAGCATTTCACATGTAGCCGCCAGCAATTCTGCCTGAATTTCGCTTGGCATTCCTCACCAATCTCCCCCCCATTGTCCGGTTTTTGTCCGGGTGACAAGCCCCCCTTCGATATGGTACGTTTGCCCGCAAGAAATCAACGGCGGCTCTGTCTGCGGCATTGGCTGCACTGGCGCCGGTTGGCCAATGCCGGGCACGCCGCCGTGCCGGCTCTCTGTTGCCCGCCAGAGCAACGTTGAACTTCAAAAGCAACATTCATTCAATCATTTCAGCCACGGAGAAAGCAAGCTATGAATGCTCCTGTTTCCACAGCAACCAGACACTGCGCCGCAGCAATCCTGACACTGATGGTGATGCTGGCGGCCGGCATACTTCACGCACAAAATGTTGAGATCGCTTGGCAGGTGGTTGGGACTGGCGGGGGAATTGGCCTGGCCGACAGCCAACAATCGGTCTCGTTCACGCTGGGCCAGCCGATTGTTGATGCCATCAACGGCGCAGGTTCGGGGCTTGCCGCAAGTTTCTATCTGGGCTTTTGGCTTCCGATGGCCAAAACAACAGCCGCCGATGCTCCATTGCAAGCCGCCACAGCCACCCACGGGCTGCACGCAGTTCCCAATCCATTCACCACTACCACAGCAGTGAGCTGCCGGCTGGAGCGGGCAGGCCTTGTCAGCATCACCATCTTCGATCTTCTTGGCCGCCCAGTGCGCCAACTGAAATCAGGAGTGATGGAGGCGGGAACCCACACGATTGCATGGGACGGAACCGACCAGCAAGGGGAAGATGTCCCCGCCGGAAACTACCTCTGCCGCATGAGGACCGATAACCCCACCGATGAATGGAGTACCGGGTTGCTCATCATTCAACATCTGTAGCCAGCAGCAATGCAACCGGAACCAACAACCAACCGAGCCACGCAGAGCACTTGCAGCGGCACAAACGGAGAACCAACAGAGCCAACGCAGCCAGAATTGCGAGGGGAGTTGGAAAACCTTCTGCTGCTATCGGCTGCGTGGACCGAGCAAGCATATCCAAACGATCTAGCACCTTTCAACACATCACACAGGCAGGGAGAATAACCATGTCAGCCAACAAGACTTTTCGCCGTATCTGCCAAGCAGCCGCAGTGCTTCTTGCAGCAGGATTTCTTACCAGCACAGCCAACGCCCAAGTTCCACAGATCATCAATTTCCAGGGGCTTGCAACCAACGCTGGCAGCATTACGCCAGTGACCGACGGGCAGTATTCCGTTGCCTTCCGCTTGTACGAATCAACATCGGGGGGAAGCGCAGTCTGGAGCGAGAACCAGACCGTCACCGTTGCACGCGGATTGTTCAAAGCCAATCTGGGAATCGTGACACCGTTTTCGCTGAAATTTGACAAGCCGTACTACTTGGGAATCACCATCAACAATGGAACCGAGCTTCCGCGAACGGAGTTCACCTCGGCCCCGTACAGCCTACACTCACGCAGTGCCGAAATAGCAACCACCGTTGCGGACAACGC
>JAEUSP010000059.1 GCA_016788565.1 Chlorobiota bacterium | reverse complement strand
CCCCCCCCCCCCCCCCCCCCCCCCCCCCCCCCCCCCCCCCCCCCCCCCCCCCCCCCCCCCCCCCCCCCCCCCCCCCCCCCCCACAAGCCACCACAATATCAAGGAGTTTTGGAAGGCTACGTTCATAGCGGTTATAGGCTGCTTTCACGGTGATATTTACAGTATCAGCAATGTACTGTATAGAGTGACGATCAAAGACTCTCATGCAAACAATGGCAGCGTTCAACCTGCCAATACGTTGTTCGATGAGTTCCCGTAGCACCGCTTCGGCTGCAGCTGTGTCGGAGGAATCATCGGCAGGAATTGCTGCAAGCAATAGGCTCTGTTCGCTGTTGTCATCAAGCAAGGTGAGCCGTTTGGCGCGCCGGTGTTCATGCAAAAGGTTGCGGGTTGCAGTTGTCAGAAGGTAGCAGTAGATAGCCTCGGTGGATTCCGAAACATGGAGCGGGGCGCGATTGAGCAATGTTTCGGTAGCAGCACTGATGGCATCGCTAATATCCTCACGCACGGAGGTAGGAAACAAGCGGAACAACTGACGTGCAACAGCTTGGCGTGCAGCGCGAAGTTGTGTCTCGAAGGCGGGATTTGTTGAGCGTTTCATGGGAATTAGGCGCAGACGTTATTCGGAACGGAGGACACAACAAGCATGACGGGGATAACAGGAGAAGAGTTAGCCCGCGCCACATTGCCGGGTGCGTTGTTTTTACTGTGGTTGTGGTGCTCCCCTTTCTCGGTATTTCTTCGTTGCAATCCGGCTTGGCTGTTGGCGGCTACCGGTACCCTATCTTCCTGTTATGGATCAACCTCAGCTCCTTCGTGTGTGTTCGCTTCGTGAGTTATCCAGCCGGCGCGGAACCCGCGTGTGGTTGGATGATGACACCGAGGTTGCACTCTTCCGCATTGATGGCGTGGTGTATGCCGTCAGCAATATCTGCCCCCACCAACACGCCCCAACCATTGCCGATGGATTTATTGAAGATTGCACCGTTGCTTGCCCGCTGCACGGCTGGACCTACGACCTGCGGACAGGCCAACCAATAATCGGCGGGGCACGGCTGAAAACCTACAACGTGGTGGTGGATGGTGATGACGTGTTCGTTGAACAACCGCCCCCAGAAAAACCGCGATGGATGCTGTGGTGAACCAGCCATACTATGATTGCCGAAGAGTGAGCTTGCCGAAAAATTAACCGCTGAGTACCGGTGGAGATTTCACCGTTCGGTGGCTCCACTCATACTTCGACGGAGCTCAGCATGAGCGGAGGGCTGGATTCGGTGGCCTCTCCCCCCCCCCCACTTCTATTTCCTACTTTCTACTTTCCTCTCCTCCCTGCTTTTGCACACTAAACATAGATAAACAAAGAAGCCCCAGCACATTGCTGGGGCTTCTTTGTTCTTGCCTTTTCATTTCTTTCACCCGCTGCGCTAACAACGGCAGCAATTGCCGGCGTTATCTCCCCACCACAATCTCCCCACCATCCACCAGCCCTCCCGAACGTAGCTGCACAAAGTAGATGCCGGAGCGGAGCGTGGAAATATCCAACAGCAACTGGCCGTTGCCGGCGTTCATTTCTGTTTGGTTGCTTCGCAGAACTTCGCGGCCAAGCCGGTCGAAAATGGTGGCTTGTGTGATTGCGGCGTTCGGCAGCACAAAATCAAGCGCGGCAACGTCGGCGTTGTTCATCACCGCCATTTTCAGCGTGCCATTGATTCGGCGGCTGGCATCAAGCAAACGGTCGTTAAGGTAGCAGAGGCTATCAATGCGGAAGCTGCCGGGGTTGAGAATCCCCACCTTTGGATTCCCGTCGGCCATGGTTGCCGCCGTGATTGTGAGCGGTGTGCTGATTGCATTCCCCAACAACGCACGGAAACGGAGCCGTGTCAGCAGGCTGTTCGGCGTTCCGTTAGTGATCGGTGTGGTCCCCGACATCGTGTAGGTGGTCAGCGCGCCCGACTCGTTCGGCAGATACGCGCTGCTGATTGCGACTGTGGTCAGCGGCACGGCAACGGCAGCATCGCTACGGGTGGCGGGGTCCAGCGGGAACAGCAGCGTTTTGTTGTAGCCCAACGTGAAGGTGAGGTTCCTGACATCGTAGTGGGCCGGGATCGTATCCATCAAAAAGACCGGATACTCGAACGTGCTTCCCGGCCGCGCCACCACCGAATCGCGAATGGCAATCACAACGCTGTCGTAGCCCACTCCGCGTAGCTGCAACGTGTCGGTGGCGCGGCAACTGTTGTAGGGCATTGGAAGCGATGCCGTTTGCACACGCAGCCGCGTTGGCGCAAAGCACGCGCTGATGGTGGCCGATCCCCCCGGCTGAATTGCCGGAAATGGAGTTGGAGCTTGGATGGAGAACCCGCCCACCGCCGCTGGGAACGAAGCAAGCTGCAACGGTGCATCGCCGTTGTTGGTAAGGGTGATTTGCCGGCAGGTCGAACGCCCAACACGCACCGAATCCAGGTCAATGGTGGTTGGATTGATAGCCAGCAGCGGGGCAACCGAACGCCCACGAATCAGATACGTTCCGGGGATATTTCGGCTAAGCTGCTGGGCGATGTTGAGGTAAATCTGCACCAATGTATCGGGGTTGTTCGTGAAGAAACTGCTTCCACCAGTCCGGTTAGCCATCTGCTGCAAGGTATTGATGCCATTGTTGCTTAACCCGCTCCCCAAGCCGATGGTGAAGATGCGGACGTTATCTATGGAGCGCGCCACAATCGCATCAATTCGATCTTGCAGGAACCCGTTCTGGTCATCGCCATCGGACAGCACCACAATCACACGGCGGCCCGGTAAATTCCGTTGCAGCACTCTGTTCAGTGCCGTATCCACTGCGTCATACAACAGCGTTCCCCCCGCTGCCGCGCTGGGAACGCGCGATTGCAGCAACGCTGTGTTCGTCGTGAAATCTTGCACAAGCCGAACACCCGACGAAAATCCCACAATCCCGGCTTCATCCACCACACCGCGCGCTGGGTCGTTCACCAAGTTGCTCAGGAACACCCGCCCGCCAGCGTTTGCGGCAACAATGCGGCTCACCCCTGACCCGGTTGGTATCGTCATGCTTCCGCTGGTATCGAACACCATCATAATCGAAAGGGAGACGCGGTTATCGGCAACGTAGGCGATCCGTTGCGAGTCAATGCGCGGCGCGAACGTTGGGTTGTAGCAAACCTGCGCCACTTGCGATTGGTTCGGCTGCAACGTCAGCGGAAGGTTCAGCGGGGTGGTGGCTGCAACCGAGAACGGAGCAAGGATTGGATCCATCTGGGTAATCGTCAGCGGCGCGTTGCCGATGTTTTGGAACGTCACGTTCCGGCATTTCTGCGTGCCGCAAAGTGTGGTGTCGTAGTCCAACGGGTCGGGGGTGATCTGCAGCACCGGGCCAAGCGTCAGCCGTGGCGGAAGCGCGCCAACTCCACTAAGCTGCACCGGAACGTTTTGCGTTGCTCCGCAGGAAACATAGCTGAAGTTAGCCGTGGCATTCCGCGCCCCTTCGGCATCGGGGGTGAAGCAGATCACAACATCGGCAGTCCCCCCCGGCGGTATCACCGATGGCGGCGGTGTTTGGATAAAGAATGGAAGATTCACCCCGGTAATCACCCCTGGCGACAGCGGCCCATCGCCATCGTTCCGCAGAGTGATGGTCTCGCAGCGGGTGTTGAAAATCTGAACAGTCCCGAACGAAACGTTTGTTCGCGATGCCGAAAGGCTTGGCCCGGTTGCCCGCCCAACAAACATGAAAGAATCCACCGATGCCAGGTCGTACCGAACAAACCCTTTGAAGGTATCGGCGCGGCCAGGAACGGTTGGGTTGTAGCAGACGTTGAAACTGAGTTGCTCGTTCGGCTGAAGGGTTTGCGGGAAGTTGAAGGTGACCCCAGCATCAATCTCGAACGTGCCAAAAAAGGCATCAGCCGACTCAATCGTGAGTGGGTTTTGGCCAACGTTGCGGAAGATCAGCGTGCTGCATTTTTTTGTGCCGCACAGGGTGGTGTCGAAATTGGTGAGGCGGTTGATAACACTCAGCCCGCCGCTGGGGGCAATCGCGCTCAGGAACAGGCCATCGAAGAAGGCATCGTTGCTGACACCAGTTGCGCGCACCGCAATCAGCCGCACCCGCAAAAACCGAGTGCCAACCGCCGGGGTGAACAACCCCGACACCTGCTGCCAACCAGCCGTGGCCGCAACCGCCCCGGTGTTGAAACTGTTGAGCACGGTGGTGTTGGCGGCATCGCGGCACTGCACCACAATTCGTGCGCTGTCCGGTATCACCTCCGGCAACGATTGCACCCGCCCATCGAACACAAAGCGGACCGTGCCGCCATCAATCCCGGCAGCAAGGGTGGTTACGTCAATATCCTGGCTTAACTCCGAAAGTGGAGTATCGCCGGCAAAGAAGTAGTTGGTTCCGGCAAACGCTGGGACGGTGCTTGCCTCGGTCCAGGTTCGCGCCACTGGCTGGCTCCATCCTGGGATGGAGTCGCCAATCATCGGCACCTCGGCACCGGGGTTCACAATCAAGTTTTGTGCTGGCAACCCCGCCACAAGGGCAACAAGGAACGCAACAACAGTGCAAAGGGTACGCGATAGTGTCATGGCCGAAATTGGTTGAACGAAGTACGTTGCAAACGGAAGGCGATTGAGAGAATGTGAAAGAAAGGCAGATGAAATTAAGAAGACTTTGGTGTTGATGAATCTTCTTTGCTCATCTATTCTATTTTTTCTTTTGCTGGATCCTGGTTTTGTCATCGGAAATGGGGGCAATGAAGCAGTGGGAATTTCACCACACCCCTTCTCCTCGCCATCGCGCCCCCCGATTCTTAGCCCCGAATGGGGCGGTACTCTCACATAGCCCAGCGGCGTAAGCCCTGGGAACATCGCGCACATCAACAACCCACAGCCCCGAATGGGGCGACAGAGTTCACCGGCATCATCCATTCTTCCGCCCGCTACGGGGCTACTCAATCCAAACCTTTCCGCAATCACCCAAGGCTTACGCCATTGGGCTAAGCTGGCTGTCGCCCCATTCGGGGCTTTGGTGGCTTCTCGGTTCGGTGGCTCACGCTCATACTTCGACGGGGCTCAGCATGAGCGGAGGGCTGGGTTCGGAGGTGGGATCAGATGGATTTTTCGGAACTCACGCCCTGTCATCGCGAGGAGTCTTCGACGAAGCGATCTCGCGAATTTCCGAGAGAGCATCGGACACATTGCCAGCCGCGAGATCGCCACGTCGCTAATCGCTCCTCGCGATGACGAATAGGCTTCTACGGAACTCACTCCCTGTCATCGCCCCGACGAGTCGGGGTCCTTGACAAGGAGTCTTCGACGAAGCGATCCCGCGGGTTTCTGGGAGAGCATCGGACACACTGCTGGCTGCGAAATCGCCACGTCGCTCAACGCTCCTTGTCGAAGACCCCGACCCGTCGGGGCAATGACGAAGAAGAGAAAGTTGCGCTGTTCGGTGGCTCCGCTCATACTTCGACGGGGCTCAGCATGAGCGGAGGGCTGGGTTCGCGATCATCTGTTCTTGCTCCTATTTCCTACCTCCTACTTCCCCTCTTCTTGTTTCCCCCCAGAATTGGGGGGACGCGAAGCTCTTTAGAGCGAAGCAGGGGGGCGCGAGTTCGGTGGCTCCACTCATGCTTCGATGGGGCTTCAGCATGAGCGGAGAGCTGGGTTCGCAGAAAACTCCAAGATTCTTCATTCTTGATTCGGCATTCGGCATTCGACATTCGACATTCGACATTCCGATGCCTCACCGCACCACCGCCACCATTTCCGTCCGCTCCCCGCTTGCCCCGCGCGCCACCACACGGTATTGGCCGGCGGGCAGGTCATCGGCAGAAAGTGGAATGATGATTGTTCCGCCACTCTGCTGGCCGTCGGCAAGTGTGCGAACAAGGCGGCCAAGCGCGTCGTGCAGCGTGACGCGCAACAGCCCCTGTTCCGGCAACCGAAGCTGCACAACGCCTCCGCTGCTGAAGATGTTTGGCGCGACCGTCAACTCTAGATTTTCGGTTGGAGTACTCCCCTGCTCAACATCGCTTGCATCCTGCGGCTGCAACACCAGGTGCAATGCCGTCAGCGGCGCGGCTTGGAAGGTGAAGTCCGTTCCGTTCACCTCCATTTCCTCCATCTTCTTCACCTCGGTTCCTGTTTGGTCAATCCCGTATGCCGTCATCTTGCCCCACGGCTTGGCTGCCCCGGTTGCGATTGTGGTCATCAGCGGTTGGGTGCTGTTTTTGTTCAGCAGGATGATGTGCAATCGCCCCTGGGTATCCATTGCGGCGTAGGCCGAACTGTTCTGAGCGTCGCTGGTGGTGCACTGGGCCCCCATCTGGCCAAAGGCTCCATTCTTGCCGTCGTAGTTGCGGTACAGCCGGAACGCAGCGGCGATGTAGTCGCGCACGGGGCCGAAGTAGTAGGCCATCGTAACCCCTTCGCGCCCCATGATTCCCAGCGCGTCGGCTTGGGCAATCGCGCCGGAGATGTGATGCCGCCCGCCAAAACTGTACTCGGTGATTCCCAGCTTGGTGTCGGGGTAGAAATCGGCGATTGCTTGCTTCAATTTCGGGAGCAGTTGCAACGCTCGCCCGTCGGTGAAGCCGTTCCCCTGCTTGGTGATCCAGCTTGTTTCCACGTAGGCCGGGTCCCACAGGCTGCGGGTTGCTTGCATCCGTTTTTCGTTGGTGCTGATTGCTTCGCCGTCGGCGTAGTAGTGGATGGTGAACATATCCAGCAACCGCCCACCGGCTTGGTCGGAGGCGGCTTTCATGTTGGCTAAATATGCGTTCACCCAGGTCATGCGATTGTAGCGGTAGTCGTCGCCGCTGTTGTTGGTGAGGAAGGGTTCGGCGTTGTAGGTGGCCCAATCGGCAGGCGCGTGGCTTTGGCCGTCGTAGATGCTCCACAGGCTGTAAAACTCTGGATAGCCCCACATTGCCGGCCCAGTGATTTGTGCGTTTGGATCCATGCGGCGGATGGTTTGCGCAAGCGAAATGTTTTTCTGGAGAAGATCACCGCACGTGGCAAGCTCGGTGTGCAATCGCGGATGCGTTCCCGATTCCCCGTTGGTTGGGAAGTGGTGCCACAGCCCCGGCTCGTTATCAAGCTCGTACAATCCGATTCCTTGCGGCGAAGCGGCGTTGCCGTAGCGGTTCATCAGGAAGTTCAGTTCCTCATCCACGTAGATGGCATCGTCATCCAGATCGGGGGGAAGCGATAGCGAGGCTGGCGACCCTGGTTTATCGTTCACGGCCCGCTTCCACCGGGCCGACGGGGCCGATTCAGCAACGGAGACCGCACCGTTTCCGTCGGCGGCCACATATCCCGCCCCGGGAAGCTGCAACAGCGATGCCGCACCCAAGCTGAGTGAGTGATCGTGGAATGTGGTGAGTGCCTTCCCGACCGAGTACGGCGCCCCCCCCGCGCCGGCAATGAATGATTGAAAACTGTTGTTGGTGTGAAGCGACACGCCGTTCTGGTCGCGGTCGTCGGCACCGGAGTTGCTGAAACCGTTTTCGTAGTTGTAGCTGGTCATGGTGTTTCCGCCAAGCCGCTGGGCCGTGATGTTCAAGTTGGCGGCTTGGTTCTGCGCCCCAACTTGCCAATCGTTCGCGCTTTGCCATTCGGCATCATACACGTAGGCGTTGATGCCGTAAATCAGCGGGCTGATTGGGTGCGGGTTTCCATCGGCAGCAATGGTGATGGAAACATCAATCGGCTGGGAAATGGCGGGTTTGGAGCAAAGGGCAAAAAAGGCCAGTAGCGTAATCGTTGCAAGTGTCTTCATGGTGTGTTCGGTTGCTTTGTTGCTGTTCGTGGATGTTCGGAAGTTTTTTTTTCTCGACCTCACACACAATCTACTGTTCGGCACTGACGATTCGCGGGAAGGGCTCACGAATGGGGCGATTCCGGCGCGCCAACCGCAGCAAGAATTGTTGAAAGATTGTCATCCTGCCCAAGCTCCATTTTTTTTCGGATGCGCTGGCGGTACTTCTCGATGCTACGTGATTCGGTGTTCAAAATCTGCGCAATCTCCTTGGTGGAAAGATTGATTTTAATCAGCGAGCAAACTTTTAACTCCGTTGGCGTAAGGCCGGGATAGCGTGCGGCAAGCGATTCCAAATATCCGGAATGAACCTGCTGGAACTGCCGCTGGAACCCGCTCCAATGCTCCTCCGACCCAATCGCCAGGGCAAGCTCCTGCTCCACCTGGCGAAGCGGTTGCGCTCCTTTTTCCGAAACGAACTCCCGCAGATCAGCAACGTGCCGCCGCAGCTTCCGGAGCATCTCATTTTTCTGCGTCAGATACATTGCGGTGGTGGTCAATTCTTTTTTGCGGAACTCGGCTTCCTGCGCAAGCTGCTGGTTGCTCAGCCGCAAAATTTCCGACTCCTTGCGGGCTTGCTCAACCTCGTACAATGCTTGCATATTTTTTAGCCGGCGGTCGGCTTCGGTGTTGAACATCTCCTTCTGAAGTGCCACAAACTCAATCAGGAATGGGGTGGCATTGTTGCGGTGTTCGGTTTGCAGCAGCACATCAATCAGGTTTTGCAGAATGCCGTGCAGGTAGGTTTTTGCATCTATCTGGCGTGCTGTCTGGGCGGCTTCGGTTAGGTAGGCAATGGCTTCCGGCACGTCGTCCTGGCGGGCGTGAATTGTGCCCAATGCTTCCAGAGCAATGGCAATCTGAAGCGGCTGCCCAACTTCCCGAGCAACGTCAAGGTGGCGGTGGAACATCTGCTTTGCCGCTTCAATCTCCCCCTGTTTTTCATATACCTTGCCGATGGAGCTTTGGGTGGAGGCTGCCCTCATCCTATCCCCTTGCTCCTGCTTGATTGCTAAACTTTTTTGGTAATACTGAAGCGCGTTATCGTAATCCCCCAGCACGAAGTTGGCGTTCCCCAGATTGTTGTAGGTGGTGGCCACTCCTTGCCGGTCGTCAAGTTGCTCCTTTATCTGAAGGCTACGATTCAGGAACTCAATGGCAGCATCCAGTTGGTGCGTATCAAGGTAGTAGGTGGCGATGTTGTGATAGGCGCGGCTTACCCCCCGCTGGTCGCCAAACTCCACATTGATAGCAAGGCTTTTGTTGTAGCATTCCAACGCCCGTTCGTGCTGGCCAAGTGTTGTATATACAATGCCCAAGTTCTGCAAGGTGGTGGCCTGCGATTCCCGCTCCCCCAACTCCTCCTTAAGCCCTAAACTCCGCTCCCACACGGTAATCGCTTGGGGGTAATTGCCCAAGTTGTAGTGGACTGCACCAATGCCGTTCAGGATGCGGGCTTGCATGGCACGGTTGCTGGTGAAACGCGCCAACTTTAACGCTTGGTTGTAGCAGGATAGCGCATCGTCGTGACAACGGAGGTCCACCTGCATTCCCCCTTTCAACATCAGTGCCCGCGAAAGATGATTGTGGTCGTGGGCGGCACGGGCGCGCTCTTCGGCTTCGTTGGCCAACGCCATGGAGCGCTGCGGATTGGAGTAACGAATCTCGCCAGCCACCACTAACAGCGCAAGCGTGCGATGCTCCTGCTGGCCGCTTTCCAGATACTCCTCTGGCGGTTGTGAAAGGGGAAACTCCAACATACTTCACTGGCGATTTGCTGGAAATTTTTTGGGCATGAATATACGCCGCAGCAGTTTGGTTGCTGTTCTATCAAGCAATTCCGTTTCTTTGCAGGAAAACCTTCCTTTTTGTACTTGCCACAACTATGGCTACCGAACCAACAATTTTGATCGTTGAAGACGACCCCGCCATTGCCGAAGGGCTGCGGGCGTTTCTGGAGTCAGAAAATTTCCTTGTGGAGCATTGCGACGACGGCGGGGCTGCCGTTGACCGGGCGTTGGAGCTTCTCCCCGATGTCCTTCTGCTGGACCTTTCCCTTCCCCGGCGCAACGGGTTGGATATCTGCCGCGACCTGCGCGGGCGCGGTTTTATTAAGCCGATACTGATGCTGACTTCGCGCTCGGAGCAAATTGACAAAGTGTTGGGATTGGAATCCGGGGCGGATGATTACATCACCAAACCGTTCGACCTTCGGGAGCTTCTGGCGCGGGTGCGCGCCCACACCCGAAGTTTCCAACGGACGGCCCAAACGGCCACCCCAGCCGCAGAAGCGCAGAACTACAATCGCCGGCTGCTGGCAATCATGTTCACCGACATCAAGGATTACGCCAAGATGATGAACGCCAACGAGCAACGCGCTGTCCGCCTGGTGGGGCTGCATAACCGGCTGTTGCAGGAGGAGATTAAAGGGCATGGCGGGCAGGTGGCCGAGATTATCGGCGATGCGTTTGTGGCCACCTTCGGCAGCGCGGTGCGGTCGGTGGAGTGTGGGCTGGCGGTGCAGAAAAAACTGGCCGAGTACAACCAGCAGCAACCGGAAACCGAGCAAGTGCATGTGCGGATCGGCATCCATTTGGGTGATGTGCTGGAACACGCCGACGGAAAACTTGCGGGGGATTCCGTCAACATCGCCGCACGGCTTCAGCAGATTGCCACGCCAGGTTGCGTCACCGTTTCCGATAGCGTCTTCATTGCCATTCGCCACAAAATTGATTGCCACGCCGCCAGCCTGGGGGAACGCTTCGTGAAGAATATCCAGGACCCCGTGGTGATTTATGAGTTAAGCCTGTGAACAACAATCGGCTGGCAGCATCGGGGAAATGATGCGGCCAGCCGATTTCATGTTTTTTGTTGCTTCCGTTTCCACGTTCTCTGCTTCCCCTTCCCCTCCCTCTCCTACGCCAAATATCCCTCCCAATCCAGCGCAAACGGGTTCCGCTCACGTTCCTGGCCGATGGTGGTTTCTGGGCCATGCCCCGATAGTATCCGTGTGGCATCGTGCAGCGGCATCAGCCGTGTGGCGATGCTCCGCATCAGCGCCTCGAAATCCCCGCCGGGCAAGTCGGTTCTTCCGATTGACCCGGAAAACAACACATCCCCGGAAAACGCCACCCGGTTTGCTTCATCGTGGAAAACAATGCTCCCTTCGCTATGCCCGGGCGCGTGCAGAATGTTGAAGTTGATGTGGCCAAGCGTGAAGCGGTCGCCATGCCGCAAGTGGCGGTCGGCAGCAACTGGCTGGAGGGTGAAAGGGAGCGGCCAAACGGTGTGGCGCATCGGCTCAACAAGGCGGTACTCATCGTCGGGGTGGACGTAGATCAGCATTTCTGGAAACTGCGTTTTCAGCGGTGCAGCATCGGCGGTGTGATCCCAATGGGTGTGGGTTAGCAGAAGAGCGGCCGGGGTAACGCCAGCATCCGCCAACGCTTGGGTGATCCCTTCTTGGCTATCCGGGGGGGCATCAATGATTACCCCAACATGGGCGGCGGGGTCAATCACCACGTAGCTGTTGGTCATCACCGGGCCGGTGGTGAAGGTATGGATCTGCAGGTTCATTGGTTGGGTTCGGTTGTTTGGTTATGCCCCGTAAGGGTATGATTAGAATATGCTTGTTGGGAGCAAGGGTTAGTAGCAAAGGACAGCGTACCCGCCCACTATCAACGCCAGAATTCCCAGCCCAATCAAGCTGCCAGCAACTAAGCCACGGTGTTGTTGCTGTTCCTCTTTTCGCTCCATCAGCATCAATGAAATTGGCACAGAAAGCACCATGGCCATAATGCTGGCAATCGCTGTTATGTGCGATGAACTGGCCATGAGAACCATCATCAGCCAGATGTTGCCAAGCATGAGCCCGACCATTATTCCAACTCCAAGAAGGATTCTTCGGGGGGCCAGTGGCACCTTCGTTCTGGGGGAAAGATTTTCGCGCGGCTTGAATTTCACTCTGCCATGCTCCTGTGAAACAGCTGTAATGATAGCTTTTATTTATAGCTGGCAAGCAACCAGACAATCATTAAAACTCCTACTCCAATCCCTATCAATCCTCCCACGAACAGGCCTCGGTGTTCAGGTTTTTTGTCGTCTATTTGTCTGAAGATTGCCAATGTAACTGGGATGAACAGAACCCCAACCAACGCGCCAATGGTACGCACCGTGCGGGAATCGTGGATAGTCAGCCATAGGGTCAGATATAAACCTACGTTGAGCACAATCAGCATAATGCCCATGCCAGTCCAAACCTGCTTAGCTGTCAGAGGTAAGGATTTGGTTGATGAAGGATGTTCCGTTGATGGTTCTGTCATACTTCGCCAAAGATAACCATATCCCCCACGCGGATTTTCCCCGAAGCGATAATCAAAACCGGCGGAACCGATAGCTTGGCGTGGTATATTGAAACCGCTTGGGGAACAATCCACCGCCGCTCCCTTGTTCCCATCATTTGCTGTACCGAACCAAGATTGAACGATTTCATAACGCCATCTTTCACGACGAACGAAACAAGAAGAAGAGAAGCACCATGCACCAACAAAAAACCTTCTACCAAACGATTGCTGGATTCCTAGCATTTCTTGCTCCGCTGATTGCCACCGCGCAGCCCAGCCAATGGAACTCCGCCGGCATTGGCGGCGGCGGCGCGCTGTTCCACAGCAGCATTAACCCGCACAACAAGAATGAGGTTTTTATCAGCTGCGACATGAGCGAGATGTTCCGCACCGATGACTTCGGGGAATCGTGGAGCGTGATTGATTTCCGGCAACTGCAAGGGGGGAACGTTCGGGGGAACGTGCAGTTCACCAGCGATCCCAAAATCTTGTACACCATTGACAGCCGCAACGATGGCGGAACCCCCGTGAAAAGCACCGACGGCGGCGATACCTGGACCCCGCTTGCCGACGACCCCACCAGTGGAGAAGCCTACGGCCTGTTTGCCGACCCCAACAACAGCAACGTGGTGATCGTGAGCGATTACAGCCACGTCTATTACTCCAGCAATGGCGGGCAGAGTTTTGTTGAAAAATACTCGACCCCATCCGACAACGGCTGCTACCTTGCCGGGGCTTGGTTCGATGGGAGCAACATCTACATCGGCACCAATCTGGGGATGCTGACCTCGGCCAACAACGGGCAATCGTTTGCAATGGCACAGACACCCGGGGTGTTGAACGGGGAAGCCATCGTCTCGTTTGTGGGATGCAAACAGCTTGGTGTCACCCGATTCTACTGCGTGACGTTGGGGAGCGGCGACGTGTATCCTGGGGTGACGGGGGCCGAGTTCAGCAACTTCAAAGGGGTTTATACCCGCACCCTTACCGAGACCAGTTGGACCGCCCGCACCAGCGCAATCCCCGATGGATTCCGCCCGTACTTTGTGGGGGCGGCGCGGGGGAACAACATGACGGTGTATCTGGCGGGGGGAAGCGATTTCAGCATTCCCATTGTCCTGAAAACCACCGATGCCGGATTGACATGGACCAACAATTTCAAGACCGAAGGGAACGTGAACATCAAGACTGGGTGGTCCGGCACGGAGGGCGATCGCTTCTGGACCTATGGTGAGTACGCGCTGGGGTTCAACGTCTGCCCAAGCGATCCGAACTATCTGGTGATCACCGATCTTGGCTTTGCGCACGTCAGCAGCGATGGCGGCGCAAACTGGAAACAAGCCTACGTGAACTCACAGTACCAAAACCCCGCAGGGCAGAACACCCCGGTTGGGAAAGCCTATCGGGGGAACGGCTTGGAGAACACAACATCGTGGTGGCTCTGCTGGGCCGACAGCAGCAACATAGTGGCTGGGTTCAGCGACATCAAGGGAATCCGCACGGGGGATGCCGGCACAACGTGGTCCATCCCCTACAACGATTTTGATTTCAACAGCAGCTACCACATCATCAAACACCCCACCACCGGAACGCTGTACGCGGCAACGTCGTCGGTGCATGACATCTACCAAAGCACCTACCTTACCGATGCCCGCATTGATGGCGGGCGCGGCAGCGTTATCTACTCCACCGACCGTGGGAAGACTTGGAAAATACTGCACGATTTTGGGCATCCGGTGGTGTGGCTGGCGATTGACCCGAACGACCCAAACGCCATGTATGCCAGCGTTGCCCACAGCGCAGATGGCGGCATCTACTTCACCAAAACTCTGCAGAACGGAACCGCCGCAAGCTGGCGGAAAACGTACAGCAATCCGCCACGCACCCAGGGGCACCCGTTCAACATCAACGTGCTGAAGGATGGCACACTGCTGGCCACCTACTCAGGGCGGCGCGCCGGAAGCCCGCAGGCGTTCACCAACAGCAGCGGCGTGTTCAGCAGCGGCGATGGCGGCACAACGTGGGTGGATATTTCCTCACCCGAAATGCTCTACTGGACCAAAGACGTTGTGATTGACCCGCACGACGCAAGCCAGAACACCTGGTACGTTGGCGTATTCAGCGGATGGGGGGGCGCGCCGAACCAGTTGGGCGGGCTGTACAAAACCACCGACCGTGGAAAAAATTGGAGCCTTCTGCTGGACCTTCCCAGCAAGCCAAACAACACCAATCGGGTGACATCCTGCGCGGTAAACCCCAAAAACGCGAACGAGATGTACGTCACCACCGAGACCGATGGCCTGTGGTACACCAGCAATCTGAAATCGGCAAGCCCAACGTTTACGCAGCTTGCGGCCTATCCATTCCGGCAGCCGGAACGGGTGTTCTTCAACCCGTACAACGATGAAGTTTGGGCAACCAGTTTTGGGCATGGATTGCGGCGCAGCAGCAGCGCGCCCGCGCAGCCACCAGCCGCGCCACAGCTTGTTGCCCCCGCCAACTTTTCCACCAACACACTCCGCACCGGAAACATCCAGTGGAACGCTTCGGCAACGGCAACCAGCTACCGGGTGCAGCTTGCATTGGATAACCATTTCACCAGCATGTTGTTGGATCAATCGGGGGTGGTGGCAACCTTTTATCCTTACACCAACATTGCTGCGGACACCAAATTCTACTGGCGGGTGCAAGGGGTGAACTCCTTTGGCGGAAGCCTCTGGTCCGAAACATGGCAGTTCACAACGGTGAACGATGCGCCCCAAGCCCCGGCGGCCCCAACATTGGTTTCGCCAACCAACGACTCCACCGGTGTTCCGTTAGTGTGGATGCTCCGTTGGAACACCGTGATCGGTGCCAACAGCTATCGCGTGCAGCTTTCCACTGTACCCGATTTCACCACCACGGTGTTGGACAGGAATGATCTTCCAACAAACTTCGCGCAATTCCCTGTGCTGAGCACCAGCACCAAGCACTACTGGCGTGTCCAAGCAATCAACACCATCGGCCCAAGCCCGTGGTCGCCGGTGTGGAGTTTCACCACCATGGAGAAGGAGCCAACCGCCCCTGCAATACCAAAGCTCCTTTCGCCAGGCAACGACACCATCGGTGTGCCGATACTCAGCTCCCTTTGGTGGGATCCTCCTGCCGGTGCCACTGGCTATCGGGTGCAGCTTTCCACCGTCAGTGATTTCTCCACAACCGTGCTGGATGAGCCGAGCGTGAACCCAACGATTTCGTTTGCCAACCTGGCCTACCAGACAAAGCATTGGTGGCGTGTGCAAGCCTTGAACGATGCTGGCCAAAGCCGGTGGTCGCTGCCATGGAGCTTCACAACAATCGCAGCTCCGTCGGGGGTGGATGAAGCGGAGAAGGCTGGGGTTCGGTTGCAGGCAACGCAGGTCCCAGGTGGGATTGTTCTGGGCTACCAACTTCCAATCGCCAGCCGAGCAACACTGCAAGTATTCAACCTGCTTGGCCAGCCCGTTGCAGCGTTAGCCGACGCCGAGCTTGAAGCTGGCAGCCACCAACGGAGCATCACCCCATTGCCAGCCGGAACTTACTGGTGCAGGTTGGCCGTGGGGGATCACGTTGTGGTGAAGAGCGTTGTGGTTCAGTAGCGGGCAAGCACCCAAAGCAGAATCGTTTCATCGGGGAAGTGAGCGATCACTTCCCCGATTTGTTTTTTCATGCTGGGGGAATTGAAGAGTGAAGAGTGAGGTGGGAAGAGTGAGATAGACCCAAAGCCAGCTACTGACCACTGACCACTGACTCCCTCGCTGAGTTTCTTGCTGCTGCTGCTTGCACCGCCCACCAAGAACTTCCTACTTTTGCCTCATGGCCGACATCACCTTTACGCTTGACCAACTGAAGGCGCACGACGCAACGCGCCACCTTTCCATCACCGCAAATGCCGGATCGGGCAAAACCCGTGTGCTGGTTAGCCGATACTGCGACATCGTGGAATACATGGGGATCAGGCCTGCCGAAATGGCGGCAATCACCTTCACCGAAAAAGCCGCCAGCGAGCTACGCACCCGCATTGCCGAAGAGCTTGAGCACCGCCTAAGCGATGAATCCCACAAAATCAACTGGGAGAAGCTGAAAAAAGCCCGCGAAGGGTTCACCTCGGCAATGGTTTCCACCATCCATGGCTTCTGTTCGAAGTTGCTGCACGAGTACCCAATCGAGACCGACACGCCGCCAAACTTCCGGGTGATTAACGGCTACGAACGGCGTGCGATGGAGCAAGAATCGTTGGATGATGCCATCGAGACCGCGCTATCAAGCCCGCATGACGACCCAGCGAAACTCACCGCCGCCTACCAAACTGCCCGCCGAATCAGCCGCGAGCTGTTGGAAGAGATTGTCCAGATGATGTTCAAGAACCGCGAGCCGATCACCTTTAGCCAATCCAACGGGGTGTTGGCGCGCAGCAAGGAGGAGATGCTGGCGTTGTGGGATTCGGCAATCATGCGGGCGGTGGAACCAGCACTTCGTTCCCCCCAAGTCCTTTCTGGATTCCAGGAACTTATCGGGTTCATGAAAACCCCCGACGCTGCGATTGCTGGGCTTCAGAAGCTACGCGAAGCCGAGTCCTTGCCGGACATTCTTGAGCTGTTCATCCAGCTAAAAAAGATGATGCTGACCAAAGAAGGGACACCAAAAAGGACCGGCATCTTCCGGTTATCGCGCGATGAGGTTGCAACGCTGAACCCCCTTGCCGAACCGATTCAACGCGCCATCGAGCAAGCAAAACCATTGCTGGAAACCCCCACCGACCCCACGCTTCACCCGCAACTGCTGGACGACACAGCGGTGCTGCTGGACATCTTCACCGCTGCGGTCCACAACTACGAACAACGGAAAGCCCGCCACAACGCTTTGGACTTCGAGGACCTTCAGCTTCGGCTGCTGGTTGCGTTGCAGAACACGGAAGATCACAAGGCAATCACAAGCCGATTCAAGGCGATTATGGTGGATGAATTTCAGGACACCAACGCCTTGCAATACACCGTGGTGCACCGCCTGCTTAGCCAGTTGCACGCCCTGGGAAGGCTGTGCATTGTTGGCGATAAGAAGCAATCCATCTACGGTTTCCGCAACGCCGAAGTGGAGGTGTTCGACCGCGCCGACAGCGACATCATTGAGCAAAACATTCAGGAGCGACGCGAGGCGCAGCCGCTGGAGTACCGCAACGAAAAAATCCCCGACACTTCCCCCGAGGAACGGCTTGGCATTATCCGGCTTGATGCCTCCTTCCGTTTGCTCCCTTCCAACTGCGCCTACGTCAACCTTGCGTGCGCGCCGGTGATGACCCCGGACGGGATGTTCAATTTTGGAGTTCCGTACGAACCGTTAGTCTGCGCCCGCCGCTCCGGTGGCATTGGGGGGGTGGAGGTGATACTGGCGCGGGAATCGGAAGAGGATTTGGACGATGAGAACAGCGCAACCCAACAGGAATCCAGCGTCGGCATCACCGCACAAGAACCGCAAGCGGGGGGTGCGGCGGCGGGCGGCCAACCAGAAAACGAGATAGTCAGCGAAGCGGAACTGATTGCGCGGCGGATTCTTCAGCTTGTCACTTCCGGCGAACCAGTGGTGTGGGAACCGCCCGCAAAAGGCCAGCCGGAACAACCACGCCCAGCGCGATTTGGCGACATCGCCATCCTGTGCCGCAAGCGAAACAGCTTTCAGGGATTGGAGGACGCTTTCCGAACCCACGGCATTCCGTTTCTGAACTTCGGCAGCTCGCGGTTTTACGACTCGCAGGAGATTTACGACATCGTAAACTACCTAAGCGTTCTGCTGAACATCAACAACGATGTTGCCTTGTTGGGGCTGCTCCGTTCGCCATACTTTGGCGTGTCCGATCTGGACCTCTATCGAATCGGCACCGCCGTTGCCGGGCGTTCGTTGTGGGAACGGACGCTGCAGCAGGCCGCACATCCCGACGCGCATTCATCGCTGCGCCGCGCGGTTGAAACGATTGAAGAAGACCGCGCAATGGCCGGGCGAATCCCCATATCACTGCTGATGCGGCGGGTGATTGAGCACACAGGCTGGCGCGGTGCGGTTATCGGAACCGAGCGTGGCGAACAGGCAATGGCAAACATTGACAAGCTGATGGAGCAAGCGCGAGCGTTCGAGCAACGCGGGTTCACCAACTTGTACGACTTTGTTGAGCAGATCCGCTCCCAAATTGAAGGGGATGAGGTGGAGTCCGAAGCACCGATCAACACCGGGCGCGATGCCGTGTTGTTGATGACCATGCACGCCTCCAAGGGGTTAGAGTTCCCGATTGTCTTCCTTCCCACGCTCCACTCGCCACCGCGCCGAACCGATGCGATTTTGTTCGACCGTGACTTGGGATTTGGATGGAATTGGAAGTTCAACCACAACAACTACAATCCAACCATTACCTTGCTGATGCGGCTGCGCAGCGGCGAACGCGAACGCGCCGAGGAAGCCCGATTGTTCTACGTTGCCACCACCCGCGCCCGCGACCTTCTGATCCTTTCCGGCAATGTTGAGAAGATGAAGCGCGGGACAATGTTAAGCTGGGCCACCGCTCCGTTGGGTGAGCTTCCCGCCGACAATGGCACTGTGGAGATTGCATCACCGTTGTGGTTTTTGAACGAGGATGGAAGAAGGAAATCGGCAGAGCAGTGGCGGCAGCAGGTGAAGGTTTGGTATCAGTTGCCGGAGCAACCACGCTACGAAGCCGAGGCGCGCCCGGCCCAAATTTTCCGCAACGACTTAGTGAACATTGGCGAGCTTCCGGCGCGCGCCCGTGGGGATATTTATTCGGCCTCGCAGTTTCTGGTGTATTCCCAATGCCCCACAAAGTATTATCTAAAATTTCGGCTTGGCATTCCAGAAGATTTGACGGCGGCCTACGATCCTGAGTTCGATCCCAACACCCGCGACAGCGAGGACGGGACCACCTTTGCACGGCTGTTCCGCCGCGCCGCGCTGCGGGTTGATGAAATGCTTGCCGAACTGAACGAAGCCACCAGCGATGAGGAGAGCCAAACGCATGGCGTGGGTGATGAGTTCCTTGAAGCCATCTACGGCCAACACCTTGACTCCATCGCGGCGATTGCGGAGGGTGAGGAAACCGCTGCGGAGCCGGAGACCGCAACCGACACACGCGACGCAGTGGAGCGCGTGGCCGATGACGTGTTGCTCACCGAACCGCTCCCGACCGACCAAGCCGAGCGGATGCGCCAACGGCTGGTGGCCACCTTCCGGCGGATACTGAACAGCCCGCAGGCGCGGCAAGCAATTGCGCCGGAAGGGAGCCAAAGCTATCTGGAGCATGAGCTTCGGATTCCGTTCGAGCAAGATTTTGTGTTGGGGGTGATGGATCGTTTGATTGTGGAAAGCGACGGGGCGATCACCGTGCTTCATTACAAGACCCGACACCTGCCAGCCGATGCCCTGAAAAAAAGCGCTGATGAATATCTGCCGCAGCTTCGGCTGTACGCCTATCTGGTATCGCTACTCCGCCCCGAGCAGCGGACGTTCCGCTGTGTGGTGCTGTTCACGCAGCACCCCGACGCGCCGCAGGAGTTCACCTTCAGCCGGTTCGAGATGCACCGTGCCGAGGATGAGCTTCGCACCGCATTCCGCGACATCCACGACCTGAGCTACACTTCGCGCGGGCGGCTTCCGCTACGCACCCCGCATTGCCCCAACTGCCCGTACTGGATTGAAGAATCGTGCTTGCTGGGGAAAAAAGGGTGACAGGCGCATTCCACAGTGCAAGCCACATTGCGCGACTGTCGGGAAGAACAACCATTTACTACTTCTCTGCGATTGCGCGCCGTATCATTGCACACGACACACACCGTTGGGGTGACGGTGTGCTCGCCCACGGAGCTGGCCGTTTTTTTGGCCAGCTCTTTTTTTTGTGCAATTATACTCCAAACAGAGTGGTTTGCGAAAAACTCAATCACTGTCATTCCCTGTTTACCCCGACCAGTCGGGGCGAAAGCGGGAGCCGTAGGCCTGCGTAGCGAATCCATAGCGAACCTAGCTGAGTAGAGTTTCGCAAACCAATTTGCGCCGAGTATAGCAAGCCAACGTGCAGCGGTAATTTTTTCATCCAGATTTTTTTCAGTCAGATTTTTTTTCAACCCCGCAGAAAAACGCTTGCATCTTCCCCGAAGCCGAAGTATTGTTGCACACGACACACGCCGATGGGGTGACGGCGTGCTCGCCCAACCGAGGCCGGCCATTTTTTTTGGCTGGCCTCACTTTTTTTGGGAGGCCGAGGTCAGCGTGGCCAACAGCATGATGACAGTGAATAAGTTCCAAAAAATCCCCCTGCGTTCATCCACGAACCCCGTCCTCCGCTCATGCTGAGCTACGTCGAAGTATGAGCGTGAGCCACCGAACCGAGCCGCCTTCGCTGCCTCCCCTCACCCCCCGCCCTCTCCCAAACGGGTGAAGGTGCTGCTTGCCTCACATTCGTCGGGTGGGAGAGGGAGCCGAAGCGAAGAGTGAAGGGTGAAATGGGAAGAGTGAAATGAAGCCAAAGCCAGCAACTGACCACTGACTAATACCCAATGACAGAAGCCATCATTTTTACCACCCACATTTTTTTTCATCCCCGCAGAAAAACGCTTGCATCTTCCCCGAAGCCGAAGTATTGTTGCACACGACACACGCCGATGGGGTGACGGCGTGCTCGCCCAACGGAGCCGGCCATTATTTTTGGCTGGCTCCACTTTTTTTCAGCCCCCGCTTGCTTCTTGCTCTCCTCCATCTCACACTTCTTTTTCAGCAATCCACGTGGTGTGCATGTCGGTGTCTTCCTGGCGGAAACGGCGACCCATGGCGCGGGTTAATCGCTGCGGTTTCAGTCCGCCAGAAACCATCATCTCTTCAATCTCTTGGCGCAGATACAGCCGCACCACTTCGGGGCGGTCGGCATAATAGACGGTCTCTTGGTCGGGGGCAATCCAGGCGGGGTGGCTAATCATGGTGCTTTGCTCTGGGTCCCAGCTGTTCTCCACCACAAACGTTCCCCCGGCCAGCGGGTCGCTCCAGGTGCCGAACGATTCGGCGTTGTCCGCCGTGAACGTGTCCAAATAGAGTTTCCCCCCCGGCTTCAGCCAGCGGCTGATGTTCTGAATAAACTCACGGTTCTGCTGATCGCTGCCGTAGCCAAAACTGGTGTTGAGCGAGAGGACAACATCAAACGGAGCATCGGGCCGGAAGCTGAACATATCGGCAGCAATGAACTGGGCAACCACACCACGCCCGGCAGCAATGCGGGCGCAATGGATCACCAACGGCTCGGAGCGTTCCACCCCCACCGCACGCGCGCCCAGCATGGCAAGCCGCATCACCACTTCGCCGCAGCCGGAGCCAAGGTCCAACACGTCAGTTCCTGGGCCGATGTTCAGTTGGCGGGCAATGCTGCGGGCAACGTTCTCCCATGCGGGTTCTTCATCGGGGTTGCCGTAGTACTCACGTTGCAAAAAATCGCTCCACCAATTCCAATCTTTGATGACAGGGATTTGGTCGGGGGGGAAGGTTCCGGTGCTGATGTTGTTCATGGCGCGAAGATACGGTGGGATGGGGGGTAATCAGGCTGGGTCATCGAAAGTGATACTCGGAACAAATTGGTTTGCGCGAAGCAAAAGAGCGTTCTCCTAAACTCACGTCTCGTCATCGCGAGGAGTCTTCGACGAAGCGATCTCGCGGGTTTCTGGGAAATCATCGGACACCGTGCTGGGCGCGGGATCGCCACGTCGCTATCGCTCCTCGCGATGACGAAGGGGCGACATCGTTTCAGGTAACGTCCTCTGATATTCGTAAACAGTTTTTGAGAAGAAACGCGATGGGGAGCCAGAGTGCACCCCGCACCCGGCTCCCCATTGAATATCTTGAACTCTGCTCTGCCTACTCCAACAATCGCCGCACAATTTCCTGCGGTGTCACGCTGTCCGATTCGGCGTTGAAATTGGTGACGATTCGGTGGCGCAGCACTGGCAGCGCAACTGCGCGAACGTCCTCAATTTCTGGCGTGAACCGCCCTTGCAGTACGGCGCGGGTTTTGGCCCCCAGAATCAAATACTGCGATGCGCGCGGCCCGGCACCGTAGCTTAAAAAGTCGGCGATAAATTTCGGTGCGTTCCCCGATTTTGGCCGTGTGTTGGCCACCAGCCTGACCGCATACTCCACCACATTATCGGCCACCGGAACGCGCCGGATCAACTGCTGCGCAGCGATAATTTCCTCACCATCCAAAACTTTTTCCAGGGTGATGCTTCCGCCGGCGGTGGTCTGTTTTACGATCTGCACTTCTTCGGCAAAGGAGGGGTAATCCAGCCAGACGTTGAACATGAACCGATCCAGCTGCGCTTCCGGCAACGGGTAGGTTCCTTCCTGCTCAATCGGGTTTTGCGTGGCCAGCACAAAGAACGGTTCCGGCAACGTGTAGGTTCGCCCTGCGGCGGTGACGCGGTGTTCTTGCATGGATTCCAGCAACGCGGCTTGCGTTTTGGGCGGGGTGCGGTTCACCTCGTCGGCAAGGACGATGTTGGCAAAAATCGGCCCCTTCACGAACCGGAAAACTTTCTCGCCGGTGGAGCGATCCTCCTCGATAATCTCGGTGCCGGTGATGTCCGAAGGCATCAAATCGGGGGTGAATTGGACGCGATTGAACGAGAGGTTCAGCACATCGGCAAGAGTTCGGATTAGCAAGGTTTTTGCCAGCCCCGGCACCCCCACCAGAAGGCAGTGGCCACGCGCCAGCAGTGAAATCAGTAGTTGCTCAACAACGGCATCTTGCCCAACAATCACACGGCCAATTTGGCCGCGAACACGGTGGTATGATTGTTGGAGGTTTTTAACGGATTCTACGTCGGTCATGGGGTTGGTCAGTGGTTGGTTGTCAGTGGTCAGTGGTCATTGGTCATTAGTCATTGGTCATTAGTCATTGGTCATTAGTCATTGGTGAGTTTCTGGCTTTGGCTTCATTTCACTTCTCACTTCTCACTCTTCACTCTTCACTTCTCACTCTTCCCATCTCACTCTTCACTTCTCACTCTTCATTTGGCATTCGACATTCGACATTTCCATCATTCCAAATACCAGGCTTTTTGCTGGCGGTAGCTTTCGCCAGTGACGTGCAGGACTTTCATCATGCTTCGGGTGCGGTCGTCGTAGCGGACGCGGTTTGCGGGGGAATCGCCCACCATCATCTCCTTCAGCATCTCCTCGTACGGCTTGTTGCTGGTGACGAACACTCGCCCGCCCCGTTCGTGGGCATTCAACATCACACTTTTGAAGAGCCGGGAAGCCATTCCGAAGCCGCTGTTCAGGTCGTCAATAATCCACACTTGCCCGGGGCGAAGGTCCAGATTTTGGCTGAAGGTGTAGCGGTCGGCTGGCTGAAAATTTGGCTGCAACCCATGCAGCATAAACTGCTTGCTGATCCCAACGGCAATGTGCGATTTCCCGATTCCTGCCTCGCCGTACATGTACAGCCCCGCGCCCATGCTGTCGTCGTTTAGCTCCACCAATTTATTGGCGAAGTGGAGCATTGCTTCTTGGGATTCGTTTTTGGGCTGATAGTTGTCAAGCCGCGAGCAGAGGTTCTCCAGAGGGATGAACGGGTTCAGGTCGTAGAACAGGAGGTCGTTGCGAAGATGGAGTAGGTCCTGGGGTGAAAGCCGTTCAACAAAAAAATCGGCTTGGCGGCTGCCGCTCCACTCCACCTCCAACAGTGGAAAGCATCCCTTCAGCCGTGCAACCACCGCTGGGGTGTACTCCGCTTGATGAAGATGAATGGAAAGGATATTGCCCATGAACAGCCGATTGATGAATGGAGTCTGTGGAGTTTTCTGGTTCGCTTGATTCTCTCCCCGCCCCACCAGCCACACAGCGTTGGCTGCCGTACGGCTGGCACGGGGGGAAGATTGCTCGGGAATTATTTCCCTCCCAACATCGCCTGCATTTTTTGCCGGATTGCCGTTGGGTTGTAGGTCTGTGCTGCGCGGTCTTGGTTGGCGAACTCGCCTAACTGATCCAGCATTGCAATCGAACGTTCGGCGTACTGTTTGGCTTTGCCGGAATCGCCGGCGCGGCTGTAGGTTTCGGCGATGTTGGCCGAAACCCAGTAGGGCATTGCCAACGCTTCGGGATTGATGAGCGACTCAAGTTTGTTCAGGATGGCAACGGCTTCCTTCGGGTTGTTGTTGACGTTCAGCTCATCCAAGGCCAAGCTGATGTAGAGTTCCCAATAGCCCGGAATCCATTGGCGGTGATCTTCCAAGAAGAAGGCATCCGGCGTGTTCATGTTCCGCAGTTTGAAGCCGAAGTGCGGCGTCTGGTAGGATTCATCATCCTTCAGCGTCTGCATGGCGCATTGCTTGGTGATGGTCGGCTCAATAGCGAAGCCGTAGGTGCTGCTTTGCTTTTGGCGAACCGGCATCACACGGTAGGCCATTCCTTCGCGGCGCAGATATTCTTCCAAGCCGCCCCAGGCATCTTGGTAGGTGGTGGCCGAGAAGTAGATGGGGCGTTCCCATTTGGTCTGCGTCAGGATTTCTTTCACCATAATCTGCTTGAACCCAGCATACACCCTCCCCTGCCCCGATGGCTGCCCAGACATCGGCCAGGTGATTGCTCCATCGGTTGCTGTGAATTTGGCCAAGCTATCGGGGGGGATGTACCCGGCGGCCGTTGGGCTGCTTAATCCCCATTGCATCATCGCTGCCGGAACCGCTACGGTGGCTTGCGCGGGAACCTCACGCGGGCCAAGCTCAGGGTGGGTTCCTTCCGGGTCTTTCATAAACTGTGCTGGCCAGCTTAGTGGAATTTTCTTTGCTCCCCAGGGTTGTTCGTTTTGCATCTGCCACATATACCAGTTGGTTTGGGCAAGCTCTAGGTTCACCACACGCACGTCGCGGCGGACCCCGGCAACGTCCTGCAAGTACCACAACGGGAAGGTGTCGTTATCGCCATTGGTGAACAGGATGGCATCCTTCTGGCAACTTTGCAGCACGTTGTAGGAGAAGTCCCAGGGGGTCCAGTTGTGCGAGCGGTCGTGCAGTTTCCAACCGCCAATGCACATGTTGATTGGGACGGCGATGAAGCAGAGTGCCAGCGCGCCAAACACCATTCCGGTGTTTTCTGCGCCGTCATTGCTGGCGGCGGTTGCGCCGGATGCTCCCCCTTCTTTGCTGCGTTTGCGGGCCGCTTCGGCAATGGCCGACGCGCCCAACCCAATCCACATTGCAAAGACCATGAAGGAGCCAACGTAGAAGTAATCACGCTCGCGCGGTTGCGGTTGTTGCTGGTTTTGCTGCAACGTTGCAATGGCCCCCTGGAACAAGAAAATTGCCAGAAACACCGTTGCCATTTTGGGATCGCGGCGGAAGTGGTAGATCAAGCCAAAAATTCCCAACAACAACGGCAGCGCGTAGAACTGCACAGGGAATTTTGCCCCCGATCCCGCAGGGGTGATGAACGCTGCGCGAGCTTCGTTGCTGACTGAGCCAAACGCAAACCCGGCATCCTGGACATCGCTCACGCGCCCAACAAAATTCCAAAACAAGTAGCGGAAGTACATGTGGCCAAGCTGCCACTGGAACATGTAGTTCAACTCCCCGGGTGTGTTAATCTGGTCGAACTTGATCACCGCTGGGTTGTTGCTGTACTCTGGATATTCTGGATTCTGCTCGTAACGAGGTGGGGACCAGGGTTCGCCGTACTGCGCCCAGTGGCGGCTGTAGTATCCGTCCGATTCGATGCGGCGTGGCCAACTTGGCCGCTGGCCGTACTGCTCGCGCCCCAGGTAGCTGACAAGCTCGGCAACGGTGTCCGGCTCGTTCTCGTTCATCGGTGGGTGAGCGTTGGCGCGAAGCAGAATTTGGACGTAGGTGGTGAAGCCCAAGAAGATCATCAGGAAGGAAACGGCGGCAAGGAAGAATTGCGATTTTCGGTTGCGGAGCGACCACCAGATCAGCCCAGCAATGCCGATGATTGCCAACACCCCCAACACCCGCGCAGTCCCCCCCGGAATCGGGACGCTAAACAGGATAAGGCTGACCTTCATGTTTTGGCCAGCAATCATTTTGGGGATGTACTCAATCATCCCTTTGTAGATCACCACCAAGAAGGTGAAGCCGGTAATGGCCATCAAGCCCACAAAGGAGAGCGGGGAAAATTTGTAGTTGCGGAAGTAGATCACCAGCGCAATGGCGGGGATCATCAGCAATGCCAGAAGGTGAACGCCAATGGCAAGCCCGCAGACGTAGGCCATCAGAAGAATGTACCGCTCGTGGCCCGGCTTATCATGCTTGCTGTCCCAGACCATCATCAACCACACCAGCAGTGCAATCAGCGTTGTCCCGCCGGCATAGACTTCCGACTCGACGCTGTTGAACCACTGTGTGTCGCTCCAAGTAAAGGCCAACGTGCCAATCAAACCCGCGCCAATTGTGCTGAGGTAGCTGATAATCGGCGCGCCTTCGCGGTAGGGCCGCCACCGCTCAATCAGTTGAACAATCACCAGATAGACCAACGCCGCAGTGATGGAGGAACAGAACGCGCTGAACAGGTTCAGGCTCCATCCCGGATCGCCGGGGAGGATCAGTTGGAAGACGCGCCCAACAATCAGCCACAGCGGCGCGCCCGGGGGGTGGGGAACCTGCTGCCATGTTGCCGCTGCCGAAAACTCGCCACAGTCCCAGAACGGAACAGACGGCTGCAACGTCATGGCATAGGTGATGAACGTGACAAGGAATGCAACCCCAGCAAGGGCGCGATTAACGGTACGGTAGTTCATGTCGGGAATCGGAAATTGGTTGTCGGGGATCGGGTTTCGGGAATCGGTTATCGGGAATCGGGTTTCGGGGATCGGTTATCGGGAATCGGGAGTCGGTTGTCGGGAGTCGGGTTTCGGTGATTGAGGGCGATTGGTACTGTCGAGTCAAAGAACAGTTTTCGCTCTCTTCTTCGCGCAGAATTTCTTCTTTGCAACTGACCACTGACAACTGACAACTGACTTACATTGGGTTTCGGGAATCAAGTTTCAGGAATTGGGGGTTCGAAATCGGGTAGGGGCGATGCCCACTATCTACACCTCACCCTCCGTTTCACTCTCCGGTTGCTTCGGCTCTTCTTGTATTCTTTTCTCCCCTTTATGCAGCCCTCGGATTTTCACCAACTCACGCATCATCTTCAGCGAGTCAAAAATTGGATGAAGGGTTGAGCGTTCGTCGTTGTGCCACTCCACCGGCATTTCTTTGATTGTGAAACCAAGCCGTCGTGCAAGAAAAATAGCTTCGGCATCGAAGCTGAAGCCATCAATTTTTGTGCGGCTGAAAATTTCCCTGGCAGCGTAATCGCGGAACCCCTTGAACCCACATTGGGTATCCTTGATTCCCGGGACGGCAAGCGCTTGCACCATCAGGTTGAACACTTTCCCCATGGTCTCGCGGTACCAGGGTTGGTGAACCTTCACCAAGTTACGATCCAGCGCACGGCTGCCGATGACGACATCATACATGCTAAGCAACACCACCACCCCCCCGGTCTCCGTGATTGGCGTTGAGAAATCGGCATCGCTGAAGATTCGGAACTGCCCGGTTGCTTCCAGCATTCCACGCCGCACCGCCGCGCCTTTCCCCATGTTGCGGGGCTGCTCCAACAGCCGCAGCCGCTCCCCTTCGTAGCGGCGCACAATGGCGGCGGTGTCATCGCGCGAGCCGTCGTCCACAACAAGAATTTCCCACGTATATGGCTGGTACTGGAAGTACTCCATCGCCTGCTGTAACGACCTCTCGATGCGGGCTGATTCGTTGTAGGCTGGGATAATGAATGATAGATCCATTGAGGGGGAAAATACTGCGATTGCAAACCCACGCGGCTGCGGCAATCGCTGGCACAGCAGCGGGTTACGGGGGGCGAAGATAAGAAGGAGCCGCCGTATTGCGGCCACCAAAAAACGAACTGGTGAATATCACTTGCATATCACTGCAGATTGGCTGGCAACTTGGCCCGGCCAAGATTGGGCAGAAAACAGTGTGGGGGAGTTCCAAAATTTCTGGAACTCCCCCACTTTTTTTTCGGCTTGCTGGGCGGATTACTGCGGTTTCTTGTTGGTATCTACCGGGGCGGCTGCGCCGTTGGTTGGTTCCCCCAGTGGAAGAAGCGGTTTGCCGGTTAGCTCTGCCTGGCGTGCTCGCAGTGCGTCGCGGTTGGCAACCAGTTTGGGATCGGTCGCGCTGGCATAGCCCTCAATCAGCCGCTGAAGTTCGGCCAACGCGCCGGCGGTGTCCTTCTTGGAAAGGAATTTCTCCACTTTCCACTCATCAACCTGCGAGCGGATGGTGGCGGCTTCTTGTGGGTACTGCTGGATCATCGCCTCAAGCTGGGCAATGGCTTGGTCATATTCCCCCATGGCCACTTGCAGCAGCATCTTGATTTGCTGCGGCGGGTAGTACTGCGTTGCGGGATCGTTGCCGTAATCTCCGTTCATGTTGTCAATGGCATCAATCCCCATTTGGGCGTACTTCCGCGCCTTCTCCATGCTTCCCGCCTGCTTGTACAGGTTGGCAATATCCGAGAGCATGAAGTACGGGATTTTGAACCGCTGGAAGGAGATCAATTCCCCCATTTTGTCCAATGTTGCCACCGCCGCGTTGGGGTCGTTGCGCTGGGTTAGCTCGTAGGTGGCAAGCGCCTGGTACAGCGGGATAACGCTGTAGATGATCGGGCGGCGGTGATCCTCCAAGAACATGTTGTCCGGATTGTTCAGCCCGCGCAGTTTGATCCCGTAGTGTGGTTCCTTGTGGTACTGGTCATCGGGAAGCGGGTTCATCAGATATTGCTTCATCACCTGATAGTTCATCGAGGCGCGCACGCCCCCCTGCTTCACCGGAAGAACGCGGTAGGCCATTGCTTCGGGGCGCAAGTAGTCATCCAACCCGGCCCAACTGTCGGGCGGGTCGCTTGCGGCAAAGTAGATGGGGCGTTCCCACTTGTTGGTCTGGATGATGTCGGCCACAATTTTATCCTGCGGGCGAATCATGTACTGATCCTTGCTGGCAGCCGCGCCCCGCAGCGTCCAACTCATCGTTCCCCCCTCCGTTTCTGTTTTGCCGGTGAATCGGCTAAGAACGTCGGCAGGAACGGTGATGGAGATCGGCTTGCCCGGGGAGAACTCTGTCGAAAGCGCGTCCCGCTGCCGGTCGGCCTGAAGCTCGTTAATCCGAAGAAGGTCGTTGCCGTAGCTGATGGGGACTTTTTTGGCTCCCCAGGGTTGTTCGTTCTTCATCTGCCACACATACCAGCGGGTGTTGGCCAGCGAAAGGTTAATCACACGGATGTCGCGGCGGACCCCGGCCACATCTTGCAAGTACCACACCGGGAAGGTGTCGTTATCGCCGGCGGTGAACAGGATGGCATCCTTCTCGCAGCTTTGCAGGATGTTGTAGGCATAATCCCACGGGACCCAGTTATGCGAGCGGTCGTGGAATTTCCACCCCCCCATTGCCATGTTTAGCGGCGCGGCAATAAAGCAGGCAGCAAGCGCGGCAATCGCAAGGCCGTTCCCCGCATCGGCTCCATCAACTCCATCAGCTTCGGCACCATCGCTTCCCCCCTGCTGTTTGCGGCGCGCGGCAAGCGAGGCCAGCCCGGTTGCGCCAATGCCAACCCACATGGCAAAGATCATGAAGGAGCCAACGTAGAAATAATCGCGTTCGCGCGGTTGCGGTTGTTGCTGGTTTTGCTGCAACGTTGCAATCACACCCAACAGCAGGAAAAGCGCGGTGAAGGTGAACGCCATTTTCCAATCGCGCTTGTAGTGGAAGTAGATGCCGAACAGCCCAATCAGCAGCGGAAGGGCGTAGAACTTGACGGGGAAGACATCGCCGCCGTAGCCGGTAGCATCCACAAACTGGCGGCGGATTTGGTCGTTGGTGGCGGGGGGATCGCTAATCCAGCTTGCATCCGTCACGCGGGTAAACACCCAGTTGGCATCTTGCACGTCGCTGGCGCGACCCACAAAATTCCAGAGCAGATAGCGCAGATACATGTGCCCAATCTGCCATTTGAACATGAAGTTCAGCTCGGCCCCCCCCTGGATAGTTCCCGGCGCAAACACAAAGGAGCCATCCGGGTTTTGGTCAACGGGTGCTTCCCACGGCCCGTATTTATCCTGGTAGCGGCGGAACTCTGGGTCCGGCTTGTAGCGGCGTGGCCAGGTGTTGGCGTTGCCGTACTGCTCGCGCCCCAGGTAGCTTACCAGCTCGGCCACGGTGTCCGGTTCGTTTTCGTTCATCGGGGAATGAGCGTTGGCGCGAAGCAGAATCTGGGTGTAGGTGGTGAAGCCCAGGATAATCATCACCAGCGAGGTTGTGGCCAGGAAGATTTTTGGTTTCTGGGCTTTCAGCGACCAGACGATCAGCCCGGCAATCGCCAGTAGCGTCAGAACACCCAGGGCTTGGGACATACCGGCCGGGATGGTGATGGAGAAGAGCATCAGCCCCACTTTCACATCCATCCCGGCGATCATTTTCGGCAGATATTCGATGATCCCCTTGTATGCCAAGTAATTGAAGGCCACCCCAGTAATCACCACCATCATCAGGAAAGAAAGCCAGTGGAATCGGTAGTTGCGGAAGTAGATCACCAACGCCACCGCCGGAATCACCAACAACGCCAGCAAGTGGATGCCGATTGCAAGGCCACAGACGTAGGCGATCAGCAGCAGATACCGCTCGTGGCCGGGCTTATCGTGTTTGCTATCCCAGACCATCATCAGCCACATCAGCAAGGCAATCAGCGTTGTCCCGCCGGCATACACCTCCGACTCGACACTGTTGAACCACTGGGTATCGCTGAAGGTGAATGCCAGGGTTCCAATAAGCCCGCCGCCAAACGTTCCCAGATAACTGGCAATGCTCCCCCCTTCACGGTACGGCTTCCAGCGTTCGATTGCGCGCACAACAATCAGATAGACCAACCCCGCAGTGATTGCCGAGCAAAACGCACTGAACAGGTTCAGGCTCCAGCCTGGGTCCCCCGGAACAAGCATCTGGAAGACGCGGCCAATAATCAGCCACAGCGGCGCGCCGGGCGGATGCGGCACTTGCTGCCAGGTTGCCGCAGCGGAAAACTCACCGCAGTCCCAGAACGGGACCGAGGGCTGCAACGTCATCGCATAGGTGATGAACGTCACAAGAAACGCCACACCCGCAAGGGCGCGGTTGATAGTTCGATAAGAGTTCATGTCGGGAATCGGGAATCGGTTGTCGGGAGCCGGGGATCGGTTGTCGGAAATTGGTTGTCGGGGATCGGAGATCGGGAGTCGGGAATCAGGCTTCTTATTAATGGCTTTTGTCAGTTGTCAGTTGTCGGAAATCAGGCTTCTTACCACTGACTACTGACCACTGACCACTGACTACTGACTTTGCTCGGAAACTGGTTGCTGGCAATAACCTTCGCAGAATAGAAAACTGTTTTCACTTCCTTCCCACCAGCAGCTCCACCGCAAAGCGGTCAGCAAACGGATAGCCTTTGGGTGTCATGCTGAGTACGTGTTCGGAGAGGGTAGCGTAGCCTTGCGTGGCCAGCATCGCGACGGTGTTGGGGGCGTACTCGGCAAGGTCGCATCCGGCAACCTGCCGGAACTCGGCGCGATTCACGCCCCGGCTCCGAAGCCCCAACATCACCATCTCCTCCAAAATGAGTTGCGAAGATAGCAATTCGCGCGACGCAACTGGCAAGGTTCCTGCTTCCACTTGTTGCAGGTATGCCGTCAGGCTCGAGATGTTGGCCCAACGCTCCTGCCGGGTTTCGCCCCGCAAAAAACTGTGAGCCGATGGCCCAAAGGAGATGTAGGTCTGCCGCTCCCAGTATCCCAAGTTGTGGCGGCATTCCCGCCCCGGCTTGGCGTAGTTGCTGACCTCATATTGATGAAATCCATGCTCGGCCAGCGTCTCCATTGTCTCGGCGTACATCTCGGCATCCAGATCATCCGGCGCGGGGGAAACCACCCCGCTAAGACGCATGGCGTTCAGCGGTGTTCCTTCCTCGAAAATCAGCGCGTAGGCACTGATATGCTCGGTCCCCAACGCCACCCCTTCCCGCAGATTGCTCCGCCAGCGTTCGGTGGTTTGGCCCGGCAGCGCGAAGATCAGATCGAGCGAGACGTTATCGAACACACGCATTGCGGCGGTGATGCCCCGGCGCGCTTCGCTGGCGGTGTGGATGCGGCTAAGAAATTGGAGGTCGTCATCGTGGAAGGATTGCACACCGAAGCTCAATCGGTTCACCCCCAAACTGCGGTAGTCGGCAAGCCACCCTTCGGTTAGCGCGCCCGGGTTGCACTCCATGGTGATCTCGGCATCGGGCGCAATCACAAATCGGCGGCGCAGCGATTCAAGGATGCTCCCCAACTGCTCCGGCGAAAGAAGCGATGGAGTTCCGCCGCCAAAAAAAATCGTGGAGTAGCTGGTTGGGGCTTCAGGGTCGGAAGCAAGCTGGTCGGCACGCAGGTCAATCTCCCGCAGCAAGGCTTGCAAGAATCGCCCGCGCGAGTCAAGATTTTCCACTGAGTAGAAATTGCAGTAGATGCACTTCCGCTCGCAAAATGGGATATGGAGGTAAAGGCTGGGCATGGCAGAGATCGGGCGGGCCGGTTAATGGATGTTGAAAATCAGCAGGCTGCGAAGCTCTGCATTCCACACAGAACTACGAACCAACCTCCTCCCGTTGCAACCGGCTACCAGCCGCAGCAATCGGGCTGTTCTCCCCTTTTGGCACGCTGGGCGCGGTGGGTGGATCGGGGTCGGGAGCCGATGGAGGTGGAGGTGGGTCGTCGTCGGGGTCCTGCGGGGTAAGGTGGGCACCAATATCCAGCCACAACACGCGCGACAACCGCACCGTTAGGGGAATAATTGGCAGCACCCCAATCATTGCCAGCAACCCATGCAGCGCGGGGTGGACATCGGGGAGAACAACCATCAGAACGAACATCAGAAGCAACGCGACCGGAAGCGCGATGATAGTTCCAAGGTGCATTGCCCCCGTGAAAAAACCTGGTTCGCGGTCGAATCGTGCCCCGCAGTAGGGGCATTTATTGTTCATCTCCATCCCATGCCGGAACACGATTCCCTTGCGGCACTTTGGGCAGCGTTGGTGCGCAATCGTTTTGATGTATCCCGGTTTGTTTGGCTGGCTCATCTGAAAAATATCTGCTTCTGGTTCACCGTTCGTTCCACTATTGTTGCCGATAGTTCCTTGCTGCAATGGAGTGGTTCCATTCTGGTTGCCGTTGGCCCGGTCATCATGCAGTTTCGGTTGCAAGCAAGCAAATCCCCCAGCTTCGGTTGGCAGGAAGATACGGCCACTTCCGCACCGATGCGAACAGATTTTTTTCATCAATGCCAACCAACGGCGAAACTTCGCTCCGAACAGCCCCGTTGGCGCGGCCACCGCATGGTGGCCGGCTCCAGCACTGTCTGCAATCGCTTGCTTCCCCCCCACAAACTATCCGCCTTACTCAGTATGGAACAGCCTTATGCAACGCCTGATCGCAACTGCAATTCTTATCGCGCACGCCATGTCCACTACTCCACCGGCCACCTTCTCGGCACCACCTTCGATGTATCATATCCCCAGTGGAAACGCCCGCCATTCCAGCAACGGAATAGTGAGCGGAGCCACCGGAAAACAATTGGATGACTACCTGACCCGGCTTGAAGCCTACGGCATGGCCGGCTCGATCCTTGTGGCAAAGGATGGGAAGGTGATGCTCCACAAAGGCTACGGGATTGCGAACCGCCACACCGGCGAAAAAATCACCGCCGAAACCCCGTTTATCCTTGCTTCGCTTAGCAAGCAGTTCACCGCTGCGGCGGTGCTGAAATTGGCGATGCAGAGGCGGCTGACCTTGCAGGATACCGTCGGCAGATTCTACCCCCTTGCCCCCCCCGAAATCCGTGCAGTGACGCTGCACCAACTTCTTTGCCACACCTCTGGGCTTCCGTATTTGGGGGCGAACCCCTTTGCCCCGATGTACCGCGATAGCGTGATGTGGGAAGTTCTGCGGATGCCCCTTGAGTTCCCCCCGGGAAGCCGCGCCCAATATTCCAGCCCGGGATACACTCTGCTGGCCGGAATTATCGAGCGGGCATCGGGGAAAACCTTCGAGGAGTATCTGCGGAAAAATCTGTTCGGGCCTGCCGGGATGGCCAACACCCGATTCCAGGGTGAGGCCGGCGACTGGCCCGGCCACGACTTCCTCCATTCCTACTCCGACAACAACGACGAAGGGCCAATCGGCCAGATGATCGGCGCCGATAAAGGGGTTGGCGCGGGAACTGTGATCTCCACCACCGGCGATTTGCGGAAATGGGAGGAAGCCTTGTGGGGAGGGAAAATTTTGAACAAGGAGCACCTTGCCGAACTGCTTGCCCCCCGCGCCGAAGGTGGGCGCGGATTCAGCTACGCCTACGGGTGGAATGTGATAAAAACGATTCGCGGAACCACCGTGATAAGCCATGCTGGCGACTTTGGCGGCTACAACACCGAGCTTCGCCATTACGTGGATGAAGGCTACTCCATCATCTTCACCAGCAACACCCGCGTGAAGGGGGCAGGGTTCCGGCAGGCAGTGGTGAACAACATCAGCTTGATCCTCACCGGCGGGAAATATGCCGAACCACCTCACATCCTTGCCAACGACGAGACTTCCATCCCAAAACAGCTTCTTGGCTCTTGGCGATTGCAGAGCGGAGGCCAACTAATCATCCAAGAAGAACAGGGGAAATTGCTGGTTGGCGGAGAAGGGAGCGACGTTATTGGGCTGCTTGCAGGCGCGCCAAAAGAAGAGAGTAAGATCGCGGAAAAATTATCGGCGTTGGCCGCTGAGATTCTTGCCGAGACCGCACAAGGGAAGTTCGATCAGCTTCAGAACAATCTGCATCCCAGCCTTCCGTTTGCGCACGTTGAGCAGGGGACCCAGCAACTGTACGCAATGCTGCGCGACAGCTTGGGGGAATACGAAGGGGCTGAAATTATCGGCACCGGCGTTACCGGGCCGCAAAGCGCGGAAACCTACTGGCGGCTGAAATTCCAGCGTGGCGAAACGATTGGGATGTACGGCTGGGCCGCCGGGAAAATCATGGCATTGGATGCCGATCTGCCGATGGCAATGCAGAAATTTTTCCTTCCGGAAGATTCCACCACCGTTGCGGCTTTTGATGTTTTCACCGGCCAAACCGTTCGCGTAAGCCTTGCCAGCGGTGGCGCGGCAGAACAGCTAACCATCACCTCGGCGGCTGGCACGGCAACGGCGGCGCGGTAGGAATACCGTTCCTATGGCCCCATCAGGAACGCCAGAGTTTTCGGGGAATCGCTCGCATCTTCAACGTCAGCGAGTTCTTTGTTCGGTCTCAACCTCCATTTCAAACTCTTTGCCTACTACCATAATTTCCTTTGGCTCAGCTAAATAATCGCACTATCAATTTTTTGCTTGGATACAATATAACGATCCGTTACTTTGCGGCTGAGAAACAATAGAAATAAACGAGTGTGGTTGTGTTATTGCTGAACTCCTTCAACCATTTCAACAACAAGGTGTGGCTATGTCAAAAAAAATAGCAATTACGGTTCTTTGGATTTCAACTATACTTTTAGTTGAGAGCATGAATGCACAACCGTATCGCCACGGAGCAGGGGAATTCTCTGTTCCTGGAAAGCCTAACAGCAAAATTAAATATACCAATGATATATCCATTACTGATGGTGTAGATGCGAATGGGAATCCAGTTCAGTATCTAGGAATTTGGCTATATTTTGAAAATGATATTAATTCCAATGAAGAGTATGATGTGATTGTATGCGCCATGCTTCAATTTGAGAATGAAAAAATCAGCCCTGCAAATTATCCTTATATTTGTCAGCATGAAAAAAAATTCGCGATTATCAAAGAAAGATATTTAGATAACGAAGGCAACCCAATAATAATTAATGGCAAATCAGGGTCATGGAAATGTATCGAAATAGAAGTGCCAACAAATCAACCAGTTGGCACGAAGCAATCTTCTTTACATTTTGGCTGCCAAAAGGTACATATAGGTAAATCAGGAACTGGGAGAAGAAAAGTTCCAGTATTTGATATAGTAGGTTTAGAGATACCTAAAATTAGGTGCATTACTGTAAAGGATATTATGGGAGAATTAGTCATTGACACTATTTATGTTTCAAGGTTAACGCTAAGAGAAGATAACGATCTGGACTCATGGCACATAAAAGATTGGTATATTGATATTTTACGTGCTGATGATTGTGATTACGAAGAATGTTCTAATTTAAATGGCGGTTTTAATATTAGTCTTGCGCCAATTGCTCCAAGTGGATCAACTGATACAGATTATAAGAATATATGGGCAGCAAAATTAGGTAATATACGCCGCCCTATTGATAATCTGCCATTTAGTATTGGAACGGTAGAGGTAGGCAACTGGGTAACAATGGAATATTTGGATAATTATCCATCACGTTTTATAGGGAAATTATATGGTGCCCCCAGTGGATCATTATTAACTATTACTTATCCTAAAGACACAATAGGAGATGAGTTTGCAATTACTTATGATTCTATTTCATATACTGTCGACACACTCTCAGCATGTGTAGGTGATACCTTAAATGTTGATTTTCCATTTATGGTTACTCCATTTATGGGTGCAACAATGAAGGTGAAATTTGAAATGCCAAGTACTATATGCGGAAACTCTATACAAAATGGCAGTTTAGTACAGCTACTTGGCAATGTAACTTCACGTGGAGGTACTGTTGCATATGATATAGGAGAATTTATGTATTCTGTAAATGTACCTTTTTTATATGATACTACACGACCTATCATAGGCTATCTCAATACTTTAATAATAAACGATTCTACCGTACGAATAAAAATTAAAGGTTCTGAAGATGAATGCATGGTGGTCTCTGGATGGATAGTTTATCAAGTAAACGGCGGTCCTGAACGTATGTTTTATCCACGATATGAAGATTCATTATTAGCTGATGGCCATACAAATTTTTTTGATACTCTTCGTTTAAATACGGACAGTGCTACTATTACATTTAAAGCAATTATTCAAAATTCTCTTGGATTGCTTGACACTTCTTGGGTTGACACTTGTGTCGTTTATGCTTTTCCACCACTTTCCTCGTCATATAAAACTATTAATTTAGTCAAAGAATTATCTATTCGTTGTATTCCAAATCCGGCAGATGCTCTTATTCGTTTTGAATATAATATTACTTCTGGTGAACGTGCTTTCCTCAAAATATACAACTCAAAAGGGCAAGAGGTTTTATCTATTACTGATATAATTACTACTAATAATAATGGTTCTATTATTATTCCAGTAGACAAATTGCCTCACGGATTATATCATTATTCACTTTCAACTCTTCATGAGAATGTATCAGGATCTGTTTTCATTCAACATCCATAATTATCATATTTTACCATGCAAAATCATCTTTTTTTATGGAACATTCAATTTTATATAAATTTAATCACATTATTATTTTATATAAACAATGTCCAAGCTCAAAAAAAATGGGATATAGTAATGCGTGGCAAAGATTTGAAAATAAATTTACATGGCATTTATTTTGAAAATGAATCAATTGGCTACATCTCATTTTATAAATACATAGATAGTACACATGGCTTTTTAAGAACAACTGATGGTGGTAAACGCTGGGATACTGTTTATCAGAAAACTCCCCCTGTGGATATGTATCATTTTCAATTTATTAACCGTAAATATGGATTTTCTGGAAGCTATACATCGGATGATAGCGGCGCAACTTGGACATCGTATGCGGCCAATATTCCTTTAAAGTATATCGGCACTACTATTTCATATCCAGTAGAATCATTTTATTTTATTGATTCAATGACAGGTTGGATTGGGAGTAATGCTATAGGGATTTTAAAAACCACAGATCGATGTCAAACATGGGAAATTCAAAGCTACAATTCGGAAGTGCAATCTGATATTTACAATGTCAGCGATCTCTATTTTATTGATTCATTAACTGGATGGGCAGTTGGTGGAGATCGTTTTTTTCTTCATGCTACAACTATTGATGGAGGATCAATGTGGAAAAATATTCATTATCACAACGAACCACCTTATGCGCAAAAAGGAACGGTAAATGCTCTATCATTTCCAGACCGAAATCATGGGTATGCCTGTGAAAAAGAAGGGGGATTTTATAAAACATTGGATGGTGGAATAACATGGCAATCAGTTCCTACCCCAGTCCCAGTAAATTTTAACACAGCTTATTTTAACGATGTCGTCTTTATCGACTCACTGCATGGCTGGTTTGTTGGAACAGGTGAACATCCCGATAGTAGTAAATTTTATGGATTGATCGCTGAAACTAGTGATGGGTGTAAGACATGGGAATTAACATATTTACCTACTACGCCACAACTGGATTTTATTATTGCTCCATCAAGCCATTCAATATTCACACTTGGAATTTTTGGATCAGGAGGGATACTTTATCAGCATAGTAATTTATCCAATGTGCATAAATATCAACAGAATAGAATCTCCGTCTCTTCTCCTATCCCTAATCCAACCACTGGCTTTATTGTTTTACCTATTACTATAATAGACTCACATAATACAATAAATGAAGCAAAAATATCTATTACTAATTTAAGCGGTACGATCATAGAATCGATAAATAAACCTATAAATCCAGGAGTAAATAATTTACATCTTGATTTTTCATTATATAATTCCGGATTATATTATCTTTATATTCAAATAGGGAATCAAAATTTTACTACTACTTTAACAATGAATCAATAGTATTATGATCATCATAATTTTTAAGATGATGCTTCTAAAATTTATCCTTTTAATGTTAGTAACAACCACTAATGTTATAGCATTAAATACTCCTAAAGAATCCAATGATACTATAGGAGGTAACTGGAAAACTTACGTAGTCAACCCTGAACTATTTTCCTTATTGCTGACACCTTTAAATCTTACTGATTCACACTACATTAGTGAGCTTCAAGAAGCTTGTGATCTACAGGATTCACTGACTGATGAACAGATTAACATCATTAGATATTGGGATATTGGTGCTATTCTTGGTTGGAATAAAATAGCACGAAATTTTGCTGCCAAATATAATCAACCACCACTATTTGGAATAAAGATTAACCCGATACGTCCTTATACTAGTCCTCCGATTGCTTCTCGTATATATGCACTTCTTAGTGTAGCACAGTTTGATGCTTTGGTTTGCGCATGGAAAATTAAATATATGTATCATAGGATAGCTCCACTTTATTTAAATCTCGAGATTAAGCAAATCGTTCCTATATCAAAAGAATTTCCCACTTACCCTTCAGAGCATGCAGTTGTAGCTCGTACATCATCTGAAATTCTCAAATTTTTATTCCCGGGAGATTCTGCACAAATTGAGCGATTAGTGTTAGAGCATTGCCAATCACGTATTCATGCAGGAGCAAATACTCGAAGTGAAATTCTTGCTGGTGATTTACTAGGACGTTTAGTTGCAGCCCAAGTAATCGCCTATGCCAAAACAGATGGTGCTATTAATGCTCGTGGCGGAGACACATTGTTTACAAATCCAATACATTGGATAAGTCAATTAAAGAAGCCACTCCCTCCAATGCTTCCATTATGGGGAGCCGTTCGTATGTGGAATATACGATCAGTAAGCGTTGTAAGCGCTGGACCTCCACCAACAATAGGTTCTGCGGGCTTTAAATCAGCACTTGACGAAGTATATTACATAAGTCTTCATCGCACATATAATCAATTAAGAATCGTCCAGTTCTGGGCTGATGGTTTCAACACATCAAGCCCACCTGGGCATTGGAATGAAATTGCTGAGGGGCTAATTCGTGAAAATAATTTTAGTGAGATTCGCGCAGCAAGAACATTTGCACTATTAAACACAGCTTTAATGGACGCAGGTATTAGTTGTTGGAGTACAAAATACACCTACATTTATCCTCGTCCTAGTCAAATGGATTCTCGTATTCTTCCTGCAACAGGATTGCCTAATTTCCCTTCTTATACTTCCGGCCATGCAGCATTTTCTGGAGCAGCTGCAACCGTTCTATCATACATTTTTCCTGCCAGTGCTCAAGCATTAGATTCAATGGCTCAAGAAGCAGCTATGTCACGATTATATGGTGGTATTCATTACCGGTTTGACAATGACTCAGGCTTAGTCTGTGGCAGAAGAGTAGGAGCCTATGCAATTGAGCGTGGCCAGAAAGATGGCTCGCTGCCCTAAGTCGTCAGCCGGAATCGCACGATTCGGCTGTTCTCAGTGTCGGCAATGTACAACGTGCGGTCGTAGTGAGCCATGCTATGCACAGCGTTCAACGCCGCCAAGTGCCGAATCACGTTGCGTGAAGGCAAAACTGCGGCTTCCATTTTCAGTAGCAATGGAGGTTGGCTCATCTCAAGTTAGCTTGCGAACGAAAAAGCAGTAGATGGAAGATCGGCAGCTTCTTGGTTCGGTGGCTCCGCTTCATACTTCGACGGGGCTCAGCATGAGCGGAGATCTGCGTTCAGTGGCATCTGCTCTTTATGCTATGCTATTTCCTATTTCCTATTTTCTACTTCCTACGGTGAAATAGGCCAGCAAGAATCTTCCCCAAAAAACAACGGCATTCCGCTACCTGCGGAATGCCGTTTATTCTTCAACGTTGGTTTGGGTTGTTGGCTACTTCTGCGCCTTCAGCAGGTCGCGGATTTCTGCCAGCAGAACCTCCTGTGCTGGTGGGCCAGCTGGCGGAGCTTCCGGCGCGGGCTTGCGCATTTTGTTCATCCATTTCACCATCAGGAAGATGGAGAACGTGGTCATCAGGAATTTGATGACAACCGAAATGAACACGCCGTAGTTCAGCGTCACCGCGCCGGCGGCTTGGGCATCGGCAAGGGTGTTGTAGGGGGCCGCGGCTTTCCCCCCTTCGCGAAGCAGAAGGAAGAGGTTAGCAAAATCCACTTTGCCAAGAATAAGCCCTAACAACGGGTTCAGCAGGTCATTAACAACTGAGTTGACGATTGCCCCAAACGCCGCGCCGATGATCACGCCAACGGCAAGATCAACTACATTCCCCCGCATGGCAAACTCTTTGAATTCCTTAAGCATTCAGCCTCCGCTGATGATGTGTGTGAGAAGGGTTCCGGCAGCTTCGGGCGCGCCCACGTTGTGCAGCAGTCTGCTTCGGTCAACGCGGGCAAACGTACTGCCAGCAAGGCTGAATGGCAAGAAGAATCTTCTATAATTTTTTCCAGCCAGGGAGCGTGCCATCGTAGCCGTACAAACCTTCAGCAAAGCCGGGGACGGTGTTGGTTTGATAGACGATCGAACCTGGAATTGCCGGAAGCAACAGGATGTCGGCGCGGGTCATTCGCGGCGGAATCATTGCCCCAGTGGTGGAGACAACGTCCAGCTGGCCTTGCGGGGCGGTGGTTCCAATTCCGGTGAAATGGTTGGTTGTGGATTTAATGGCTATCGCGTTCGATGGGTCGTTAATCCGGTATGTTCGGAAACGGTAATCAATCGGGTACGTATTCACCTGCTTCACGGAAGTTCCCCCATCAAAAATCTGAATAAAGGAGGATAGGTCAATCGCCCCTGTCCCACCACACAAGGTTCCGCCGCTACGGCAATTTCCTAGCAACTGATCGCTAGCACCGCACAAGGTGTCGCGCTGGATAATCGCGGCGGTTCCCCCAAGCTGGTCGGTAATGTCCGCTTGTCCGCCGCCGTAAATGCCGTTGGTGAGGGTCCATCCGGCGGCGGGCGGGTCGGCTGAGTAATTGAACTGGGCGCGGTCGCTGGAAAGCCCCGTGAAGCACGGAGTGCGGTCGTACATCTCCAGCGTAAATGTTGAAGTAGAGGTCACGGTCCACGTAAGAACCTCACTGCAACCGTAAATGCTGTACGGTGGAATCTCAAACAGTACATACCCTGCTGCAGAAACACCGGGCATGGTCTTTGTCACCGATTTCGGCGCATCAATTCCGCCAGAAACGGTAAGGGTGATGGTGCTGCTTGGGGTAAACGATGAGAAGTACACCTCCACCCCATCCACCGAACCAGCCCCCCCAGGAGAGAAGGTCTGCGAAGCCGTGTAGCTTCCGAGATTCAGAATGGGAGCCCACGTTGCGTTGCTCGAGTTCTGGGTGACATCGCTGGTTCCCACCAGTGTGGTGTCGAAGATTCGGAAATCAAGATAATCCGAGCCGCTGTTGAATTGCAGGATGGAGCGGTCGTAGTAGAACCGCCGCCCGGTGGCCATGTACAGGTCGCGCCATTGGATATCGCAGCTGCCAACATCGAATGTATTGTTCGCCTCTGGCCCGATATGCCCCTTGATATTCAGCCCATCGAAATCGGTGACGGTGTTCTGGAAGAAGATCAAACGCCCGTCGTCGCGAACGCCAAGCAAGGGTTCGGCAGTGCTGTCTTCGGTGTAGAGAGCAAATGTTTGATTGGTTGACCCCATGCCGCGAATCATCAGCCGGGCAGTGTCGTCAATCACCGGCGTGGAGAATGGATCGCCCATGCCGATAAACGCTCCGTTCGCTGGGAGACTTCCACCGGGATGGTAATGCCCAGCATTGTTGGAGTGGCGCACAAACAAGTGCGACCCCACCGAGTTGGTGACGGCATCGCGGATGTCCAAAGCATACGCACCGTTGGGGGCCATTGCGCCAGCCCCGGTGTTGGTTTCGGCGCGGATCTGCAGCCGTGCTGTTGGGTTTTCGATTCCGATTCCAACATTTTGTGCATCAACCGATAGTGCTGGGAAGTTGGCAACCGAGGAACCCGCCCCGGTCCCATCACGGAATCCAACCGCCATGTTGTTGGCGCGGCTGTTGATTAGCCGGTCGGTTGCTGTGGCCCCAAAGCCCATCCCCAGGGTGATTGCGTTTGCCGCATCGGCCGTTGCAAATTGGCCAAACGCCATTGCTGAAGTTTGGCGTGCATCCAGCTGCGAACCGATAGCAATGGCTGAGGTTCCGGTTGCCGCTGCGGTGTTCCCCATTGCCACCGACGTTGTCCCAGAAGCCGTATCCAAGCCGCCGATTGCCACCGCCGAAGTGTTCGTTGCCCGCGACCCGCTCCCCATGGCCACAGCGTTTTGCCCGCTGGAAACTGAAGCGTTCCCCAGGGCGATGGAGCGGGCGTTGGTTGCTTGCGAGGATATCCCCATTGCAAGGCTGTTCGTCCCGCTGCTGGTCAGCGATTGCCCCAACGCCACCGCTGCTGCCCCCGATGCAGTGCTTGATAGCCCGATAGCCACGGCGTTTGCCGCCGATCCGGTGCTGGTTGTTCCGGCAACAATCGCCGCATTTCCCGATGCCGCATTCCCCGATCCGCCAAGGATTGTGGAGTTGGCACCAGAAGCATTGTTGTTCTGGCCGCCACCGATGTTGGCAAAATTTGCCGCCGCCGCCGACACACGGTTGGTTGCTCCGTTTTGCCCGCCACCGCCAATCACAACACCGTTGGCAGCACCCGTAATGGAGTTACTATTGAAGCCGCCGATGATATTGGGGCTGGTTAGCCGCGGCTGAAACTGGATTGCACGTTGCCGCCCTTGCGAAGCCAAGCCGGCATTATTGACATGGATGTTGAAGTTGATACTGTCGTACGTTCCCAGATACTGCGTTCCCGCAATCGTGCTTGCATTCCCCATGCTTAGCCAGAACCCTGCGTTTTGATAGACCTGTTGCCAGTAGCTTGTTCCATCGGGGTCGGCAACAAGGTAGTAGGTGGTGAGCGGCCCCACCGGAACAGTTGCTGGAGGAGCAGGCCCGGTTGGGAGCTTGAGGATATAGGAGAACAGCAACGAGTCGCGGCCACCAGCACTGGTGTGGACCCCGTCGGAAGGGGAAGCCACCGTGACAGTATTGCCAGTGTTATCATCCACTTGCAGCTCATCCCCCATCCACGTTGCCCGTTGGGCAAACGCGGGGGTGGACAGCAATGCCAGGGCCGCCACCAGTAGATGCAGATATGGTTGTACCGAAGTCTTCATCGGTTCTTGCTTCTTGTTCTAAAGTTGGTATCGTTCACGGGAAAGAGCAGGCCGGGGCGGGTTTGTTATTTCCGAACCCATGTTGGGACACCGACAACGGTTTCAACAACCCAAAATCCTTCGGTGCTTGCCGGGGGAACTGGCCCTGCTGGCGAATCGGTTTGATAGACCATGCTTCCCAACACCAGCGAAAGCGTAAGCCGCTGCGCTGCGGTCATGCGGGGAATAATCAGCGCACCAGTTGATGAGCGGATATCCAACGCACCTTGCGGCGCAACACCGGTTCCGGTAGCGTTGAACGAGGGGTCGGGGGTTGTGGCCCCAATGCCATCGGTTAAGCCAACACGTTTGTTGTTTTCGGCAATCACCATTGCGGTTGTTGGCGCAGCCGCACCGGAGCCAACCGAAATATCTAAATACTTGGCCGTGGTGGCCGTGTTGTAATTGAACTTGGCACGGCTGAAGCCGGTGACGTTGTTGCAGGTAAACAGCATGTCGCGGTTCACATACACATCGCGCCATTGAAGGTCGCACGAGCCTAAGTCGTAGGTGTTGCTTGCGCTTGGGCCGATGCTCCCTTTTGAGGTAAGGCCGGCAAACGGCGCGCTTTCGGTACCGATCATCATCCGCCCATCATCGCGAATACGCAGCAAGGGATCGCCGTTAGCGTTGCTGATATTCAATGCCAGCGTTGGCAGGATACTGCTGAAATCGCCATCGCTAAGCCCACGCACGTGCAAGCGCGCTTTGGGGGTATCGGAGGTTGCCACGTTAAAGCCGCCGATCCCAACTTTCCGGTTGTTCGTCACCAACAATGCCGACACGCCAGCGTTGTTCGTGACGTTCAGCGCAGCGCTGGTTGGCAGGTTGTTCTCACCCACCACCACCAACCGTGCTTGCGGGGTGGAGGTTCCAATTCCAACATAGCCGCGATTATCCGCCTGGGAAGTATAAGGGCCAACGAACAGCGTTGGGGAAGCTGAGTTAAAACCGACCATGAAGGAATTGGCAGTGCTGTTTACCAATCGGGTTCCATTGCTTACCCCTTTGCCAAACACAATCGCGTTGGCGGCCCCAGCGGTTACCCATTGCCCCATGGCAATGCTGTTGCTGGCGTTGGCGGTTACTTGGCTCCCCATTGCCACCGACGTCCGCCCGCTTGCTGTGACCGAGTTGCCGATTGCCGTGGCCGTATCACCCGAAGCGGTAGATGATCCCCCCATGGCCGTTGCGGTGTTGCCGCTTGCGGTGGTGGTGTTCCCCATTGCTATGGAGTTCACACCGTTGGCTTGGGTGCTGTTCCCCAACGAAATGGCGGCGGTTGCGGCAACCGCAGTCTGGGCTGATAACCCCATGGCTACCGAGTTCGCGCCGCGCGCCAGCGTGCTTCCCCCCATTGCCACCGCCGCGCTTCCGCTTGCGGTGGTGCTGGTTCCAAACGCAATTGCGTTTGCCGCGCTGGCGGTTGAGCTGGTTCCGCCAGTTACCGCTGCATCCCCCGATGCTGTGTTTCCGGTTCCTCCCACAACTGTTCCATTGATTGCCGAAACAGTGTTGCCAACGCCCCCGCTTACCGTTGCAAAATCGGCCCCAGCGTTGTTCACTCGGTTAGGATTAGCGTTCGATCCACCCCCCGCAATCGTCACGCCACGCGCGCCAGTCGTGATGGAGTTATCGTGATGCCCACCCAAAATATTTGGGCTAAGGTTGGTTGGCTCAAACCGCATCACCCGCCCGTTCCCTTGCGTTTGCGTTCCGAAAGCCCCAGCGGCCACATTATTGACGTGAATTTGGAAAGCAACGTCATCGGTGGTCCCAATGAAGTTGGTTCCGGCTGTGGTTCCGGCGTTGCCGGTCAGGGTCCAGTAACCACTTTGTGGCACGCCTGGCAGCCAGGATAATTTCCCGGTATTATCGGAGGTGAGTAAGCTACCCGAGCTTCCCGGCGGGCCGTCCGGCAGCGTCATCGTCCAACTGGTAAAGGGAACGGTTGGTGTTTGCAAGGTAACGGTGGAAGGCACACCCTGGCCGTCGTCCAGCACCACTGTTTGCGTTTTTGTGGTCCGCTGCGCCAACGCTGTGTTGGCCATGAAGGCCACCACAACAAGCAGGATTGCCCCGCGCAGAGTGCTGGTCAGGATTCGCTTATGGGGAACCATGGTAGATGATATCATGGATAGAGAATTATTCGGTGAGTACGGTACAACAACTGGCTTCTACCTCTGCTTCAATCACCAGCTTTTTTTGCCGTTCGTGAAGCAGAGCGTTTGCCCTGCCTCACGAACAGAATTGCTGGCTACTGGTGAACGATGTAGTTGATAAACCCAGCCGGCGGCGTTGCCGAGAAGGAGACGGTAAACTGGTTTCCACCCGGGGCCGAACGGTTCACGATCTTGTATTGCAAGTAGGTGGAGCTTCCCGCCCCGGCTTCTTCCCAACTAATCTCAATCACCGTGCTTGCGGTGAACGTTGCGCCGGTCACGGTCACGGTGGTCGTGTTGCTTCCCGTGCTGTTGGCCACGCGACCGGAGTAGATGCCAAGCGCGGTGCGGATTGCCGATGGATTCCCAAACACCATGTTGCCGTTAATCGTTGTTGTTGTTGGCCCGCCGCCATCGCCAGTGGCATTTCCAATCGTGGTGTTGCCACGGATGTTTGTCACCGATGGCCCGTTCGTTGCTGCTGCGCCGTCGGGGTCGTTGTAGCCAATGTTGGTGGTTGATTCGCTGTTGGTGCCGGGGTTCACATCACCGCTGTTGATTCCGGTAACTGGGGTTGCGCCACCAAGTGCCGAAAGGACGTTGCTGGAGGTCCATGCCGGTGCGGTGGAGGAACCCGTTGAGGTCAGCACCTGGCCACTTGACCCGGCAAGACCGTTTGGCAAGAAAGCATTGCTGATGCGGAAACCACCGCCGTTGGTTGTGCTAAGCACACGGGCGCGCTCCAAGTTGTTGCTGGCAAACACCACATCGCGGTCGTCGGTGGCACCCAAGAAGTTCTGGCCAACGCCAACGCCTGGCGTGGTTCCGGTGTTGCCGTTCAGCGACCAAGCGTTGCTTGGGAAGGTTGCGATTGTTTGCCACTGCGGAACGCCACTGCCGTTGGTGACCAACACCGCACTGTTCACCGGTGGCAGCGCGGTTGCAACGTTGCTGGCGTTGCCAACAAACATGTTGTTTTGCGCCAGTGGGATCGAAGTCCCGGCTGGAAGCACCACGTTTCCAAAGAACGTTGTGGTTGTTGGCCCGGTGGCCGAACCGATGTTGGTGTTGCCCAAGATATTGGTTGTGGAAGCCACGCTGGTTCCGGCTCCATCGGGGTCGTTGTAGCCGATGGTTGTGGTTTGCGTGTTTGGGCTGTTTGGGCTTGTTGCGTTGATATTTGTGTTGCCCAAAATCGTGGTTTGCGATGGCACGTTCCCGCCCCCTGCATCGGGGTCGTTGTAGCCGATCAAGGTTGTTTGCGGCGCGCTCTTGTTCGGGTTGGTAGAGTTCAGATTGATGTCGCCAAGAACGGTTGTTGTTGATGGCCCGTTGGTAGCGGTGTTGCCGTCGGGGTCGTTGTAGCCAATCGTGGTTGCCGATTCGCTTGCGGTCCCGCTGTTGATATCACCCGTGTTGATGTTCGTTGCTGGGTTTGCGCCAACGGTTGATGAGATAGCATTGGCATTGGACCAGACCGGGGTCAGCGAGCTGTTCAGCACCAACATTGCGCCGTTGGTTGTTGGCGCGTACGCCTGCTGCTGGTTGCTGGCATTCCCCACCCAGATGTTGTTTTGCGCAAGCTGAATTGCAGGCGTTGTGGACCACACAGGGGTCCCCGTTCCATCCTGAATTAGAGCCGCGCCAGGGACGTTAGTTGTGGGAAGCGCGACAGCAACGTTCGAGGCGTTCCCAACAAACAGTGCTTTGTTGGTTAGCGGAAGGCTTGGCGCGGTGTTGAACACCACGTTGCCGCTGAAGGTTGTGGTTGTTGGCCCACCGCCGTTCCCCGTTGCCGAGCCGATGTTGGTGGTCCCATTGATGTTTGTCACCGATGGGCCGTTCCCAGCCGCCGCGCCGTCGGGGTCGTTGTAGCCGATGTTCGTCACCGACTCAGTCCCCGATCCGTTGTTGATGTCGCCGTTGTTGATGCCGGTGGTTGGAGCCGATCCACCAACGGCATTCAACACACCGCTTGCAGTCCAGACTGGTGCGGTTGTGCTTCCCGTTGAAGTCAGCACCTGGCCTGTTGAACCAGCCAGCCCCCCCGGGCGGAATGCGTTGGTAATGCCGAAGCCGCCGCCGTTGGTGTTGCTGTAAATTCGGGCACGCTCCGTTCCATTTGTCCGCATCGAAATGTCTTGGTCGTCGGAGCTTCCCAGGTACTGCGTTGCTGGGTTTGTGCTGGCATTCCCTGCCAATGCCCACGCCGTTGCTGGCAGGAACGAAGAAATCGTTTGCCATTGCGGCACACCCGATCCATCGGTGATAAACACGCTGCTGTTGGTTGGCGGAAGCGCGGTTGCAACGCCGCCCACGCCAACGTAAACGTTGTTTGTTGCCAGCGGCAGGCTTGGTGGGTTCGTAAACGTCACGCTGCCGTTGAAGACCGTGCTAGAAGCTGAGTTTGGTCCACCTCCATCTGGGTCGTTGTACCCAATGGTTGTCACCTGTGCCGTTGGGCTGTTCGGGTTGGTTGCATTGATATTGGTGTTGCCAAGAATCGTCGTCTGCGATGGCACGTTCCCGCCGCTTCCGTCGGGGTCGTTGTAGCCGATTGTCGTCGTCTGTGGCGAGGTGCTTCCAGGGCTGGTGTTGTTCAGGTTGATGTTCCCCAGCACTGTTGTCTGGCTGGCGGCGTTCCCACCACCTGCGTCTGGATCGTTGTAGCCAATCGTCGTTGTCTGAACCGTTCCCGAGTTCGGGTTGGAAGCATTGATGTTGGTGTTCCCCGCAACGCTTGTTGTGGTTGCTCCGCCGCCGCTTCCCGTGTTCGATCCAAGATTTGTGTTCCCCAAAATGTTCGTCTGGCTGGCCGCGTTCGTGGCCGTCGCGCCGTCGGGGTCGTTGTAGCCGATGTTCGTTGTTGCTTCGCTGTTGTTCCCGCTGTTCACATCACCACTGTTGATGTTCGTCACCGCGCCGCCACCAGCCGGGGCCGTTGTGCTGAAGTTGTTTGTTGTGCTCCACGTTGGGGTTGTTCCAACGATCTGAAGCACCGTGCCGTTTGTGCCGGGGGCATACGCTGTTTGAACACCGCCAACGCCACGCCAGATATTATCCGTTGCCAGCGGAATCGTTGGCGCGTTTGCGAAGCTCACTGTCCCGTTCAACTGAGTAGTTGAAGTTGGGTTGCCAATCGTCGTTGTCCCGCCTGCGTTCGGTGCGGTGTTGATGTTCGTGGTTGGGCTGCTGATCGTCGTTGTTGTTCCGCTCAGCGTTGCCGGGCCGGTTAGATTAGTCGTGCCTGCAACGTTCGTCGTCGAAGTCCCATTCCCAACGTTCGTTGTCCCGCCAGTTGCCGGTGCAGCGTTGATGTTCGTTGTTGATGGCGAGCCAGCCGCCGTGCTGTTCAAATTCAACGGACCGCCCACCACATTCTCGGCTGTTGATGAGTTACCGATGCTGTTGGACCACGTTGGTGTTGTTCCAACCACGGTCAGCACTGTTCCGGCCGTGCCAGGTGCATACGCCGTTTGAACTCCACCAACGCCCACCCAGAGGTTATCCGTTGCCAGCGGAATCGTTGGCGCGTTTGCAAAGCTCACCGTCCCGTTCAACTGAGTAGTTGAGGTTGGGTTCCCAATCGTCGTTGTCCCGCCTGCGTTTGGCGCGGTGTTGATGTTCGTTGTCGCGCCCTGCAAGTTCGTTGTCCCCAACACCGTTGTTGTTGTTGGGCCACCACCGCTGCCGGTGTTCGAGCCTAAGTTCGTGTTGCCGTTGACGGTTGTTGTGGAAGCGACGTTCGCACCACCTGCGTCGGGGTCGTTGTAGCCGATCGTCGTCGTCTGCGATGTTGGCGAACTGACCGGGCCAGCATTGATATTCGTGTTCCCAAGAATCGTCGTCTGCGATGGCACGTTCGCACCAGCGGCATCGGGATCGTTGTAGCCGATTGTCGTCGTCTGTGGCGAGGTGCTTCCAGGGCTGGTGTTGTTCAGGTTAATGTTCCCCAACACCGTCGTCTGGCTGGCTGCGTTCGCGCCAGCACCATCGGGGTCGTTGTACCCAATGTTCGTTGTCTGGACAACCGATGATCCTGGGTTGGAAGCATTGATGTTGGTGTTCCCAGCAACGCTTGTTGTGGTTGCTCCACCGCCACTTCCCGTGTTCGATCCAAGATTTGTGTTCCCCAATATGTTCGTCTGGCTGGCGGCGTTCGTGGCCGTCGCGCCGTCGGGGTCGTTGTAGCCGATGTTTGTGGTTGCCTCGCTGTTGTTCCCGCTGTTCACATCACCATTG
>JAEUSP010000046.1 GCA_016788565.1 Chlorobiota bacterium | reverse complement strand
GAAGCCTCGGCAGGCGAGCGGGTGCGGGTTCCGATTCGGGCAGAGGTCAGTGGCGGCGGGCTTGCTGGAAGCGGCTCGACCAGCTTCAGCGGAGTGCTTCGATTCAACAACAGCCTGCTGTTTCCGGCGGGATCAACACCGATTGGGAGCGTGGCCGATGGCGAGCGGTTGGTTCCGGTGACGGGGGAAATCCCAGCGGAGTTCAGCAGCGGTGAGGTTGCCAGCTACGAGTTCACCGCCACGCTCGGCAACGCCGAAGCCACATCGTTAAAGCTGACAGATTTGCAGTTGAGCAAGCCAGTGACGGCCACCGCAGAGCCGGGCGAATTTCGGCTGAACGGCATCTGCAGATTCGGAACGTTGCGGCTGATTGAAGCCGAAGGAAAGCTGGTGCTGAAACCGAACCGTCCAAACCCTGTGACGTGGGAAACGGAGATTGAGTACGAGCTAATCGAGGGCGGCCAAACGAAGCTCTACGTGGTGAGCACGTTGGGCCAGGAGGTGTTGCGCCTGGTAGATGGAATCGCGCGCCGCGGTCGGTACGTGGTTCGTTTCGACGCCGGGGTACTCCCCAGCGGCAGCTACATCTACATTTTAGAAACGCCAACGCAGCGTTTGACCCGGGTGATGAATGTGGCGAAGTAGGGGGGGGGAAAGAGAAGAGGTTCACGCAAAGACGCAAAGGGGGAACGCAAAGGGCGCGAAGAAGAGGGGAGGAAAGAGTGGGAGTTTTTGAAAACGAAGCCGGGGGCGTGGTTGTTCATGCCTCCAGCTAATTCATAAACAAAGACCCTATGAACCCGCCATGATTTCAGATCAGCTTTACGGTAAGAACCGCTACTACGCCAATAGTAAGCCTACAGAAACCAGACGGCCCATAGGGCCAAAAGCTATCGAACTGCTTACCCGTAAAAAAGCCCTATGAGCCCGCCATCATTTCACATCAACGATTCGGTAGAACCGCTACTACTACCACATAGTAAACTGACGGAAACCGGATGACTCATAGAGCCAAAAGCTATTGCACGGCGTAAGAATGGCGCAATGTATGAAAATCAAGCCACGCGATTTGCCTTGTCGAACAAATTTTCCGGCTCAACTCATGCTTTACACGCTAACTCTAAATGAGCCAATTATCCATTCTCACTTATCAATTCTCAATTCTCCATTACCAATTCCCCACCTCTCTTCCGTATCTTTCGGCCAAGTGATCTTCGTTTTAACCTACTCTGAATGACCATGATACGTCGCTTCCCCCGGCTTCTTCTCTGCTTGCTGTTTCTGTGGCCCTTGCTGGCGTTGCCAACGCTTGGGCAGCAGGAACCACGCAGCACAAAAACGCCAGAACAAAAATTGGCCGAACAACGCCTTCAGCCACGCATCGGCCTGTTTGGGAACTTGGGGCTGAATATCCACAGCAGCCAGTTCTTCGGAATCCCCGGCACGCCAAACTGCATGGCACTGGATGACGTTGGCTTCACCGGCGGCACCGGAATGGGGTACGCCGTTGGAGCACTGTTCGAGCTTCCGTTCGACGAGCAATTCCGGCTGATTGCCCGCGCCGGCTTGTACTCACTTGCCGCAACGCAAACTGCCGATGCCCATATCGGCCCAATCGTTGTTGGCAACGACACCGCCAGCGGCATCAGCCAGTACAGCCTTGATGCCACGTTGGGAATGGTTGGCAGCGAAATTCTGCTGGGATGGCGGCCAATCCACGATATGCCGTTGACAGTCCGGCTGGGGCCGGAAGTTGGGGTTTTTATGACCAAAAACTTCACCCAGCAGGAGCAGTTGGTCTCCCCTTCTTCCGCCACATTCATCGGCGATAACGGACAGAACACCCGTGTGCGAAATCCTGTTTCCGGCGAGCTTGCCAACACCGGGCTGCGGGTTGCCGGGGTGATCGGTGCCGATTATGAGCTTCCGCTGAACACGTCCGAAACGTTCATCCTTGCTCCAGAAATCGGCTTCTCCTTTGGCTTCACCAACGTCACCAGCGACCTTGATTGGAAAATCCATCAGCTTCGCGGCGGCGCGTCGTTGAAGTATGCCTTCCCGGTCACGGAGCCACCTCCCCCACCGCCGCCGCCGCCACCTCCACCACCGCCCCCACCACCGCCGCCACCACCACCCGAACCGGTGCTGGCAGCCCAGCTTGCAGCCGTTGGCGTAAGTGCCGACGGAACCGAGCGGCCAGGGGTGACAATCCGGGTGGAGGAGTTCATCAACACGCAGACAAGCTCGCTGCTGAACTATATTTTCTTTGAAGACAACTCGGCCCAGATACCAACGCGCTACCGCCAGTACAGCGGCGACGCTTCCGCGCAGTTCCAAACCGACCAACTGAACGGGCAAGGAACGATGGAGGTGTATTACCAGATGCTGAACATTTTGGGCGATAGAATGCGGCGCGCACCAGGGTCGAAAATCACCCTGACCGGAACCAACTCCAACACCGGGGCCGAGGCCAACAACACCGCGCTCTCGAAATCCCGCGCCGAAGCAGTGAAGGAATATCTGACCTCACGTTGGGGGATTGAGCCAAACCGGATTGACGTTGCCGCGCGGAACCTTCCCGCGCTTGCATCCAGCCCAGCCGACCCCGACGGGATTGCGGAGAACCGCCGCGTGGAAATTTCCAGCCGGACGCTGAGCCTGCTGGACCCCGTGGCCGTCAGCGACACGCTTCGGACCGCCGACCCACCGAAGGTGCTGCTGCGTCCGTTGGTGAAAGCGGAATCGGGAGCGCGCCAGTGGGGAGCAACCATCAGCCAGGGGGGGCGGATGTTGAAGGAGTTCAGCGGAACAGGAACGCCGCCGGAGCAGTTGCAGTGGGACATCACCGGCATCCAGGAACAAGCGCCGATTGACCGCACGCCGTTGGTGACGCGGTTTGAGATAACCGACACGCGCGGCAAAAAAGCAGTGGCCCAAGCCGAGTTGCCTGTGGAGCAGATCACCATCCAGAAGAAGCGGGAAGAGAAGCAGGGGGATATGGCGTTCGAGCGGTTCAACCTGATAACTTTCGATTATGACAAGGCCACACTGACCGAAACCAGCAAGAACATTGCGCGGACGATTAAGGAGCGGATCACCCCCGAATCGCAAGTGCAGATTACCGGATACACCGACCGGTTAGGGGACGAATCGCATAACTTGCAGCTATCGCGCGAGCGGGCAATCAACACAGCAAAAGAGCTGAACGTGCCAGCCGAAAACGCAACCGGCGTTGGCGAAACAACATCGCTCTTCAACAACGACCTCCCCGAAGGCCGATTCTTCAGCCGAACAGTGGATGTGGTGGTAAAAACACCGGTGAAGAATTAGCAGAGTATCAACAGCAAAAAAAAATGGAGTTGAGATTGCGGTCTCAACTCCATTTTTTTTTGAGTTATGCTTCCACGAAAGTGGTTTGCGAAAATCCTTGTGATTTCATTCAATTAGAAAAAGCCATATCAATCTGATTACGCAATTCATTCGGGTTATCCATAAGATTGTCAATCTTTTCGTAATTCATGAATTCGATTGTTTGATTCTTGTGAATCACAATCAAAACAGGCGTTTTGGATACACCGAACATTCCAAAAACACCGTTAGTAATGCCAGTTGGTGGCCAACTATCGTTGTCACTATTGGGGCAATCAAACAACAGCTGATGATCCTTGTATATTTTTTGATATTTCTTGATTGCCTCTTTTCTGCTTGTCATTGATTTGCGCGTTCGTGTCAGCATAAGCACCCTTACGGGATTTTGAGTATGCTGAACAGAATATTCAACAGCCTTGATTGTTTTGATTATGCAATCATGGCAGTTATAGTCATTGAGCAATAACACAGCAGTTGTACTATCAGGAGAGTACAACTTTTCAGGGGAAGAATTGATCGTGCAGCCAACCAAAGAATCGGTTCGCATTTTTTCAATCTGGTTCTCTGATTTTTCTATTTTGTTTGCCTTTACCAGTGAATCATTTGGTTTGATTCTAATTCTAAATAGAGCAAAGCAATTTTTATCGATTGCAGCAATGCTATCTTGAATTCTATAAACATCATTATATGTCAAGGGTGAAGTGTTGATACCTTCAGGAATCCAACGGTTTACCCTATACAAACCTTCATCAGTAGAGTAATAATTAAAGCCTAAATAAGTGTTGTTATTAAAACTGGCGATGGAATCACTTGGCTCAGGCAAAATATCTGTCAAATCAATGCTTGATGGACTCCATTTATTGTTTTCATATTTCCATACATCATACTCCATCTTGGGTGGCCCAATCGTTTTATCCTTCCGTATCCAGCGATCAGGAAGCTGCCAAGCAACCAACAGTTGATTGTTATTGAGCATTGCTATATGCCTAAGCACTCTGATGCTATCAAAATAAGGTCGAATCAATTCAATGCAATTTTTTGGATATTGAGAAAGGCTTCGGAGACTATCTTTTAAACTTGTATTCTGTATGTATAGACGGTTAGCAAACCACAATGGAGTACTTCTGGAAAGACTATCTATTAAATTTCCATAATGATTATAGATTCTAATTTGATAATTAACAATATCTGCGATCATTACTACTGAATCAGTAATAGCGACATGAACTTGTGGAGCGAAATAATCAAATTCAAGGCCTATAGGTTCAATTAGCTTTACGCCATCATAATAATGCGCTGTATCAGCTAACGGAATTCTAAAAAGCCATGCCGCATTCTCTTTATTTTGATGATTAATGTTTGAAATTTTGCTAGAAATACCAACGATAGTATTGTTTAAAATTCTAATATAATTACACGGAAAGCGCACTTCATAAAAACGAACATATTTTGCTGAGTTTTGAATCCTTTGAAATAAAAAGACATTCTTATATACTGATATCACTATGAATTGCTTGTTCATTGATATTGACTGAATTCTCGATCTACTATTCAACAACGTATCAGGAAGAGCAAGCAGCAAGGTATCATCAAGCCATTGGCTCGCATTTCTCAATAAAATTTGATTCTTTGGGCTGTTTTCATCAACAATGTAGTTTTTTGATCCATCAAAGCAAATTTGAAAATTACTTGGCCTTTCATTAAGAGGGATTGATATGATGGAATCTGTTTGAAATACGCTATAGATTGTGGGTGTAGGCTGCGAATGGCATATATTCACGCAACTCAACACGAGTAGCATAGTTACGATGCCATACTGAAAGCTGCGAATGGCAGTACGCATAAGATGCGTACTGCCATTGTTCAAAGGGTACAGTAGATAGGTTTGCTTCATTTGCTGTAGTTTGGAGACTAATTTAATGGGTCATTAATAGTTTGAACTTCTTTAATGAAGCTATCTCCATTTTCAGTATTACCCCATGTCACTGTATAGGTGATAAAATTCTCCTGAATTTGATGCTGACCACTTAAAATGCCAATCTCAATTTGGTCTTTTGCATACTCAATCAACCTTCCGCATGGATTATATTGCCATTGACATAGGCTTAGTCCTGGATCATTACAAAATAGCTGATGATATTCATTGCCGTTGTCAATGTCATGCGTTTCTCTCACGTCATTGTATCCACTTCGGTCTTCATCCGTCTTGATATAAATATCTTTTGTTTTAGCATACATAACACTACTTATAATTAAGCAGAGAACTGCGGCTATTAAAGCTGTTGCGGTTAATTTGTGGTACTTCGTTTTCATGGCGTTATCCTGTTTAGCGTGTGTGATATTTAGTTTATTGAGGAGATATCCTCTTGTGTTTCTTGAATTTCGATTCTGTTGCCGACTGATGACCACTGGACACGGTACAACACAGAATTGAATGTCTCTTGATATGTTCCGACAAGAAAACCATTGAGTATCTGATTTTCTGCATACTCAATCAATCTACCTATCGGCGCGCTTTCCCATTTACATTTTTTTGAACCTGGCTGATAGCATTCTAACGTGTGATGCTGATTTCCAGAATAATCTGTTGAATGCATTTCGCGAACGTCATAGTACCCATTTTCACCTTCACCCTCTTTGTAGATTTTGATTAGTGTTGTTGCTGTTACCATGGTCGAGTGCGCTACCATGGCCAGAATTACAGCTATCGACGCCATGCTGATGCGTGTTTTCATCTTAGCTCCTTCTTGTTTTTGTGATTGATTTATTTGACATAGGGATAGTATCCCGTACGCTTTCCTTATCAATTTAGATATCTCCCCTCGCCACCTTCTTCATCTTCTCCATCCCCCGGTGCACCTTCATTTTTATTGAGGAAACCGTGCATCCTTGCTGTTCTGCTATTTCTCCGTAGCTGTATCCTTCAAGATGAATTTGGAGAATCAGCTTCTGGGTTTCAAGAGGCAAGATTGAGAGCAACCTGGACAAGTCCATATTCACTACCTCTATAAATTCTTCACCTTCCTGCAGCGCGGCTATACACTCTTCATCAAGTTTCACCCGTGATGGATGCAGAGGCCCTTTGCGTTTTTCTCTGCGCATCCAGTTCGATAATTGGTGTTTAGCAATCTGGTGCAGCCATGCCACTATTGGAGTATCTGGGGTGAGATTCTTGCTGGCAAACCATGCAGCTATGAGCGTGTTCTGAAGAACATCCTTCCGATCTTCAGGCTCAGGCAGGTATCGGCCTAACCAATGATGTATAGAACGCATCTGGCGTGCGATAAATTCAAGGAACTCGTCATTGTGAGGAGGAGGTGCAGTACCCATGGGGAATCAATCAATCAATCAATCAATCAATCAATGGAAAGTTATTGGGGTGCTTATTAGATATAACACCACTTTGCTCTGAATGGTCACATTAATTTTTTGTAATCTAATGGCAGGCGGCCGTCCGATGGCTCTATTCATACTTCGATGGGATTCTGCATGAGCGGAGTGCTGGATTCAGTGGCCTCTCCCCCCCCTCCTTCTATTTCCTACTTTCTACTTTCCTCTCCTCCCTGCTTTTGCACACTAAACATAGATAAACAAAGAAGCCCCGTAACTATTTAGGTGCTCCCCAAACGATAATCGGGGATACTACCGTTAAAAACCTTCAATAATTCTGTGAAGGGGTTGAATTTCTGCTTCCGAACGGTTGAGAAAAAACTGTTGATTCGTGCGTACTGCGCCGCTCCAAGAATCGTTCGGAAGCATCCCGCTACTTTTACCTTCACCAACGACCGTACTCCTGAGCCATATTGTACCGGTGCGGTCACTCCTCTGGGATACGCTCCCTGATTCTCTTTCCCACACCGCGTGCACCGGCATCCATACGACGCATATTCTTTCACCTGCAAGGTCATCGGCGGCAGATCGAAGACTTGGCGGCGGCTTTTGAGGTGATAGTGCTCGCGGCCGGTAAATTTCTTCTGGCAATGCTCGCACACTTCGGGACGAATCTCCACTCGTTCATCGGGTGTCTCCACCATTGTTAGCGTATTGCCGCGATGCGCGATGACCAAATTGTCCACCCTGTTTTTTGCCGGATGGTGGTTTGGGAATCCCTGGTTTTGTCAGCCCGTCGCTGCTGGGTGGACGGTGGCTGTTGCGGCTGTTTTGGTTGAGCTGATGCTGGAGCTTCTGTAGTTCGGTTCGTAAACCTTCAATCATTGCCATCAACTCTCTGATCAGAGTTTGTGGCAACCTTCTATGGTCTCTGGAAGTTCCATTCTTTGCTTTGACATTGGCAGAATCTTAACGAAGTTTACCCAACCATCTTTCACTCATCTGAATTCGGGGCACCTAAATAGTTACCTTTTCTCTTACATTTGGTTTGCCGTCAGGGTGCGAACTTTGCATCCGCATTCTATCCCTCAGATAATGCTTGGCGGCGAAGCTACTCCACCCGATTCGGTGGCAGCTTCTGGCTTTTTCTGCTACTTCAAACTCAGTCCAACATATCCTACTTACTGGAGAGAACTTCATGAGCAATGACGCAATCAGGCAACAATTGGAAGCGTTCGGTATCGCAAACGTAGGGGAGATTATCTACAATGGAACCACCGCCCGGTTGGTGGAGGAGTCGGTCCTTCGGGGCGATGGGCACCTTACCCGTGGCGGCGCGCTTGCCGTGCTCACCGGGCAGCACACTGGCCGCTCGGTACAGGACAAGTTCGTTGTCCGCGAGGCCGAAAGCCAGGATCATGTGTGGTGGGGAACGGTGAACCGTGAGTTTCCGCAGGAGAAGTTCAACGCATTGCTGGAAAAAGCGAAAGCGTTCCTTGCCGGGAAAGATGTTTTTGTGGCCGACTGTCACGTTGGTGCCGATCCCCGCTACCGCCTGAACGTCCGCGTTATCAACACCAACGCCTACCAGAATCTTTTCTCCCAAACCTTGTTTATTCCGCTTCGCAACGCCCAGGGTGGCGATGCCGGTTTCGCCCCCGATTTCACCATCGTCCACGTCCCGGCGATGGAGGCAAACCCCGAGGTTGATGGAACCCGCTCCGGCACTTTCGTCCTGCTGGATTTGGGCCAAAAATTGATTCTGATTGGCGGAACATCCTACGCCGGCGAGATCAAAAAATCCATCTTCACGGTGATGAACTACCTGCTTCCGTTGCGTGGCATTATGCCGATGCACTGCTCGGCAAATATCGGGGCACAGGGGGACGTTGCGGTGCTGTTCGGCCTTTCGGGAACCGGCAAAACCACACTCTCTGCCGACCCAACCCGCCCGCTGATTGGCGACGACGAACACGGCTGGTCCGACGACGGCGTGTTCAATTTTGAAGGCGGATGCTACGCGAAGGTCATCAAACTCAATGCCGAAGCCGAACCGCAGATTTACGCCACAACAAAGATGTTCGGGACAATTTTAGAGAACGTGGTGGTGGACCCCGAAACCGGCGAAGTAGATCTTGACCAAGCCAAGTACACCGAGAACACACGCGCCGCTTATCCGCTGGATTTCATCCCGGGGATTGCCCCCGGCTCGGTTGGCGGCCACCCGAAAAATATCATCATGCTTACCGCCGATGCTTTTGGTGTGCTTCCGCCGATTGCAAAACTGACCACGCCACAGGCGATGTACCAGTTCATCAGCGGCTACACCGCAAAGGTTGCCGGAACCGAGAAAGGTGTCACCGAGCCGCAGCCAACATTCAGCGCTTGCTTCGGCGCGCCGTTCATGGTTCATCATCCGTCGGTCTATGCCGGGCTGTTGGGGAAAAAGATTGAGGAGCATGGAGTGAACTGCTGGTTGATAAACACCGGATGGTCCGGCGGCCCCGCTGGCGTTGGAAGCCGGATGAAAATCGCCTACACCCGCGCCATGCTGAACGCCGCCCTTGCTGGCGAACTTGATAACACTGAGTACCGCGAGGACCCGATCTTCGGCCTGATGGTCCCGACCAGCGTTCCGAACGTACCCGATGAAGTGCTGAACCCACGCAACACCTGGGCAGACCCGAACGCCTACGACGACCAAGCCTACAAACTCTCAGGATTGTTCATCGAGAATTTCAAGAAGTATGAGGAAGGGACTGCTGAAGAAATTCGCGCCGCCGCACCGCGTGTCCGCGAAATGGCGGAGTAACATGGCGGAGTAACGGGAACGATAGATGCGAGAACAAGCAAGGGGAACCGCTAAAGCGGTTCCCCTTGTATTTTTGTGGGGCCTCACTTCCCCACCCGTAAATTGAGCAATTTCAATAAGGTCTTTTGCAAAAAAATTTGGTGGGAGATCGGCAGCTTCTCGGTTCGGTGGCTCCGCTCATACTTCGACGGAGCTCAGCATGAGCGGGGACGATGTTCGGTAGTGCAATTCATACGTTGCTCAATAGCTGCAGATAAGCCAACTACTTTGATCCACAATACGTGATCCACAAACAACTAACCATGACGAACGAATCTCTGCGCCGTGTTGGTGGCTACGAACTGCTGGAACTGATTGGCTCGGGCGGGATGAGCCAAGTCTATCGGGCGCGCCGTGCCGACGATGGGCTGATTGTGGCCTTGAAAGCAATCCGAATGGAGGATGTGGATGCCGACTACGAACGCCGCTTGCGTCGCGAGCCGGAGGTTCAGCAGGGGGCCGGGCATCAGAACATTGTGGGGATGCTGGATTGGTTCCGCGAGCATGATACGTTCTACGTGGTGATGGAGTATGTGGCCGGACGTTCCCTGGCCCAAGTGATCTACAAGGAATCGGGGCCGCTACCGTTCCAGAAAGCAAGTGAGTATATCCGCCAAGCATTGGCCGGGTTGGCCCACCTCCATTCGCTTGGGATTATTCACCGTGATATCAAGCCTTCCAACTTATTGGTTGGCTGGGACGACGTTGTCCGGCTTGCCGATTTTGGCATCGCAAAATTCGTTTGGCAGCAGGGGGAAACCCGCACCCAAAAAGGGCTGGGAACTCCAGAATACATGTCCCCCGAACAAGCACGCGGCGCGCACATTGACCACCGAACCGACCTCTACTCACTTGGCATCACCCTGTTTGAATTGCTGACCGCACGCAAGCCATTTGCACGCAGCCAGGAAACCCCCATTGGATATGCCGAGGTTATCCAGGGGGTGCTAACCGCGCAGCTTCCCGATCCACGCACCTTCCAGCCGACGTTGCCAGCATCCGTTACGCGGCTGCTGCACCGCGCCACCGCAAAAAATCCCGACGAACGATTCCAGACGGCGGGGGAATTTTTAAGCGCGCTGGAGATGATAGATACCACCAACGATTCCACCCCCTTCCACAATCCCACTCCCTTCCACGACCCCGCTGCAACGGTGGTTGCGCCGGCAGTTATTGCTCCGCCAACAGTGGTGGCTGGTTCAGCAGAAAGCTCGCAGCAGTTTTCGCCCCCCGCCGCCACGCCGCAGTTCCCGCCGCAACCGGAATCCGCAGCGCAGCCACAGCAACCAACTCCATCCGACAAACGCAAACCAAGCAACGCCCCGATTTGGATTGTCCTTGCTGCCATTGTGTTGGGGGTTGGGGGATATTTTGGGATGCAGTGGTACCAGCAACAGCAAGGATTGCCCGGGGGTGAGGTGGGGCTTAGCGCGACTGGGGCGTTCGAGCTGTCGCGGAAAATCGCGCTCGATTACCAGATGTTTTCCCGCAGCAACAACTCCAGCGCGCTTGCTTCGCTGTATGCCGAGCGCGACGTGGAATACTTCCGGATGAAGCGCGCAACACGGGCAGCCATCGAGCGGGACATGAGCGATTTCTACGAACGGATCACCGAAACCCCGGTGTTCGAGCTTGAAGTGAAAAACGCGCAAGCTGCCAACGACTCCACCATCACCACCGAGTGGTGGATCACCTACGAACGGCTTCGCGAAGACAAAACGCTTCTGCGGGGCCAAACCAGCAACCTGCTGACAATCCAACGGCGCGGCGGCGAGTGGCTGATTGTTCGGCAAACGCAAAAATGGATCAAGCGGGATGACGTTGCCCCGCCGATTGATACCCCCGAGGTGAAAGATATTCTTCCCCCACCCCCCGACACATTGCTGTCCCAGCCACCAAAAAATCCCACGGTGGATTCCAGCCACGGAACCCAACCTGCTTCACCGGAATCACAGATACGTCGCCAGCCCTAATTTCACGCAGCATGAGTTCGACCTGCAAGCGAACAGAGCAACACTCACCCAACATCCGCATTGCCACCCGCACGGATGTTGGGCTGCGCCGTATCCAGAATGAAGACAACTTGGCGACGCTTCCGGTGGGGGATGCGTGCGTGCTGGTGGTTTGCGACGGAATGGGAGGGCACCACGGCGGAGCCGAAGCCAGCGCGCTGGCGGTGGAGGTGTTTTTGCGGACGATGCAGCAACCGCAGCAAAGTGAATTTCAGCAAGGCTTTGCGCAACGGATGCCGGAAGGGGTTCAGGCCGCAAATTGGCAGGTGTTCCAAGCCGCCCGAAAGCGTGACGCGGGGACGATGGGAACCACCCTTGTTGCAGCGGTGATCCAGCGGGATGGCATCGGTGGCGGGCACCAACTTCATCTGGCAAACGTGGGCGACAGCCGCGCCTACCTGTTCCGCAACGGCGGATTGCAGCAGCTTACCAACGACCACTCCCACGTTGCCGAATTGGTTGCTTCCGGGGTTTTAACAAAGGAGCAAGCCGCGCAATTTCCCGGGCGGAACGTCATCACCCGCGCACTGGGGTCAGAGCCGACCGTCACCCCCGACATCTTCCAATTCCCGCTTCACCCCGGCGACACTGTTCTGCTGGCCACCGATGGGCTTCACTCGGAAATTGAGGATGAGCGGATTGCCGAGATATTGCGCGGGAACACACAGCTCGATTCCGCTTGCGATGCCCTTGTGGTTGCTGCGCTGGCAGCCGGCGGGGGGGATAACATCACCGTGATTCTTGCACAGCTTCAGGCCGGCACCGAACCCACGGAGATGGATTCCCCCGCAACGCTGGAGCAGTTTCCCGAACGCCGCTACTCCCCTCCCCCATCAACCCAGCGGGCCTGGCTTGTGGCGTTCGGCATTGCGTTGATTATTGCGCTGGCAGCTGTGATTGTTTGGCGAGAACTCATCCCCATTCCGCCGCCGCCCCAAGAAGCAGCCACGCCAGCAACCGCACCAGCAACCGGAAATCAAATGCCCGATACTTCGCGGCTCCCCGCCCCTCCCAACGTGCAACCAACGCCGGAGGGGAGGAAGAAGAAAATAGGGGTGAGGAAATAGGAAATAGAAGCAAGAGCAGATGCTTCCGAATCCAGCCCACCGCTCATGCTGATCTCCGTAATTTTAGATGAGCCAAACAAGAAAAAAACTAAGCAACCAAACCAACTCCATTTCAACCAGCGTCCAATGCCAGCATCACGTTTCCGCTCCTTGATTGATATGCTCTTCCCCAGCAGTGATGAAACCATTGAGCGCAGCCAGTTCGTGCAGGAATCGCTCCGCTCGCTTCGGATGGTGCGCGACGAACGGGCATTGCTGATGGGATCAACCAAACGAATTCCTTCCCGCTACGAACTCAGGATCAGCCCCGAGCAGTTCGACCAACTGAAGGGGATGCACGCAATCAGCGACCTTGAGGTTTTCCTGACCAACCAACTGATGAAAGAATCCTCCGCCGGGGAGATGCGAACCTTTGGCGACCACCTGCTGCGGGTGACGATTGCTTGCGACGACGCGCTCACCAGTGGCGAGATGTACACCGCCGTACTCACCCCAGAAACCAAGCCCCCCGCCTCACCTCATCTCACGGCCCATCCAGCACCGCACCGCACGGCGCATCCACCAAACGATGCCACCCGTGTGCTTGGGGAAGTTGAGAGCCGGAGTGAAAGCCCAAGTGAACGCCAGCGTGAGTCGCTTCCCACACCAGCGCAACCACCACCGCCAAGCCCGTGGCGGATTGTGGTGGAATGGGAAGGTGAGGTGATTGCCAACGCCCAGCTACCGCAAGGATTCTGGATTATCGGCCGGCGCGGAAACCCACGCCCCGCACTCCCCCAAAATCATCACTCCCTTGAGTTAGACCTCCACGAAACCGTCTCGCGCCACCAACTGCGCTTGGAAGTCCATGACGATTGGGTAGTGGTGGAGCAGATTGGAAAAGGGAGAGTTTCGGTTGGCCAGAACGATCCGCTGCGCCCTGGCTTCCCCCGCACCATGCTTCCCGGAACCGAGCTTCAAGTAGAAGGCTACACCATCCGATTGCTGCAATGATTGAGCTAACCACGCTGATCGGAAGCGCGCAGCTTGTGGCGCAGGAGCGGTTACGCGCTGCGGCAACCTTGCACGAAGGGCGGATTATCGTCCCAAATATCTTGACGATCGCCCTGCAACGGACTCAGTTTGCCGCCGAGTGGGCCGGCGATCCGGCGCAGCAGTTGGAGCGTTTTCGGCTGGGGTTGGCGGGTGTGGTGGGTGAGTTTATTCAGGCAAACCGCTGGCGTGTTGGCGGGTTCGGGCGGGTGGTCATCAACCTGCTGTTGGCCGACCTGGATTCCCCCTGCCGGGTGAACGTGCAGGCTTGGCGCAAACTCTATTCCTGCATCATTCACGATGACGCTGGCCAGCAGACCGTTTCGGTTCGGCATCAAGAAATCCTGGTTGGCCGGGAGCATAGCAATCCCCCTGCCCAGTTCCTTCCGCTGCGGGATGATGCCCGCCAGATTTCGCGGCGGCATCTGCAGTTTCGGTATCGCGATTTTCGATTGCAGGGCCAGCTGCTGGGGCACAATCCCACAATCATCAACGGGGCTGAAATGGGGACCGAGCCGGTTCCGTTGGACAATGGCGATGAGATCACTTGCGGAGGGTGCAACATCCAGATTGCCGAACTTTCACCATCATTTTTTCCAGAACCATGAACCCACTCCACATCACACTTCTTTCACTGTGGGGATTGATTGTTGTGGCCGCGCTGCTGCAACGGGGCGGGGCGCTGGAAGGCTTGCGTGCGATTGAAAGAAAAGGGGCGGTGGCAATGTCGGTTGGCTTGTTTGCGTTGCTTGCTGGGGGGCTGCTGTGGCGGGTGTTTTTCACCATCACCCCCGCAACCGAGCAGCTCATCATGCGGGGCGAATCCCCCGCCGACTCCGTTGCCGCTGGGTTCGATACCAAAGCAAGATTTCGTGGGCTTGCGCAGCCGCTGGGGCGAATCGTGGATCGAAATGGAGAGCCGCTTGCGGAGTATTCGTTGCGTGGCGGGCATCTGCGCCGCAGCTATCCGGCTGGCCCGGCAACGGCCCATCTGGTTGGATATTGGACCGGCCCGGTGCGCGACGGCGTTGGTATCGAAAAAGGGCTGACGTTGCTGAACGATTCCCTGCGCGACGACCTTCCCCACGATGCCCAACTCACCATTGACCTGCGATTGCAACGTGCCGCACTAACCGCGCTGAACGGCAGAACCGGAGCAGTAGTGGTGATGGATGCGGGGAACGGGCAAGTGTTGGCCGCCGCAAATTATCCCACCTACGACCCCAACCGCGTTGGCAACGACACCGCATGGTGGCGGTGGGCCAGCGACCGCAAAACTCGCCCACTGACTTCGCGGGCAATCAAGGATAATTTTTCACCGGGGTCCTCCATCAAGCCGCTGATTGCGCTGGCGGCGCACGAGCTTGGAACGCCATTGCCCGAAGAGAGCGGTTTTGCGTGCAGCGGCCAGTACGCGCCGGGGCGGGGGATCACGCCGATCACCGACCATGGATCGGCACACGGGCGCATTGCCATGCCGGCGGCGATGCGCTACTCCTGCAACGCTTACTTTGCCTACTTGGCGTACCGATTGGTAGGGTTCGGGCCACTTGCGGAATACTTCGATTCGTTAGGGTTCAACCAGCGAATGCGGTGGAACACGGGGTTGTTTTTGAACGAGTACTCCACCCTGCTGCCGGCGCAAAGTTGGGTTCGCGCACGCGACGTCATCGCGCAAACCCGCATCGGGATTGGCCAAGCATCGGTGAAAGCCAACCCGATTCACATTGCCGTGCTGATGTCGGGGATTGCTAACGGCGGGACGTTCATCCGGCCAACGCTGGAGCTGGGCCGCCAACCCGACACCCTTCGTTGGAGCGTTGATCGGAAGAGCGTGGCGTGGCTTCGTGAGCTTCTGCGCCAGCCGCTGATGCAAGGGGGAACCGCCGCAAACATCTTCAACGGGCTGGAAGCAAAAGGGATCATCATCTACGGAAAAACCGGCACTGCCGACCGCGAGCCGGATGGGCGCGAGCCATCATGGTGGGTTTCGTTTGGCCAGAAAAATAGGAAGGCGTATGCGGTGGTGGTAGCAATTCAAAATCGCGATGGCCAGTATGCAGGCGAACTGAACGCCCCCATAGCCCGCTCAGTCTATCAATCGCTGGAGCGGCTTGGGTATTTTGGGGGAGATTAAGGTGGAACAGTGACGATTATTTGACCTGCTCCTTGAGGTCGCGAATAAGCTGCGAAATTGGTCGGACGTAATTTTTAAGTCCGACATGAGCCAGCGCATATTGCAAGCGACGGCTATTGTCGGGAAGATAAAACACTTGGCGTTGTTCGCCGAGTATCGTCAATTTATCGTCGGATAAATCTTCATCGAACGTCACCACGTGAAAAATGTGTTTGACTTTAAAACGGTTGTAGATTTCAGTGCTACTACTCACGTTTTTCCAACGTTCACGCAGTGTTCTCTTACAGGAGATGCCAATCAACCAGCCATCCTTTGTTTTTACCCAATTATCAACTTCAAGGTCTGCTTGAAAGTGTGCTGGTGCTTGTGCACGCTTAATTTTATAATAGCCAAGAATGAAATCGGTCACATCTTCTAAACTCCCGCCAGCTCTTTTTTTGCGTTTTTGTGCCGCTCTTCTTTCAAATTCTTGAGTAAATGCTGTGAGTATAATGTCTCTATCTTCTTCAGAAAACGATTGGTCTTTTGTTAAAAGTATGCGCAGCGTTGTGAAGGCTCTCACAATCTCAGTTCGTTCTGCGGTCAAGCATCCTTTAACACCAAGATCATCCCAAAGAGAAATCACCTGTGCTAAGCCTTGTTCTCCCTGCACGTCCAGATAGGATTTAGCGATATTCAGGGCAAATTCTCTGTCAGTGCTTGGGATGTTTGTAATAGCTTGATGAAGAGGAAGCATGACATTTTCGCATGTAAGAATAAAAACATTCATATCATCAGAAGTTTTTATTTCCTCTCCAAGTTCCTTCAGCAAAAGTTGAATGCGGTTATCTTTTGAAGTTGTTTTTCGATAACGCCCCTCAATGATATTCCGGATGGCCTGCTTTTGCAAATCCAGAGTATCATCGTTTTTATTTTCACGTGCAATAACCCGCAAACTGCTTGCAAGCATAGCAAGCAATTCCGGTTCTTTACCGATTGCCCCATACTTATCATTATTGATTAGCATCCTTGAAAACCAATAAGTATTGTGCCACTTATTTTGAAATTCGGCCAAAATGTTCACTGTTTTCATAGTTTCTAAAATACAAGCTGAGTTTGTTGGTGGAAAGTATCAATCCTGCGTTGTGCCATAGCGCAATAATCAGGCGATATTTCAATTCCTGTATAACTGCGGTTGCTCATTAACGCAGCAATAGCCGTTGTTCCGCTTCCCATAAAAGGATCAAGAACGTTTTTTGCAAACGTTGAGGCAATAACCCGCTCGATTAATGCCACTGGGAATGGAGCGGGGTGATCATTTTTCATTTCCTGCTTGAATTCCCAAACATCACCGAAAGCATTGGCCTTTGGCACCAGCTTAAAATCAGGCTTTGCAATTAGGTAGATGACTTCATACGTTGGCAAAAAATAGCCAGCATTAAAGTTGATCCCACCTTTTCTTTTCCAAATGATGATTTGCCGGACAGGCAGATCGCGGATAATATCCGCTCTATCTTGCAAAATTCCGTCCTGCACCCTCCACTTATGATTGTAGAAAATTGCCCCCGTATCGCGTAAAAGGCGGTACATCTCCGTTAAACACTCATACTGCCATTGAGCATACTCATCATGCGGCATACAGTCGTCGTGGTGGGAATATCCATTCACTAATTCCGCATTTTTCCATTTTCCACCTCTCCCATCTTTCATGCCGTTCCCAGTGGAATTTTTCAGGTTGTATGGTGGCGATGTCACCACAAGATCAAATGCGGTATCTGGCAACTGCTTCATGATCCTTAAGCAATCACCCTGTATGATGCGGTTATGATAGTTCGTTATCATTGACTTTATCTACGTTTTTACTCTATCTACGTTTTTTACCACCAGCCAACCCACCGTAATTTTTCTTGCTGTACTTGCTTTGTTTGCTGAAAAACAATCAGGGATGCCATCGCGATTCAACAACATCCCTAATTGTTTATTTGGCAATTACTTCCCCCCCACCATCTCCTCCGGTTTCACCCATTCGTCGAATTGTTCGTTGGTGAGAAGGCCAAGCTCAAGTGCGGCTTCGCGCAGTGTTTTGTTTTCCTTGTGAGCTTTCTTGGCAATTTTTGCGGCGTTCTCGTAGCCGATGTGTGTGTTCAACGCCGTCACCAGCATCAGCGAATTTTCCAGATGCTGTTTCAGCACCGGAAGGTTTGGTTCGATACCAGTGGCACATTTGTCGTTGAAGCTAACGCAGGCATCGCCAATCAGCCGCCCGCTTTGCAGCACGTTGGCGGCAATCAGCGGCTTGAAGACGTTCAGCTCGAAATGCCCGGTTGCCCCGCCGATTGATACGGCAACATCGTTCCCCATCACCTGGGCGCAAACCATCGTCATTGCTTCCGGCTGGGTTGGGTTCACTTTGCCGGGCATGATGGAAGAGCCTGGCTCGTTGTCGGGAATCAGAAGCTCCCCAATGCCGCAGCGTGGGCCGCTACTCAGCATTCGGATGTCGTTGGCAATTTTCATCAGCGAAACCGCGCAGCGTTTCAGCGCGCCGGAAAGCTCCACCATTGCGTCGTGCGCCGCCAACGCCTCGAATTTATTCGGCGCGGTGACGAATGGGTGGCCAGTGGATTCGGCAATTTTTTCGGCAACCAGAACATCATATCCCGCTGGCGTGTTCAGCCCGGTGCCAACGGCGGTTCCCCCCAGCGCAAGCTGGGCCACCATCTCCAGCGCGCTCCGCAATGCGCGGATGCCGTTATCAAGCTGCTGGACGTAGCCGCTGAACTCCTGGCCCAACGTCAGTGGCGTGGCATCCATGAAGTGAGTTCGCCCGGTTTTCACAATGCTGTTGAACTGTTCAGCTTTGGCCGCCAGCGTTCCGCGAAGCAACTCCATTCCCGGGATTGTCACCGTTACGGCTTGGGCGTAGGCGGCAATGTGCATGGCCGTTGGGAAGGTGTCGTTCGATGACTGCGATTTGTTCACGTCGTCGTTCGGGTGCAAAACCTTCTTCGCGTCGGAAAGGCTGCCGCCGTTCAGAACGTGGGCGCGGTTGGCAATTACTTCATTGACGTTCATGTTGCTTTGCGTTCCCGATCCGGTTTGCCAGATCACAAGGGGAAATTCGGCATCCAATTTCCCCTCCAAAATTTCTTGGCACACCGCAGAAATCAAATCCCGCTTTTCGGCGGAAAGCACGCCAAGCTGGTGGTTGGCTTGCGCTGCGGCGCGCTTCAGGTGGGCAAACGCGTGGATCACCTCGCGGGGCATACTTGCCTCGGCCCCGATTTTGAAATTGTTGCGAGAACGTTCAGTTTGCGCCCCCCAGTACTTCTGGGCGGGGACCTGAACTTCCCCCATGGTGTCATGCTCGATACGGTAGTTCATCAGGTTTTGGAAAATTCGGTTAATGGAAGGTGAGTTGGTGATTGGTACGCAAGAAGGTACTACTTTTTGCACAGGACTAAAGGCGGCCTTCCGTTACTACCGGCGTTTCGGTGTGTCAGCCAATCAACCACTTTGAAATTAACAACAACCATGAATACTCACACACGCGCTCTTCTGCTCCGCCGCTTTGGCCCATTTCTGATGATTGCCGCAATGGGGCTGGCCATTGCCGGCTGCGACCCCGAACCAACCGACCCCGATGCCATTGATAACGCCATCACCGTAACCGCCACGCTAACCCCCGATAACGGGCAATTAGTCATCCCAAAAGTGACGGCCACGGCGAAGTCATGGCTTGTGATCCAACGCGACAACGGCAGCGGCGCGCCGCTGATGAGCGGGATCATCGCCAAACTTCAACTCCCCGTTGGCGCAACCACAAACGCACGGGTGACTTTGGAGGGGAACGTCAGCAACGGCGACAAGCTGTGGGCCACGCTTCATCTGGATGACGGGGCCGCTGGGACGTTTGAATACACCGGCGCTGGTTCGCCCGACCAACCCGCAGTGAACGCTGCAAGCCAAGTTGTTCAGGTGTCGTTCACTATCAACCAAACAACGCCGACGGTAATTGGCGGCGACCAGCAGCTGAACAACAACCGCGTTGCCCTGGATGTGGCCGCTGCCGAGGATGGCTGGATGGCGATCTACGCCGACAACGGGTCCGGCGCGCCGGGGACGCTGCTTGGCAAAACGCACGTCAACGCCGGACCGAACGGCACCGTGAGCGTGGCGTTGGACACAGCGGCGGCCAATGCCATCAGCCCAAACGCCATTTTGTGGGGGGTGCTGCACATTGACCGTGGCGTGGAAGGGACGTTCGAATTTCCCGGGGCGGATCAATCGGTTTCTTTCGGTGGCAGCCCGGTGCGCGTATGGTTCAAAGCGTTTGGTTCGGCCACGCCGCGTGTGCTAACAACTCCGCAAAAAATCACCAACAACATCATCAACATTGACAAGGTGGAAAGCACCGTGGTGGGGTGGATTGTGCTGCACGAAACCGATGCAAACGATGACCCCATTCTTGGAAGCTCCATTGGCCGCGCACGGGTTAGCATCGGCGCAACCGAAAACGTTGTGGTGACTGTCGAGAAAAATGTGCCGACCGGAACATTGCTTGCCGCCGTGCTCCACCGCGACGACCCCGCAGTTGGAACCTGGCAAAACACCGGCGAAACCGGCCCCGACGCACCGGTAACTCTGGGCGGAGCTGGGTTGTTTGTGCTGGGTAAAATCAGGGTGCAGTAGAAGGAGAAAATCGGCTCAGAGTAATTAGAGCTAACGAGCAGCAAAACTCCAACTCACTTCTCCCTCTTTTTCTTCCCTCTGTGCTCTCTGTGCCTCTGTGGTCCTTTCTCTTCTTGGTTTCTGAAGTTGGTTTCTGAAGAGGAGCAACCACAGAGGTCACAAAACCGAGCTGAAATAAAGCTACACCATTGAAAAAGAGAAAAAGCCACCATCGCTGAGTTATATTTTTGGCCATGATTTCCACACAAACAACCCCCTGCCCGTACGATCTTGCTCGCATCCGCCGCGCAAAAGGTGAACACCGCATTGCAGTAATTATTCCAGCATTTAACGAAGACCGCTCAATCCTGCGCGTTCTGGAAGATATTCCTGGCGCGTTGGTTGATGAGATTGTGGTGGTGAACAATAATTCCACCGATAATACCGCCTCCATTGCCGCTGCGGCTGGCGCAACGGTGCTGCACGAACCACGCCGTGGCTACGGCAGTGCGTGCCTAACCGGTGTGGCATACGTGCTGGCCAAAGGCTACGACACCATCGTGTTTATTGATGCCGATTACAGCGACCACCCAGAGGAGATGACGGAGTTGGTGGAAAAACTGACATTGGAGAATTATGAGATGGTGATCGGCTCGCGTGCGATGGGGGAACGGGAAGAGGGCGCAATGCTGCCACAAGCATTGTTCGGAAACTGGCTGGCAACGCGGTTAATGAAGCTGATCTGGGGGGCGCAATTCAGTGATCTTGGCCCATTCCGCGCCATTCGTGCCGACGCGCTCCGCCGCATTGGAATGCGCGACACCAACTACGGCTGGACGATTGAAATGCAAATAAAAGCCACGCAGCTTGGATTACGTTGCACCGAAATTCCGGTCAGCTACCGCCGCCGGATTGGCGTTTCTAAAATTACCGGGACAATTGGCGGAACGGTAAAAGCTGGGTGGAAAATTCTTTTTACCATCGCACGCTACGGGCTGGGGAGGCGTTAATTCCTGATAAATTATTCCCCCTGCTGCCCAGCTTGCTCATCCGAGCTTGCGCTCCACTGCATAATCTGTGCTTCCATTTCATCAACCGAAGCAAATCGCGTGGGATCGTAGCAGCCAAGCGGCGAATTTGCCGTGCGGATTGGGCAGCGATTGCAGCGGGTGCAGGGATTTTCCGGGCGTTCAACCCCGCGCCGAAATTGCTGCACAAGATCAACATTTGCCAGCAGCGGGCGCGCCATCGCAATTAAATCGGCTTTTCCTGCCAGCAATGTTTCCTCAATTATTGACCGCTCCTGAAATCCCCCATTTGCAATCACCGGCAGCCCAATTTCTTCCCGAAATCGCTTTGCGTCATCTGCCGACACCGCTGGCGTGTTGTGCCAGCCGATGTTGGCTATCGGCTTCAGTAAAAAATTTGGAATAGAGTTAAACAACGCCGCCCGCCACCATGCCTTGCGCGAAAGGTGGCGGTTTGAATTATAAAACATCTTCATTTCCTGAACAGGAAACGACCCCGGGTTTCCTTTGGGGTTGATAAATCCATAGCCTTTATCAATATGGAGATAATCCACACCAAGATTTTTTAATTTTTTTGCGAAATAGATGTTGTCGTTGATGGTGTTGCCAAAATACCAATGCTTCAGCGGGAACCGAATCGGCAAACGGATATTGAGCGGAAGGTAATTGTGATCCGCAGCCGATAAGCGAATCCCCAGCGGGAAATCATCCCCGATTATTTTCCGCACTGCCACCACAATTTCTTCAAGAATTCGGAAACGATTATCAATGGAGCCACCGTAGCGGTCAGCCCGGCGGTTCACGCCAGGGTTCAGGAATTGCTGGATGATGTAGCCTTTGGATGCCGTAATCTCCAACCCATCAGCCCCCGCTTGGCGGACGCGGCGTGCGGCTTGGGCGAAATTTTCAACCGTCTGCTCAATTTCCTCAATCGTCATCCCCTTGTGGAGTGTGCGGTAGCCGTAGAAAAGATCGAACACCGCTGAGGACGATTGCGAATCTTCCGATTGCGGAAATAAGCTGGTGTGGGTATGCCCCCCGGTGTCCCCAATTTGGACGATGTAGCGGCAATCAAATTTCTGCACCGCTTTGATTGCCCCCGCCAACGGCTTGATAAAACGGTCATCGCTCAATTTTGGATATTCAAGCGGTGAGGTTCGTTTGTCGTTTACGCTGATGGTGGCGGAGATTATTCCGGCAACATCATGCTGGGCAAACCGCTTCTCGAAATTCTTGAACGCAGTGGTGACAGTTCCATCATAAAATGAAGTCCGGCCACCGATTGAGGAGCGCAGTATCCGGTTTTTGAATTGAAGGTTTTTCAGTTGAAATGGCTCAAAGATCATTGCCCGCTCCCGTTGCTGTTCATAAAAAACTTCATGGCACGTTGGGCCACAAGTTCGGGGCGTTCATCAACGATAAAATGCCCGGCATCGGGGATATATTCAAGCTGGAAATCATCAACGTATTTCTGGTATCCACGCAACCAGCTTGTGGCCAGCGCAAAATCTTTCTGGCCGAACAGCAATCGGGTTGGCGTGGCCATTCGGTGTTTTTTGTAGCGGCCAAACAAACCAACGGGCAGATATTCTTTCAGCAAAAATTGGCCGTATAATTTGGACGATGCCGCTGCGCGTTTTGGGTCGCGGAACTGGTTTGCAAAAACATCTATTTCTTCTTGCGGCCACCCTCCTGTTCGGGTTGCGCCACGGGTGAGTAAGTGGGCAACAAAATTGTTGTTTTTCTGGAGCAAGCGTTTTCCAAAAAATGGCATGGAGATTCTGAGCATATATCCAAACCGCAGCGTTGCGGGGATCATCCGCCAATCAATTTTCGTCCAGATCAGCGGGATATTTGTGGCGTAATGCTGAAAAATTAATCCCGGATATTTCACGCTGGCGATGTAGCCTATCCACCCGCCCCAATCGTGGGTTAGCAACCGCACCTGCGTGTAGCCAAGCGTGCGGATGAGCTTCACCAAATCCTCCACAAGCTCTTCTTTCAGATAGCCTCCCGCCGGTGCTTCGGTCCAGCCGAACCCGCGAAGGTCGGGGACGATCACCCGAAAGTGTTCGGCAAAGGGGGGTATCTGTTTTCGCCACATCCACCAATGTTGCGGCCAGCCGTGCAGCATCAACAGCGGTTGCCCCTGGCCAGCTTCGGCAACGTGGACCCGCAGCCCGCCAATCTGAACAAAACGATGCTGAATATCGGCCCCCTCCACCGGTGGGAATTCTGTGGGAAACGGTTGCTGAAGTTGGGAATCTGGCGTTGGCATTGCTTACCCTGGTTGATGCACGCCACTACGGAACTTGGCTGGGATTGGATGTTACACCCCCGCAACTTGTGGTTGCTTGTCGGCTCCCTATCTTTGGCCGCCAGCAAACCGCAGCTTCTAACCTGCCAATCCCATGCCTGAATTCATACATCTCCATAACCACACCCACTACTCACTTCTGGACGGTGCTTGCACCCCCGATGGGCTTATCAAGTCAGCAGGTCAGAACAACATGAACGCCGTTGCCTTGACCGACCACGGGGTCAATTTTGGGAACATGGAGTTCTACAAAAAGGCGAAAAAAGCGGGGATTAAGCCGATTATTGGCTGCGAGCTGTACGTTGCCGACGGACTACGAACCGACCGCGTGGGGACCAACGCCGCAAAAAAAACCCGCAACTACTTCCACCTGATACTGCTGGCAAAGGATTACCGTGGATACCAGACGCTGAACCGCCTAACCAGCCGCGCCCACACCGAAGGCTACTACTACAAACCCCGCATTGACCGCGAATTGCTTCTTCAAAATCACGAAGGGTTGGTGGCATTGTCGGCGTGTGCTGGCGGGGTGGTGTCGGCGCACTTGGTGAACGAGAATTACGATGCCGCCCGCGAGGCGGCAATCTGGTATCGGGAACTGTTTGGCCAAGATTTTTATCTAGAGGTGCAGGATCACGGAATCCCGGTTGATCGCCCTGTTCTGGAGGGGATGCCGCGGCTGGCGCAGGAGCTTGGAATTCCGCTGGTGGCCACCAACGATTGCCACTACATCCGCAAGGAACACGCGATTGCCCACAACGTGTTGCTGCATATCCGCGACGCAAGCAAGACCGGAGCGAAGATTGATGTGGAGTCGGAACTTCGGTACGGGACCACCAACTACTACTTCAAAACTGCCGACGAAATGGCCCAGCTTCTGGGGCATTTCCCCGGGGCTATCGAGAACACCGTTGCCATTGCCGAGAAATGCAATCTTGAGCTTCCGCATGAGTTCTTCATGCCCAATTTCCCGATCCCGACCGAATCGCGCTCGGAAACGTTGGATGAGTATTTGCGGGAGATTACCTGGCAGGGAATTGAGCGGCGGTATCCAACAAACGTGGAGGAGGAAGCAAAAAGCCGAACGGAGTTCGAGCTTGAGGTCATCACCCGAATGGGGTACAGCGGCTACTTTCTGATTGTGCAAGATTTTATCCAGGCCGCGCGCGACCGTGGCGTTAGCGTTGGCCCGGGACGCGGCAGCGCGGCGGGGAGCTTGGTGGCCTTCGCGCTGGGGATCACCAACGTGGATCCGCTGAAATATGACCTGCTGTTCGAGCGGTTCCTGAACCCCGACCGCGTCTCGATGCCCGACATTGACATTGACTTTGCCGACGACAAACGGGAGTTGGTGATTGACTACGTGAAAGACAAATACGGCCACGACGCGGTGGCCCAGATCATCACCTTCGGGACCCTTTCCTCGCGTGCGGTGCTGAAAGATGTTGGGCGTGTGTTGGGCGTTCCGCTTTCCACCATCACCAGCATCACCGATAAAATCACCGTGAAATTTGGGCGGGTGCAATCCATCAGCGAGGCACTGGAGAACGCGGAGCTTCGGTGGGTGAAGGAGAGCACCGAGCCGCAAATCCGCAAGCTGATTGAGTACAGCCAGGTGCTGGAAGGGATGGCCCGCAACACCTCACTTCACGCAGCCGGTGTGGTGATTGCGCCGGGGCCGCTAGAGAACTACATCCCGCTGTACAAAACCCCCGACAGCGGCCTTGCCAGCCAGTACACCATGAACTATCTGGAGGATGCTGGGCTGCTGAAAATGGACTTCTTGGGGCTGCGGACCCTGACGATTATTGACCGCACGTTGGAGCTTATCAAGCAGCGGCACAACACCACGATTGACATTGATGAGATCACCCTTGAGGACCCCAAAACCTACGAGCTTGTTGGGCGTGGATTAACCATTGCCGTCTTCCAGTTCGAATCGGTGCCGATGCAGAAATATCTGAAGGACCTGAAGCCGACTTCGCTGGAGGACCTAACCGCCATGAACGCCCTGTACCGCCCGGGGCCGATGGAGAATATCCCGGAGTTCATCGAGCGGAAGTGGGGGCGCAAGCCGATCACCTACTTGCACAAAACGTTGGAGCCGATTCTGGGGAAGACCTACGGGATTTGCGTGTATCAAGAACAGATCATGCAGATTGCCCAACAGCTTGGCGGCTTCACCCTTGCGCAAGCCGACAACCTGCGGCGCGCCATGGGGAAAAAGCAGATCAAGTACATGGAGGAGATGAAGGGGACCTACTTTGAAGGGTGCGGGGCAAACGGCATTGACAAAAAAACTGCCGATGAAATTTGGGAGATGATGGTGAAGTTTGCGGATTACGGGTTCAATAAAAGCCACTCCCTTGCTTACAGCTACCTTGCCTACCAAACCGCATGGCTGAAGGCGAACTACGCGCCGGAGTTTCTGGCAGCCAACATGACCGCCGAAGCGAACGATCTTGCAAAGGTGGTGAAGCTGATTGATGAGTGCCGCAAGTTCAACATCAACGTGCTGCCGCCGGATGTGAACCAATCCATGATTGATTTTTACGTGGTGGATGCTGGCATCCGGTTTGGCATGGCGGCAATCCGCAACGTGGGGGAAGGGGCGGTTGCGGCAATCCTGAAGGAGCGGGAAAAATCGGGCGCGTTCACCACCATTTTCGACTTCACCCGGCGGCTTGCCGGCAACACGTTAATCAACAAACGGCTGCTGGAAAGTTTGGTGGTGAGCGGTGCGTTCGATTCCGTGCACCCCAACCGCCGCCAATGCTTCATGGCGATTGATGCGGCAATGCAGTACGCCACTGCTTGCGCCAACAGCGCGGCCAGTGGCATGGCCTCGCTGTTTGCCGACGCAACCGACGACGGCGGCGATGGCACCCTTCCCGAACCTGCACTCCCCACCATTGACGATTGGGGGAAACTGGAAAAACTCCGACGCGAGAAGGAGGTGCTGAACTTCTACGTCAGCGGCCACCCGTTGCAGGAATACGCCGCCGAAGTGGAGGCATTCTCGCAGATTTCGTTGGGGGAAGTGGAAGAGGATGCCAAGTTCGATGGCCCGGTGCGCGCCTGCGGAATCGTGACCGCAATCCGCACAAAGCTGGACAAACGTGAGAACCGCATTGCCTTTGCCACCATCGAAGATTTTACCGGCAAGGCCGAGTGTATTTTCTGGAGCGATGCCTACCGTGCGCACGGGGAAAAAATTGCCGAAGGTGAGATTGTGTTTGTGGTTGGCAAGGCGGAGATGAACGGTGCGGACGGGATCAAAATTATTGTTGATGACATCATCCCCGTGGCGCAATCGCGAAGCCGGTTTGCCAACGCGCTGGCGGTGAACGTGCAGTTAGACGTAGTCCCGGAAGATGCCGTGGACCGAACGTTGGACCTGTTCAAGAACAATCAAGGTGAGCTTCAGTGTATCTTCCGCGTGTATGATGAGCAACGTTCGTTGGTGGGCCGGTGGGTCTCGCGACGGTACACCATCACCCCAACGCCAAACCTGCTGGAAGGCTTGCGGGCAATTTACGGGCGTGAAAATGTGAAGTTTGTGGGGGCAAGCTAACCGAGCAAAAAACGTCTCATCCCAAGGTAGCGCGCGAAGAAAGGAAACGGTAGATAGGAGATTCGATGGCTTCTTAGTTCGGTGGCTCCGCTCATACTTCGACGTGGCTCAGCATGAGCGGGGACGACGTTCGGTGGATGTTGCACCTTAACCAAAGATGAGCTGAGTTAGCAATCGGTGATACTCCATCTCTCTCTTTCCTCCCTCTGTGCCCTCTGTGTCTCTGTGGTTTTTTCTCTTCTTCGGCAGGGGAGGAAGAGAGGTCGGTACAATCTCCACAGGCGATTCTCCACACTGAGCAAACGACGCTCAACTCTATTTTCAACCGAACGACAGCGAACAACAATGATCCAAACCGAACAACGCAGACTCTCGAAACGGGCAACCTCCATTAACGAGGCGGTCACGCTGGCCATTGCTGCCGAAGCAAAGCGGATGCAGACGGCTGGGATTCCGGTGATTTCACTTTCCACGGGCGAGCCTGACTTCCCGACACCGCAACGGATCAAGCAAGCGGCATTCGATGCCATTAACCAGAACTTCACCAAGTACACACAGGCCGAAGGGATTCCGGAGTTGCGGAACGTGGTGGCGGAAAAGTTCACAACCGAGAACGGCATTCCAACCGAAGCTCACCAAGTTCTGGTCTCGTCTGGCGGGAAACATTGTTTGTTCAACGCCCTTGCCGCAATTGTTGATGACGGCGATGAAGTGCTGATTCCATCGCCATACTGGACCAGTTATCCAGAAATGGTGACGCTGGTTGGCGGGGTTCCGGTGTTGGTGGAAGCCAGCTACGAATCGGGCTACCGAATCACCCCCGACCAACTTCGTGCGGCAATCACCCCACGAACCCGCGCCATGATTATCAACTCACCCACCAACCCAACCGGGGTTGTCTATTCGCGCCAGGAATTGGAGGCATTTGCGGATGTGATTGCCGAAGCGGGCATCTACGTGTTGTCGGATGAGCTGTACGAGAAGATCACCTACGACGGCAACCAGCACGTTTCCATCGGCTCCTTCCCCCAGCTGCGCCAGCTTGCGCTCACCATCAACGGTGTCTCCAAAGCCTTCTCGATGACCGGCTGGCGTATCGGCTACATGTGCGGTCCTGCCGATGTGATTGCGGCGGCGGGGAAAATTCAGGGGCAGTCGGCATCGAACCCGGTATCGGTTAGCCAGCGGGCCGCGCTTGCCGCATTGACCACACCAGAAGTTGCCGACGATGTTCGCCAAATGGCCGAAGCCTTTGTGCGGCGGCGCGACCTGATTGTGGAGCTGCTTCGGGAAATACCGGACGTGAAATTCCACGTTCCCGGCGGGGCTTTCTACATTTTTCTGAACGTGGCAAATTTCTACAGCAGCCAAATCCCCAACAGTGCCGCGCTGGCAAACTATCTGCTGCGGGAACATCTGGTGGCCACCGTCCCCGGCTCCGGTTTTGGCGACGACCACGCTATCCGCCTAAGCTACGCCTGCTCAGAATCAGACATCCGCGAAGCGGTCAAACGAATTGGCGAAGGGCTGCGCAGCCTTGCGGAGCAATCGTGAGTGAGGTTCGGTGAGTAATGTGAGGTTGCTTGCAGACTCACGTTTTGCAGCGGCTACAAACCACAACGCCCCCATGCTGTTGCTGCATGGGGGCGTTGTTTTGCTCTCTGTTTGATCGCTGGCAAGTTGAGTTTTTACTCACCCTGCCGCACGATGACTTCACGATTTCACTTCACCTCTAAAGCCACCAACCGTGTTGATCCGCCGCGGGCTTTCACCTGCATCAGGATCACATCACCTTTGCTGGCATCATCAACAATCGCCTGCAAGTCGCCGGCGGTTTTCAGCTGTTTGCGGTTTGCCGAAACGATCACATCACCGCTGCTGATCCCTTGCGTCATCGCTTCGCCGTACATCTCGGTGCTGGTCACCAGCACGCCGTTATCCACGCCAACCCGTTTCTTCATTGTGCCGTCCAGCGTCTGGACCTCCATTCCCAGCCCTCCCAGTTTGGCGGTTTGGCGGCTGTCGCTGGATTCATCACGTTGTTCGCGGGTGTTGTTGCTGGCCGATGATTCATCTTGGGCATCTTCGGCGCGTGGTTTCAGTTTCACCCCTTTTTCAAAGGTGCTGCCGTCGCGGAAGACTTTCAGTTTCACTTCATCGCCAGCCCGTTTTTGGGCAAGCAAGTTTTGCAGGTGGTTCGGTGTTTTCACCGGAACGCCATCAACCGTTAGGATCACATCCCCTTGCCGAAGCCCTGCATCCGAGGCTGAGGTCCCGGGCATGGTTTCTTGAATCAGCACGCCATCTTCGGCTCCCATCCCCAACGCCTTTTTCAGGCTTTGGCTCACCGGCTCGATTTTCACGCCGATGTAGCCACGGCTCACTTTCCCATCTTCAATCAAATCTTGAGCAACTGCGCGGACAAGGTTAATCGGGATTGCGAAGCCGTAGCCCTGGTAATATCCCGTGCGCGAAGCGATTGCGGAGTTGATCCCAACCAACGCCCCACGCAGATCGAACAATCCGCCGCCGGAATTCCCGGGATTGATGGCGGCATCGGTCTGGATGAAATCTTCCACGCCGTAGCCTTTTTCGTCACGGTTCAGGTTCAGCTGCCCGCGGCCCAGTGCCGAGACAATCCCCTGGGTGACGGTGGAGTTCAGCCCCAGCGGGTTGCCAACAGCAATCACAAACTGGCCAACTTGAACTTCGTCGCTGTTGGCAAAGGCGGCAACGGGAAGGCCCGTGGCTTCAACTTTAATCACCGCCAGATCGGTCAGCGGGTCACGCCCGACCAGCGTTGCATCCATCTTGCGTCCGTCGGCAAGCTCCACCTCAATCGTTCCCCGCTCGGCGGATTCCACAACGTGGTTGTTGGTCAGGATGTAGCCATCTTGGGTGATGATCACCCCCGAGCCGGAACCGCGTTGTGGTGTGTTCGGCATTTTGAAATTGAACCCACCCCACGGCCCGCCAAACATATCCCCCTCATCTTCTTCCTGGTTGGAAGCCTGCTCACCACGGGTGGTGACTTCGATACTGACGACTTGCTGGGTTACGGCTTTGCTGACGGCAACAAAGGCATCGTTCAGCACTTTTACTTCGTTCGACGGGACGACTGGCGGAGCATCGGCACCAAGTTTCACGTCGGGTCCGGCCAGGCCGAACGGTATCTGACGGAAATCGGTGGCGATCAAGGCCCCCACCACTACCGAGGCAGCCATCAGGCCGCCGACAATGAACCCTTGTTTTCTGTTCATCGCTGTGTTCTCCTTCCTTGCAAAAAAATCGTTAGGCTGTGTTGTTGTTGGTTGTTCTGTTGGTGTTGGCACCAAGCTGGCAACTCGGTAGATATTGATGCTTCGCTACGCGCACTCCGTGCTATTCGGTGTTGGTGATGACGTTCCCCTGTTGCGCCAGGATTTTCCCCGCCACGGGGCTTACCCGCAGGCGTTTCATCCCCTCCACATGGAACTTGATAAAAGCGGAAATGGTATCGTACAACTCCGTTGCAGCAGCGGTGCTGGCGGTGACGCTGTGCAGATATTCCGGTTGCACCGCCAGCACTTCGCGAAGCAGCGTCCACGATTGCGTTGGCAACGGGCGGTAGCTTGCCGCGCCGGTGTGTTCGGCACAAAGGGGCGCGCCCATCGGGATGCTGTACGGGATATTTTCTTCGCGCACGGAAACCGTTTCATCGCACACTCCGCATTCATCGCTTCGCAGGGCGTATCCAAGTTCGTTGGCCAGACGCGCCATAAACCAGAGCGTAACGGCGGATTCCTGCACGTTCGGCTGATCCAGCCCGCGCAGTGCGGAAACAAGGTCGCTGAACAGTTGCGGGTGCGCGCCGTCGTCGTGAAGGCAGGCGTTTACCAGTTCAAGGATTGTTAGCCCTGCGGTCATTTTTTCCAGCGAGCTTGCCAGCCGGGGGAATCGTTCGATGGTTTCGGCGGCGGAAAGGGTTTGCAGGTCGCGCCCTTCCTTCCAGTAAAAAATCAGCCGCAAATAGCCCATTGGCTGAAGCACCGAAGCGTACTTGCTTTTTGGCCGGAAAGCCCCGCGCGCAAGCACCGTGATCTTCCCACGCTCCCGCGTCAGGAGCGTGACGATCAGACTGGTTTCGCTAAAACGCCGCGTGTGCAGCACCACGGCTTCGGTGTTCAGAATCACGGGCGGCGACCCCGGCGAGTCGTTGTTTTTACGCGAACAGGAACGGGGCGGGGCGATTGATGCCGCCCCCACAGCCCCATAAACGCGACCGTTACGACGATGATCCCAAGTATCAGTTCCATAGCATCAGGTAGAAAAGGTGTGAGCGATGTTTTCAGTGAAATTTTTCGGGGAAATTCTTTCAGTGAAAAGCAGCGGAAAGGACGCACCACGTTTCAGCATAGTTTACGAGCCTGTTTGCGCCCCGCCATCTACCTTTTTCGGAACAGCATACCATCGGCAACAAGGTGGCTGAAGTATCCGGCCACCGCCCCCAGATAGTAGGGCAATCCATCGGTGACAGGTTGGCGGGCGAAGTACATCGGCCCCAGCAAAATCGGGGAAGGAACCAGCAGCATTGCCCACAACGTGTGGGTCCAACCACGGTGGCGGCTTAGGATTGGGACAATGGCAAGGAACCCCAACAATGCTGCCTCCTTCCACATCCCAAAACAGAGCAAACCAAGATCGAGCAGAAAGAAGAGCCGGTAAAACAGCATCTGCCCTTTGCTCTTGATGTCAATATCGGGGAACAGCGCAAAGACCACCGCCAGCCAAAGGATCACCACCCCTTGTATCAGCTTTTCCGACAGCGGCAACGCAGCGGCCACCGCGGTGAAACTTAGCCCCGCAACCAGCAACGCACCGAACAGCAGCGCGATGGAGATATGTCCTTTGTAGCCTGGCATCCTTATCATGCGAAGATAGCACGCCAGCACCCCGAATGAAGCAGAAAAATGATAACATTGCGCCCCGTCACAGCAACAACCGTCCAACCCGAATGATTGAAGAAGCCATTGAGCCGGTTCAGCTTACGCTGAAAGAACTGGTGGATCACTACGAAGGATTCCTGAAGGAATGCGAACGGAAAAGCCCGGAAACACGCGGGACCTACCAACGCGCACTGCGGGACTTTATCAAGTGGTTCCCGGTGGATAAAAAATTCCGTTTCCGCGTGCGGGATGTTGAGCGGTACAAACGCTATTTGGTGGAGCGGAAGCAACTGCAGAACGTCTCGGTAGCAACCTACATGACCGCGCTTCGGCGGCTTTGCCAATATCTGATTGACGTTGGCGTGCTTGCGAACAACCCCGCAAAGCGTGTGGTTGGCGGCCGTCGCCCGTCCAAGCATTCCCGCACATTCCTGACCAGTACGGAGCTTCAGACGTTACTTCAAAGCGTGGATCGGAACAAACTGCAAGGGGCGCGCGATTATGCCATTATCCGAATCATGGTGGGGTGTGCATTAAGCGAGCGCGAGTGTTTGTACGCCGACGTTGGCGACATCAAGCCGCGTGCGTCCGGCGATTACTACATCAGCGTGCAAGGGAAAGGCCGAACTGTGAAAGATGAAACCGTCACGATTCCACCCGAGGTTTACCAAGCGTTGGAGGACTACCTTCGCCGCCGCTACCCCGATGGCCAACGCGAAGAAGCCGCGCCGCTGTTTGCCAGCATGAGCAACCGAACCCAGGGACACCGGATGACCTCGCGCGGGATTCGCGAAGCCGTTAGCCGTTGGCTGAAATCCAGCGGGGTGAAACGGAACCGCGACCACCGCCTTACCCCTTTCTCGCTACGCCACACTGCCGGGCTGATGATGGTGGATAAAGGGGCCACTATCGAAGAAGTGATGCGCCGCATGAGGATTGAATGGCGGCCCACAGCACAACTCTACTTTAAGCTGCGCGGGCGGTTGGATGACCCCACCGCAGCCGCAGTGCTTCCCCCTGATGAACCCGACATGATTGCCCCGGAGGAACAAGCATGATCCGCGTGATTGCCAGCACCGCCACCCAGCCGATACGCCACGCCACCGTTGAAGAAATTCCGGGGCTGTTGGAAAGCACCGATAACTCACTGGTGCTGTGGGTTGATTTGGAGAACCCGACCGATGAAGAGGAGCGGCTGATGCTTGAGCAGATATTCCGCTTCCACCCCCTTGCGGTTCAGGACTGCCGCCACCAGCGCGAAAGCCAGCGAGACGAAGACCACTTGCCGAAGGTGGAGGATTACGAACACTACCTGTTCTGCATCATCAACCCGATTATTTATCTGGACGGAGAAAAACCGAACGGAGAAAAACCGAACGGAGAAAAGCCAAACACCCCCCCCACCCAGATTGCAAGTCACAACGGGAACCAGGACGGAAGCCAGCAGCAACCGCCACCACCCCGCCGGCGAGTTTCCAGCAGTGGCCACAACATCCACACAGGGCAGTTGAACACGTTTTTGGGCGAACGCTACATTGTTACTCACCACTACTATCACTCCCCTTCTATCCAGCGCGCCATTGCCCACTGCGAACGGAACCCGGGGTCGGTGAAGCGTGGCCCCGATTATTTATACCACATCATCCTGCACGACATCGTGGATCAGTATGCGGTAACGCTCGATCAGTTCGATGCCGAGATGGATAAACTGGAAACGGAAGTCTTCCACGCCAGCTCGCGCCGCACCCTGGCGCATATTCTGGCAATGAAACGGCGGCTGTTCCAACTGCGCCGGATTACCAGCTACCAGCGTGAGATGGTAAGCCGGCTGGCACGTGGTGAGTTCGATTTGATTGCCGATGTTGAAATCGCCTACTACCGGAATGTCTATGATCATCTGGTTCGCGCCAGCGAGCTTGCCGAATCCTACCGTGATGTGGTGACAGGGCTGCTTGATGGCTACCTTTCGATGAACTCCAACCGGATGAACGAGATTATGAAGGTGCTCACCCTCTTCTCCACCTTCTTCCTTCCGCTCACCTTTATTGCTGGGGTTTATGGGATGAACTTCCATTTTATGCCGGAGCTGGAATGGCCGTATGGATACCTGTTTGCGTGGGGGGTGATGGCGGTCACGGCCGTTGGGATGTTCAGCTACTTCCGCCGCAAACGCTGGCTGTAAGCCTTCGGCGTTGTACTTTAGCGGCAGCGGCAACCGAAGCTGGCCGCCTGCCTCCCTCTGCATCATCCCCCATTCTGGCATTTGACATTCCAGTGGCTCCGCTCATACTTCGACGGAGCTCAGCATGAGCGGAGGGCGAGATTCGCAGATATACTCCAAACAGAGTGGTTTGCGAAAAACTCAATCACTGTCATTCCCGCGAAAGCGGGAATCCATAGCGCACCTAGCTGAGTAGAGTTTCGCAAACCAATGTGCGCCGAGTATAACTCCAAAATCCCCCATTTGACATTCGACATTCCGGTGGCTCCGCTCATACTTCGACGGAGCTCAGCATGAGCGGAGGGCGAGATTCAGAGACAACTCCCAAATCCCCCATTTGACATTCGACATTCGACATTCGACATTCCTTCAACACATCATTCAGGAGTTTAGACAGGCATGAAAAAACTCACAGCACTTCTTCTACCTCCCGTACTTCTGGCCACGCTGCTGGTTGGCTGCGGCGGGAAAGAAGAACCGAAGCCGGAAGTGAAAAACTACACCGAGTACAGCGACCCAATCTTGAAATTTGGGGTGAAGTACCCCGAAGGCTGGACCGAAACCGCACAGCAAGGGGTGACAGCCGCTTTCTACAGCGGGAAGAACTTGTATGATGCCTTCACCACCTTCACCCCCGGCGGCGAGCGGGGGGCGAAAATCGTTGTTGGCGCAATGCCCGGCGGGCAAGCGGCAATGGATGCCAACATCAAGGAGTTCAGCGGGCAGTTTGATGCTGGCGTGGTGAAAGGCCCCGAAGAGGCAACGCTGAACGGCATGGCCGCAAAAAAATTAAGCTACAGCTTTGAAGCCGGCGACACCAAATACACCAGCGAACGCTTCTACGTGATAGATGGCGACGTTGTCAGCTACATCGAAGCTGGGGTGATTGGAACCTGGGACAACTACAAGCCAATCTTCGACCAAGTGATGGCCAGCTTCAAGCCGGGCAAGATGGCGGCTGTGGCCCCCGCACCAGCCCCGGGCGACACCACCGGCGGAGCCGTCCGCGATTCCATCGTGAGCGACCCACCATCGGCGGAAATGAAATCCTTCAGCGGCGCGGGATACAGCATCAGCTACCCGGCGAACTTCAAGGTAATCAGCGCAAGCAACGGGAAGCAGTTTATCGGAACCCGTGTGGACAGCTACGTGATGGTGGACCAGATTGACCCCAAAGGGATGACGCTGGAACAAGCCGTGGATCAACTGAAGAAAAACTACGGCGGGCGCGCCCCTTCGGCGGCCAGCGTTGGCGGGAAAAAAGGGTACGTCTTCAATTACAGCGGCGGCAAGGATGTCTCCAGCCGAGCGTACTTCGCCATGGCCGGCGGCAAAATCATCCGCGTCACCATGAACTGGTTCCGCCCGCAGCAGGATCAGTACGGCCCAGCATTCGACAAAATGATGGGGAGCCTTTCCATCAAGTAACCTGCGCCGCAACCGCAGCAAAAAAAAACGGTGTGGAAATACTTTCCACACCGTTTTTTTGATTCTTCCAGACTCCGAGTAGGCTCATTTATGGTTAAGTACTTCAGTAGAATTCATCAAGGTTATACTCAAACCAGATTGGATTGCAAGGATTAGGGTATGTGGAAATTCAGGGTTAGAAGACTTTCTAACTCTGTCCGGTAGTTCCCGATGTTCTTGAAGAAATTCAGTATCGCTTCCCGGAATTTCTCCTTCGTTGTGTA
>JAEUSP010000045.1 GCA_016788565.1 Chlorobiota bacterium | reverse complement strand
ACCAGCCGAAATCGGGCAATCCTTCCCGCTGTGTCGCGCAGGGTGAGTGCCTGGGTTGGGGCGGCCACCCGCACCGCTTCGTTGAACCGCAACCGAATGGAATCGCTGACGGAGTAGCTCCGCACGGTATCCACATCCAACTGTGAAGATCGGCCTTCGATTGGCGCAAACTCCTGGCGATCAAGATTTTTCCGACACCCTCTTGGAAAAATCTGTTGGATTCTTCCCACGCCGTTGTATCTTCGACCCCGGTTCTCCTGCTGTTCCATTCTTCCGAATTCCTGCCAGCCTATGAACGTCTGTTTCGTTGCTTCCGAGGTTGTCCCCTACGCAAAAACTGGCGGCCTTGCCGATGTCTCCGGTGCTCTGCCGAAATATCTGGCCCGCTACGGCTGCGATGTCCGCGTCTTCCTTCCGCTGTACAACATGGTGGATACCCGCAAGTACGACCTGCGCCCGGTGGATTCCATGCAGCGCATCGGATTGCAGTTTGGCGGGCGTTGGATTCATTTCTCGGTGTGGGGCGGCACGCTTCCTGATAGCAACGCCCGCGTCTTCCTGATTGATTGTCCCGAACTCTACCACCGTGGCTCGGTCTATACCGATTCCGCCGATGAGTACCTCCGTTTCGCGCTTCTTTCCAAAGCCGCCATCGAGTGCTGCCAGCGGATGGGCTTTGCTCCCGACATCATGCACTGCAACGACTGGCAAACCGGGCTGATCCCGCTGATGCTGAAAACCATCTACTCCTGGGATCGCCTGTTCAGCCGCACCCGTACCGTTCTGACGCTGCACAACGTGGCCTACCAAGGGGTGTTTTCGGCAAGCACCATTGATGTTGTTGGCATGGGTGAGTATCGCCAGCGGTTCGATAACGACGACCTTCGCTACGGCATCGTCAACTGGATGAAAACGGGGATTTTTTACGCCGATGCTATCACCACGGTCAGCAAAACCTACGCCCAGGAAATCAGAACAGCCGAAGGGGGAGCGGGGCTGGATCGCTTCTTGCGCCAGCGTGGCGGGGCGGTGATGGGCATTGTTAACGGGGTGGATTACAACGAATGGAGCCCCGAGAAAGACGCATTCACCAAATACAAATACTCCATCAACGACCTTAGCGGGAAGGAAGCCAACAAGCAACACCTGCTGCAACGGGTGAACCTCACCTACGATCCCGCCGCGCCCGTGCTTGGGATTGTCTCGCGGCTGACCGACCAAAAAGGGTTCGACCTAATGTTCGATACCATTGACCAAGTGCTGTCGCGGCGGAACATCCGGTTGGTGGTGTTGGGAAGCGGAGATGAGCGATATGAGCGTTTTTTCAGCGGAGTTCAAACGCGGCATCCCGGGAAAGTCTGCTACTACAAAGGATACAGTAACGAACTGGCGCATTTGATTGAGGCCGGAGCGGATATTTTCCTGATGCCTTCACGGTTCGAGCCGTGCGGGCTTAATCAGATTTACAGCCTTCGCTACGGCACGGTTCCGGTGGTGCGGAAAACCGGCGGCCTTGCCGACACCGTCCAGCAGTTCGACCCCACAACCGGAAACGGCACAGGGTTCGTCTTCCGGCGGTTCTCGCCAAAGGAGCTGTATTGGGCGATTGAGTTCGCAATCCATACCTGGCACAACCGCCCGGTGTGGCGGCAAATCATGCGGAACGGCATGAGGAAGAATTATTCATGGGAGGCACAGGTGCAGCAGTACCTGCGGCTATATCTACGACTGACATCCTAATCAATGCCCAACCCATTGGCGCAGCTTGGCGAACGGGTTCGTGAGCTTGCACACCAAGTGCAAACCATCCTTCGCTGGCGGCATTACTCTGGACGAACAACCGACAGCATGAACAAACTGAAAACATTCGAGCAGCAACTGGTGGAGCTGCACGATATTGAGAATAAAACCGAGCGGGAAAAGAAAGCGGCTGCATTGTACGCAGCGATTAAAAAGGAGTGCGGAACACCAATGGCTCTGGAAGGTCGCGCCCACTTTTTCTTCTACGGCGATGCCAGCCACGTGATGCTTGCCGGCGATTGGACCTACTGGCAAATGGCCACCCCGTTCGAGCGGGTTGCCGAAACCAAGCTGTTCCAAGCGGTGTTGGAGTTTCCCCCTACGGCGCGGCTTCAGTACAAATTGGTGGTGGATGGCAACTGGATTCTGGACCCGGGAAACCCCCACACTTCTGCCGAAGGCTTCGGCGTGAACTCCGAATTCTGGATGGATGAGTATGAGGATCGCTCCTTCCTCACCCTCCCCAAAAATCAAGAGGTCAAGCGGGGAACCATCACACGCCACAGCCTGAAAAGCGAAATTTTGCATGAAGATCGCGAGTTCTTTCTCTTCACCCCAAGCAACGCCGCTGCCGACCCGCTGGTGGAGCACCAACTGCTGCTGATTCACGACGGAGCCGAAGCAATCAGCATCGGGCGGTTTCATCATATCCTTGATAACTTGATGGCTGCCGGGAAACTCCCCTCAACCTGCGCCATTTTTATCCCCCCTCACAATCGCCATACCGAGTACGCTCTCAACAAAAACTACGAGAAATTCTGTGTGGAAGAAGTGATCCCAAAAGCGGTGGAAATCTGGAAAGAGCGGGGGGTGAAAATCAGCGAGGAGCCACAAGACCGTTGCGTCACCGGGGCCTCGCTTGGCGGATTGCTTGCCACACAAACCGTGCTGGATTTTCCCAAACAACTTGGCGCGGTGATTGCCCAAAGTCCAGCCTACTGGGTGACGCGCGGTGCAATCTTCCGCCCAGCCTCCCTAAAAAATGCGCCGGACATCCTTTTTGTTCTGCAAACTGGAACCGTCTGCGATGCCCGCGAACTTACCCGCATCATGTACGCACGGCTGCGGAACGTTAGCGCAGAAGTCACCTGCATGGAATATGTCCAGGGTCACACCTGGGGCAACTGGCGCACCAACCTTGCCGATGGCCTTCTTGCCTGGCAACGCCTGAAAAATGTTGTGCTTGAGCATGGTTGATAGTGCAAGCAACCATGCTCACAGAAGCAATTTCCGACGAACCTTGCCCCCTTCCAGATACATCAATCTCCATTAACCGAGGGAATTCTATGGATAACCGTCCTGCAGTACTCTGCGTTGTTGGCGCTCTGTTCGGGCGCCCGTTCCTGATTGAAGCAAAACGCCTGGGCTGGCGCGTGTTCTTGCTAACCGAAGAAAAATATCTGAAGGAGGCTTGGCCCCGCGAGTCCATTGATGAAATTTATGCCGTCCCCGATTTGTTCGACGAAAAAGTTGTTCGCAATGTGGTCTGCTATTTAATGCGAACACAGAAATTCGACAAAATTGTTGGGCTTGGCGAGTTCGATATTGAAGTGGCAGCCGCCTTGCGCGAACACACACGCATCCCAGGAATGGGGGAGACCACTGCCCGCTACTTCCGCGACAAATTGGCCATGCGGAAAAAAGCAGAAGAAGAGGGGATTCCCGTCCCAGAATTTACCCGAATTTTGAACCACGATGAGATTCGTGAGTATTTCCAGAACACCACGGGGCCATGGATGCTGAAGCCGCGAATGGGTGCTTCGGCAATGAAGATCACAAAAGTCTTCAACCCTGATGAAATTTGGCCAAAATTGAACGAGCTTGGCGATAAGCAATCGCATTATTTGCTGGAGCGTTTCATCCCCGGCGACCTGTACCACGTGGATTCGTTGGTCTCGGATGATAAAGTGGTGTTTGCAAGCTGCTCCAAATATGGAATGCCGATGCTGGATTTAAATACCTCCGGCGGCATCTTCACCTCACGGATGTTGGAGAAAGGGAGCGAAGACGAAAAAGCCTTGCAAGCAATCAACAAAAAGGTGATTAAAGGCTTGGGATTGAAGTGGGGATGCACTCACATTGAGTACATCAAGGGGAAAGATGACGGTGTGTTCTATTTCCTTGAAGCTGGTGCCCGCGTTGGTGGTGCTCGTATCCCAGATATTATCTGGCACTCCACCGGAATTTGTTTGTGGCACGAGTGGGCAAAAATTGAGCTGTTGCCAAAAGGGGAGAAGTACAAATTGCCAACGGCCAACAAAGAATATGGCGCAGGAATTTTCACGCTATCACGCCAGGAAAGCCCTGATATGGGCGCTTACACCGATCCCGAAGTAGCGTGGGTTCAGAAGAAAAAACATTATGCTGGCATGATTCTAAAATCGCCCGAGCCGAAGCGGTTGGAGGAAATTCTTGCCATGTACTACCCACGGTTCGCGCAAGATTTCTTGGCGCACGTGCCGATGCAGTAAAGTCCATGCAACAACCAAAAAGCTGGATCGAAATCATCTTTCGATCCAGCTTTTTTATTTCTTGGCCTGCATCGTCCAATCAGCAATGTGAATAATCGCAATATCCTGCGCGCCCGCCGATTGCAGGCTTGCACGAATTTGCATGATGCAGCCAATGTTGGAAGTCACCACCACTTTCGCGCCCGTGGAAATGATATTTTTTGCCTTCCGCGCACCAAGCCGCTGCGCAAGCTCCGGTTGGGTGATGTTGTAGCTGCCGGCACTGCCACAACACACATCCGATTCGGGAAGCTCAATAAAATTATTCCCCAAAATTTCCTGCATCAGTGCACGCGGCTGCTCCGTGATATGCTGGGCGTGGCATAGGTGGCAGGCATCGTGGTAGGTTGTGCGTGGGTGGTCGGGCCGTTTCTTTTTTAGTGAGATCGGCAAATACTCTACAATCTCCGTCACATCACGCACTTTGCTGCTGAATTGATCAGCACGCTGTTTCCACTCGGAATTATTGTTAAAAAGTTGGGGATATTCTTTCATCGTTGAGCCACACCCAGCAGCATTTACAACAACAATATCAATTTCGGTATTCTCAAAAAACTCAATCATCGCTTGCGCCCGCTTCCGTGCTTCCGGTAAATTTCCAGAATGGGCGTGAATCGCCCCGCAGCACCTGCTACCAGAATCAACGTCCACCGAATATCCAGACGATTCAGCCACAGCAACGGTTGCTTGGTTTGTTCCCGGAAAAAATACGCTGGCAACACATCCGCTCATTATCCCGGCGGCTACCTTCGCCTCTGTTTTTTCTTGACGAGAAGAGGGTGCTTGCGGGAATCTGGTAGGTTTTTGCGGAATTAGTTCCACCATCTTGCGCAATCGCTGTGGAAGGAGTTTAGTTAATCCTAACCGCCGCATTCCTCTTGCTGGAATTACGGCAAGCCGCAATCCGTTAGGCCAGGTCAGCATTCGCTCAACAATCACTTTCTGCAGCAATTGTTGCGGTAGCCGCATCTTGCGATGCTGGGTGATTGCGTGGCGTGTTGCTTCCAACATCCCACCATATTCCACCCCGCTGGGGCAGACGGCTTCGCACGCTCGGCAACCTAAACAACGGTCAATGTGGTCGGCAATGCTTTCGGTTAGTGGAAATTTGACTTCATCCAAACCACGCATTAAATGGATGCGCCCACGCGGGGAATCGTTTTCGTTTCCGGTCTCCAAAAATGTTGGGCAGACTTGCAAGCAAAGCCCGCAATGGACGCACGCATCCGATTTTTTGCGATCAAGAAATGGTGGGAGTTGAATTGAGTTCATGGCTGGGACAGGCTTTTCTGAAGTAGAAAAACTTTCTCCAGTAAAACAGTCATCCCGCGCTCCTGGAAACGTGCATTTTCCGGTAGAATATCGGCAGTGTGAAGCAGTTCAACGCTTCCCCAATCGTTGAATAATTCCCGCACCTCAGTTTCTTCAACCGAAAATGGAGGTCCTGGCATTTCATGTTGTGGATACTCAAACGTGATAAGCAGCGTGTTGAACGATGCGGGAAGAATATGGCTAATGTGGTCAGCATACCGGCGGCGCATTTCTGGGGGAAGCGCAACCAGTGCGGCGCGGTCGTAGCTGGCAACGGCATCGGCAATGTGATGACTGCGAAGGTGAAAAATATCACCGCAAAAAATCGTGATTCCTTCCGATTCGAATTGTAGAAATTGCCCGGATGAAGATTCGGTAACTGCAATGTTGTTTTCGGCAAAAAATGCTCGGGCTGCAAGCTCGCTTAGCTCAACTCCAATAACGCGGAAGCCTTGATTGCACAGATAGAGCATATCCAGCGATTTCCCGCACATCGGTACCAGCACGGTGTCGCCGTGCCGAAGGTTTAGTGTGTACAGATATGCGATCAGCATCGGGTTTATTTCGGATGAGTGAAAACCGATTTGATTTTTCCGCCACCGCGCTTCCCAGAATGATGCTTCCATGGATTGTTTTTGTGTTGATGATTCTTGTGCTTATTCAAATAAGGCCAATCTTTTCCGCTTGCAAGCTATTGAAAATACCAGCAGGATCAAATTCATTTTTCAATCGCTGCAATAAACTGGAAATGCTGCTGGTAACGGCTACGGGATTTGCCGTTCCATTTCGAATAATCCCATTTCCAGCATGAGCAAGCACTGGCCCTGCCGGAAGCGATGCAAGAATCGCAGATAGTCGAGAAGGGAGAACCGACTGAGTTGCGTTGATATTTGAAATATGCTGTACGGCTGCCTCCAGATAGTCGCTGGTGCAACCCCTGAAATTTCCAAGAGAGCGAAGCACACTGGCTTGCCATGCTACATCTTCCCTTGTTCCTGCAAACCCCACCACTAATTCCCAACACTGATTGTGATTCAGATTATGCAGGTCGAAAAGAATTGGAGAAATCGGTGAATCCAGCAGGGTGGTAATTACTGCATCAGTTTCGGCAAGGGTGTGATATTCGCAGGCAAATACTTCCTCAGCTTCCGGCAGCGGGCGCAGTTTGAAGGTGGCTTCAAGAATAATTCCAATGCTTCCACGGCTTCCAATAAACAGTTTGCACAGATCAAAACCGGCCACATTTTTCACGACTTGCCCGCCGGATTGCACCACACGGCCATCGGCAAGCATCACCTTGATGCCAAGAATATGCTCCCGAATTGTCCCGTAGCCGTAGCGGCGCGGGCCGCTGAGATTATTGGAAAGTATTTGCTCAATCGTGAGCGGTATTTCTGCTGGCGGATCAACCGGAAGCCATTGGCGGTGCGGTGCAAGGGCGGCTTGTAATTCCGATAGAGTAATGTTTGAGGTGAGCGTTACGGTTAAATCCTCGGCATGGTGGACGATGGAGCGCGGGAGCGACGAAAGCTCATAATCGGTAATTCGCGTGCTGGTTGCTGCCGCGTTGTGCAAGCCTTCGGCAAGTTCTTGGATGGAGGTTGGGTGAAGGATCATGCAGGAATTTGTTTGCGTTGAACAAAATCGGCGCAACGCATCGAGCCGGGGAACATTTTGTGTGGGTTGCAACGCTCTTCGGGATCGAACACATTCCGCAGGGCGTGCATTGCATCTAAATCGTCGGGGGTGAATTGTTCGGCCATAAAATCAATTTTTTCCACGCCAATTCCATGCTCGCCGGTGACGCTTCCGCCAAGCTGGATGCACTTCCGCAGAATTTCATGGCCGGCAGCAATCGCGCGGCGGATTTGAGCGGGGTCGCGTTCGTTGTATAAAATTAGCGGATGCACATTGCCATCGCCGGCATGGAAAACGTTGGGAATTTGCAGGCCGTGGCGTGCCGAAACATCGCTGATAAACCGCATCATTTCCGGCAATTTGGAGCGTGGGACAACTCCATCGTGAGTCATAAAATTTGGGCTGAGTTTGCCAACGGCTCCAAACGCACGTTTGCGGCATTTCCAAAGCTCGTTCCGTTCTTTTTCGGTTTGGGCTTGCCGAACTTGGCGTGCATTGTTTTCCAAACAGAAGGAAATTGTTTGCTCGGTTTGCCGGCCCAGCCCTGCGGTTAATCCATCCAACTCAATAATCAAAATTGCGCCAGCATCCAGCGGAAATCCGAAATGGTAGCGTTCCTCCACCGCTTGAATAATAATTCCATCCATCATCTCCAACGCAGCCGGAACAATTCCGCTGGCAATAATTTGGCTGACGGCGCGGCTTGCGTCGTCGACGGTTTCAAAAATGGCAAGCATGGTGCGGTACTCTTGCGGGATTGGCGTTAGCCGCAGCAGTGCTTGTGTCACCACGCCGAACATCCCTTCGCTTCCGATTGCCGCGCCACGCAGGTCGGGGCCAAAAATATCTTCACCTCCATCCGGCTCGGTTCCTAACCAAATAATTTGGCCATCGGGAAGCACCATCTGAAAACCGAGGATGTGGTTGGTGGTGACACCATACTTCAGGGTGTGAGGTCCGCCGGAATTGGTGGCGATATTTCCGCCAATCGTGCAGGCCATTTGGCTGCTGGGGTCGGGGGCGTAGTGCAGCCGATGTTGCTGCGCGGCGCGTGTCACCCAGATATTCACACACCCCGGTTCCACCAGTGCACGGCGGTTGCGTGGGTCAATCGAAAGCACGCGATTCATTCGGGTTGTGGCCACCACCACGCCGCCATCAACGGCAAGCACGGTTCCGCTCAGTGAGGTTCCGGCACCGCGAGGAATAATCGGCAAACCGTTGTGGGCGCAGATGCGAACGGCTTCGGCAACCTCTTCGGTGGATCCGGGAAGCACCACTGCTTGAGGGGCGTTGCGTTCAAGGGTGTAGGCATCGCACTCATAGACGATGAGTTCATCAGGCTGGGCAATCACGTTGGTTTTTCCGACGACCCCTTCTAATTGGCGAAGAACGTGTGTTGGAACCGGTTTCATGGCGGTGAAGTTAGGGAAATCGGGGGATGATAAATCACAAGTTTTACAGAAGTACAGGAAAAGTACCCAGAATCTGATATGAGTCAGGAATTTGATGACAATACTCCGTGTAGATTAAGGCTGAGAACTAATTCACGAACATCGCTACAAAGGAACATCATGAACATCATCATTGCCTACGATGGCTCGCAATGCTCGCGGGACACATTGGCCGAAATGGATCGGGCAGGGCTTCCGGCAGAAGGGGTGGATGGGGTGGTTATCACCGTTGCCGAGTTACGGTTCCCGGCTGGAAAATTGGGTGCAGGAGTTTCTGCCGAACGAATGCAAACAGCTATGGAGTTTGCACATGCCACTGCCGCACAGGCTGTGGAATATCTGCAGCAACGATTTCCCGCGTGGAGCTTAACCACAGAAGAGATGGGGGGATCGCCAGTGGGGGCAATTATTGGCTGTTCGCGCCAGCGGGATAGTGATCTTATCATCGTTGGATCGCACGGGCGTTCCCTGATTGGCCGGATGTTTATGGGAAGCGTTTCGCAATCGGTGATGGCCGAGGCCGATTGCTCGATACGGATTGCGCGTGGGCGCGCATCGTTCACCAAAGGAACACGTCTGCTGCTTGCTGTGGATGGCTCGCCACACTCGTTGCTGATTGCCAATGCAGTTGCTTCACGAAAATGGGCGGCTGGGACCCAAGCGCGGATTGTGGCTGCGGTGGAACCGATTTTCGATGTCACGGCTCCGCCCCTTGTTCCTGAAATTTCAGTGTGGGATGCTAATGAAGGGCTTTCCACCGAAGCGCACCTACAACGAACAGTCGAAGCAATTCAACAACGGCTGGAACAGGCAGGGTTGGAAACATCCGCAGTGGTTGGATATGAAGACCCAAAGCAGATGATCCTTCAGGAAGCAGAAGGGTGGGGGGCCGATTGCATTTTTATTGGTGCACGTGGACTGAACCCGCTGGAGCGTCTGCTGCTGGGAAGCGTCTCCCGATCGGTTGCCGCCCGTGCCCATTGCAGTGTGGAAGTAGTGCGGCAGCGGAAACAGAATACGTGAACAAACAATCACCGAAGCACAAACAAAACAGGATGATGAAAATTCTTATCGCCTATGATGGCTCGCCAGATGCTGAGATTGCCCTTGCCAAGTTGGAACGTGCGGGGCTTCCTTCCAAGGCCGAAGCAGTGATTATTTCTGTCATGGAACCATGGAATAAAACCCCTCTGAGTGATTCTGTGGAGAAGGCTGTCGGAACCTTACAGCAGTCATTTCCACACTGGAAGATTCGCGCCGAACATCGCCGCGGAACTCCCTCGCGCGAGGTGCTCCTATTTGCCCACGAGTGGCATCCTGATTTGATCGTTGTTGGCTCGCAGGGGCTTTCGCGACGGCCTGATTTGGCTATCGGCAGCGTATCGCAGCAAATTCTGACCGCCGCCGCAGCCTCTGTTCATGTAGCAAAAGGGAGCGTGCGTGATAGCACATATCCTGTTCGATTGCTTGTTGCGGTGGATGGCTCACCCGACAGCCAGCGGGGTGTTCAGGCCCTGATTCAGCGGGCTTGGCCGGAATCAACAAAGGTCTGGTTAGTGACCGCAGTGGCCGGGGGATACTCTGCCGAAGAGCTTGAAGAGGAACGCCGCCAAGCAATGGCACTACATGAAGGCATTGCCCAGCAATTACAAGAAGCTGGATTAGCGCACAGCTCCATTATTGATGAAGGAGACCCGCGTAGCATAATTCTTTCGGCGGCAGAGACATGGGAGGTGGATTGCATTTTCATGGGGGCACGGGGCCTGACCCCTTACGCGCGAACGTTGCTGGGAAGCATCTCGGCATCGGTTGCTGCGCGTTCCCGCTGTTCGATTGAGGTGGTTCGGTCGTGAGCGGGGAAGGGCGCAACATTCATGGTTGTGTCCCGTCCGTTGCCCCGCCGCCGAACTACGGCCAAGCAGAGGGACAAACCGAACAACCACAACCGAGTTATGGATAACTTCAAAATCACCATCAACGGCGATGACCAACCCGCCAACCAAGAACCGAACCAGAACGAGCCATCGTTCGATGCCTTCCGAAAAAATGTTGGCGACCAACTGAAAAAAGCCGCCGAAGAAGTGGAGCGGATGACCACACAACTCACCACACAATGGAAAACCGGTGGCTGGCCAAATGTCCGCACACGGATCAATGAACTGTGGAAAGGGTTTGCCGAAAACGAGGGGGGAGACTGGATGCCATCGCTGGAAATTCGTGAAGAACACAACGCCTACGTGGTGCAGGTGGATTTGCCGGGAATGCAACGCGAGGATGTTCAAGTGGAGGTAAGCGACGATGCTTTAACCCTGAAAGGGGAGCGAAAGATGGCGGCCACAGCGGAAGAAAACCGAATTTTGATGACGGAGCGAAGCTACGGAGCCTTCTCCCGCACGCTGCCATTGCCGGAAGATGTGAACCGCGAAGAGGTCTCCGCAACGTTCAAAGAAGGGGTGTTAGAGGTCCGGTTCGGACGGGTGCAAGTGCAGAAAAACCGCCGGATTATTGATGTGCAGTAGCGAGCCGGGTCACCGAATATCGCCCCCGCTCATGCTGAGCTACGTCGAAGTATGAGCGGAGCCACCGAATCTAGAATCAGCTGATGTCCTGCGTACCGTGTACGGTAATTTCAGATGAATCAAACAGCGAAGGCTTGGCAGAACACCAAGCCTTCGCTGTTTTTATTGCTCCCTGATCTCTCTATCCTGACCCGCCACGCCTTTTTACAACTTCCCAGTTGCATGACCAACTCGTTCGGTTTATGTTTGCACCCGTTGGTTTGATAAGTGACCAGTCAGTCATTAATCGAACTTCAAGTACTGATAATTTTTTGATCGCAACGATGGATCATGATGTGCAGGAGCGGATTCCACGCCGGGAACGGGAACGACTGCTACGCCGCCAAGAGATACTTCAGGCCGCCCGTGTTGTTTTTGCCCGCAAAGGCTTTAGTGCAGCCAAATTAGAGGATGTTGCCGAGCGTGCCGAATTTGGAAAAGGGACGCTGTACAACTACTTCACCAACAAGGAAGCACTGTTTCACAGCGTGTTGGAGGATGCCTTCCAGCAGATTATCCGCATCGCCAATGAGTCGCTTCATGCCGATGTTCCATTCAGCGAGAAGATTGAGACGTTCGTGCGGGGGCAGTTAAACTACTTCTTCCGTAATCCGGAGAGCTTGTACCTGATGATGCGGGAATCGCACCACTTGCAGGAGCGCAACCCTCTGATGCAGTTGATGCCGCAACTTCTCACCATGATCTCCGAAGCCGTCGCCGCCGAACAGGGGCGGGGAAAGCTGATTGAATTTGCCAAACCGATGGAGCTTGCAGCAATCCTTACCAGCCTGCTGCTGGGGCAGTTCAACAGCCGGGTTTATACCAAAATTTGCAGCAATTCAGCAGTGGGGAGCAACGCCGAAACGTTAGACCTGAACGCGCTGTTCGACACCCTGTTCACGAAGGACCTGGATGCCGAGATCGAGGCGGCCACCAAGCTGATCCTCACCATCTATTTCCACGGCATAACACAATAGTTCAACATCACAACCCGTACGGGTCACCTTAATTGCCAGAGTACATCCAGAGAGAGAGAGCACGCGCAATGAAGAGAGAGCACCAAACCACAACCGTGATGCAACGCGCATTCACCACACTGCTTCTGCTGCTTGGCGTAGCCGCAGTAGCAACCGCCCAAACGCCGAAAGTTCTGACGATGGAGCAGGCAATCGCCACCGCCATGCAGAACAACCGTGACCTAAAAATTTCGCGGCTGGAGATCGAGAACGCCGATGCCCGCGTGGACGAAGCCTACAGCAACGCCTATCCATCGGTGGGATTGAACGGACGCTACACCTTCAACATTGCCAAGCAGGTGTTCTACATCCCGGGCCAAGATGGAATCGTTCGCCCCGTCGCAATCGGTTCGGACAACGCCTTGCAGGCCGACATCACCGTCAATCAAGTCGTCTATAACCAAGCGGCGTTCGATGCCCCAAACACCGCAAAAGTCTATTCCCAAATTTCCCGCCAGCAGCTTCGCGCAAAGGCCAGCGATGTGATCCTAACGGTGAAGCGTGCCTACTACACGGCGATGCTTACCAAGGAGTATTTGCTTGTCAGCGAGCAACTGCTGGCCAACTCGGAAGAGACGTTTAAGAACGCGCAAGCACTCTATAAAGCGGGAATCCGTGCCGAGTTTGATGCCATCCGTGCCGAGGTGCAGGTGGCCAACCAGAAGCCGGCAGTGGTGCAGGCGCGCGACAATTACAACCAGGCGTTGGACGGATTGAAGCTGGCAATGGGAATCCCCGAAACCGAAAAAATTGAGGTTGCCGAACGCGTTGCCCGCCCTGCATCGCTGGAACGGGTTGAGCCACAAGTGGAAGAAGCCAAAAAACTTCTGGAAGAATACAACCCGCAGTTGCAAGCCCTTGCGCTGAACGATGAGGTGAACCAGCAATTGATTGACATCAAGCGGAGCGACTACCTTCCCACCGTTGGCCTTTTTGGAACCTACCAGTACAGCGCACAGGCCGATGCCATTGGCGACTTGGAGTTCCAACCCACCGCCTACGTCGGCTTGAATCTAAGCCTGAATCTGTACAACGGCGGAAAAACAAAGGCCCAAGAAGAACAAGCCAGAGTGGAGAAAGAGAAATCAAAACTTCAGCTTGAAGATGCCCGCAACGGGCTACGGACCCAGATTGAAACCATCGTGCGCAGCATTGACTTTGCGCGCCAACGGATTGCCGCAACCGAGCGGGTGATTGAGCAAGCCGACAAAGGCTACAAAATTGCCCAAGCCAGCTACAAAGCCGGAACCGGAACCCAGCTTCAGATTAACGATGCCGACATCGCCATGGCGCAATCCAAGTGGAACCAGATGACAGCGATCAACGACTACAACGTTGCACTTGCCGAACTGGAAGCAATCCTTGGCCAACGCTACCAACTAAACAGCGACGGCACCGACGTGAAGTACAGCCAGAATTAATCTGACCAAGCCTTCTACACCACACGATAACGCGAACCAAGTCATACCCATCAACAACTCAGAACTGAGTTAAGCAACCGAGAGTGAGAGAGAAGACCATGAAACGAGTCATCACCATCGTCGTGACATCGCTAATTGTTGGCCTGCTAATCTATGGCGGTTACTCGCTGCTGATGAGCAACAAGGCCCAAAGCGAAGCCAAAGCAAAAAACGTCACCGTAAAACCGTTTGCGGTTTCGGTGGCAACCGTCGGCTCGCAAGAACTATCCAGCGACTTGTCGTTGGTTGGGACTATCATCGCCAGCCGTGAAGTCAATATCGCCAGCGAAATCATGGGGCGCGTCCGTTCCGTGAACATGGAGCTTGGGCAAACCAAAGGGGCCGGAAGCCTGCTGATCACCATTGACGACGAGCTGAAACGGACCGCACTGCAACAAGCCGAGATCAGCTTGGAGAAAGCCAAAAAAGAATACGAGCGTGTGCAGATGGTGCAAACCGAAAACGCCCTGCCAGACCAAACGCTGGACAACGCCAAGTGGGCCGTCCAGCTTGCCGAAACACAGGTTGCCGCCGCACAACGCCAGGTTCGCGATGCCCGCATCAGCGCGCCAATCTCCGGCACAGTCACCGCCAAAACGGTGGAGGTTGGCTCGATGGTTCAGCCAGGGCAAGTGCTCGGGACCATTGTGGACCTTGCCAATTTGAAGCTGCGCATCAACGTGCCGGAGAATGATGTCTTCAACCTAAAAATGGGCGACCCCGTGGCCATCACCACCGAGGTCTATCCCGGTGTTACCCTGGAAGGGCGGATTAAAGCGATCATCGGCAAGGCTGATGAAGCCCACACCTATCCGGTGGAGGTTGCCATCCCGAACAACCGTAATCATCCGCTGAAAGCCGGGATGTTCGGTCGGGTCAGCTTCACCTCCTTGCCATCACGAACCAGCGTCGTTATCCCACGCGCCGCGGTGATTGGCAGCGTGAAAAAAGCACAAGTCTATGTGCTGAACGGCACCACCGTTCGCCTGCGCGATGTTGTGCTTGGCAGCGAAGTTGGAACCAATGTCGAGGTGCTATCGGGATTGAAAGAAGGGGAGCAAGTGGTCAGCACCGGACAAAACAACCTGCGCGATTCGATGCAGGTGCAAGTGGTGAAATAATTCCCACAAACCCCACAACGAAAGGAGTGAGAGAGAGAGAACATGACACTAACAGAACTTGCAATAAAACGACCCACCTTCGTGGTCGTGATCTTTACCGTGCTTGGTGTGCTGGGCTTGCTCAGCTTTGCCCAGCTGAAGTACGAACTGCTTCCCAAAATTTCCAACCCCTTTGTGACCATCACCACGGTCTATCCGGGGGCGGCACCAAGCGAGGTGGAAACCTCTGTCAGCAAGCCGGTGGAGGATGCGGTCAGCGGCCTTGATAAAATCAAATCGGTTCGGGCAACCTCGCTGGAAGGCGTTTCGATTGTCACGATTGAGTTCGAGCAATCGGCCACAGTAGATGTTGCCTTGCAGGATGCGCAGCGGAAAGTGAACGAGATTGTGGCCCGGTTCCCCGAGGATGTGAAGGCTCCAGTCCTGACCAAATTCGCGTTGGATGAAATCCCGGTGCTTCGCATGAGTGCCACCAGCACCATGCCGGAACGGGAATTTTACCAGGAGATGAAGGAGCGGATCAAGCCACGACTATCCAAAGCCGCCGGCGTTGGCCAGATTACGTTGGTTGGTGGCGAAGAACGCGAAATTCAGGTGAACGTGGATGCCGATAAACTGCAATCCTACGGCCTTTCCATCATGCAGGTCACCCAGGCAATCAAAGCCGGGAACCTTGATTTCCCAACCGGAAAAATTGAGGACACCGATGGCCAGTATGTTGTTCGCGTGGCGGGGAAGTTCGGCTCGATTGAAGACATCCGTGCGTTGATTGTTGGACGTTCCCCGGCCGGTGGCGACATCAAACTTGGCGACATTGCCGAGGTTGCCGACGGCGCAAAGGAGGCCACCACCATCAGTCGGTTGAACGGCAAAACCAGTATCGGCGTGCTGATCCAAAAGCAGACAGATGCTAACGCCGTCGAGGTCAGCAAGAACGTGCGGAAGGAGGTGGAGGCAATCCAGAACGACTACAAAGCAAAAGGGGTAAACTTCCTGATTGCCCAGGATGGCTCCACTTTCACGATTGAAGCCGCCAACGCTGTCGAATTCGACCTGATGTTGGCCATTATTCTGGTTGCCGTGGTGATGCTTGTCTTCCTGCATAGCATCCGCAACTCCTTCATCGTTCTGGTGGCGATTCCGGCATCGTTTGTTGCCACCTTCATTGTGATGTGGGTTTTCGGCTTCAGCCTGAACCTGATGACGTTGCTGGGGTTGTCGCTGGTGGTGGGTATTCTGGTGGATGATTCGATTGTGGTGCTGGAGAATATCTACCGCCACCTTGAGATGGGGCAGGATAGCCGAACCGCCGCGTTAAATGGACGAAACGAGATCGGCTTCACTGCACTTTCCATCACCCTGGTGGACGTTGTGGTCTTCCTTCCGCTGTCGTTGATTTCCGGTTTGGTTGGCAACATCATGCGCGAGTTCGCCATTGTGGTTGTTGCTTCGACGCTGATGAGCCTGTTCGTTTCCTTCACCATCACGCCGGTGCTGGCAAGCCGTATCAGCAAGCTGGAGCATTTAACGAAAGGGAGCTTGATGGGGCGGTTCGGGTTGTGGTTCGAGAGTCTCTATGACCGTCTTCGCGACTTGTACCTGCGTGTGCTTGCATGGACAATCGCCAAGAAATCGCATGGCTTTATGGTGTTGGGTGGGGTGCTGGTGCTGCTGTATTCCATGGGGGTTGCTGGCGGCTTTGTTGGGTTCGAGTTCATCACCCAGTCGGATCGTGGCGAGTTCACCGTGACGGTGGAGACGCCGCCGGGAAATTCGTTGGATGCCACCAACCAAACCACCATGCAGGTGGAGCGGTTCATCATGGCGATGCCGGAAGTGAAGACCACCTACAGCAACGTTGGTGTTTCCAGCGAAGGGTTGCTGGGGCAATCGTCGAACAATTCGTCGGAGATCAACGTGGCGTTGGTTCCCAAGAAGGAGCGGGTGAAAAGCACCGATGAAATTGGCGAAGCAATCAAATCCTACGCGCTTTCTATCCCTGGGGTGAAGGTTCGTGTGAACCCAATCGGCATCTTCGGCACGGCCAACCAAACGCCGGTCCAGATCATTGTCTCCGGTCAAAATCTAGATAGTGTCGAGGCAACGGCAAGCTATTTTGCCAATATCCTTCGGAAGATTCAGGGAACCGCCGACATCCGCTTGTCGGTGGAAGACGGGAAGCCAGAAACGCAAGTGAAAATTGACCGCGAAAAGATGGCCGCGTTGGGCCTAACAATCGCCGAGGTTGGCGGTGCGCTGCGGGTTGCGTTGAACGGCGACAACGATGCACGCTTCCGCGTGGGAACCGATGAGTACGACATCAACATCCGCCTTGACGAGTTCGACCGCTCGCGCACCAGTGATGTGGAGAGCATCACCTTTATGAATCGCCGCGGCGAGCAAGTGATGCTGAAGCAGTTTGCCGATGTGGAGCAATCCACCGGCCCAACCAAGCTGCAACGGAAGGACCGCAACAGCGCGGTGACGATTTTTGCGCAAGCCGTTGGGCGGCCTGTGGGGAATATCGGGGCTGATTTCCAAGCCGCGATTGCCACCTACAAATTCCCCGCCGGTGTCACCTTGGGCTACGACGGCGACTTGCGCAACCAGCAAGATTCGTTCGGCAACATGGGGATTGCCTTCTTGGTTGGCATCATGTTCATGTACCTGATTATGGTCGCGCTCTACAACTCCTACCTCTATCCGTTTGTGGTGCTCTTCTCCATTCCGTTAGCACTGATCGGAGCGTTTTGGGCGTTGGCGTTGGCTGGGCGCAGCATGAGTATTTTCTCGATGCTTGGGGTCATCATGTTGATTGGGCTTGTTGGGAAGAACGCTATCCTTCTGGTGGACTTCACCAACAAAGCGCGCGAGGAAGGGAAGAGCATCAAGGAAGCGTTGATGGAAGCCGGGCGCGAGCGTCTGCGCCCAATCCTGATGACCACGCTGACGATGATCTTCGGTATGCTTCCCATTGCCCTCTCGACCGCCGCCGGTGCCGAGTGGAAGTCGGGATTAGCGTGGGCATTGGTTGGTGGCCTCACCAGCTCAATGTTCCTGACGCTGATTGTGGTTCCGGTGATTTACTGGGGCTTTGCGGGAATTCAAAGCAAGCTGCGCGCCCGCAAAGCTCGCCGCCGCGCCCGCAAGCAAGCCAAGCTGAAACCGGGGCTGGAAGCAGCGTAATCAGGAAGAGTAAAAGCCTGAAAAACAAGGCACCTCAAACAACCCTGTTTGAGGTGCCTTGTTCTATTTGTTGAAGTACCTTTCTTATGCCTCAATATCGGTGCAATGGGGTTGATAAATAGGCACCCATAATTGGGAATTCACCGTACCACTACAATCCTTTTTGAAAATCTATATCCATCAATCATTATTTCAAGCAAATAACCCCCAGAAGGAAGACCTTCCAAGGGTAATTGAGCAGATGAGGCTGCGCTTGCTTTTTGTGAAGCCAATTGAATCCCATCTAAAGCAAACAGCCCTAACGAACATGTGGTGAATTGCTCTGACACGCTCAAGAGTAGGCTACTAGAGTGCTGAAGTATGGTTGGTTCGCGGCGTTCTGTTGTTGCAGGTGGAACAGCAGTTGGCGTGGTTTCGGGATTAAAAATGGCCAACAATCCACGCTGGGTTGGCTTCGGAAAATTAAAATTGAATTCGCCGAACGTTGCTTTGGTTCCTTGCAATAACCCCAGGCAAATGATTTTGCCGCTTGGAAGCATTGCAGCATCTTGGGGGTAATCAAAACCATTGCCCCCACCGGTCGTGGTAAATCGTGGAGCGGCCAGCGATTCGCCACCGATAATTATGGTGTTAATCCACAAAATATTTCCTAAAACAACGGAGTCACTCCCGGTAAATACCCTATCGCCAAATGAAGCCACGATGAATGACTCGCCTTGCCTGCGAAATAAATTAGTAGCGATACAGCTTTGTGGCGAAGTGATTGATAACGCAATTTTTCTAATTGCGCCGCTTCGCTCCATCTCAACCACAACAAGCCCTGAAGTACCAATCGAAGTAAAGCTGAACGTATCCAGAGTAATGGTGCTAGTAAATTGAAATACTGCATGAAGTACTCCATTTTCTTCAATCAGGTTCATATTGTCTACGTAGCCAATGTTAAAACGCTTAAACCAGTCAACTTCTCCTTGTGGAGTAATTCGGCAAATAAATGGTTCGCGGTAATTATTGTGATTGGATTCAGAAATGGTAAGGGAATCTTCAACCCATGTGGAATCAGCAATCTTTCCAAGAATATAGCTTTCACCAGCTTGGTTCATAGTGATGCCCAACACGTTATCCTTCTCGGTACTGCCAATGGTAACTACCCAACGCTCGGTGCCATCCTGGGAAAAACCGAAGACTACACAGTCACGCCCCCCACGGAACTTCGACACAAGCGAGCCGAAGGTTGCTGGGCCATAACACTCGGCAACCACAGCAATCAGGCCATCAGGATTCACGACAACATGAGGTATGTCGTCGGCTTGGTTGCTACCACCAACTTTTCCCCATAATAGTTTTCCGGCAGTGTCAAATTTCATCAACAGTAAATCATACCGTTTTCCTGTGCTGGTGAATTGCTGCCCATCAATCGTAGCGGTCCCCTGAAGAATTGCAAGTACGATGATATTCCCTTTGGCATCTACTGCCACATCATGCGGAAATACATGGCGGAACCAACGCCCCCAGCGATCAACCCCTACTGTATCTGTGCACAGCAACAGGCCATACGCCGAGTCAATGCCGTCGTTCCCTAACGTACCACCAGCAAAAGGAATCTCCCCGGTTGCGTCTCCCACAATCAGCAGCTGATTGTTTTTCCCGATCTCAATCTTGGCAAGATTGCACGTCTGTTGTGCTTGCAGCACCCTTGCAAATTCCCAACGCTGAGCAATGGAGACTTGGGGAAGGAATACAACAGAGAGAAAAAAAAACGCAAAAATCGATGTGGCAAGGCAATGAGTGTTCATGATGTTAAGAGGATTGTTGAGTGCTATTTTTTCGACGTGTTGTTAGCTTGATGTAACAAAAGCGAGAGTGAGTAAAGCGAGGGGTAAAATACAAAGCACGAAAGAGATGAAGCTACTTGCCATGGTTGCAGAAGTAGGCATCCACAATGCGGCGCAAATTGAATGGGGGTGAGGGCAGTATAGAACAAACATTCTATCACCGCCGCCGCGCCCGCAAGCAAGCCAAGCTGAAACCGGGGCTGGAAGCAGCGTAGAGTGGCCTTGCACGATGAACAGAAAAACCCGCCAGAAGCAGATGTTTCTGGCGGGTTCTTGTTTATGCTTACAGCAAAGCTGCGGCACTTCATACTGCCCACCCTGCATTCGACACTCGGCATTCCCCTAAAACCTGCTCAAATCCCTACCAAACACCCACGCCTTGAACCAATCGAACAGCACCAGCACCTTGTTTTTAAGGCTCACCAACCGGGTGAGATAAGCCGAACGCCAGAAAATGTAGGTGAGTATCCCCCGCCACCGCAGTTTGGCTTTGGGGATGTCGGCAAGGGCGCGGTTATCGCCGATGTAGGCAAGCATCCCCAAATTATTGAACGCAAACGGCTTGCTTTCCTTTCCGCGTGCTACCTGGTTCAGCAAGCGGGCCAGATATTTCCCCTGCTGCATTGCGACCTGCGCGGTTTGCGGAAGCGTTGTGGTTGCTGGCGTGGCGCAGTCGCCAATCGCATAGATTTCGGGATGATCGGGAATCCGCATGAACTCATCGGTAAGTATCCGCCCAGCGCGCTCCTTCGCCAACGATAACCCCTGCACAAACCCAGCCGGAGCAAACCCGGTGGACCAGACAATCACCTCAGCTTCTATTGTTGAGTCATCTTCCAAGATCAATTTCCCAGGCTGCACTTCTTTCACTCGCGCTTGGAACCGGAGGCCAATTCCTTCCCCCTGGAACCGCCGCGCTGTGTAATCGCGAAGGCCTTGATCGAAGGAGTTCAGCAGCGATTTCCCCCCCTCCACCAGTGTGATTGCCACATCATCTTGTAGGTGGGGGTAGAGTTTGGCCACTTCCTCGTTGAATAAATCATCCAGCTCGGCGGCGAATTCGACCCCGGTTGGGCCGCCGCCAACCACCACAAAATGGAGTAACCGGCGGCGTTCTTCTGGGGTGATGCCCGGCACATCGGCGCGCTCCAAGCACCACGTCACCCGCTCGCGGATATTGCGGGCATCGGTAAGCTCCTTCAGGAACATTGCGTTCTCCTTCACGCCGGGGATTCCGTAGGTGTTGTTCCAGGCTCCGACGGCAATCAGCAGTTTGTCGTAGGCGATCGGAAACTCGGCGGTTTTATCAACCGTGCGGCAGCCAAGAATTTGTGAATCGGCATCAAGGCTGATGGCTTCGGCCTGCACAAACTCAATCCCTTTGCGTGTGCGGCGAACCGGCTCGATGATGCTCCGAAACTCAATTTTTCCGGCGGTGGTGCTGGGAAGCAGTGGGGTGAACAGAAAGTGGTTGCGTGGGCTGATAACGGTAACGCGGTAGTGCTTCAGATCAATCCGTTTCACAAGGCTGATTGCGCCAAACCCCGCGCCAAGAATCACAAGGTGTTGTTTCGGTTGTTGAGCGTTCATGGTGTTGCTCCTTTTGGGCGAATCATCCAAGTTTCTGGATGGCCACAGTTTGTGGTGAGTGCCCGTCACCACTTCGCCCAACTTACTGGTGTTGTTCCATGCGAAGATGCTTCGGAATGTGCGGGGGATCGGGAGTCGGGGATCGGAGGTCAGGGATCGGGGATCGGAGGGCGGCAGTTGGGGATCGGGAGTCGGGGATCGGAGGTCAGGGATCGGGAAGTCGGTAGATGAGTTCGGCGGCAACTTTCTTCATTCGACATTCGGCATTCGACATTCGACATTCCAGCTTTACACTTCTTCCCCCTTTATCTTTCCCCCTTTGCGCTTTACGGTTTATCTTTGCGCCCTTACCGGAAGCACACGCTGCTTCGGCCTGAAACCAGTCATTGGATGCTGCCGCTTCGCCGGCTGATCTACCTAAACCCGACTACGCTTCGTGAGAACGTTTCTTCTTGCAGTTCTTAGCCTGTGCACTGCGGCTGTTATCGCTTCGGCGCAAACCCCCGAGGGGTTCCTTGCTGCACCAACAAACCCCGATAACAGCTTGCTTCAGGGGTTGCTTGGCTCGCCAACCCGCACCCTGATTCCGCTGAACGGCGCGTGGCAGTTCAGCGAGGACGGGGGGGATGAGTGGGGGAACGTCACCATCCCCAGCAGCTACCTTGACCCCGGGGAAATCTCCTTCAAACGCTCCTTCCAGATACCAGCCGAGATGCTGAAAAACTACCGCTGGAAATTGGTCTGTTTGGGGATTCAGTACCAGGCCACCATCACCATCAACGGCCAGTTTGTGGCGCAGCACGAAACCGGGATGCCCTTCTCGATCATGGTTCCCGATGAGGTGAAGTTAAGCGGGAACAACACCATCCAGATTGATGTTGCCAACCACCTGGGCTACACCAGCACCGTCCCCGGGCGAAAGTTGTTTTTGGGAAGCCGCACCTACGGCGGGATTTTTCGCGACATCGTGTTGGTGGGCGTTCCCCGCGTTTGGGTGGATGATGCACGGTTCCAAACCACACTTAGCGGTGGAAACGGAGCCGCAAAATTCCGGGTTCGGGTGGTGAGCGGGGCGATTCGGGGGATGAACATCACCAGCACCAGCGACAGCCTCCCCACCACCGTGACCCTTCCCGATGACAAAGCTGAGTTCGAACTGGGGGTGATACTTCGTAGCCCTTCCGGAAACGATACCATTCCCCCAACCGAGGTGGGGCGCGGCGCGCAAGCCTTCACGTTGGAAACCAAACGGACGGCGATGGTGGACATTCCCATTACCGTCACCAATCCTGCGTTGTGGGCGCCTGGCTCTCCAAATCTGTACGATGCTGTGGTCCAGATTCGCTACAAAGGGGCATTGGTGGATGAGCAGGTTTTAGACGTTGGATTCCGCATGCTTGAAAGCCGTGGGAATCAAATATTTCTGAACGGGCAGCCAATCCCGATGAAGGGGATTGCCTACTTGGAGGATGTGAAGGAGAACGGAGCCTCGCTCAGTTACGAGCAGATGCGGCGCGACATGCAGTCTATCAAGGATATGGGGGTGAACTTGATTCGTTTCCCCGATGGAGTTCCGCACCCGTACCTGTTGCAGTTGTGCGATGAGTTCGGAATCATGGCGATGATTGATGCTCCAAGCGGAACCCCGCCCTCATCACTGTTCAGCAGCGAAAGCTATCACAAGCGCGTGGTGGATCGGATGCGGTTTGCCATCGAGCAGGGGGGGAAATACACCTGCGTGGCGGCTTGGGGGCTGAACGCAACCATTCCCGATGGAGATGAAGGGGCGTTGGCATTGCTGCGCGACATCCGCAAAGTGGTTGATTCGCTGGATCACCGTTTGCTCAGTTTCTCGGCATCGGGATGGGCCACGCCCGAGCTTCGGAAGCTGTGTGACATCCCCGGAATCAACGCCTTCGATGTTGATATCCCACAACTAACCCAGAAAGTGAAAGTGGTGCTGGCAGAGCTAAACAAGGAACGCCCACTGCTGTTGCTGGCCTACGGGAAATTTGTTCAGCTTGAGAACCACGGCGGCTACAGCGACCCGATTTCCATTGAAGCACAGGCGAAATATATCAGCGACATCTACGGGCTGATTGGGCAATCGGGATTGGCCGGCGGTATCTACTGGGCTTACAACGATTACCGCACCGACCGCCCATTGCTGACGGCAAACAACAGCGAGCAGTACTTGGCAACCTGCGGCCTGTACGGGCTTGGCCGCGACCTTCGGCAAGGCGCGCTGATGCTGACGGCGTTATATACCGACCAAAAAACGCCCGACGTTCCGATTGGTGAGTATGTGGCCCCGTCAACAATCCCGTTTATTGCGGCGGGGTTTGTTTGCGCCATCCTCTTTTTACTGCTGATTAACAGCTCGCGGCGGTTCCGCGAGAACGTTTTCCGAGCGTTGCTTCGCCCGTACAACTTTTTTGCCGACATCCGCGACCAGCGGATTTTGAGCAGTTTCCAAACCACAGTGCTGGGCTTGGTGATTGCCGTCACGTTTGCGGTGATTGCAAGCTCGCTTTGCTACTACTACCGGATGGAAGAAGGCTTCGATGTTGTGCTGACGGCCATCATCACCAGCGATTCGCTGAAGGAATTTTTGAACTGGATTATCTGGCGGCCGGTGCTTTCCATGATCTCCTTCACCATGTTCTTCTTTGTGTTGCTTCTGGTGGTTGCGGTGCTGATTCGGTTGTGCGCGGCATTTGTCCGCAACCGGATTTTCTTTGGGGATGCCTATATCATCGCCATTTGGGGCGCGCTTCCGGTGCTGCTGCTGATTCCGGTGGCAATGGTGCTGTACCGCCTGCTGGAAGCCCCGGGCGCGGGAATCATCGCCTTCTCGGTGATGATCGGTGTGCTGGTTTGGATGCTGTACCGTGTGTTGCGTGGCGCGGCGGTGGTTTATGACGTTCGCCCGCTGAAGGTGTATGGCTATGCAATCGGCGGGATAGCGTTGCTGCTGTTGGTGCTGGTGGTAAGCAGTGGGGAAGCCGGGGCAACGCTAAGTTATTTGCAAGAAGGAATTCGCGGGCTGTACAGTGGTGGGTAGGTACTTCAGTAGAATTAACCGAGGCAATATCTGGTAGGCGCCCCGACTGAGTCGGGATCAACGACAGGTCTTTAGCCTGCGATACTTCCTCTCGGCTGTGTCGGTTGTGCCGTAGTAAATTTTTGCTTTGCCGAACGTTTTCCAGCTTCCGGTGGTGACATCCACCATTGGCCCCAGAGCAAAAAATAGCGGGGATGAGGCAAGCAACCAGCCAATTTGCCCGGTTGGTTCAAGCACCAACGTATCCCATATTCCACGATAACGAACCGTCAGAAGCAGAGGGTGTTTTCGCGGTAGCTCCACGTAGCGTGATTTATCCTCACGTCGGTGAATCGCTAACGTCCTCCCGTTATGCTGAATAAGCAACGGCTCTTCCGGCCCCACTACTGGAACCTGGTCAGTTCGATCTTGAAAAATTGTGGCGCAGTTCAGTGTGAACAACGCGCAGGCGCAGCAACAGAGCAGATATAGTAACGGCATCTTCATCTGGAATTCTCCAATCGTGATGCTGCCCATTGCTCAACTATGGTGCCATCGTGATGTTGGTCAGCATTACTTCGCCAACAACTGCTCTTTCACCCCCAACAGATCAACCTCGTTCCATGATTCGGCAAATTTTCCGTTTTCAATCCGGTGGATCACAATGCCCGATACGTTTACCTTTTTGCCCGTTGCTGGTATTCCCATCAACTCCCCTCTGTGAGTGGCTTCAGCAAGGAACCGGAAGCAGACGTAATCTTCCTGGGCGATGATATGGGTGATGGTGAATTGAATATCTGGGAATACCGAGCGGTAAGCATTGACATAGTACATGGCTCCTTCAATCCCTTTCGGTTGGTTAGGAAATGCTGGGTTGCCATCGGCCCAGTTGCTGGCAAAAATTTCGGCAACAATTTCTTGGTTCCGATTGTTGTTCCACCCCTCCAAAATCCACTTGCGAACAAGTCCCTTGTTCTGCTCGATACGTTGTTGGATGTTTGCTGATGCGTCGTTCATGGCGTTGCCCTTTGGTTGCTGATTGCATGAAAGTAAGTGGAACATCACCCCAATAATAATCAACGTCATTGCTTGTTGAGGTGTGGTCATTGCACGGCTTCCTTCAGTGATGGTTGTGTGTTGAAAGCGATTACGAAAAAGCCGCCTTAGCTGGATTGCTAAGGCGGCTTTTTGCTTGAAGCTCTGTGTGCCGATTACGCTTTCTGCACCTGAATCCGCATTCCGTAGAAGCTCTTCCAGACGAAGAACGCGCTGATAACAAAGAACACGGCGGCCAAGTACCGAACGGTTGTGGCATTGTTTGCCGACATGCTGACGGCAAGCTCCACCGCCAACAATCCGAACAGCGTGGCAAACTTGATAACCGGGTTCAACGCCACCGACGAAGTATCCTTGAACGGATCGCCGACGGTATCGCCAACAACCGTGGCATCGTGCAGCGGTGTCCCTTTGGCTTTCAACTCAGTCTCAACAACCTTCTTGGCATTGTCCCACGCGCCACCGGCGTTGGCCATGAAGATCGCTTGGAACAGACCAAACAACGCCGTGGAAACCAAGTAGCCGATGAAGAAGTACGGCTCGTAGAACGCAAATGCTAACGTGCCGAAGAACACCCCGAGGAAGATGTTGAACATCCCTTTCTGGGCGTACTGCGTGCAGATTTCCACCACTTTTTTGGAATCCTCCACCGATGCTTTCTCAACCCCTTCCAGCTTGATGTTCTGTTTGATGAACTCAACCGCACGGTAGGCTCCGGTGGTCACGGCCTGCATGGAGGCCCCGGTGAACCAGTAGATCATTGCGCCGCCGGCAATCAAGCCCAGGAAGAATGGTGGGTGGAGCAGTGAAAGATTTTCCAAGCCGACGGTTAGGCCGTGTGTCAGGGCCACGATGATCGAGAAAATCATGGTGGTTGCGCCCACCACGGCGGTTCCAATCAGCACCGGTTTTGCCGTGGCTTTGAAGGTGTTCCCCGCGCCGTCGTTCTCTTCCAAGAACTCCTTGGCTTTCTCAAAATTCGGCTCGAACCCAAAGTCACGTTTGATTTCGGCATTGATGTTCGGTATCGTCTCAATCACCGAAAGTTCAAACACCGATTGGGCGTTGTCGGTCACTGGGCCGTAGCTATCAACGGCGATGGTCACCGGTCCCATTCCCAAAAATCCGAACGCCACAAGGCCGAAGGCAAACACCGCAGGGGCCAACATCATGCCGCCAGCGTTCGGGTCGGCAGGATTGATTGCTGGGATGCTCATGCTTACCCAGTAGGCAATGCCCATCAGGAAGATCACCGTAATTCCCAGCCAGTAGCTGCTGAAGTTGCCAGCAACCAAGCCGGAAAGGATATTCAGCGATGCCCCACCTTCCCTACTGGAGGTGACGACTTCGCGAACGTGGCGCGATTCGGTGCTGGTGAAGACTTTCACCAATTCAGGAATGATTGCCCCAGCAAGGGTTCCGCAGGTGATAACCGTGGAAAGCTGCCACCAGAGTGAGCTGTTCCCCCCCAAGTCTGGGATAATCAAAGAAGAGACCACGTAGGTCAGGATAACCGACACGATGGAGGTAAGCCAGACCAAGTTGGTGAGCGGCTTCTCGAAATTCATTTTGTCGGCGTTGCGGTATTTGGCTTTGGCGGCGGCTTCGTTCAGGAAGTAGCTGAGTGCCGAAGCGATCACCATCACGATACGCATCACAAAAATCCAGACAAGCAGTTGAATCTGGATTGTTGGGTCCTTCACCGCAAGCAGGATGAAGGAGATCAAGGCCACGCCGGTAACGCCGTAGGTCTCGAACCCGTCGGCCGATGGGCCAACCGAGTCGCCAGCGTTATCGCCAACGCAGTCGGCAATCACGCCTGGGTTACGGGCATCGTCTTCTTTGATTTTGAAGACGATCTTCATCAGGTCCGAACCGATGTCGGCAATTTTGGTGAAGATACCGCCGGCGATACGCAGTGCCGCCGCGCCAAGCGATTCGCCGATTGCGAAGCCGATAAAGCAGGAGCCGGCGTACTCACCCGGGATAAACAGCAAGATTCCCAGCATCAGCAGAAGCTCCACCGAGATCAGCAGCATCCCGATGCTCATGCCAGCTTTCAGCGGGATGGCGTAGGCTGGGAACGGTTTTCCGCCCAAGCTGGCAAAGGCAGTGCGTGAGTTCGCAAACGTGTTCATTCGGATGCCGAACCACGCCACCGCGTAGCTTCCGGCAATGCCGATAAGGCTGAAGAGGAGGATAATCGCCACCCGCTGGAACGGGAACTCGAGCAACGCGCCAAAATAGACGGCGATGATGGAGCCGATAAACACCCACAAAATCATGATGAACTTCCCCTGCGTCACCAAGTAGGTTTTGCAGGTTTCGTAGATCAGTTCGGAAACCTCTAACATCGCCTTGTGAACCGGAAGGTTCCGCACTTGCGAGAAGATGGAAAGGCCGAACAGCAGGCCCAGCACGCTGACCAGAATCCCCCCCATCAGAAGGGTGTGGCCATCAACGCCCATAAACGTTACGGCATCCAGCGCGGGAAGCTGAAGGTTGGCTTCGCCACCGGGTTTGTGCTCTTGCGCCAGCAGTGGCACCGATGATAGAGCCGTCATCGCCAGGGCAATCAGCGGCAGCAGGCGGCTAAACAGCGGCCGCCGTGCCGGGGCCTGGCATTGGTTGGATTGTTCGTTTGCAGCAACGAATCGCATCGTCATTTCTGCGGTTAATGATAAGGAAAGGTCTATGCGGGGTGTGCCCCGCATTCCGTTAATTGTGTGCTACGTTTTGGAAGTTTGCCAAGCCTGGAATTGCTCCATTGCAGAACGGAGTGGCCTGACAAGCGGCGAAGATACACCCGCCAGACCAATTGAGGAACAGTTTGGCGAAGGAAAGATGCCATTTTTGTTATCCGAGCCTGTTTCCCAACTCCAACCTCCACCGCAGAAGTTGCCCTGGTGGCTACTCTTCACCGAGGCTATCGCCCGGCTCAGTCCCCACCAACTCCAGAAACAGCTTCATCACCTCATCGCTCACCGGCTCGCCGTGCGCTTGCTCCACAAACCGGCGGAACTGCTCCTGCGGCGCAAGGCTGCCGATGCTGATCGCTTGCGGGTCGGCATCGCCCAGTTGGTACTGCGGAATAAAGCCGAGGATGTTGGGATGGGCAGCCCGCAGCTGGCGGCCGTAATCGGCGTTCAACGGCTCCTGAAGCCTGAGCACAATATCTATCCATGATTGCGGGTCGGCTTCGGCAAGTTTGGCCTCCAACTCGGCAACGCTTTCAACATGGATGCGGAGCAACGTCCGCCCGGCTGTGAGCGGGATTGTGTGATAGCTGGCGCGGCCATCGCTTCCGAACTCCACCACCGTCACCGATTTCTCCTGCCCGGCCTCGCTCATGCTGTACTGAAGGATGGAACCAGAGTACCGCACCGGAAGCTCATCCTGGCCGCACTGTTCTTGTGGGCGGTGAAGATGCCCCAGGGCAACATACCCGGCAGATGCCGGAAAACTTTGGCGATCCACCACATACGCCCCTCCCACCTGAATTTGCCGCTCCGAGTCCGACTCCATCCCGCCGCCAACGAACAAATGGCTGGTGATGATGTTTGCGCCGCCATCGGCAAACAGCCGCGCGGTCTCCTCCATGAACTCCTTGATCCTTCGGTTGTAGTCGGCCATTGCCGTTTCTTCGTCGCTGATGTCGCGGGTTAGCACCTCGCGCAGTCGTGATTCGGAAGGGTAGGGGAGCGCGAGCACCGAAAGAATCTGGCCGTTGCGCGGGGTTCGCAGCCGGACGAAGGAGGGGGCCGTCTGAAGGCAACTCACCCGCTCGGTTCCACCATCGAACAGTAGTGGCGCATCCTTCGGGTGGCCAACGGTGACGATGCCAAGCCCGCGGGCGTAGGGGTCGGTGGCCACCAGATGGTCGGGGCTGTCGTGGTTGCCGGCAATCACGATAATCGCACGGCGGCCACCATTGCTTAATCGGGTCATCGTCCGGTAAAACAGCGATTCCGACTCGGTTGGCGGGTTGTAGGTGTCGAACACATCGCCGGCAATCACCACTGCATCAATCTGCTGGTCGTCGGCAATGCGGCAGAGTTCGTCCAGCACTGCTTCTTGCTCATCGTGGCGGTAGCGTCCGTTCAGGCGTAGGCCCAAGTGCCAGTCGGCTGTGTGAAGAATTCGCATCGGTTGTGGCTGATGTTGGAAGTAGATGGTAGCGATTGGGGCTGATACTGCTTCGGGAAAACGTGCGGCAAGATAGCGTTCCACAAGGTTTTGCCAAGCCATTTCCCCGTTTTTCCGTGAAGATGAGCTTGGCTTCCAGCCAGCCACGCCGGCTCGTCACACTCTGAAGTCTTGATCGAAAAATTGATGATTCTGTTGAAATTTCGGAGTTTTTCATCCCTGCTGTTGTTTGGCTTTCCGGCTTCTTCCATCCCCAGGTTATGCTGTTTTGGAACTTTCGCTAAGTTGCGCCCCCGCAACGGCAACCAACTCACAACTCCCTATCCCCGAAGCAGTGCAATTCGGCGAACACCGGGGCGTTGCTGTTGCTATTCTTCCGGTCAACCACTTCCTTTTGAGCCACGTTACGGTGGCCACGTTCTACCGATGAGCAACACCAGTACCAACACGAACAAAGCAAAATTCATCTTCATCACCGGCGGTGTCCTGTCGTCGCTGGGGAAGGGGATCACCTCGGCATCGCTTGCGTTGCTGCTGAAACAGCGTGGCCTGCGGGTGACGATTCAGAAATTCGACCCGTACCTCAATGTGGATCCCGGCACCATGTCGCCGTATCAGCATGGCGAGGTTTACGTCACCGACGACGGAGCCGAAACCGACCTGGACTTAGGCCACTACGAACGGTTCCTGAACCAATCCATGGCTCAGAAAAACAACACCACCACCGGGCAAGTCTATTTCGAGGTCATCAGCAAGGAGCGGCGGGGGGATTACTTGGGGAAAACCGTGCAGGTGATCCCGCACATCACCGACGAAATCGCCCGCCGGATGACCGCGCTTGCCGAGAAATACGACATCATCCTGATTGAAATCGGCGGAACCGTTGGCGACATCGAGTCGCTCCCCTTCCTTGAAGCCACCCGCCAGTTAGATCAAAAACTGCGTGGGAACGTGCTTCATATCCACCTCACCTACGTCCCCTACATCAAAGCTGCTGGCGAGCTGAAAACCAAGCCAACGCAGCACTCGGTGAAGACGCTGTTGGAGATCGGTATCCAGCCAGATATTTTGGTTTGTCGCTCGGAACACCGGTTATTGAAAGATATTCGGGAAAAAATCGCCCTGTTCTGTAACGTGGAGCGCGACGCGGTGATCGAGGGGCGCGATGCCAGCACCATCTACGAAGTCCCCCTGATTTACGCCCACCAGGGGCTTGATGACATTGTGCTGCGGAAATTGGGAATCGAGGCCCCGCCAGCCGACCTGAAAGTTTGGTCCAACTACGTCCGCCGGATTAAGCACCCCAACAACGGAACCGTGACGATTGGGCTGTGCGGCAAATACACCCAATATCAGGATGCCTACAAATCAATTATCGAGGCGTTCGTCCATGCCGGGGCCGCTAACAACACTCATGTTGAATTGCAGTGGATTGACAGCGAAAACCTTCACACCCCAGCCGATGTGAAAAACGCATTAAAAGGAATTGATGGATTGCTGGTTGCCCCCGGTTTTGGTTCGCGTGGGGTGGAAGGAAAAATCAAAGCAATTCAGCATGTGCGGGAATCCAAAATTCCATTTTTTGGAATTTGCTTGGGGATGCAGTGCGCGGTGATTGAGTTCGCCCGCAACGTCTGCGGCATCAGCGATGCAAATTCCAGCGAGTTCAGCAAAGGCCCCAACAGCGTGATTGACCTGATGCTGGATCAAAAAAATGTGAAAGAAAAAGGGGGGACGATGCGGCTTGGGGCGTACCCCTGCATCCTCAGCAAAAAAACACGTGCGTTGGCTGCGTACCGCGACCAGTTCATCAGCGAACGGCACCGGCATCGGTATGAGGTGAACAACAATTTCCGCGAAACGCTTGCGGCAAATGGATTAATTTTGAGCGGTGTTTCCCCCGATGGAAAATTGGTGGAAATGGTGGAAATTGCCGACCACCCGTGGTTTGTTGGTTGCCAGTTCCACCCCGAATTAAAATCGCGGTTGGTGGAACCTCACCCGCTGTTCAAAGCGTTTGTGAAAGCCGCGCTAACCTGCCGTGATGAATCGGCAAAAGCAGAGAAGAAGAAATCGGTGAAAAAGGGGGGAGTGCTTGCCAAAACAACAACATCATCAGCAAAAAAAACGGCCAAGCCAGCGACCAAAGAAAATGGCAAAAAAAATATCAAAACAACGACAACGCCATTGCCAGAAGTAAGCGATGATCTCCCCGATATCAACGGCGATGGCAAAGCCGCAACCGCCAGCGAGCTTCCACAACCCGAGCTGGCCGCAGTGGTGTGACAGAACCGCAGGGCCATGCAACATGGCGTGCAATTCACCGCGGTGCAATCCGTTGTTGAGTGGTGGGCGAACACAAATGTGCGCGCCTATCCACTCAATTTTGCTAACAAGGGAACCAAGATGCCAGCAACGCTCTCCCGTCCAGCCCCCCTGCCACCAGCAGTGGATGGCCGCTGGACTTACAAGGATTATCTGAAATTAGATGATGAACACCGTTATGAAATCATCAACGGAGAATTATGCATGGCACCAGCACCGGGGTTAGGACATCAATCAGTTTCCTCCTCTCTTTTTTTTAGGATGTTTGGTTATGCCAAACGGCATCATCAATTAGGGAAGTTGTTGCACGCGCCGGTTGATGTGATCCTGAGCGCGAGAGAGGTTGTGCAGCCGGATTTGGTGTTTATTCACAAAGATCGGTTGGATATTTGCCAGGAGCGTGGCGTGTTTGGCGCACCGGATGTAATTGTTGAGATTATTTCACCAACCTCCATCACCCGCGACCGCCACAGCAAGCTAAAAATATACCGGAAGCATGGGGTGAAAGAATACTGGTTGGTTGATCCAGCCAACCGGTCGGTGGAAGTGCTGGGATTGAATGCGGAGGGTGAGTACGATTTGCGTTCATCGGCGGTGGGGCGTGGGCGTGTGAAATCGGAGGTTCTGGAAGGATTTAGTGTGAATATCAAATCTATTTTTTCCGGGCAATAAATGGAAAAAGAAAATGGAGTAAAAAACGGAATTGTCGTTGCCGTATGCCGTTGCCAAGAACATCAGTTCAGCAAGCAGCCGCAACAGCAGATTCAGTTATTGGAAGGGCTGGGGGTGGAAGGGGACGCTCACCACGGGGTGACAGTAAAGCACCGCTCCCGCGTAGCTGCCGACCCCACCCAACCAAATTTGCGGCAGGTTCATTTGATCCATTCTGAACTGCTTGATGAGTTGCGCAGCAAAGGATTTGTTGTAAATCCGGGAGAAATTGGTGAAAACATCACCACGCAGGGCATTGACCTGCTTGCGCTTCCCACAAAAACGCGCTTGCATCTGGGCGCAAACGCGGTGGTGGAAATAACGGGGCTGCGGAATCCTTGTGTTCAGTTGGATAATTTCCAACTCGGCCTGATGTCCGCCCTTCTTGACCGTAGCCCAAATGGAGATTTAATTCGCAAAGCTGGAATCATGGGGATTGTCCTTACTGGCGGCGAAATTTGCCCTGGGGATGCAGTCCGCGTTGAATTTCCACCAGAACCGCACAAAGCATTGGAGAAAGTATAAAGCCAATTTTTTTCTTCTACAACCCCCAACTCAGGGTGTTTTAGTTGCGCTTGGAGTCCTTATGTTCGTTCTCATTCCTCTGCACACCGAATCTTGTGCAGCAGTCCTGATCCTATCAACTCAACATTAAGGAGCCTCAGCATGAACAACCGCGTGCTTGCTATTTCTGGCATTATTCTGGCCGCAGCGATTGGCGGATTTTTCGCCTCCCGTTCCACAGTTCCCGACGCGCCATTTCGTAGCGAAACTTGGAAAAAAGTTGCTGGAAATAGAGCCAGCAACGAACGCCTTGCAATGGTGAATGATTTGCTGGATCAAGGTCTGCTGAACGGTCGTTCGCGCAATCAGGTGCTGGAATTATTAGGGGAGGCTGAACCACAAAGCTATTTCACCTCCTACGGCTATCAGGTGATGTACACTTTAGGCCACGGCCGCGGCTTGCTTCCGGGGCCTAATTATTTAGCGATTAAATTCAACAAGGACGACCGCGTGGCAGAAATGGAGGTAATGCAGGATTAGCTGCAAGGGCACCGGGCACGATGCTCTGTGCGGGATTGGCTTGCACGGCGGTTCAGCAGTTCCACTCCTCATACCTCCATGTTAACAGCGAACGCAACCTATGCTATACCAATGCCACATCTTCTGTGATTTCGACGGCACGATCAGCGGCCAGGATATTGGGTGGGAACTGTTCCAGCGGTTTGGCCAGCACGAGCCGTGGAATGCGCAAATGATCGCGGGAATACTTCCAGTGCGTGAGTATTGGCAGAAAATGGCACAACACCTCACCCAGCCAATTACTCACGAATTATTGGGCGATTTTCTGCGAACAATTCCGATTGATGCTGGGTTCCAGTCGCTGCTTGCTGTTGCTCGCAATCATTCTATTCCGTTCACCATTGTTAGCGATGGGTTCGATCTGTACATCCATCGTTTCTTGGAATTACACGGGATAACCGAGGTGGAGATTTTTTGCAACCACGCAGAACTCACCCCAGATGGTGGGATGACCGTCAGTTTTCCGCACGCAACCGAAGGGTGCGAATGCTTCACGGCCACCTGCAAACGGAATGTGCTGCTTCGGCTGGCTCATCCCGATGCCCGGATTATCTACATTGGCGACGGGATAAGCGACCATTGCCCTGCCGAACACGCGGACATCGTTTTTGCCAAAGGAAAATTGGCGGCTTGGTGCAATGCCAACCGAATCCCTCACTATCCATTTTCCGGGCTTGAAAATGTGGCCCTGCAACTCTCCAAAATTCTGGAACGCCGGCGGTTGCGCCCCCGCCACCAAGCCGCATTGCAACGAAAATCGGCGTGGGAGCGGGAGTAGGCAGTGGGGGAGAGTGAGCAAAGCGGTACTTGGCTGTTGTTATCCCTTCGATTCCCGTGGGCGTAATCGCTTCATCAGGCGGTCGAACAACCAGTTCGGCATCCACTGCAACAGCCGCACCCCGATGCTAAGCCGCGTGGGGAAGCGGTACTCCGATTTCCCACGGGCAATTGCTTGCATGATTCGCCGCGCCCCCTGCTCTGGCTCCAACAAAAATGGCATGTAGAACTCGTTTTTGTCGGTCATCGGGGTGCGGATAAATCCGGGGCTGATGGTCAGCAGCTTGATCGGTGTTCCCACAACTTCTGTCCGTAGGCTTTGCATCAGCGTGGTGACGGCGGATTTGCTGGCGTTGTACGGCCCCGAGCCGGGCATCCCACGGTATCCCGCCAGCGAGCTGACCGCCACGAACGTCCCGCTCCCCTGGTTGCGAAAAACCGGGATCACCGCCTCCAACATCCGCACAACGCTGAAGTAGTTCACCTGCATCGTCCGCTCGGCATCGGCGGCATCGAAGGAATCGAACCATTGCGGGTTGCTGACCCCAGCGTTTGCAATCACCAGATCAATCCCTTCCCAGGTTTCCATCGCCAGTTTCACGACAGTTGCGGCGGTTTCTGGGGCTGCGACGTCGGCCACAAGAATTTGGGCTTGGCCACCGGCGGCAACAACCTCTGCCGCCGTGGATTCCAACTGCTGGTCGCGCCGTGCAACCAGCAGCAATCGGCATCCCTGTTTCCCGTATTCCCTTGCCATCATCGCTCCAATCCCACTACTGGCCCCGGTTAGAATAATGCGTTGATGTAGCATGGTGGCAAGATCGCTGAAGATGAAGCCGTGTTTGCGGGGAGAAAACGTAAAAGTGCGTTCGCCAGCCCCGCTTTGCGGGATTTCCCTTGCTGGCGGGGTTGCAAACCGAACCACCGATGGCCTATCTTTGCAGGCTTTTTCCTTGCACCAATAGGTGCTGGAAGGTAGGTGTCGCGGTTCTTGAACGCAGCGTTTTTCAATACACTGTTCTTTCACGCAGCGGCACCGGCTGCCGGATATTCAACAATCCAACATCAACGTTAATCACTTTCGTTACCCGCCTCTCGCTGATGCCTGTGCTGGGACGCACCGGCTGGCGAATCGGGGACTTGCAGCAAACGCACGCAGCAGATTCCGCCGCCGCAGAATAGCCACACGTCTCATGGCCGTTCAACCAACCGGCAGCCCGGCAGCGGAACCATCTGGCAAGCGAACCGCGTCACTGCAACGCTTCCACAACCCATGCTACGCCAGGGGTTGGAAGTTTCAGGGGTAAGTACCACATGGAAGGCACAATCATGGCTGAATCCACACAGAACGGGAAAGACCAGAAAAAGACCTTGCGCCAAAGCTTCAATGCAAAGCGGAACGAGGCACGCTTCCGTCGCCACAGCGATTACTCAAATACTGAGTACAGCGACATGATGAAGATGTACGAAGGCACACTCGGCGATCTTACCGAACATGAGATCATCACAGGCCGTGTGGTGCTGGTGAACGATGACGAAGTCTCGATTGATATCGGCTTTAAATCGGAAGGCATTGTGCCACGGAGTGAGTTCGCAAACATCGAAGGGCTGAAAGCTGGCGATGAGGTTGAGGTCTATCTTGAAAAAGTGGAGGATACCGACGGCAAACTTCTGCTGAGCCGCAAACGCGCCGACTTCATGCGAATCTGGGATCGGATTATGAAGTCGTACGAAAACCAAGATGTCTTGAAAGCGAAGGTCAGCCGCCGCATTAAAGGCGGGTTGGTTGTTGATCTTTTGGGGCTTGATGCCTTCCTTCCCGGCTCGCAAGTGGATGTTCGCCCCGTGCGCGATTTCGACGCACTGCTGGGCCGCGAACTTGACGTGCGTGTGGTGAAAGTCAACCATCCGAACGAAAATGTTGTGGTCTCGCACAAGGTTCTTCTGGAAGAAAACCTTGCCGGACAACGCCAGGAAATTCTTGCCAAGCTGGAAAAAGGTTTGGTGCTGGAAGGTATCGTCAAGGCAATCACCGACTTCGGTGTGTTTGTGGACCTTGGCGGCGTGGATGGCTTGGTGCATATCACCGACCTATCATGGGGCCGCGTCAATCATCCGTCCGAGGTTGTGAAGCTGGATGAGACGATCAAAGTTGTGGTTCTGGATTTCGACGAAGAACGCCGCCGCATCTCGCTTGGCTTGAAGCAACTGACCGCCCACCCGTGGGAGCAGATTGATGAGAAAATCGCCGTTGGCAGCAAGATCACCGGCAAGGTGGTGTCGCTTACCGATTACGGCGCATTCATCGAAATCGAGCGTGGCATCGAAGGCTTGATCCACATCTCCGAAATGTCCTGGACCCAGCACGTGAAGCATCCATCACAAGTGGTCTCGTTGGGCCAAAATGTGGAGGTGCAGGTGCTGAACATTGACAAGGACGACAAGAAAATTTCGTTGGGAATGAAGCAGCTTGAGCCAGACCCGTGGAGCGAGCTGATGCAGAAATATCCAATCGGCTCCATCCACAAAGGGGCGGTTCGGAATCTTGCCAACTTTGGGGTGTTTGTCGAGCTTGAGCCAGGCGTGGATGGACTTGTTCACATCAGCGACCTAAGCTGGACCAAAAAACTTCGCCACCCAGGGGAAGTGCTGAAAAAAGGGCAGGAGCTTGATGTGATTGTGCTTGGTGTGGAACCCGACCAACGCCGCATCAGCTTGGGCCACAAGCAGTTGAACATGAACCCCTGGGATGAGTTCGCCGGCGATTACTCCGTTGGCAGCGAAACCGAAGGAACCATCGTTCGGATTATTGACAAAGGGGTGGTGATCGAGCTTCCGCAAGGGGTGGATGGCTTTGTTCCAACTTCCCAGCTTGCTTCGGCTCCGGTGAAAAATATCGCCCAATTCTTCCGCGTTGGCGACCAGCTTCCGCTGAAGGTTATTGAGTTCGATAAGGAGTCCAAACGGATCACCCTTTCGGCAGTGGAGGCTCTGAAAAACCGCAGCCAAGAACAGCAAGCCGACTACTATCGCCAGCATCCGGTCCCACAGTCGGAACCGGCTGGGATGAGTGCCGATGACGTTGCCGCCGTGGCTGCACCAGTGGCCGAAGCACCAGCAGAGGTGATCGCTGAAGCACCAGCAGAGGTGCCAGCATCCGAAACTGTTGCGCCCGAAACCGCAGCACCGGAAGCCACTGCCGATGCAGTGGTCAGCGAAGAGAACCAAGCCTAAACAGATTAGGCAGATATTTGCAAACGGCTCAATCACCAACTGGTGGTTGGGCCGTTTTGCTATTGGGGCAATGCTTCTTGTTTTTTGCTTCATACACTTACCAGCAAACGGGCTGTTTTGAACTATCTTCGCAACGGCCAACATGGGGCGCGTACCTGACGTGGTGTTCGGAATGCCATGTTGGCAACTGCGGTAGCAACTGCCGCGCCGAAGCATTCAACCGTTCACAGCAATGACCTCACAACCAACCAATGCCGCTTCCGGTTTCCTGATTATGGCTGTTTTCAATCTGGTGGCAGCCATTGTGTTCATCGTGCTTTATCTGCTTACGGCTCCATCGGATGACTTCGACAGAGTTTGGTTCTTGGTTGCCGGGTTGATTGAGCTTGTGGCCACTGTCGCACTCTTCTTTGCCTATCGCCATTTTAAGGAGAAGTTGGCTGGGCTATAAAATAGCCGAAGCCACCAATATCTGAGCAACATCCAGATGGGAAACGAGGCTCTATCCTGGGGCATTGCCACGCTGACGATTGCTCCGGCGGCTCTTGTTGCTGTTGGCTACCGGGGGCGTGGCTCAGCGATTGCTGTGACAGTTGCTGCACCAGTTGCGGGTGCGGGACTTATTGCACTGATGTTGTTGGATATGGCCACGCCTCTACTTGCGCTGGTGGTGGTTGCGGTGGCGATTGCTGGCACCGAATGGCGTACCCCACGCAAGCCCAAAGCCTTCCCCAACGGAACTCACTCGTGGGGAAAAATTCTTGCTGCCGGGCTTTTTTGCGGAGTTGTTGGCGGAGCGTTGCTGGCGGTTGTTGGCAGCATGGACGGAATCGGTGGGATTGCTCAGCAACAGAGCGTGCCAGCCGCAACGGAGCAAGGAACATCGGCTACCCCATTGCGTCTTTTCGATGCTGATATGCTTCTGCTGTGGGTTGTTGCGGCTGTTGCTGTTGTTGTGTGCAAAGTCACGGTTCCCCCCCAGCAAGGATCAGTATCTGCCGATGATGTTGCTCACCAACCAAACCGCCACACGCTGCCATGACCGATTCTCCGGTGCTATTCCTTTCCCTCAGCTTGGTGATTGTTGGCGGCTGTTGTGCGATTCTGCGGCGCAACACCCCGCAGCTTCTGCTTGGGCAAACCCTGATGGTGGTTGGCGCGGTGGGAGTACTGCTCCAGACCTATGCCACCCAGATTCCTTCCAACGTCTGGTTTGGGGTGCCGTTGGGGGTGTTGCTTGTGGTGGGGCTCAGGCTGTTTCGGCAAGCTGTTGCGCCACGCACTTCCCCGCGTCACTTCTCGGAAACTGGCGGATAGAGTCCCTGAAAGAATCGTTGATAAAGCCCCGGATAGCCCTTGCCAAATGTTTCTTGCTCCCCGTGTCACATTCCAACCAAACCAACCAAACCAACCAAAAACAAAAAATGAAAACGTCCTTTCTGACACTGGCCTTCACGCTGCTTGTTGGCAGCGGAACACTGCTGGCGCAGCAACCACGCGGGGCCGCGCCCGCGCCAAAAACCACCACGCCAAAACCGGTTGCGCCCCAATCAGGGAAGGGGATGCAGCCGGCGAAACCAGCAACAAAATCTGCCAAGCCGGCGGCCACAAAAATTGCGCAGCAGATGGACTTGGTAGATATCCGCAACGCCTTCAGCGCGTTGGGAATCGAGACCTACAAGTTCCCGATTAGCGGGGCCGCCGGGCAGGTGTTCCAGATTAACTACGTGGTGGAAGAGTGGGAGAGCGGCGCGCTGAAAGGGACCTACAACTGGCTGAACGTGTTGCAGCAACAACTTCCCGAAGGGACCAACACGCTTCCGTACATGGACAAAGTTTCCGGCCCAAAACCGAAGCTGATCCGCGTGTATGCCCAAACCAACCAGCCCACCCATTTCATCTTCCGTTTCGGAACCGATGAGTTGCTGCGGCCCGCACCGTTCACCATTGACACCAACCGTTGGGGGGGTGGAGTAAGCTACGCGGTAAACGTTGCTCCGTTCGTGATCGGCAAGAAAACTCCGCTGGTGTTCCATTGCATGCAGGTGAAAGGGAAGCCGCTGGCTCCGTTCAAAGGGGAGGAACCGATGGATATTGTGAAGGCCTATCCCCGCGTGCTGGTTCTGTACGCCCAGCCAATGAATGTTGCCCCCCAGCAAGCTCCAACCCCAGCCGAGCTTCAACAGCAACGGATAAAACCGGAAACCCCAGCTTCCAGCAAGTGATGGGAGAAGTTGCCAGCAGTGCCAAGTGAGCAATGAATGGTTGGATGGTTCTCCCGAAATTACCTGCTGTCATCGCGAGGAGTCTTCGACGAAGCGATCTCGCATGTGGCAGTGAGGATATCGGACAGAGTGATGGAACTTCCCCCTCTTCCTCCCAAACTTGGGGGGAGACGAAGCTGCTTGCAGCGAAGCAGGGGGGCGCGAAATTCGGTGGCTCCGCTCATACTTCGACGTAGCTCAGCATGAGCGGAGGGCTGGCTTCGAAGAGTACTCCAAAACTCTTCATTCTTGATTCGACATTCGACATTCGGCATTCGACATTTCAGTGTCTCGGCTCATACTTTTCACTGATTTCCCCCCAGATGATCTCCTCCCAATTCCTCTTCAGCCTCTACGGCTTCCTGCCAGAGTTTCTGCTGATTGCAACCTTTGTTGCCGGGGCGATTGTTGCCCGCCGCGAAGCCTTCGCAACAAGGCTTCCGGCGGTGCTGGCGGTGGGGTATCTGGTTGCTGGGGCGTTGGTTCTGTTGCTCCAACTTCCGCTGGCCGATAACGCCTTCAAGGCCGAGTGGTTGTTCCAGGGTCCCGGCCAGCCGCTTGGCTACGGCATGGTGGTGATTGATGGGCTTGTGGTGGCAATGAAACTCACCCTTCTGATCCCGCTGCTTGGTGCCGAACTTTCCCGCTGGCTTACCGGAAACGCGCGCCCTTCCCCTTCCTCCATTTTTCAGTGCAGCGGCTTGCTGGGGCTGTGGTTGGCCGTCGGTGCCGACGATCTGCTGACGCTGTTTGCGGGGCTGGAACTGGTTGGGATTTCCACATGGAAGTTGCTTCAGGCCGAAGGGGGAAGTAGGCGTTCGAACGTGATATTGAGCGCGGCGGGAACCCCTGCAATGTTGTTGGGGATTGGCTTCATTCTTTCCTTCACCAGCGCAACCAACTACGCCACCATCAACAACATTGCCACCGCCCAGAATAGCGCGCCAATTCCGGTGCTGCCGTTTGTTGCCGGAAACCTTCTTCTGCTGGTGGGAATTGCCCTGCGTGGCGGGCTGTTCCCTTCGTTCACCTCGGTCCCGCACCTTCCCGACTTGGCCTCACGCTCGGCGCGGATGTTCCTTCTTCTGTTGGTTCCGGTAGGGGTTCTGGTTGGGGTGATTCGATTGCTTGGCAGAGCCTGGCCCATGCAGCTGCCGGACTTACATTGGCAGCCTTTCGTTGGCGGGCTAACGGTGATGGTGATGCTGCTTTCCGTTGCGGCAATGCTTCGCGAGCAACGGCTGTCGGCAATGCTGGCGCATCTTGTCACCGCCTCTATCGCCTTCATCTTCCTTCCCATTCTTCCGTTCCAGGGGGATGGAAGCCCGTACGTTCTGCAGATGTTGTTTGGGGTTGCCACCGCAACGATTGCGCTGCTGCTGTTGCTGCCGGAAAACAACAACGGAACACCACTGCGGCTTACTCAGCTTCAATCGGTTGGGCGAACCGGAAGGGTGGAGGGGCATCTGCTGCTTGCTGGGGTGATGCTTCTTGCCGGCTTGCCCTGGGGGATACTCTTCACCACACGCCCATGGTTGCTGGCGGTGTTGGCCGATGGTGGATACCAGTGGATTGCGTGGATGGGGGCGATTGCCCTGATTGCAATGTGGGCCGTGGGGGGAAGAATTGCGATTGCTGGCTACCGGCGCAAACTCACTCCGGCGGGGGATCACCAACCTCTATTTTTCTCAAGTGCTCCAATCGGGCGTTGGCGTGTTGTGGTTGCGGCTTTGCTGTTGCTGGCCAACATCGCCAGCGCGATTCCGCCAATCTCCAATTATCTGTGGCTTGGGCTGCAAGCATTGCATGACCCGTTTGCAGGAGGGTGGGGGTGAGTTTTTGGCTCCTCATTTTTTCAGAAGCGAAGAGGGGAAAGAACCACAGAGACACAGAGGTCACAGAGGGAAGAGAAAGAGAGGTTGGCTCAGATAGAGTTGGTGTGTGCAGTATCAGCAAATCCACCGAACTTTCACCTACCAACTCTCCCTTCGCACGCAAATTTGAGATGAGCCGGTGTGCTTACTCAGCAATTTCTGGCCGCACATCTGGCACGCGGAACATCAGCGCGATGCCAACTAAGAACAGCACTGCAACAATCAGCATTGCTGGCCGCTGGCCGTAGGCCGATGCTGCTTCGCCGTAAATCAGGGGCCCCAGGGTGGCCGAAGCCTTCCCAAAAAAGCCGTCGTAGAAACCAAAGAACTCCGTTTTTTTGTCGGATGGAGTAAGCAACGCCATCAAGGTCCGGCTGCACGATTGCGACGAACCCAGCGCGATGCCGGCCACGCCACCAATCACAAAAAATCCGGTTTTGGAGTCCACCAAAAACGCAGCAATCGTGATCCCCAGCCAGATGAACAGGGTGATGATAATCGCTTGGCGCGCACCGATGTTGGCGGTGATTCGCCCAAACAGCAGCGATCCCACAATCGCCGTTACCTGCACCACCATGAAGAACATAATCAGCTCCGTCATCTCCAGCTTCAACGTCTCCGATCCATAAATCGAAGCGAACGCGATCACCGTCAGGATGCTGTCGTTATACACAAAAAAGGCCAGCAAAAACCGCCGCACCCCCTGGTAGTGGCGGATATGCGTGAACGTCTGGCGAAGCCGGCGGTAGCCAACAAGCAGCAACCGGTCTTCGTTGGGGATTGCGCGGCGGTGCTCCGTTAGCCGGAAGAAAAGGGGAAGGGAGAAGAGCGCGAAAAAACCGGCAGCGATGATGAAGGTGAGCCGAACATCATCAATGGTTCGCTCTTCGGCACTGAGGATGGGGAGGATAATCCCAAGAATCACCAGCGAGCCAAGATAGCCCATGGCAAACCCGTAGCCGGAAACGCGGCTGTAATGTTCCGGCGTGGTGATTTCGGGAAGGAAGGCATCGTAGAAAATGGTCCCACCTTCAAACCCGATGTTCGCCACAATCAGCAGGCTGACGGCCAGCATCAGCGTGCCGGGGCCGGTTCCGTACATGGCGGCGGTGGCAACAACGCACGCGGTGGTGAACAGACCCAGATAGAGTTTCTTCCGGTTTGTGGCATCGGCCATCGAGCCAAGCAGCGGGCCAATCAGCGCGGTTATCAGCATCGAGGCACTGATGGCGCGCCCCCAGTAGGCTTCGTTCCCGCCAGCAATCACGTCGTTAAAAAATGCGGGGAAGACGACGCTGATCATCACCACATAAAAGCCAGTGTTGGCAAAATCGAACAGGGTCCAAGCAAAAATATCGCGCGACCAAGCCGCTGTGCGGTGCATGGGTTGCCTTCTTGTGTGTTGTGTGTTGAAAAGGGGAAGTGGCTGCGAAGCCGCTGCGAAGATAGTGGGCTTGGGTGGTTCGGTTGTCTGAAAAATGACAAAAAAATATCTACAAACCAGCGGGCGTTGGATACTACAAGGTATCCAACGCCCGCTGGGGACTTGCACCAAAATGCCGTGCTACTGCTTGATGGGGTAGTAGCCCACGTTCGTCACCACGGCTTGCCCTTCCGGCCCTAAAATCCAGTCAATGTATTGTTTGATGCCCCCCGTTGGTTGTTCGTGCAGGTAGATGTAAAGGTCGCGCGCAAGCGGGTAGGTTCCGGCATAGACGTTCTCCTTTGTTGGCGGGACTGGGTTGCCATCGGGGCCGGCAACTTTCACCTCGCGAATCCCTTTGCTGAACGCCGCGCCGCCGTATCCAATCCCGTTCGGGTCCTTGCTGACGGCGTTCACCACTGCGGCGGTTCCGGAAAGTGTCTGCGTTTCCGGCGCAAAATCTTCTTTCTTCAGAACGTGATCTTTGAAATACTCATACGTGCCCGAACTGTTCTCGCGGCCATACAAAATGATCTTTGCATCGCCACCGCCAACCTGGTTCCAGTTGGCGATCTTGCCGGTGTAGATACCGTAGAGTTGCTCCAGCGTCAGCGACTCAATTTTGCTTGCGTCGTTCACATAAATTGATAGCGCGTCCTTTGCCACAGGAATCTCCACAGGGTCCGCTCCAAATTTCTGCTTGATCTGCTCCTTCTCCTGGGCTTTCATCGGGCGCGAGGAATTGCAGAGGTCGGTGGTCCCGTTAATCAGCGAACTGATTCCTGTTCCAGAGCCGCCGCCGGTTACTTGCACTTGGATATCTGGGTTCGCCGCGCCAAATTTTTCGGCCCACTGCTGCCCAAGCAGGATCATGGTGTCCGATCCTTTTTGGGTGATTACTTGCTTCTTGCTCTCCTGCTTCTTCTCCTTCCTTTCAGCCCCCCCGCAGCCCACTGCTATCAGCGCGACAGTTGAAAGTATGATCCCTTTGCTCAGCAATGATGTCATCGTAGAATCCCTTTGATTTGTTGATGAATTGAATACTACTTCGGCCACAAAGGTACAACGATAGTGCTGCTGGAGCCGCAGTAGGCAAGTGGTGAGGGAAGCTGAGTTAGTTGAAAAACGGCCAAATTGCGCCAAATTCGGGAAAGGGGTGGGGTGATGTTATGAAAACTTCATCTACTCACCAGGGCTGAGTAACAGCGAGGCAGCTTTCCACAGTGGCAGGCCAGTCTCCATGTCGAAATCGCGCGAGAGGGTGGCCCCATGCAGTTCGGTGATCACAACCTCGCAGGCGTGGACCAGCGTTCCCAGCGCAACGGTTCCGCCAATTAGCGCGCCATCGCGGGTTGCCAACACTCCGTTCAGCCGTGCCAGCGAGCGGCCTTTGAACTGCGAGATTGTCCCGCTCATGGCGGCAATCTCCAGCCCTCCATCACGCTCAACCCGCTCACTCAGTTTTGATTCCTGGTTCTGGATGGTGAGCACCGCACGTTGCACCAAGCCATGCACGGCCACAGTGCCAACGGTAATCTCTTCTTCGTTCGCAATTTTGGTGATTGCCCCCACAAGGTCCACGCCGCTTGGCAACCGCCCGATAAACACCCGGTTGGTGGTGTGTGGTTTTCTGGTCATTGTGTTGTTCAGGTTTGGTTCGTTCAGGTTCAACGATTCATCCACACTGACAGGTTGGTGAAGATATTCCGTTGGCTGCGTCGCCCGATGAAAGTATTTTTACCTCCGCCATGAATCTTCTAACCGACCGCTACGGCCGCCAACACACCTATCTCCGCATCTCGGTGACGGATCGCTGCAACTTGCGCTGCGCCTACTGCATGCCGGTGGAGGAGATGGTCTGGCAGAAACGGGAGGAGATACTCAGCTTTGAGGAAATTCTTCGCGTTGCCCGCGTGGCCGTGGGAATGGGAATTGAGAAAATTAGGGTGACAGGAGGGGAGCCGTTGGTTCGGGTTGGCATCGAGAAGCTGCTGGTTTCGCTGAAGCAGATTCCAGGGCTGCGGACGCTGGGGATTACCACCAACGGGGTGTTGCTTCGCCGCACGTTGCCGGCAATCAGCAACGCAGTGGATAGCATCAACATCTCCCTTGACACCTTCCGCCCCGAACGTTTCCGCGAACTCACCCGCCGCGATTCCTTGCCCGACGTGCTTGATGGCATTGATGCCGCGTTGCAGGCCGGGTATCGCAATCTGAAAATCAATGCCGTGGTGATGCGGGGGGTGAACGATGATGAGATTCTGGAGTTTGCCCGATTTGCTGCCAAGCACCCGGTGGCCGTGCGGTTTATTGAGTTTATGCCCTTTGCCGGAAATGATTGGGCCGTTGACAAGTGCGTTCCAATGGCGGAGATCGTGGCGATTCTGGAGGGGGAGTATCACCTTGCTCGTATCCCCGATGATCCTTCCCCCATCAGCCGTGATTTTCGTTTGAGCAGCCGCGAAACTGGCCAACAATATCAGGGGACCGTTGGGGTGATTGCCTCCATGTCGCAGCCGTTTTGCAGCGGTTGCTCGCGGCTGCGGCTGACGGCGGAAGGGAAGGTGATGCCCTGCCTCCATTCCCCGGTGGAGTTTGATCTTCGCCAAGTGATTCGCGGCGGCGGGGGTGATGGGGCCATCCAAGAATTGTTCCAGCAAGCCGTTGGCGCAAAACCGAAGGAGCATCTTCCCGCCGACGAGCTTGCCGGGCATGGAGTCCGGGTGATGATTCAGATTGGGGGGTGAGCTTGGGGGCGTTAGATCATCCGCAGTTCGGCCACGCCAAGCTCATCAACCAACGCGCGGATGTGGTCGCCGGGTTTGATTGCCACGGCTGCGGTTGCCCCGCCGGCCAGCACAATCTGGCCAGCTTTCAGCGATTCGCCACGGCGCGCCATCATGGTTGCCAACGCCGCCAGCGAGCGCGCCGGGTGATCCAGAATTGCCGCGCTCGAGCCAATCTCCACAGGCGTTCCGTTAATCTCCATCACGATCCCCAAGTTCCCCAGGTTCACTGCGTGCGGTGGCTTCACCACATCCCCCAGCACAAACAGCACCGCCGAGGTGTTATCGGCAACAACGTCGGGAAGGGTGAACTTGAAGTCGCGGTAGCGGCTGTCAATCACCTCTAACGCGGCGCAAACACCGCCAACCGCTTGAAGTGCTTCGGCGGGTGTCACCGGGCCGGTAAGGTCACGCTCCAGAAGAAACGCCACCTCCGGCTCGATCCGTGGATGGATCAAAGTAGAGTGTTCAACAGTGGCGCCGTTGCTCAACAGCATGGTGCTTGTTAGCCTTCCAAAAATTGGTTCGTGGACCCCCATTTGCTCCATTTTCGCGCGGCTTGTCAGCCCCATTTTCATTCCGATCAGCCGCTCCCCGCGCTCCAGCCGCCGCTTCACCGAAGCCGCTTGGATGTGGTAGGCAACCTCCATTGTCAGGTCTGGTTGTGTGGCTGCAATCTGGTCAATCTCGGTGCGGTTCATTGCCGCGCCATCAACAATGGCAGCAAGGTGTTGGATATTTTCTGGGGACATGATGGTTGGTTTTAGATGGTTGTTTTTGAATAAATGCTACGGGAGGTTAGCCTTGACTTCTCTGGCATTCCCTTCCTCACTCCTCCACCACCAATTTCCTCACCAGCCCCAGCGCAAGGTTTGCGGCGCGGGTCCGGACGATGCCACGCTCGCGTCCAAGTTGGAAACGTTCGACGATGGTTTGCGTGCCGCTCACCGCTGCAATCCAGACGGTTCCCACCGGTTTTTCGGGGCTGCCGCCGCCGGGTCCGGCAATCCCTGTGACGGCAACGGCAAGGTCGCTTCCGGTGCGTTGGCGCACGCCCTCTGCCAGGGCAACGGCCACCTGCTGGCTAACTGCTCCGTGCTGTTGAAGGTCGCTTTCGGCAACGCCTAACAATTCTTGCTTCAGGCTGTTGGCGTAGCTGATTACTCCTCCCAAAAAGTAATCGCTGCTGCCGGGGACTTCCGTTAGCAGCATCCCAATCATCCCACCGGTGCAGGATTCGGCCACCGATAGAGTTAGCCCGCGTTGTTTCAGCAATCTTCCCACTGCCTCGGCCATTGTTTCGTCGCGGTTGCTGATGATCCATTGCGCTGCCAACGCCTCAATCCCCAGCACCAATTTCTTGAATCGTTCCTGGGCGTGGTTCACGTCACCGTTCCGCATGGCGCGCAGCCGAATGCCGCCAAGCCCGGGCAGGTAGGCCAGCGTAAGGCCATCGCCCAACAGCGCGTTCAGTTCTTGCAATCGGTCGGCCAGTGCCGATTCGGCGATGCCAAAAATTAAAAATGTTTGGCGGTCAATGCTGCTGGTTTTGGGGGCGATTTCTGGGATGATCTCATCATCAAAAATTCCTTTCAACTCCGTCGGCACGCCCGGGAGCGCGTAGGCACGGCAGCCGCCCAGCGTGAAAGCCAGCCCCGGCGCGCTGCCGTAGTTGTTGGCTAACGTGCGGCAGGCATCGGGGATTTCGGCTTGGCGGATGCTCCGTTCGTTCAGTTGCAATCCCCGTTCGGCAAACCGCAGCTCAATCCGGCGCAGCTGCGTTTCATCAATCCGAAGCTGGCAGCCAAGCAGGTCGCAGATTGCTTCGCGGGTAAGGTCATCGTGGGTGGGGCCAAGCCCGCCGCTGATCATCAGCAGATCGCTGGTGGAAGCCAGCCGTTCAATTTCGCGACGGATCAGCGCACGCTCGTCGCCAATGTTGATGATGGCCGCCACGGTGATGCCAAGCGAAGTTAGCTGGTCGCCCAGCCACGATGCGTTGGTGTTTACCACTTGGCCAATCAGAAGCTCATCGCCGATTGAGAGAATGGAGCAGGTCATGTTGGGGATCGGTTGCTGGGAGTCGGTTAACAATGGGGGATTATACTCCGAACAAAATGGTTTGCGAAAAATCTAGTTGTTGTCATTCCCGCGAAAGCGGGAATCCATACCACACCTAGCTGAGTAGAGTTTCGCAAACCAATTTCATCCGAGTATATCTCAAGTGAGCCTGCGAATCGGGAGGTAGGGAATCGGTTGCTTCTCGTTTCGGTGGCTCTGCATAAGCGGGGACGATGTTCGGTAGCTCGGATCATAGTTTGCACACTCACAGTAGATGAGCCATGATGATTAGTAGAGGAACATCGGCTTGCCGATCACGTTGCGGACTTTTGGGCGGTACTCGGTTGCGTCGTACAGTTCATCAACATCCACCCGCTTCAGCCCGCTGGCAATCGCGCTCATGGGAATGTGAGTATAAACGCCATCGCGCAGTGCCACCATCCGGCCACGCGCCCCGTTTTTAATCAGATCAACGGCCATGTTGGCGAAGTTTGTTGCCACCATCAGGTCCAGCGCGTCGGGCGCGCCGGAGCGCATCAGGTAGGCCACTTGCTGAAGGATGATGTTCTCCCCGGTCAGTTTCTTTAACGCCTCGCCGATCATCTGGCCAATCCCCCCCAACTTCCTGTGTCCGTAGGCATCTTGCTCGCCGTACTCCACCACTTTCCCACCAATCATGTGTGCCCCTTCGCTGACGGTGACCATGGCGTAGTTGCTGGGGTTGCTCCGCTTGTCGCGCAGGACCTGTTCGGCAAGGCGTTCGGGGTCGAACGGGACTTCGGAGATCAGGGCGCGATCCACGCCGGCAAGGTAGGAGCTGATAAGGCTGGTTTCGCCGGAGTTGCGGCCAAACAGCTCAATCACCGCAATCCGCTCGTGCGATCCGGTGCTGGTGCGTAGCTGGTTAATGAACTGGACGCTCCGTGTCACCGCCGTCCCAAACCCGATGCAGTAGTCAGTCCCGTACACGTCGTTATCCATGGTCTTGGGAATTGCAACCACTGGGAAGCCTTCGCGGTGCAGCCGTTCGCCATAACTCAGGGTGTCGTCGCCGCCGATGGGGATCAGGACGTTGATCCCCAGATGCTCTAGATTGTTGAGGACGTGTGGCGTGAAGTCTCGCGGGCGCGGGTCGTGGGCTTCCTCGGCCATGTGGTTTGGGTCGCGGAGGAATTCCGGTTCTTCCGCAAACTTCACGTTGCTGGGGTTGGTGCGGCTGGTGTGCAGAAACGTGCCGCCGGTGCGGTCAATCGTGCGGACGGTTTGCTTATCCAGCGGGATGATGTTGGCGGCGTGGGTGGCGGGATCGTTGGGATTGTAGTGAAGCAGCCCACGCCACCCGCGGCGGATACCCACCACTTCGTAGCCTTCATCAATCGCACGGAATACTGCGGCTTTAATGCAGGGGTTCAGCCCCGGAACATCGCCACCGCCGGTTAGAATGCCAATCTTCATGGGTTGATGTGCTCCTTACTCTGGAATGTTATTTGGGAAGGGGAAAGGGTTTGTCTGTTGTGGGCGAAAATAGGGAGGGAAGGTGCAATGTGCCGTGTGAAAGTTTGGCAGCGGCATTGTAAGCAAGCGGTTTCCCCAACCAAATCAAAAATTGCCACTTCCGGAAACTGATTTCACCCCAACAGCAAGCCACGGCCACTACCTTGATAGCAACACTGATCACACGTCGCGGTGAACACAACGAACTCAACCATATTCAAGCAAGGAGAGCAACCATGAAAGCAAGCATGAAACCGGCAGTGAAACGGACAGTTTGGACAATCGCAGCCGCGATGATTCTGGGACTTGGCGTTGGCGCGCCGAACGTGATAGCGGGGGAAGGCTACCTTCCGGCAGTCCAGAAAGCCACAAAGGAGTTGATGGAAACAATCCAGCCGTTCCTGAATCCTGGGGTGATAAAAGGGTTCAACCCACAACCCGATCCTCCAGCCGGACCGATTCGCCCCGGCGATGCGCAAGGCTTCGACCCGCAGCCCGATCCGCCAAAAGTGAAAGGGCTTATCGGACTGCTTCGCAACAGCTACCAGAATGGAGTTCAGAAAGGGATGAAACGGAGTAGCGAGTTGGAACGGCTGATAGGGCAGATGGAGCTGAAACTGAAGCAGTTCGAGAAGGCCACCAACCAAGCAATGGCCTCGCAAATCCTGAAAAGCATCATGCTGGATGCCGAAGCAATTATGCAGATGTAGAGTTGCTGGCAAGTGTGGCGAAAAAAATCAACAAAAAAACTGAGGTGGAAATCATCACTGATTTCCACCTCAGCTATTTCAACCCCCTTCAAGAGATTATCGTTTGATTGTTCCCAGCAGTGTGGTCCAGCGGGTAAGCTGGTCGGGCGTAAGGTTGCTTGCCACGCAGCTTTCAAAACTGGTTTGGCAATCTTTGGTTTGCGCATCGTAGCCAGCGTTCAGCGCCGTAACGTCCGCAATGTACTTGTCGCGAAGCCCCTTCAGCGCGGCATCACGGTCGGCCCCTTTTGGCTGCGAGCGGAGTTCGCGCATGGCAATGTCGAATTGCTTTTTCAAGGCTTGGCGTGCTGCGCCGTAGGTTTTCGCGGCATCCCCCACGCAGCGGCGGTAGCCCTCGAAGCAGATGCGTACAGCCGAATCTTGTTCGGGGCTTAGCTGCAATTGCTTGATAATCCGGCGGTAGCTATCCATGTTCAGTCGGCCATAATCACCCGGGCCTTTTGGCGGCTTCACGCCTGTGTCACGCGGGTCTTTTGGCGGTTTTACTCCGGTGTCACGCGGGTCCCGCGGCGGTTTCACGCCGGTGTCGCGCGGGTTGCGTGGGTCTTTTGGCGGCTTCACTCCGGTGTCACGCGGGTTGCGTGGGTCTTTTGGTGGCTTCACTCCGGTGTCGCGCGGGTTGCGTGGGTCTTTTGGTGGCTTCACGCCGGTGTCGCGTCCGTCTTTCCCGCCGCCTGGGCGGATACCGGTGTCGGGCGGTGCTCCGTTTGGCGCGGTAAGTTCGCCACTTCCAGTAATCAAAGCCTCAAGCGAGGGAAGCTCACTCAGGTCGTTCATCGCAGAAGCGTCGGGGCGTAGAACGTAGTAAGGATCGGTGGAGGTAGAGGTGGTTGGCTCGGTAATGCTGTTTTCCGAGCAACCAACAACAACACCCAATGCCAGCAGTAGCGCGCCCGCGTAGGGAAGAATGCGGTTCAACATTCAGAAGTTCCTTGTGGTTATGGAAGAATGGTTATTGCCGACGTGTTGTGCGGAAGCAGCGGTAGGTTTTTTTTGCTTCCAAAGTAGGAGAGGGGCAACTCCCAAGAAAAGTAACGATAGGGGGGAATAAATCTGAGAAGGCTTTTGGGATGATGCCTTCCGCTACTCCCAATACCGTTCCTCGCTCCACGGATTGGCGGTGTTGCTGTATCCGTTTTGTTCCCAGAACCCTGGTTGGTCATGCTCAAGAAAATCGAGCGTGTGGATCCATTTGGCACCCTTCCAGGCGTAGCGCTTTGGGGTGAAGACCCGGGCCGGCCCGCCATGCTCCGGCGGAAGGGGGTGGCCGTTGAAGGTGTGGGCAAGCATCACATCTTCGTTCAGCATCCAATCCAGCGGAAGGTTGGTGGTGTATCCGCCGTAGGCGCGTTGCAGCACGTGGGTGACGTTGGGGGAAAGAAGGTGGCGGATGGCTTCGTAGAAATCGCGGAACATCACCCCAGTCCATTCATCATCAAACCGTGACCAGTGGGTGACGCAGTGGAAGTCGGCAACCATTGTTGTTTGCGGAAGCCCCATGAACTCCTCCCAACTCCAGACCTTCTTTTCAGTCACCAACCCTCCAATAGCTAACTGCCACACCTCCGTTTCGATGATTGGCGTGGGGCCGTAGGTCATCACCGGAAATTTCGTGGTGTACATCTGTCCGGGGGGCAGTTTCTGTAATCCGTAGCGGTTCGGCTGTGATGCTTCTGCGGGCGTTCTGCTGAACAGTGACATGATGGTTGGAAGTTGGAAGTTGAACGTTGATGGGGTGAGTTGCGAAAAAGGAGAGAGGGGGAGGAGAGCCGCCAGTTATGGAGCAGCAATGGTTGGCAGCGTCGGGAGGAAGGAGCTGTGATGCGGCTGAAGGTCTTCGGGGGTGTGGGGGATCATATCATGCAGCGTGACCCGGCTTAGTGCCTGATCCACAGCGTGTTGGATGGTTTCCCAAAGGGAGAAGATGGTGCAATCAATAGCGTGGACACACAGCTTCCCACTTCCGCCGCTGAAGGCTTCGCAGAAATCCTCCTCCACCAATTTCCCGCCAAGAACGTGAAGCACCTCCGAGATGGAAATATCCGCTGGCCGGCGCGCCAGTGAGTATCCCCCCACACGCCCACGGGTTGCCTCCACAAAGCCACCAAGCCGTAAAATCCGCAGCAGCTTTGCCACGTTCGCATCCGACAGCCCTTCAGCTTGGCTGATTTCAGGAATGGTCAAGCCGGCCCCGGCCCCCGCGCGGGCGATTCGGAGCAAGCAGCGTATGCCGTATTCTTCCTGAGTGCTGAATTTCATGTCGGTCGTCGGGAATCGGGAGTCGGGAATCGGTTATCGGGGATCGGTTGTCGGGAATCAGGGATCGGTTGTCGGGGATCGGGGATCGGTTGTCGGGGATCGGTTGTCGGGGATCGGTTGTCGGGGATCGGTAATCAGGCTAATGACCACTGACAACTAACAACTGACCAATGACTTCATTTTTTTCACCACAGCCCCAACGTCAATTTTGCTTCTTCCGACATCAAGTCGCGATCCCACGGTGGCTCCCATGTAAGCTCTACCGTGGCGTTGCTGATGCCTGGAGTATCCATCAATTTTTCTTCCACTTCCCCCGGAAGGCTTCCTGCAACTGGGCAGGCGGGGGCTGTTAGCGTCATCAACACATGGACGTTCCCCGGCGGCTCCACGCTGATGTCGTAGATCAAGCCAAGCTCATAAATATCAACGGGGATTTCTGGGTCATAGACCGTTCGCAGCACATCAATCACCAGCTGCTTGATCTGGTCGGAATCAAACGCAAGATTGAGCGTTGCCGGAACTGGAGCCGGAGTCGGAGCAACCGGCTGCGGCTGCTCGGGCGAGGTTGATGGAGTTAATGTTTCAGTGTCAGGCATCGGGAATCGGGAATCGGTTGTCGGGGATCGGTTGTCGGTAATCAGGCTTCGGACTAATGACTAATGACTTCTGTCGGGAATCAGGTTCCGGTTGTTGGGGTGGCTACTCCGTTGTTGCCCCCTCATGTTTTCCTTCTAAGCCGTTGTGCATGGTGTGCCAAGCAAGGGTGGCGCATTTCACCCGCATCGGGAACTCACGCACTCCGGCAAACACCCCCAGCTTCCCCAGCGACTCCAACTGCGCGTTGCCGATGGGGGCGTGGCCGGTTGCTACTTCGTGGAATTGCTGAAACAGTGCTTCGGCTTCGGCGCGGGTTTTCCCTTTTAGCATCGCCGTCATCACCGATGCCGAAGCCTTGCTGATTGCGCACCCGGCCCCGGTGAAACTGATGTCCTTCACGATGTCGTCATCCAACAGCAGGTAGATGGTGTAGCGGTCGCCACACAGCGGGTTGTGCCCTTCAAGGGTGACGGTCGCGCCCTCAATTTTCCGGAAGTTGCGCGGGTTCCGGTTGTGGTCCAGGATGATCTCTTGGTACAGATCACGCAGGTCGTTCATCAGGAAAACAATTGGTTGACGTTGTGAATTGCGCTTGCCAGAACCTCAAGCTCCTGGCGTGTGTTGTAGAAAGCCACCGAGGCTCGCGCCGTTGCTGGCACACCAAATCGGTGCATCACCGGCTCGGCGCAATGATGCCCGGTGCGGATTGCCACCCCCTGGCTATCAATGATTGTGCCGATGTCGTGCGGGTGCGCGCTTTCCAAAACGAACGACAGGACGCTCGATTTCTGCCGTGCGGTCCCAATCAGCCGCAGCCCGGGAATGTTCTGAAGCAGTTCTGTCCCGTACTCCAACAGCTCATGTTCCCACGCTGCAATCCGCTCCAGCCCAACCCCTTCAACATAATCCAACGCTGCGGCAAGGCCGATTGCCCCGGCAATGTGGGGCGTTCCGGCTTCGAACTTGTAGGGGATGTCGTTGTAGGTTGTCCGCTGGAAACTGACGGAGCGGATCATATCGCCACCACCTTGATAGGGGGGCATGGATTCCAGCAACTCAGTTTTTCCGTACAGCACTCCAATCCCCGTTGGGCCAAAAATTTTGTGGCCGCTGAAGACGTAGAAATCGGCATCTAACGCCCGGACATCCACCGGCAGGTGGCTTACGGCTTGCGCGCCATCAATCAGCACACGCGCCCCAGCGGCGTGGGCAAGCTCAATAATCTCTGCTGCCGGATTGATGGTCCCCAGCGCGTTCGATAGATGCACAGCCGCAACCAGCTTGGTTCGCGGGTTCAGCATCTGGCGGAACTGATCCATCAGCAACTCACCCTCGTCGTTGATTGGGACAACGCGAAGGGTTGCGCCGCTTGCGTCGCAGGCCATCTGCCAGGGGACGATGTTGGAGTGATGCTCCATTTCTGTGAGGATCACCTCATCTCCTTCACGCAAAAACTTCCGTCCGAAGCTGGCGGCCACAAGGTTGATCGCTTCGGTTGTGCCGCGTGTGAAGATGATTTCGTGCGCGCTTTCGGCGTTCAGAAATTTGGCAACCCGCCGCCGCGCCCCCTCATACTGAAGCGTTGCTTGCTCGCTTAAATAATGCACGCCGCGGTGAACGTTGGAGTTCGTTTCGGAGTAGTAGCGGCTGATGGCATCAATCACCTGCTGCGGTTTTTGCGTGGTTGCTGCGTTGTCTAAATAGACCAACGGCTTGCCACGCACCACACGCCCCAGAATTGGGAAATCCTGGCGCAGGGTTTCAACATCAAGCGGAGCAAGTTCGGCGGTGAGCATGGAGTATGGTCAGTTGTCAGTTGTTTGTGGTCAGTTGCAAGGAAAGGCGGTCATTGGTCATTAGTCATTGGTCATTGGTCATTATACTCCGAACAGAGTGGTTTGCGAAAAACTTAATCACTGTCATTCCCGCGAAAGCGGGAATCCATACCACACCTGGCTGAGCAGAATTCCGCAAACCAATTTGCGCCGAGTATAGTAGGGGAGAGGGGATTTTGAGCCGACTTACCAATCACTAATTACCAATCACCAATCACCAATCACCAAGTTCAATGCTCTAACCGTGTGTTCAGCAAGGTTTCCAGATAGTCGCGAAGTTCGGGAATGGCGATATGCTCCACCACTTCTTCAGCAAAGGCGTAGGTCAGGATTGCGCGGGCTTCGGCAAGGCCAATGCCACGTGCGCGCAGGTAGAACAAGGATTCATCGGAAAGCTGGCCGATGGTTGCGCCGTGGGTGCATTTCACGTCGTCGGCAAAAATTTCCAACTGCGGCTTGCTGTCAATGATTGCCGTGTCGGAAAGAAGCAGGTTCCGGTTCGATTGCTTCGAGTCGGTTTTCTGCGCATCCTGCCGCACGATGATTCGCCCGCTGAACACGCCACGCCCGCGGTCGTTCAGCACCCCTTTGTACAGTTCGTGGCTGGTGCAGTTCGGCGCGGCGTGATCCAGCGTTGTGTGGTTATCAACCAACTGAGTTTCGTTGGCCAGATAGACTCCATCCATCGTGCAGTGTGCGCCGGGGCCGGCCAGCACCGCGCTGGTGTTGTTCCGAACAATCGCGCTCCCCAGCGTGAAGGTGATGGAGTTGACGGTGCTGGCGCGATCAAGCGTAGCGTGGAATGTTCCAATGTGGAAACCCAACTCCTGCTCGTGCTGAATTCGGTAGTGGTTCACCGTGGCGTTTGGGGCGGCGGCAATCTGGGTTACGGGGTTGGTGAAGGTGGCGTGGTTGCCGCCGCCGCCGATGCTCACGTACTCCTCGATAATCGTTGCCTGTGCATTTTCGCCAACGCTGATAAGATTCCGCAGGTGCGCCACCGTCGCTTCCGATGTGGCTACGCCGATGAACAGCAGGTGAATCGGTTGTTCGATGATAATGCCGCTGGGAACGGAGATGAAGACTCCATCACGGATAAACGCGGTGTTCAGCGCAGCAAACGTATCCGGCTTTGTTGCCGGAAGCGATTCGATGAACTGCTCAACTGCGGCGGCATCGGCCTTGATAGCTGCGGCAAGGTTGCTTACCGTTGCCCCATTTCCAACTTCACCAAGCTGGCTTAGCCCGGGCGCAAAATGGCCGTTGACAAACACCAACCGTTGCCCCGATTGTCCAGCATATCCGGCTGCGGCAACTTGCGCCGGGGTGATGCTGTGTGGTTCCGAAACCAGAATGGGGCGGAACTGAGTTGCGGCCAACGGCGCGATGTTCGTGAACCGCCAATCTTCATCGCGTGTGGTGGGGAAGCCCAGCGTGCTGAAACGCTCCAGAGAACGCCGCCGAAGCTGGTGCAGCGGAAGCTCCGACTCACCATTCAAACTGTGTTCAAACAGCGCGAAATTTTTTTGAAATGATTCTGTTGTTGAATGCATAGTTTCAGGAATTGAGTTTTAGGGATCGGGGGGCAGGGAGCAGTTGATGGAAAGTAATTGGTAATTGGTAATTAGTGCTTGGTCAAGGAAGAAGATCGGAGATGCTTTCTTCGCCAAGGACTAATGACTAATGACCAAGCCTTTCTTCATTGCAATTAACCACTAACCACTATCCACTGACTACTGACCCACCCCCACTTCTTCGGCGTGTTCTTTCACCCAGTCGTAGCCGTGTTCTTCCAGTTCCAACGCCAGCTCCTTTCCGCCAGATTTGATGATCCGCCCGTTGTACAGCACATGAACAACATCGGGGACGATGTACTCCAGCAGGCGTTGGTAGTGTGTGACCAGCACCATTCCGTTTTCGGAGCCGCGCAGTTTGTTTACGCCGTCGGCCACCACGCGAAGCGCGTCAATGTCAAGGCCGGAATCGGTTTCATCAAGGATTGCCAAGGTTGGTTCCAGCACGGCCATCTGGAAAATTTCGTTCCGCTTCTTCTCGCCACCGCTGAAGCCTTCGTTCACCGAGCGTTTCAGCAAGGCTTCGCCAACGTCCAGGACTTTCATTTTTTGGCGGACCAGCGCAAGGAAATCGGCGGCATCCAACTCCTCTTCGCCACGGTGTTTCCGCACAGCGTTCACGGCGGCTTTCAGGAAGTAGGTGCTGTTCACCCCGGGAAGCTCAACCGGATATTGGAACGCCAGGAACACCCCTTCGCGGGCGCGTTCTTCGGGGTCCATTTCCAGAAGATCGTTGCCATGCAGCAGTGCTTCGCCGCCGGTGACTTCGTAGGCTTTATGCCCGGCAAGGACTTGTGCAAGTGTGCTTTTGCCAGAGCCGTTCGGTCCCATAATGGCGTGAACTTCGCCGGGGTTCACCGTCAGGTTGATCCCTTTCAAAATCTCTTTCCCTTCCACGCTTGCGCGAAGGTCGCGAATCTCAAGAATCGGTTGTTGTGACATTCGTTGGTTACTCTATTCTGCTATTGTGAAATTTTTGCTGTCCTGCGTTGCTACTGCGCGTTGCTGTGCGGGCTTAGCCAACGCTCCCTTCCAAACTCACCGCCAACAATTTCTGCGCTTCCACGGCGAACTCCATCGGTAGTTCGCGGAAAACTTCCTTGCAGAAACCGTTGACGATCATCGAGACTGCGTCCTCGGTGCTGATGCCCCGCTGGTTGCAGTAAAAAATTTGATCCTCGCCAATTTTGGAGGTGGAAGCCTCGTGCTCCAGTTGCGCGGTTGGGTTGCTGACCTCAAGGTAGGGGAAGGTGTGCGCGCCGCAGCGGTCGCCAATCAGCATGGAATCACACTGTGAGTAGTTGCGGGCGTTGTCGGCACCTTTGGCAACTTTCACTTGGCCGCGGTAGGTGTTCTGGCCGAACCCGGCGGAAATCCCTTTGCTGACAATGGTGGAGCGGGTGTTCTTGCCGATGTGGATCATCTTGGTTCCGGTGTCGGCCTGCTGGTAGTTTTTGGTGACGGCTACCGAGTAGAACTCACCGATGGAGTCATCCCCTTTCAAAATGCAGCTGGGATATTTCCAGGTGATTGCCGACCCGGTCTCCACTTGGGTCCAGCTAATTTTGCTGGCGCGCCCGGCGCAAATCCCCCGTTTGGTGACGAAGTTGTAGATGCCGCCGCGCCCCTCCTTATCGCCCGGGTACCAGTTCTGGACGGTGGAGTATTTGATGGTTGCGCGCTCCATCGCCACCAGTTCCACCACCGCAGCGTGCAGTTGGTTTTCGTCGCGCATGGGGGCGGTGCAGCCTTCAAGGTAGCTGACGTAGGCTCCATCCTCGGCAACAATCAGGGTCCGCTCAAACTGGCCGGTGTTCTGCGCGTTGATTCGGAAGTAGGTGGAAAGCTCCATTGGGCAGCGAACCCCTTTGGGGATAAACACAAAGGAGCCATCGCTGAACACGGCGGAGTTCAGCGCTGCGAAGTAGTTATCGGTGTGGGGGACCACCGAGCCAAGATATTGCCGCACAAGTTCGGGGTGTTCGCGGACGGCCTCGCTGAAGGAGCAGAAGATGATCCCTTTTTCGGCCAGCTTATCCTTGTAGGTTGTGGCAACCGACATGCTGTCCAGCACAGCATCCACCGCCACGCCGGCAAGGGCTTCGCGTTCGTTCAGTGGGATGCCCAATTTTTCGTACATCTCCAGCAACTCTGGATCAACCTCATCAAGGCTTTTTGCTTTTTTCTTTGGGGCAGCAAAGTAGATGATGGATTGGTAATCAATCGGTGGGTAGTGGACGTTGTGCCAGGTGGGTTCCTCCATTTTTTGCCAATGGCGGAAGGCTTTCAGCCGCCACTGAAGCAACCATTCTGGTTCCCCTTTTTTTGCGGAGATCAAGCGGACGACATCCTCATTCAGCCCCGGCGGGACCGCTTCGGTATCAATGTCGGTTGCGAATCCGTACTTGTACTCGCTTTCGGTAACGTGCTGGATGGTTTCCAGATCGGTGCTCATCGCGTGCTTCGTATGATGATCGTTGAAGAGATTTTTTGAACCGGGCGCAACCTACCTAAATCTGTACAAAAAAGTCAAGAATAAGATTGTACGAACGGGCGTTGGCAAAAACATCTTACAGGATCGGGGCAGTTGGGATGACGGTTAGCAGGGGAATGGTAGTTTCGGGGAACGTATGAAACGACAACTTGACATAGAAGCATTGAAATCAGGAGCAACGGATTTTGCTAATCGGCAATCATCGTTGCATGAAGCACAGCTATTTGGCGTGACCGATGGGAAAGCGATTGGCACCTATCTGGAGCACTCCTTCCGGGCATATTTGCGCCAACAGTATCAGTTCGAGGAAGGGAATTCAGCAAAGGGGATAGACTTTCCTTCGGTAGGTGTAGATATGAAAGTGACAAGCATCCGGCAGCCGCAATCCTCCTGCCCATTCACATCTGCACGTCAAAAAATCTACGGGCTTGGGTATGGAATATTAATTTTTGCCTACGACAAAACGGACGACCATCATAGCAAAACGGGGTGTTTGCACATTCTGCATACCATCTTTGTTGAGCAACACCGGACGGCTGATTATCAAACAACTTCAGGCATCTTGCGCATTCTTGAAAACAACGGCAATCGGGACGACCTGTTTGCATTTTTACAGGAGCGGATGCTGCCAGTTGATGAGATTGGAGCGTGGAGCATTGTAGATGAGGTCATCGCCCATCCACCCCAGCTTGGATATCTGACCATCTCGAATGCTTTACAATGGCGATTGCAATATGGAAGAGTGATTGAACAAGCTGGAAGCATCGCTGGTATTGAGAAACTGATATGACCACACGTCGAAAAAATCAAATAGAGTACGGTGACTTCCAAACTCCAATAGAGTTGGCAATCGAGGTTTGCCGTGTTGTTGCCTCCACAGGGTTTCAGCCCGCATCTATTCTTGAGCCAACGTGCGGTGTGGGAGGGTTCCTTCAGGCAGCATCGCAGGCGTTTCCGGCGGCCGGGGTGATTCAAGGGGTAGATATTAATGCGGAATATGTGGAATCTGCACGGCAAGCCATGCAGTTGGTTCCCTTTGAAGGAAGGGTGAGTATCGAACAGGCCGATTACTTCGCAACGGATTGGCCGCCAATCCTTGCCACGCTTCCCCGCCCGTTGCTTGTTATCGGCAATCCCCCCTGGGTGACAACTGCTGGACTGGGAGCTATCGGTAGCACAAACACTCCGCAGAAAACAAACTCAGATTCGCTGCGTGGTATTGATGCCATTACCGGCAGCAGCAATTTTGATATTTCGGAGTGGATGTTGCGCCAGCAAGTTCGGTGGTTGTTGCAAGATGGCGGAATGATTGCTGTGCTCTGCAAAACCTCGGTGGCAAGGAAAGTGCTGATGAACAGTTGGGAACAGGAAATTCCTGTGGAATCAGCAAGAATGTACCACATTGATGCCCAGCGATATTTTGGTGCTGCGGTTGATGCGTGCTTGTTCATCCTTCAGATCGGCACAACGGCTTCTTGCCAAGAATGTGCTGAGTATGCCTCGTTAGAATCGCACTCTCCAACACGAACATTTGGCCTGCGCAGTGGTCGGTTGATTGCCGATGTTCGGCTGCATGAGCAGTGGGGAACTCTGGCCGACAAAGGATTATCTGGATGGCGCTCGGGGGTGAAGCATGATTGCAGCCGGGTGTTTGAAGTACAACACGATAACGGCACCTTTGTGAATGGCGCAGATGAGGTGGTTGTGGTGGAACCCCACGTGCTGTTCCCGTTAATGAAAAGCTCGGACCTTGCAGCGCAACGGCTTCCAAGCCGATACCTACTGCTGACGCAACGCTCCATCAGTGATACGCCAGAACGACTTTGTACCCAGGCTCCGTTAGCATGGCAGTATCTGTTGAAGAATGGAGAATTGCTGGATCGGCGGAAAAGCTCCATCTATAAAAACCGCCCTCGTTTCTCAATGTTTGGTGTTGGTCCCTACTCATTTGCCCCCTGGAAAGTAGCGATTTCAGGGTTATACAAACGCCTAACATTCTGCATCGTGCCACCCTTCCAAAACCAGCCGGTGCTGTTTGATGATACCTGCTACTTCTTCCCTTGCCGCTCGCGGGAAGAGAGCGAATTACTGCTACAACTTCTGGATAGCCAAGCAGCACAGGAGTTTCTTCTGGCACAAATCTTCTGGGATGCTAAACGCCCAATAACAGCCGGGCTGCTGAATACTCTTAGCCTTGAAAAACTTGCCCAAGTGCTTGGCTATCGCTCATCCGATCTTCCCTCACTTACCGAACGCCAACGGGTTGAGTATGGAGCGGCTACCCAGCAGATGGTCTTGGCTCTCCAGTAACGCTACCGGATTCCCCCACCACCACATTCCCTTGCTGTTGCCTCATTCAAATGAATGAGGCAACAAGCATTCAATAACCGCAACCCACCTGACCTTCTCATCTTCCTTCCCCAAACAAAAAATCCCCCCATGCTTGACATCAGGTTTGCCATTTCCTATCTTTGCACTTTAAGCACACTTAACATGAACATTAACCCAACTACCGAAGATTATCTCCGCTCGCTGTACAAGCTGGAAAACCGTGACCTGAAAGCCACCAACGCTGCGCTGGCAAAGGAGCTGAACGTCACCTCGGCAGCCGTTACCGATATGCTGCGGAAGCTGGATGAGCTTGGCCTTGTCAGCTACCAGAAGTACAAAGGGGTGACGCTCACCAAATCTGGTTTGGCGATTGCCACCCGTATCACCCGCCGCCACCGACTGTGGGAGGTGTTCCTGATCCAACACTTGCGTTTTGCGTGGGATGAAGTCCACGACCTTGCCGACCAACTTGAGCATATCCGCTCCGATGAACTTACCGACCGCTTGGATGAGTTCCTGGGCCACCCACAACACGACCCCCACGGCGACCCAATCCCCACACGCGATGGGGTCGTCTCCGTCCGAACACTCACCCCCATCGGCCAGCTTCAGCCGGGGGAGGAAGGGACGGTGCAACGGGTGAGCGATGAGTTCCCCGAACTGCTTCGGTATGCCGTGATGGTTGGCCTTTCGCTCGGTTCCCACATCAAGGCAATCGAACGCATCCAGTTCGATGGCTCCGTCCGCCTAACTGCCGACGGGCGCGAATCGGTCATCTCGGCCAAGCTGGCCGAAAGCGTTTTTGTCCAGCTGGCTCCGGCACGTTCCGCCAAGAAAAAAACTGGAGGGAAGGGGTGAAAAAACGGATACTCTTTTTGGATGATGACCACCGCCGCATCGCAACCTTTCGGGAGCAAGTCGCCCGGAATGACTTCGATCTGACCGTCGTGGAAACCGCCGACGAGTGCATCGAAGCCCTGGCCAGCGGGCGTTTCGATCTGGTGCTGCTGGATCACGATTTGGGGGGGGAGACCTTCGTGGACAGCAGCCGCCACGACACGGGGATGGAGGTGGTGCGGTGGATACGAACAAAGGGCTTGCCAGCCGGGGCGTTCATCGTCCACACCATGAACCCGGTTGCCGCCACCACCATGTTCTTCGAACTCCAACAGTTGGGGCATCGGGTTGAGCAAGCCCCCTTTGGTTCAAGCCAGTTTTACCGGGCACTTGAGGAGTTGCTTGAAGTGCGAACCCACCGAATCCGGCATCGAAGAAAATCGCTTTCTGTTCGGCTGAAGGAGTACTTCCGCTCCATCCGTTTCAAGTAAGTGGAATGCCGAATGCCAAATTTTGGAGTTGTCTCCGAATCGCGTCCCCGCTCATGCTGAGCCCCGTCGAAGTATGAGCGGAGCCACCGAACGGCGAAGCAGCGAGTGGAGCAAGGCAAAACAACGCACAATCATCAACAACCATTTCAATACCAACAAATGAAACTCCATTTTCTTCTTCTTCTTGGCCTACTGCTGCTTGCCGGGTGTGGTGGTGGGGATACTTCCCAGCCACAGAAACTCCGAATCGTGACCACCACCGGCATGATTGAAGACGCTGTTCGGAACATCGTCGGCGATTCCGCCACCGTCACCGCGCTGATGGGACCCGGCGTTGATCCCCACCTCTACAAGGCTTCCCAGCAGGACCTTTCGCTTCTGACCGAAGCTGATATCGTCTTCTACAACGGCCTTCACTTGGAAGGGAAAATGGTGGAGGTGCTGGAAAAACTTGCCCGCACAAAACCAGTGGTGGCCGTGGCCGATGGAGTAGATCAAGCCAAACTTCGGACCCCGCCGGAGTTCAACGGCAACCACGATCCCCATATCTGGTTCGATGTGAAATTGTGGGAGGGGGGCGTAAGAAAAATTGCTGAAACACTGCAAGCAAAGGACACCGCCAATGCCGCCGCCTACCGCCAGCGCGCCGAACGCTACCTGGGCCAACTTGACTCCTTAGATGCTTGGGTGCGTGGCCACATCGCCACCATCCCACAGGGGCAACGTGTGCTGATTACCGCCCACGACGCTTTTGGCTACTTCGGGCAAGCCTACGGGATTGAGGTGCACGGGCTGCAAGGAATCAGCACCGTTAGCGAGTACGGCCTGGCCGATGTTCAGGCGTTGGTGCAGATGATTGCCGGGCGCAACATCAAGGCGGTGTTTGTGGAGTCCAGCGTCCCGCGCCGCTCCATTGAAGCGGTGGTGGAGGGGGTGAAAGCAAAGGGGAAAAATGTGACCATTGGCGGCCAGCTTTTTTCCGATGCGATGGGGGCCAAAGGAACCCCAGAAGGAACCTACATCGGCATGGTTTCCGCCAACGTCAACATCATCGTCAACGCGCTGAAATAACAACAGATGGAGGGGGATGGAATGAAGAACGGCAATCAAAACGGAAAAGAAAACGGGGTGATGACAACATCACCAACGGCAATCTCGCCACTGGAAATTCACGACCTCACCGTAAGCTACAACCGCCGCCCGGTGCTGTGGGATATTGATTTCACCGTGCCGGAAGGGAAGCTGATTGCCGTGGTGGGGCCGAACGGAGCGGGGAAATCAACCCTGATTAAAGCCGCAATGGGGCTGATCCCCACGGCCAGCGGTTACGTCCGGTTTTTTGGCCAGGACCTTGCCGAATCGCGCCAGCGTGTGGCCTACGTTCCGCAGCGCACCACCGTGGATTGGGACTTCCCCACCGACGCGCTTGATGTTGTCCTGATGGGCCGCTACGGTCGCCTGCGGTTGTTCCAACGTCCCCGCCGTGCCGATGTTGAAGCCGCCCATGAAGCCTTGCAGAACGTGGGGATGGAGGGGTTTGCTCACCGTCAGATTTCGCAGCTTTCCGGTGGCCAGCAGCAGCGGGTGTTCCTTGCGCGCGCCCTTGCCCAAGATGCCGAACTCTACCTGATGGACGAACCGTTCGCCGGGGTTGATGCCGCCACCGAAGCCGCCATTGTCGAGCTGCTCCGCCAGATGCGCGCCTCCGGAAAAACCGTCATCGTTGTTCACCACGACCTGCAAACCGTCCAAGATTATTTCGACTGGGTGTTGCTGCTGAACATGAGGTTGGTTGCCTTCGGCCCGATGGAAACCACCTTCACCAACGGCCTTCTGCAAAAAACCTACGGCGGACGGCTAAGCCTACTGACAGAAGTTGCCGACCTTATCCGCGACCAACAACGGAAGGAGCGGGACCCGCTGTGAGCGAATCTGACCTGCTGGATTTTTTCCTGCTTCGCCACTACAACATCCGCGTTGTGGTGTTGGGAACGGTGCTGTTGGGGATCGGTGCGGCGGCCATTGGGTGCTTTGCTTTTCTTCGCAAGCGTTCGCTGGTGGGGGATGCCGTTGCCCACGCCGCGCTGCCAGGCGTTGCGGTGGCGTTCATGCTCACCGGAACAAAAAATCCGGCGGTCTTTCTGATCGGCGCGGCCATTGCCGGCTGGCTGAGCATGGTGGCGATGGATGCCATTGTGCGCCGCTCCAAAATTCGCGAAGATGCCGCCATTGGAATCGTCCTGAGCGTCTTCTTCGGCCTGGGAATTTTGCTGCTGACCCGAATCCAAAAAAGTGGAGCCGCCGACCAAGCCGGGCTGGATAAATTTCTGTTCGGCCAAGCGGCATCGCTGGTGACGGGGGATGTGGTGGTGTTCGGTGCGGTCAGCTTGGGGCTGGTGCTGGGGCTGGCGTTGCTCCACAAGGAGTTCAAAGCAATCTCCTTCAATCCCGACTTTGCCCGCTCCATCGGGCTTCCAGTGCGTGGGCTGGAGCTTGCCATGACCACCATGCTGGTGCTTGCGGTTGTTGTCGGAATCCAAGCCGTTGGGGTGGTGCTGATGGCCGCAATGTTGATTACCCCCGCCGCCGCCGCCCGCTACTGGACCGACCGCCTAACGGTGATGCTTCTGCTGGCCTCCATCTTTGGCGCGGTTGCTGGCTACGGCGGCGCGTTCGTCAGCTACGTTGCCCCGCGAATGCCCACCGGCCCTTGGATTGTCACCGCCGGCACACTGATTTTTTTGATCTCACTGCTTGCCGCACCGCGCCGTGGGGTGGTTGCTCGGATTCTGCGCAGCCGCCGCAACAGCCGCAAGACGTTGGAAGAAAATATCCTGAAAACCCTCTATCAACTTGGTGAGGAGCAAGGGGGGATGTTCAGCATCCGCACCGCTGCCGATGTTGCCAGCCGCCGCCGAATCCCCACGCCGCAAGCCGTGCGTGGGCTGGGGTTGCTGCGCCGTAGCGGGTTTATTGAGCAGGCCCAGGGGGGATGGAAACTGACGCAAGAAGGGGAGAAGCAAGGGCGCAGAGTGACGCGGTTGCACCGCTTGTGGGAGGTCTATCTGACCGAACAGGTGAGCATTGCCCCGGACCACGTCCACGACGACGCCGAGTCAATCGAACACGTTCTCACTCCAGAATTGGAGTTGCAGCTGGAGGCATTGCTGAACCGCCCCTCCAGCGACCCACACCAACGCGCAATCCCATACCGATGATGAACTTCATGCTGCCAAACATGTTGCCAAAAATTCTGCCAAAACTGTTCCCCGTTGCTGCCGTGTTGATTGCCGAATCGCCCACGGCCTACGCCCAAGAAATGTCCACCGACCGGCCCGACCAAACGGAGTCGTCGTGGGTGATCCCGAAAGGGATGGTTCAGATTGAAACTGGGGTCAGTGCCGGGAATGATGCGTTCGGTGATTCCCCAAGTGCTGGCATTACTTCGCTTACTCTGCGGAACATCGGCATTGGTTCAACGCTTGTTCGCGTTGGCTTGCTGGAGCGGCTGGAGCTTCGGCTGGAAACTGGATACGTGATGGAGAAATCGGAGGGGAAGCAGAGGGTGGGGCAAACAGAAGAGCCGTTTTCGGAATCGCTGAAAGGGCTGGACGCGCTTGCTGTTGGGGTGAAAATTGGCATTGCTGAAGAAGCTGGGGCACTGCCGGAAACCTCCTTGATTTTTCACGCAACTCTCCCTGCCGGAAGCGAAGCATTTCAGCCCAGCCATGTGATCCCCGATTTCCGTTTCACCCTTAGCCATTCGCTGAGCCAGACGGTGAGTTTGGGCTACAATCTGGGTGCCGAGTGGAACGATGCTGGCACCCCCCCCGATGGTATCTACACACTGGTGGTGGGAAGTGATCTTGCCGAATCGGTCGGTGGTTTTCTGGAGCTGTTCGGAACACTTTCGCCTCACGGCGCGCCGCAGCACACACTGGATGGCGGCCTTACCTGGGGTCTGCACGAAAACCTTCAACTGGATGCCGCCGCCGGCGTTGGCCTAACGGAGGCTGCCGAAGATTTTTTTGTTGGCGCAGGGGTGTCGTTTCGGGTGATGGCGTGGTAGGGGGGCGGGAATCGGAGGTCGGGGAGCGGGGATCGGAGGTCGGGGATCGGAGGCAGGGGATCGGAGGTCGGGGGCCGTTCTTCTTCTTTCACTCTTCACATTTCACTCTTCACTCTTTTTCCCACCAGACTTGGGGGGACGCGAAGCTCGCCAGAGCGAAGCAGGGGGGCGCGGGTTCGAGGTTCGGTGGCTCCACGCATACTTCGACGGGGCTCAGCATGAGCGGAGGGCTGGATTCGGGAGTCGGGGATCGGAGGTCGGGGATCGGAGGTCGGGGATCGGAGGTCGGAGGTCGGGGATCGGAGGTCGGGAGTCGGGGATCGGAGGTCGGGAGTCGGGGATCGGAGGTCGGGGATCGGAGGTCGGGGGCCGTTGTTCTTCTTTCACTCTTCACATTTCACTCTTCACTCTTCTCAATCATGGACTTTAACGCATTCTGGATAATTCTCACTGGCGCGCTGGCGGCTGGGGCTTGTGCGTTGGTTGGTTCGTTCCTGGTGTTGCGGAAAATGGCGATGCTGGGTGATGCCATCAGCCACGCCGTGCTTCCCGGGATTGCCATTGCATTCTTCCTAACCGGAAGCCGCGCACCGCTGCCGATGCTGATTGGTGCCGGGGCCATTGGCGTTGCCGCCTCGGTGATGATCGAAGCGCTTCACCGCAACGGTAAGCTGCAACAGGATGCCTCGATCGGCATCACCTTCACCTGGCTGTTTGCCGTGGGAGTGATCCTGATTTCGCTGTTTGCCGGCGCGGTGGACCTGGATCAGGATTGCGTGCTGTATGGTGAGATAGCCTACGTCCCGCTGGATGTCATCACCACCGGAAGCGGCGCAAGCCTGGGGCCACGTGCGGTGTGGGTGGTGGGAAGCATTTTTCTGCTGAATCTTTTGTTTGTGATGCTCTTCTTCCGGCAGCTGAAACTTGTTTCGTTCGATCCCGCGTTGGCCGCTTCGCTGGGGATTTCCACCGCGCTGTGGCACTACGCGTTGGTTGGGATGGTGTCGCTGACCACCGTTGCTTCGTTCGAGTCGGTGGGGGCCATTTTGGTGGTGGCAATGCTGATTGCCCCGGCCGCCACCGCCTATCTGCTCACTGACCGATTGAAACGAATGCTTGTGCTTTCGGTGGCTTCGGGGGTTCTTTCGGCGGTTGGCGGTTACTATCTTGCAGCCGTTCTGGATGGCTCGATAGCGGGGGCAATGGCTGTGGTTGCTGGGGGGCAATTCGCGCTGGCATTGGCCATCAGCAGCCGAAGAGCGGGAGCCGGAAATCCAGCATTCTTTCCAGTTTCACAACTTATCAGCAACCAGCATGAAAAAAGCTCTTAAGTGGATCGGCATTGCTCTGCTTGCAGCATTTGTCATCATCCAATTCATCCGTCCCGACCTCGATAACCCCGCCAGTATCGCCGGCCAAAGCATCTGGAGTGACCCAACAATGACCCCCAAAGTGGAGCAAATCCTTCGCCGCTCCTGCAACGATTGTCACTCGAACGAAACCGTATGGCCCTGGTACAGCAACATTGCCCCGGTCTCCTGGCTTTTGGCCAGCGACGTTGAAGACGGGCGGAAGCATCTCAATTTTTCCACCTGGCTAACGCGCCCCGCCGAGAAACGAGATCACAAGCTGGAAGAACTTGCCGAAGAAGTTCAGAAAGGGGGGATGCCGTTGCCGATTTATCTCATCATGCACGGCGATGCCGCACTCAGCAACCAGGACGTAGCCACACTGAAAGAGTGGGTGGACTACGCCCGCCGCCAACTTACGGCCCCGGCTGCGCCAAGCCCAACGTCAATGGATTCCGCAGCGATGCCGAAAAAAAGTGCGGCACTGATAAAGATGGAAGAAAAACGGGAGTTCATCCCTGAGCATCACCGTTAAGGCAATATCATTTTTGGTTCATTGATGGTGAATGTGCAAAATCCACTGAACATCGTCCCCGCTCATGCTGAGCCACGTCGAAGTATGAGCGGAGCCACCGAACCAAGAAGCTCCCATCTACCGTTTCCCTCCGTCGCACACTCACTTGAGAAGAGTTCCATTTTTTCCAGATTGCCTCACGATCCTCATGCCCAACCGTACTCTTGTTATCGCCATTGACGGCCCCGCCGCCAGCGGAAAAAGCACCACTGCGCGGCTGGTTGCCGAACGGCTTGGCTACACCTACATTGACACCGGCGCAATGTACCGTGCCGTCACGCTTGCGGTGCTTCGCAACGGAATTGACCCCGCCGATGACAGTGCGGTGAGTGCGCTGGCCCGGAACCTTCAGATCAGCTTCCTGCGCGATCCCGATAGCGGCGCTCTTCATACTCTGCTCAACGGCGAAGATGTCTGGCAGCAGATTCGGACCCCGGAGGTGACGCGGAATGTCTCGCTTGTTAGCAGCTATGCCGGGGTGCGCACGCCGGTTGTGGAGTTGCAGCAGCGGATGGGGGAGCAAGGTGGAGTGGTGATGGATGGGCGCGACATTGGAACCATGGTGTTCCCCAACGCCGACCTGAAAATTTTCATGGTGGCAAACTTGGATGCACGCGCCGCCCGCCGCCATGTTGAGCTTCAGCACCAGGGGGCAGAGATAGAGTTGGATAACCTTGCCACCGAGCTTGCCGAACGCGACCGCCAGGACAGCACCCGCCACCACAGCCCGCTGCGCAAAGCCGACGATGCGATTGAGATTGACACCTCGGGGCTGACCATCCAGCAACAAGTGGAAAGAGTGTTGGAACTGGTGAAAGAGCGGAGCGGGGAGGAAGAACCCGTGAGCTTGCCGGGGTGAGTAAGCGAATTAGAAATGCGAAAAAAGGATCAGGCCTATGCTGTACTCAATCGGTACAACACAGGCCTGATCTGTAATGAAATCGGTGATACTCAAAGGAAAGGAGTTTGCAGCAACCTAATCGTTATTGGCTCCACTCATACTTCGACGGCTTCGACAAGCTCAGCATGAGCGGAGGTGAGGTTCGGTGGAAACTCCAACAGCTACCATTCTTCACTCTTCAATTTGACATTCGACATCCCCTTCGCACTCCATCCCCTTGTAACGAACGTTTTTCTTGCAAAAAATCCTGTTGTGCTATCGGTGGCGTAGGCGCATATTTGCCGCGCTTCCTTAGCTCAGTTGGTAGAGCAACTGACTCTTAATCAGTGGGTCGCCGGTTCGAGTCCGGCAGGGAGCACCAAAAAACAAAAAAGCGACGAGCCTCTATCCCGTCGCTTTTTTTATTTGATGAAACCTTGCCCCCCCGTTTGTGCTACGTGGGGAAAGGGTACTATCTTCGGCCTGTGTTTCATCTGGCCAAGCATCATTGCGGCCAACGATTGGCGGCTGTGGTGCGTTGTTTGTTTCACTAACAGGGGGAGGCTTCCCTATCCTTCATGGATGACCCGTTTATAGGACTACTGATTACCATTGTGCTGGTGCTTGCCAACGCGTTCTTTGTGGCTGCCGAATTCGCCATCGTGAAAGTGCGCGCTTCGCAGATTGAGCTGAAGGTGCAAACCGGAAGCAAAGTTGCCAAGATGGCTCAACGTCTGCTGCTTCATCTTGATGAATATCTATCGGCCACTCAGCTTGGCATCACCCTGGCCTCGCTGGGGTTGGGGTGGGTTGGCGAGCCAGTGGTCAGCAAGCTGATTATCGGTTTTATGGCGATTGTTGGCCTTGAGCCGAACCCTGAGTTTGCCCACAAAATCGCTCTTCCGGTTGCGTTCATCGTTATCACCTTCCTGCATATCGTCTTCGGTGAACTTGCGCCAAAATCGTTGGCCATCCAACGTTCCGAGCAAACCACCCTGGCCATTGCCTACCCGCTCCGCTTCTTCTACCTCCTGCTAAAACCTGCAATCAGCGTGTTGAACGGGACAGCAAACTTGCTGCTTCGGGCCTTTGGCATTCAGCCCGCCAACGAATCGGGCCACTACCACAGCGGCGAGGAACTACGGCTGCTGCTGGAGCAAGGCAGGGAAGGGGGCGCGCTGGAAGAAAGCGAGCATGAGTTGATTGAAAACGTGTTTGAGTTCCGCGAGAAAATCATCCGCGAGGTGATGGTCCCCCGCGTGAACATCGCCGCGATCAACATCGAGTCACCGCAGGATGAGATCATCAAATTTGTGCTGGAAGAAGGCTACACCCGGATGCCAGTCTATGAAGACTCCATTGATAACATCATCGGCATCATCTACTCCAAGGACTTGATTACCCTGATGGAGCACAGCAACCTGATTATTCTGCAAGACTTGCTTCGCACGCCATACTTCGTCCCCGATACCAAGCCGATTTACGAGCTGCTGCGGGAGTTCCAACGGAAAAAAATCCAGCTTGCGATTGTGGTGGATGAGTTCGCCGGAACCGCAGGGCTGGTGACGATGGAGGATATCTTGGAAGAGCTTGTTGGCGAAATCCAGGATGAGTACGACGAAGAAGCCACCGGCGTGGAAGCGATTGGCGAGGGTGAGTACATGGTGGTGGCCGGCATGACCATCAGCGACGTGAACGAACACATTGAGGGCTTTGTGCTGCCGGAAGGTGAAGATTACACCACCATTGGCGGCTTGGTGAATAAATGGTTTGGGCATATCCCGCAAGAGAACGAATCGTTCGAGCGTGATGCCGTGCGGATGACCGTCGTCAAAACCCACAACCGCCGCGTGGTGCAAGTAAAAATCGAAGACCTAAACCGCGACAGCCGTTTCAACGGCTTAGATGCCTTCCCACCAGAAGAAGCATAATTGAGAAGTATCAACCTATGGCCTCATTCAAACGAACCCTTATCACCAGCGCGTTGCCCTACGCCAATGGATATATTCATCTTGGCCACGTTGCTGGCGCGTACCTTCCTGCTGATATTTACACCCGTTTCCTTCGCGCAACCGGCCAGGAAGTAATTCACATTTCAGGATCGGACGAGCATGGTGTGGCAATCATGATTACCGCCGAGGAAGAAGGGATCACCCCACAGCAGGTTGTTGATAAATACCACACTGCCAACTCCATTGCATTTTTCGGGCTTGGCATCGCCTTCGATATGTACGGGCGAACAACATGGCAGGAGCATCACGCCACAGCACAGGATTTCTTTCTGGCATTGCACCAGCAAGGCTACCTTGTTGAAAAAGATGAGGAGCAGTTCTATGACCCCGAAGCCGCCATGTTCCTTCCCGACCGCTACGTGGAGGGGACGTGCCCGGTGTGCGGAGCCGAAGGGGCACGCGGCGACCAGTGCGACAACTGCTCAAGCACCTACAACCAAACCGAGCTGAAAAATCCGGTCAGCAAACTCACCGGAAAAACTCCGGAAAAGCGGACGACGCGCCATTTCTATTTCTCGCTCGGCAAGTTCCAGCAACGGCTTGAGCAGTACGTGGAACGCCACAGCCACGATTGGCGCGACCACGTTCTTCAGCAATCCCGAAGCTGGCTGAAACAGGGCTTGGGCGACCGCGCCATCACCCGCGATTTGCCCTGGGGAATTGATGTCCCACTGCCAGGCTACGAAGGCAAAAAACTGTACGTCTGGTTCGATGCTCCGTTCGGCTACATCACCAACACCAAAGTGCTGATGAACAAGCGCGGCGATGCCGAAGGGGGACAGCGTTGGTGGCAGTCCCCCGACACCCGCTACGTTGCGTTCATCGGCAAGGATAACATCTGGTTCCACACGCTGATGTTCCCGGCAATGCTGATGGGGTGGAACGACCAGCAGCGAGGCCAGTACGTTCTTCCCGACAACGTCCCGGCCTGCAATTTCCTGAACCTTGAAGGAAACAAATTCAGCAAGTCGCGGAAATGGGGGATTGACCTGCAAGATTATTTGGCCGAATTCCCCCCCGACCCGCTTCGATACACCATTGCCTCCAGTTTGCCGGAAAACAAGGATGCTGATTTCACCTGGCGCGAGTACCAGGCCAAAACCAACAACGAGCTTGCCGACATCTTGGGGAACTTCGTCAACCGGACGTTGCAGTTTACCGCACGCTATTTCGATGGAGCCGTCCCGCCGCTTGCTGCTGATTCCGCAAAGGAAGCGGACCTTCTGGCATTGCTGAACGAGGACCTTCGCCGGATTTCCAACGATGGCCGGGGCGACCAGGAAGCAATCGAAGAGCTTGCCACGAAATATCTGAACTACTTCACCCACAACGACGCGGTGATGTTGGTGGCCCTTGCCCGCGCCCCGCATCGCATCGCCCAACTCTACTCCAATTTCCGGTTCCGCGATGCCGCGCTGGAAACAATGAACGTTGCCCGCGCCGCCAACAAGTATTTCAACGATTCGGAACCCTGGAAAACCCGCAAGGATAACCCAGCGCGCACGGCAACCTCGCTGAATATCTGCTTGCAGGTGGTGCGTTCGTTGGCGGTGCTGTTCCGGCCAATCATCCCGTTCACTTCCGACTCAATGTTTGCACTGCTGAAACTTCCACCAACCGAAACCGCGTGGTATTCCGCCGGAACGCTGACCCTTGCCACCGGCGCGCCGATTGCGGAGCCTGTCATTCTGTTCAACAAAGTGGAGGATAGCGTTGTGGAAGAACAGGTCGCCAAACTTGGCGGTGGCGGCGCGGCGGCTGCCGAAGCAGAAAAGGAGCCGATCCATGTTGAGTTAAAGCCGGAGGTCACGATTGACGACGTGATGAAGTTGGACCTTCGGGTTGCAACGGTGCTGGCTGCCGAACGGGTGAAGAAATCGGAAAAACTGCTGAAATTACAGATCAGAATTGGCGACCTTGAACGGCAGATTTTGGCGGGGATCGGGAAGGTCTATCAGCCGGAAGAATTGGTGGGGAAGAAAATCGTGGTGGTGGCAAACCTGAAGCCAGCCACGCTGATGGGGCAGCAATCGCAAGGGATGCTGCTTGCCGCAAACAGCCCCGACGGCCTCCCAACAATCGTCACCGTTCTGAACCCGGATGATGTTGATGATGGATTTATTGTGCGATGAGGTGGGGGGGGATGGTTTGCGAAAACACCTCCATTGTCATTCCCTGTTTACCCCGGCCAGTCGGGGGACGGACGGACGAGGCTCAGCGCAAGCGGAAGGCTGCGTTCGGTGAAAACTCCAAGATTCGACATTCCAACATTCCGCTGGCTCCGTGCATACTTCGACGTAGCTCAGCATGAGCGGGGACGATTTCCGGTGGAGCACCTGCGGCTTCTCCATTTGGTTTTCCTTGCCTTCGGTCCTTCTTGGCTTCGGTCTTCTTCGCGCCCTTTGCGTGGCTTTGCTTTGCGTCTTTGCGTGAACTCTCTTGGCGCATCGAGAAAACCAGTAGGTGGGGAATCGGCGAAATCTACATTCCGTTGGCTCCGCTCATACTTTGCACGCTACGTGGAGATGATCCCTCAGAACAAGGCTCCATGACCACACCCCTCACAACCCCTCCTCAGCAATCAGCCATGCCAGCAGTGCCAGGGCGGCTGCGCCAAGTTCAAGCTCGCGGCGGTTTACCTGTGCGAACGTATCGCTGGCGGCGTGGTGATAGTCGAAGTAGCGGTGCGATTCCACGTTCAGCCCAATGTTCAAAACTCCGTGAGCTTTCAGCGGGCCAATATCTGCGCCGCCACCGCCGTACACAAACCGCTCGGCCCCCATGTTCCTGAAATACTCTGCCCACCGCGCAACCCGCTCAACCGTTGGCATATCTGCTTCCACGTAGAAGCCGCGCGGAGCAAACCCTCCGCGGTCGCTTTCAATGGCGGCAATGTGGCGGGGGCCATGCTTCGTCACGCTGTCGGCGTAGGCAATTCCGCCGCGTAAGCCGTTTTCTTCGTTCATCCACAACACTGCGCGGATGGTCCGTTTGGGGCGCAATCCAAGGGCCTTCAGCAGCCGCAACGCCTCGATTGCTTGCACACATCCTGCGCCGTCGTCGTGCGCGCCGTGGCCAACATCCCAGCTATCTAAGTGGCCGCCAATCACCACAGTCTCGTCCGGTTTTTCGGTTCCGGTTAGCTGGCCAATCACGTTGTGCGATTCCGCATCGGGAAGGGTGCGGCAGTTGGTTTTGATGGTGACGCAGGCGTTGGGATGGTGGCGCAGAGTCTGGCTAAGATGCTCGGCATCCACCGTGCTGATTGCCACCGCCGGAATTTTTGTGACGCTGTCGTTGTAGCGAAGCATTCCGGTGTGGGGGATCGTGTCCATTGCGGTGGTGATGGAGCGGACCAGAACCGCAACCGCGCCAGCCCGAGCTGCGGCCACCGGGCCGTTCACCCGCTGATCCACCGCGCCACTGTACGCATCAAACGTGTTGATGAGCTTGGGATCCATCGGGCGGTTGAAGAAGATGATGTTCCCACGGGCGCGTTCCCCCAAGCCAGCAACTTCGGCGATGCTGCGAACCTCTATCACCCCGGCAGTGATCCCTTCCGGTGGGGTTGCAACGCTTCCCCCCAGAGCCAATCCGCGAAGCTGTTCGGCTTTGCCGTCGGCAATCAATATCACCGTTTCTGCCCCGCCTCGTTCCCAGTGTGGGACTAGCACAGGTTGCAGATGCACCCGCTCCAATCCCGACTCAATCATTGCTTGCCGGCCCCACTCAACAGCTTGCGCGGCTTGCGGCGAACCGCTTAGCCGGTGGCCGATTGTTGTGCAAAACTGATGAAGCATCCCGTACGAACGCCCGTCGGCCAGCGCCATATCGGTGATGCGGCGGGCAATGGCGTGGTAATCGTGTGGTTCCCCAATCGTGGGGTTCGGTTGGCTCATGGAAGCGGTTGTGTGAAGAAGAAGGACCGGAAACAGCGATTGGCAGCAGCATCGGAAAGGTTGGTTCATGGATCACCCCCTGTGAACGAAGAGCATACCGACAGTTAGCGGAAGGAACTTAGCCTTATCGGGCGGGGTGTGCAAGAGGGGGGGGGGCGGAGGTCGGTTGTTTTGATTCGGGTTTGGTTTCTGTGGTCAGTGGTCAGTGGTCAGTGGTCATTAGTCATTAGTCATTAGTCATTAGTTGGTAGTGGCTTCTCTTAGGAATTGCTCCGTGCTTCAGCGCGGAGATTGCGTGCCACCTCACATTCCCCCTCTTCGGTTCCTTCTCGGCTTTGGCTCGCTCTCCCACCCGACGGATGTGAGGCAAGCAGCAGTATGTATTGGACCTCCCCCGAAAAAGTGGAGAAGGAGATAAGTGGGTATTTTACAACCATCAGGAGGCACTACGCATGGGACAACAACGCAGGACGTTTACCAAAGAGTTTAAGCTCGAAGCACTTCGAATGCTGGATGAAGCCAAGAAAACACGACGACAGGTCGCTGATGACCTCGGCATCGCTATCAAGACGCTTGACCGATGGCGCTCGGAATCCCGAGCCAATCCTACCGAGGCCTTCCGTGGCCATGGCAACCGCACCGCAGAGCAAGAACAACTCCGGCAGCTGCAACGTGAGGTCGAATCACTCAAGCGCGAACGGGAGATTCTAAAAAAAACGCTGGTCATCTTCACGCAACCCTAACCCAGCGATTTCAGGCCATTGACAACATCCGTCTTCATCGTACCGATACCGGTGGGCGAACATATCCCCCATTCCTGAATCGTACAACACCCGAAGCATTTTTCCGCCGATTAGGTCGTACTCGTACCCCACGAAGTTCATTCCAAGCCCCGGCAAATGGCTTGCCATCCACTCCACATTCCCGTGCGGGTCGTAGCTGTAAAACGTTCCGATGTTCGCTTCGGTGATGGTGTAGCTAACGCGGTTGCGAACGTAGCGTTGGCTGCGGTTAGGTTGGTGTCATGCCGTAAAATAATATTTATTGATAATAGTTTGTAGAGTATGAGAATGGGAAGCCTTCACCATCTAATTCGTTGTTAATTTCAGCACAATGCACAGATATCATTGACGGAATACCATTATAAAAATCAATTCTTGACTTTACATTACAGTTAGGAGTAGGATTGGTTAACACCACATTCGATTTTTCGATATAAGAAGAGATCGCTTCATAGCAAAAGAAAAAATATGCACCTATTTCATAATTGTTACTATTATAAATGCGTAATTGGCTAAAGCAACGAATATTATCAGAATAATAAGTATAATTAACAGAACTAACAAACTTTAATACTACTCCATTAGAGGTTGTGATATTTCCTAAATAAGTGACCCTTTGCTTAAACACATATTCTTTTGTTTTTTTTCTAAATATCATTTCAAAACCAGGTTTATTTTTCTTTAAAACAATTAATCGTTGTTTATATAAAAAATCATTGAAATATGGGTTATTTTTTTTCAAAGCATTATAATTCGTAGTATCGAATTCGACCTCGATACCTTTTGATTCCGATAGCTGAGTAGTTGGTTTCGGAGGAGAATCCGATATTGTTTTATCTGGAGTGCCATTACAACCCTGAAATAGCAAGATCAGGATCAAGTACATTATGGTGATTATACTCAAACCAGATTGGATTGCAAGGATTAGGGTATGTGGAAATTCAGGGTTAGAAGACTTTCTAACTCTGTCCGGTAGTTCCCGATGTTCTTGAAGAAATTCAGTATCGCTTCCCGGAATTTCTCCTTCGTTGTGTA
>JAEUSP010000040.1 GCA_016788565.1 Chlorobiota bacterium | reverse complement strand
CAAAAAGATGGCTGGCAGCACTCCCCTTGCCGACTCCATCCAGCACACCTACTTGGAGATTACTCACTACAAGTTCAAGGATCAGCAGCGGAGCGCGACCGGCGAGCGGGTGCTGCTGGTGACGAACAAACGGACCTGGCCAACCGATTGGGATCACGATTCCACAAACCCCTATTGGGACGGCAACTACGGGCTTGGGGCGATTGATGTTCGGCTTCCGGTGCTTCGGCTGAAGAACAGCACCGGCGTTGTTGCCGATAGCTTCATCATCGAGCGCGTTGGCGAACCCTACGCCTGGCGCGACACCGGAGCCTTCGGGCAAAATTTGCCGCTGCAATGGTTGGAGCCGGGCTGGGGAGCCATGTACCGCGTGATTCCGCTGGCCTCCGGCGTAAGCGATTATGGAACAAGTTTCAGCAATGCTGTTCGCAGCTTGAACACTTCCACTCCCTCCTCCGCTGGCACTCGCTATCTGGCCTACGAACGCGACTCCGTGGTGTATCTGCGGGCCCTGAGTGCCGAAGGGGCGTGGGGGAAAGAGTTCATGCTCTCCGATCGTTCGGACCTTGATTCTACCAGCGGTAAACGCAACGGGTACAACCTCTTCCCAGCAGTGGCAAAACCGTACCAGGGGCATTCGCTGATGGTTGTTTGGGAGCATCACGATTCTCTGGCTGGCAACGCAACCGTCCAGGCCTGCTACCTTGATACTCTCTTGCTGGCTTCCGATACGCTCCTTCCCGATACCACTCGGATGCCACTATCGCTCCCCAAAACGCTGACCGCTAACTGGATGCGGCTTGCTCCTTCCATTGTCGGGATTGATAGCGGGTACGTGGTGTCGTGGTCGCGTCTGCCGCTGAAAGGCATTGAGATGGTTGCCGTTCACGATGTTGCCAATCCTTCGCCAGCAACGGATGTTTCCTTGCCGTTGAAGATTGTTGCCGAACAGATAGATGTGGGGTTTGCTCCCGATACCAACGCTTGGCATTCCACGCTTGCCTATGTTCCTACTCGGGTGAATCAAACGGCGTTCACCACCTCGGAGCCAGGCGGCCCTTACACCACCGGAGCAACGTGGAATGTTGCCCACATAGCCTATCAACAAGGCATCCCAGAAGCCGATCCGACCTCCTTCATTTTCTACAACAAACTTGGTGTGATTTTCCCGACGGGGCAACGTCCGGTCACAACCCGATGGCGAACCGAACACGTCACGAAAGACCTTCCGGGCTGCCGATTCTTGCACCCGTGCATTGCTGCGGATTCGGCACGAATTGGTGTGGCATTCCAGAACAACCGTTCCGGTTATCGCCTTGCAACATTGCGGTTCCGCGACAGCCTGAACGGCGTAGCGATGCGGTGGGGCTTGCAATGGAAAACACCAACCTACTCATGGGGGTGGGATTACCTTGCCGATTGGAAACGGTTTTCGGTGATCCAACAATACTACGAACGCCCCTGGCTCACACACTTCCCCGCCATTGACCGCAACGATCTTCTGCCCGACAGCGGCGGCCAACTTCAAGGTGGGTTAACGTGGGTCTGGACCAATCCGCCGGCATCTGCTTCGGGGAAATCTTTCCTGAAACTCTATCGCTACGGCTGGACGAAGCCTGAAGAACCAGGCCCCGGGCATTACCCGACCATGACCCTTGCTCCCTATGTTGAAGAAGCACCGTGGGAGAACTCCAGCCTTTTCTATCGCCACGATACCACCCGCCGGTTCTTTCGTGCTGGACGGCGATACTACCCAGCGTTTGTGTTGAACACGCCAACCCAGAAGAGCCAGCTGTTCCGGAACACCGCAACCCGCAACCGGATTTACAGCTACGGAATCCTTGCGCGAAACATTGACCTGTTGGGAACCAACGAGTGTGGGATCAAGGTTGGTGGTGGGTTTCACCATGACTTCACCGCCGATCCTCCATCGCCGCCGAACAACCCGCAAGCCCCAAAGAAGCCTGGGTTGCCGCCAACATTTTTTGGAACCGAAGCAAAGTTCGACACAACCGTTGAGCATATTTCCAGGATCACCCGCAGCGGAGTATTCCAAGCCGACACCGGGACGGTGACAATCGGGAGAACGTTTGTTGGAAGCAGCGATGTTGTGTGGTGGCTGAACGGCTTTGGCTACGACACAGCGCGCAACAGCCCAGCGGATGTATGGATGATGACAGAGTTAGTACGTGTGAGCGATTCATCGGTGGTGTGGCGTGGCGACACCATCAGCGCACGCCAGATAGGCGACACAACGATTGATGAAGAAGTTGAGATACCGGTCGGGAGTGTGGTATCGGCTGGCACAGCAGTGTTTGTGCGAATGCGGATGGAGGTCAGCGCGACCATCGGCGAATACAGTGTTGATGCAGGGTTCCACACCGCCGAGCAGTACGACACCACCGGAGGGTTTGGGAAGACAGTGCGGATACGACGAGCGAAAGAAGAAGGCGGGATGACTGAAAAAGCACAATCACAGATGGCGGTAGCAGTACGCCCCAACCCAGCAACCGAGAGCGCAGAGTTACAGCTGCGGGTAGTTGGTGAAGGGGAAGTACAGCTACGGTTGTACACGATGCTTGGCCAGCAAGTACGGGAGCTTCCCCCGGCCAACGTCACTGCTGCTGGTGAGTATGCGCAGCAACTGGACCTGAGCGGCCTACGCCCCGGCATCTACCTTCTGGTAGCGCAGCAAGGGAACCACAAGGCATCGGCGAAGGTGACGGTGGTGGGCAAGTAGCGCGGTTGCTGAACAGAACTCGATGAGGATATTCCGCCGCCACCAACCGAGCGTTGGTGGCGGCCTATTTTCTTTCTGTTTCCTATTTCCTCCTTCCTATCTCCTCCTTCCCCCCAAACTTGGGACGCGAAGCTCGCCAGAGCGAAGCAGGGGGGCGCGGGTTTCGGTGGCTCCACTCATACCTCGACGGAGCTTCAGCATGAGCGGAGGGCGGCATCCGCTGCAAACTCCATCTCCCTCTTCTATTCGGCATTCGACATTCGGCATTCGACATTCCGGTGGCTCGGCTCATACTTCGACGAAGCTCAGCATGAGCGGAGGGCGGGATTCGCAGGAAACTCCATCACCATCTTCAATTCGACACTCGACATTTGGCATTCGACATTCCGGTGGCTCACGCTCATACTTCGACGGAGCTCAGCATGAGCGGAGGGCCAGATTCGCAGGAAACTCCATCACCATCTTCAATTCGACACTCGGCATTCGACATTCGACATTCGACATTTCGGTGGCTCACGCTCATACTTCGACGAAGCTCAGCATGAGCGGAGGGCGGGATTCGCGGGAAACTCCATCACCATCTTCAATTCGACACTCGACATTTGGCATTCGACATTCCGGTGGCATTTGCCCTTGCTTCCTACTTCCTATTTCCTACCTCCTATTTCCTATCTTTAGAACAATCATGCTCAACTCCACTATCAAACCGCAGCCCTTGCCACGTGGCCCAAAAGGTCGGCCATTGGTGGGGGTGTTGCCGCAGATGCGCCGCCGCCCGCTTCAGTTCATGACCGAATGCGCCCGCACCTACGGCGATGCTCTTCAGGTGAGGATTGCCCACTTGCAAGCCTGCCTGTTTAGCCACCCCGATCTTGTGGAAGAAGTGCTGGTGACGCAGAACCGGAAGTTCATCAAACCTCAGTTGCTGAAGCAGGCATCGGAGGTGCTGGGGAACGGCTTGCTGACCAGTGATGGCGATTTCTGGCTGCGCCAACGCCGACTTGCGCAGCCAGCATTCCACCGCGACCGCATTGCCAACTACGCCCACCTGATGGCGGATTTCAGCGACCAGATGACCGACCGTTGGCGCGACGGCCAAACAATGGACATCCACGAAGAGATGATGGCGCTGACCTTGCAGATTGTGGCGCGCGCGCTGTTCGGTGCCGATGTTTCCGACAAAACCGAAATCGTTGGCCGCGCACTTGATTCGGCGCTGCAACGCTTCACCGAACGGATGAGTTTGATGCGGCTGTTGGATCGCTTCCCGCTGCCGCGCAATGTCCGGTTCCGGCAACGGCAACGGGAGCTGGATGGGATCATCTACGGCATCATTGAGTCGCGCCGGAACAGCGAAACGGAAAGCGATGACCTTCTTTCCATGCTGCTTCACGCACAGGATACCGACGGCAGCCAGATGAGCAACCAGCAACTGCATGATGAAGTCATCACACTGTTCCTTGCCGGACACGAGACCACGGCGATTGCCCTAAGCTGGACGTGGATGCTGCTGGCGCAACATCCAGAAGCCGAGGCCAAGCTCCATGATGAACTTGACCGCGTGCTTGGCAGCCGCCCACCAACCCTTGCCGACTTGCCAAACCTTCGCTGGACGGAGATGGTGGTGAAAGAATCCATGAGGCTGTATCCACCTGCGTGGCGGGTTGGACGCCAGGCGGCGGAGGATTGCACGATTGGTGGATTCCAGATACCGAAAGGGATGCAGGTGGTGGCAAGCCAATGGGTGATCCACCGCGACCCACGCTGGTACCACCGCCCCGATGATTTTTTGCCCCAGCGTTGGGATGGCGACCTTGCGCGCCAGTTGCCGAAGTTTGCGTACTTCCCCTTTGGCGGCGGCCCGCGCCGCTGCATCGGCGATGAGTTCGCGAAGATGGAAGCCGCGCTGATCCTTGCCGCCATTGCCCGCCGGTTCAAGCTGTCGCTGATTCCCAACCAGCAGATTGACTACTTCCCCAGCATCACACTCCGCCCGAAATATGGGATTCGGGTGAAGGTGGAACGGAGGGGGGGAGGGGTGAGATAACTGAAGCACAAGGCTTGAAGGCGATGCTATTCTTTCACTTGCCTGCGTACTCCACGATAAATTTTCTACAACCATTTTGCTTTCAGCAATGCCCGTACCATCAAATCATCAATGCCCGGAATGTGGGGGTGCGTTACCACCGCTGGATGGGTACACCACATGGTGCCAGCAGTGCCATTGGAATCTGCAGCCACCCAAGATTGAAGTCCAGAACACCCTTATCAACCGGCTACACCTTAGGTTCGGCAATCGGTTGAGCAAGCAGCTGTTCGATGAGTTACTATCCAGCCCAGATTTGCGCCGGTCGTTCTCATGGTCGGTGGGCATGGCGTATATCCTTGCTGGGATTACCCATGCCGTTACGGTGGCATTTTTGGTTGGCGGGATTATTCTGCTGTGGGTCGGCTGGCCAAATTTTTGGATAATTCTTGGCGGGCTGATCGCCATTGCGATTGCCTTTGTTACCCGCCCGCGTATTCCCAAACTACCCGATGATCTTATTCCACGTGCCGAGCTTCCGGCCTTGTATAGCCTTATTGATGACATCTGTGCACGGCTTGGCCATAAGCCCATTAAAGGGGTGCGGATTGATCATAGTTTCAACGCCAGCTACCTTGTTGCGGGCTGGGGGCGGCACAGCATTATCACCATAGGGTTGCCACTGTTTAGTGTGCTTCAGCCAAACGAAAAAGTAGCGTTGCTTGGCCACGAGATTGGCCACGGAGTTAATGGTGATAACAGCCGAGGAATGCTGATCGGTTCGGCCATTGATTCGCTTGATACTTGGTATGGGTTAGTGATGCCAGCCGGTGTGTTTAGCTCCGAATCGGGAATGCCAGGAATAATTATGGCCCCAATGAACCTGCTGCTAATGGGGATTGGGGGAATCATCTACAGCATCATGTATTCGATGCTCTTGCTCCTGTTTCGCCGGATGCAACGCGCCGAATATCTTGCCGATGATTTAGCCGCTGACGCTGCCGGAACAGAAGCCGAATTGGGTAGCGAACAAAAACTATACTTTGGCGACACGTACTGGTTTGCTGCGCAGCGGGTGGCCTTGGAAGCCAGCAACTTAAACTTCATTGATGAGCTTCACCTGCAGATGCAAAGCATCCCTGACCATGAAATTGAACGCATTCAACGGGTAGCAACCATGGAGAACTCGCGGCTTGATGCAACGCACCCTCCAACGCCATTGCGATTCCAATTTATTGCCTCACGCCCGTATCGCCAGCCAACGGTAAGCATCACCGAACAACAGGCAGCCGCAATCGAAGTGGAGTTACAGCCCTATCGTGAACTCGTACATGGCTGGATGATAAATCAATACCGAAATATGATCTACGACTAACCGTGATGGTGATGCTGCTGTTTCCTCCTCCCAGTTGGTTGCCCACTCCCCCCCCCATTTTTGATACACCCCAAACCTTCACAGCCGCCGTATCTTGCGCCCCAATCCTGCAACCAATCTTTTCTAGCCAATGCCATACACGATTGACAACTTGGTAGATGACCGCAACCGGGCACTCTACACCGAACTCAACGCCCAGCTTCCGCTGCGGTTGGAAACCAGCACCGTACCCTATTGGGGATCGCGGTTTGGCGCAGAATCGGCCACCATTTTTATGGTCCCAACCGAACACCCGGTGGCCAGCTTCACCCACGAACTCCTTCACCTGAAGCTCCGTCTGGATGGCCTGATCCGCCCAACCGCGTTTACCTCACGCCCGCTGGATTTGGAGACGGTGAACTTCTTCTACAACGAGCTGGCGCACCACAAGATGTTCCCGCTGTTTTTGGGAATGGGGTTCCAACCGGATGAGTTTTACAGCCAATTAGATGCCGCCCAAAGCCACGACCTGCTGGCCAACGACTTTGCCCAGCTGCGGATGCGCCGCCGCTCCGAACGCTCGCTGCTTATCGGGCTGGATGTTGCCCGCCCCTACATGCTGATTTATGCACCGTCCGAGCTTCGCGCCAGCATGGTCCGCTACGCCCAGCAGCTTGATGAACTGGCCGACCGCCGGTGCCTGCGGATGCTGGACGACATGTTGATTGAGTGGATAGAAACCGACACGCTGGATATGCGCCGCGCACTGGCGCGCATCTACCTGGCTTGTGGCCTTACCGATGTTGCTTTCGGCTTCGATAGCGAAGGTAGCGATTTGGTGATAGCACGCGCGGCGACGGCGTAAACTCACTTCTGAACATCCACCATGAACCCCATACGGCCATGATGCAGATGAACTTCAACAGCCGAAACGTCCAGAACCCTGTGGCACGTGTAGCAATCGGGGCAATCGTGATTGCGATTGTTGCCCTGCTGTTGCTGCTGGTGATCTCGGTTGCCGGGGTGGCGTTGGTTGTTGGCGGGGTGCTGGCCCTGGGGTTTGGAATCCGCCGGTTGTTGCTTGGCGGAAAATGGAAACGGAGGAAGCAAGAAGTGATTCAGGAAGCGGAGGTGATTGAGTCGGTGCAGAAAACAACGCACACGGGGGGAAGGCAACTGCCGCAGTGAACAATGGAGTAGTGAATGGAGTTATACTCCAAACAGAGTGGTTTGCGAAAAACTCAATCACTGTCATTCCCGCGAAAGCGGGAATCCATAGTGCACCTAGCTGAGTAGAGTTTCGCAAACCAATTTGCGCCGAGTATATCCAACCTGCCTGAAAAAAAGCGGGCTGAAACAGCGATTGTTTCAGCCCGCTTTTTTTTACTCCGCTACGCCCCCTTGTTTCCGTTCCCCGCTTTCTCCTTGTAGCGATCCATGATTCTGCGGACGTAGGTGCGCGTTTCGGTGAAGGGGGGAACGCCACGGTATTTCATCACATTGCCCGGGCCGGCGTTGTAGGCCGCCAGCGCAAGCATCACGTTCCCCTTGAACTGCCGCAGCATCAGCTTCAGATACCGCACGCCCCCTTCCAACGACTGATGCGGGTCGGCCGGGTCGGTAACGCCCATTGCTTCGGCGGTGGTGGGGATCATCTGCGTTAGCCCCATCGCGCTATCCACGGAAATCGCCCCCGGGTTGAAGTTCGATTCCTGCTGCACCAGCGCCGCAATCAGGAATGGATCAATCTCATATTTCTGGCTTAACTGCTGGATTGCATCACCGTACGGAACCTGCCACGTTAGCTCAACAACAGCATCCGGCCCTTCGGCCACGAACATGTCGCGCGGGCGGAAGGCGCGCTCCTGCACGGCAACGCTGGTTTTTTGTTGGTAGCTGGCGCGCCGGTTTTTGCGCCCTTTGGTTTGGCCAACGGTCGGGTTCCAGATCATCACCGAAACGATGGTGTTGCCAATCCGGTGGGTGCCACGCGCAATCGTCATCACCCCCCCGGTGGCGGTGTCGGCAAGCGCGACAGTCCGCACGGTGAAGGGGATTCCGTACGCCCCCCGATACCACTCCACCAACGCCTGCAACGAGGAGTCGCTGGTGTATTGCTGCCCAAGTGTTGGCTCCTCAAGCTCCTGCCACGCAACCTTCACCGCTCCCGATTTCCCCCCTTTCAATCCGAACGGCGGGGCAAGCAACGGGGCGCGGTTGGGTGAGTTCAAAATGCGGAGATACTCAGTGTCGGGAAGCGTTTCGCGCCAAGCCGCGGTGACGACCGCCAACGCCTGGGCTTCTTTATCAAGGGCTGTGGAAAAACGGAGCGGTGCCGGGGCGGAAGGTTTCCGAACAGGGTGAGTTTCGTCTGCCGGACGGATTGAGGGAGCTTCAGTGGTGAGGTTGCCAGTGGTGGAGCCGCCGGTCACTGGGGCGGCCGCTGCCGCCGGAAGTAGCTCAAACAATACCTTCCCAAATTCTTGCGGGATATGCTGGCCCCAGGCCGAGCCAAGCAGCGCGAAGGGGAGCAGCAGCGTGCTGCAAAGAAGTTTGTGTTTTATCGAGAAGAACGTCATCTGGTTTGTACAAAATCATGGTTGGCAATGCCGGAATAGGCTTTGCCAGCTTGACGGCAATCCCCCCCGTCGGTTTCCCACCGCCACCAACTTGCCGTGGTTGTTGATGATTCCTTGCGTGAGCAGTGCGTTGAAATCTGAAGACACCCACCCCCTCTGCATCCTGACGATTACTCACTGCATTCCCCGCCAACTCACCCGGCCGCGCACACGCTGCGGAACCTATACTCTGCGCAAATTGGTTTGCGAAACTCTACTCAGCCAGGTGCGCTATGGATTCCCGCTTTCGCGGGAATGACAGTGATTGAGTTTTTCGCAAACCACTCTGTTTGGAGTATAACAACGTGAGGGAGCCGGGGAGTATTGCAGAAAACAGCCCGCAAACTACCAGCGGTTACGAATTTGGAACAGGGGCGCAGCGTAACGATTTGCCAGCCGCGCACGCCGCAACGGGGGGAACCAGCGCGGGATCAGGCTTGGCAATCGGCGGTGAAACTCTATTTTCGGCGCGGCTGGTTGCTGGTGGTGAACACGCCGGCAAACGTTCCGCTGGCTGCATCCGTTGTTGTGTGGCGGCAGTTGCACGCCGGGGATAAAACTCATCGAACACTCACTGCTATGAACACCGATATTTGGATAGATCGCCTGTACCAGGACGCTTCGCTCACCGACAACTTGCAGGATCAGGACGCGGAGCGATTGCTCAGTTGGGCCGAGTCGCAACTGATGGAATGCGACAGCGACGGAACCGCGCGCCAACTGCTGGAATCCATCCGCCTGCTGGATCACTACGTTGGCCAGGGGCGAACCTTCGACGAGCTTTTCCTTGCGCTGAAAGCCAACACTCCGGGGCTGCATCCATCCACCCCAACGCAAGCCCCAAGCAGTGCCGACCCAAATTTGCTGGAGCAATACCCGATTGCCGATTCAATCAGCGATGAACAAGCGGAGATGGTGGAAGATGAGAACCCAGCCAACAGTGAAACCAGTGCCCCAACCGAAGGCGACGCAGCCGCCAACAACAGACTAAGCGACGCTACTTCTGCTGCCGATTCCACAACACCCACAATCACAACCCTATGACCCGTTCGCGACGCAAACTTATCACGTTCATCGGCATTCTTCTGGTGGCCGCAACGGTGCTCACGTTTATGGAACGCCGCCGCCGCGCTGCCGAACAGCATCTTGGCGGCGGGGGGAAGGGGAAGACGGAAATCAAAACATCACCCGCATCCCCAAGCCCACCAACAACCAGCACCGAAGCAACCTCCGGCACCGAAGCAACCTCACTTCCCGATGCCAGCCTTGCGGTGTTCTTCAGCGACACTTACGCCAACGATCCCAGCGTTGGCCAGGGCGACCCCAACAACATTGACCGCCAGCTTGCCACACTGCTTGGCACGGCACGCGCCACGATTGATGGAGCTTTCTACGAATTGGAGTCGGAGCGGATTGCCGACGCGCTGATTTCCGCAAAACAACGTGGCGTAAAGGTGCGGTTGGTGGCCGATAGCGATTACGAAAAAAATCCGGAGATGCAGAAAGTGCTGGCTGCGGGGATACCGGTGATCTTCGACGGACGCTCGGCATTGATGCACAACAAGTTTGCCATCATTGACGGCGCGACGGTCTGGACTGGATCGTTCAACGTCACCGATAACTGTGCTTTCCGCAACAACAACAACGGGCTGATGATCCGCTCGGAAGAACTTGCCGAGAACTACACCACGGAGTTCAAGGAGATGTTCGTGGGGAACTCCTTCGGTGCTCGCTCCCCTTCGGAAACACCGCACACGCAGGTGAAGGTTGGCGGCGCGACCATCTACAACTACTTTGCCCCCGAGGATGACATCGCCCCGAAGATTGTTCGCTACCTCAGCATCGCCAAAAAAAGCATCCATTTCATGGCCTTCAACTTCACCGATGGGACGATTGCCGAGGCGATGATTGAGAAGAAGAACAGTGGAGTTCCGGTGGAAGGGGTGATAGAACGGCGCGGCGCGGAACGCTCGGTGATGGGGCAGCTGCAAAGCGCAGGAATCGCTGTGCTGAAGGATGGGAACAAGTATGTGATGCACCACAAAGTCATCATTATTGATGGCGAATGGACAATCACTGGCAGCTACAACTTCACCGGCTCGGCGGCAACACAGAACGATGAGAACATCCTGATTATCCGCGACCCAGCAACGGCCAAAAAATTTGAGGAAGAATACCAGCGGGTAAAAAAGATGGCGGAAGTGCCGGCGTGATGGGAAGTGGGGCGAAGAGAGGAAATAGAAAATAGAAGCAAGAGCGGAGTTCCACGAATCCAGCCCTCCGCTCATGCTGAGCTCCGTCGAAGTATGAGCCGAGCCACCGAACCCGCGTTGCTGCCTGCCCTCACCCCCCGCCCTCTCCCAAATGAATGATAGTGCTGGTTGCCTCACATTCATCAGCTGGGAGAGGGAGCCAAAGCCGAGAAGGAACCGAAGAGAGTGAAATGTGAAGTGGCACGCCATCACCGAGCACGGAGTAATGCAGAAGAGAAGCCACTACTGACCAATGACTAACGACTGGTGACTAGCGATCCCCGCCCCCCGATCCCCGCTCACCCCAGATATTTCTTCGGAAATTCAAACGCCACAAACTGGGTGTTTGCCGGGGTTAGTTGGCCCCATTGTTCGGCGGTGGAATCGAAGCGAACGATGCCGCAGGTGGGGATGTTCTCAAGTTGCGGCGCGCCAAGTTGGTTTGCCAGCCACGTCATGCCGGGGTTGTGGCCGAACAGCATCGCCACCAGTGCTGTTTGGGGCAAGGTTTCCGCAACGCTTAAAATTTCCCGGCTGCTGGCATCGTACAACCGTTCGGTAATCAGCAACGATTCCAGCGGGTAGCCGATTCCGGTTGCAATCGTTCGGGCGGTTGTCAGGGCGCGGGCTGCCGGGCTTGTGGAAATCACGTCGGGACGCAGGCTTTGCTGGGCCAACACCTTCGCCATAAACTCCGCATCCCTGTGGCCCCGTGCGTTCAGCGGCCGCTCGAAATCGGTAAGCTCGGGGTACTCCCAACTGGATTTAGCGTGACGGCAGAGATAGAGAGTTTTCATGGTTGGAAAATGGAACTCAGTGGTTGGATGTTGAGAGCTAAGAAGCTATCACCCCCCCGCTTTTTTTTTACGACAACGCGTTCACCACAAACGCCACCGCAAACGCCAGCACCGAGATGATAATCCCATACAGAAAAATGGTGTAGCCCCGGCGCAGCAGTATGTACTTTTTCCCCAGCACGCGGCCCAGGAAATAAATGTCCTTAATCATGGTTCCGTACAGGTAGTCGCGGTCGTTCATCATCTCGCGCACGCCGTAATCGAAATCGCTGAGCTGGACGTTGTAGAAGTTGCCGAAGAACAGAAGGTTCACCCGCCGCTGGTGGACATCGTCGGCGGTGAACACGCCGGAGCTAACCTGGGGCCGAGTAGAAAGCACCGCGAACACAATCGTTGTCACCGACGATGCTAGCAAGATCAGTGTGGGAACAATTAAGTAGAGGTTGTTCTCCAGCTTGGCCGCCAGCACCGACAGCACAATGGAGATAATCAGCGTGTTGATGCTGATCAGCACGCTGGCCTTGTCGTCGGCCATTTTGCTGAGGTTCATGTGGTTCTGGGAAGTGATCCTGAACATCGTCTCAATCCCCCGTTCTGGGCGTTTTGCTTTCTCCTCTTTCAGCCTCAATTTTTCCTGCTCAATCTGCAATTTCTCCTCATCGCTCAGCTTTGTGGGATGTGAGGTTGCGGGCTTTTGGGCTTGGTCTTTTGCGTGATCTTTTGCATGGTGCTTCGGTGGTTTTTCGGTAGGGGTCACGCTGGGCTGGGGGATTGCTGGCGAAGGCTTGGAGGCCGAATCCAACGCGGCCACAAGGGTTGCCGGAAGCGCGGCTTCTGGTTCCCCCTCCAGCAGTTTGTGGATTCGCTTCTGGACCTTTTCTAAGTTTGCTTTCTTCCGTTCCTCGAACTGGTTGCGTGCGTAGTGTGTGTAAAATCGGTGGCCGGTCAGGAACTCTAGATTGTTCTTCAGCCACTCAAACTCAGTGTAGTTTTTTTGCAAGTGAACGCCCCACTCGGCCCGAAGCCGGTCGGCGGAATCCATGTAGCCTTTCCGCCCGGTGTGGCTAAGGTCGGCATCGCACAGCACCGACTCCAACATGGTTTGCGGATGGGATGGATACTTAGTGGCAAGGATACACCGCTCCACCGCAGCAATGTTCTGTTCGGGATAGCCATGCCCTGCCAGAAACGTGCGTGCCATTGCCGCGCCAACTTCTTCGTGGCCGTGATAGGTTTCGGTGTAGCCAGCATCATGGAACCAAGCGGCAACCGCAAGAATTTCCTGATCCCCCTGGCTTAACCCCTCACCAATGGCAATTTCCGAAGCCGCAGCCACAACATCCAGCGTGTGTTGGGGGTTGTGGTAGGTAAGCGTGGCGGCAAGGCGTTCGGCAAACAGCTGCCGAACGTGCTGGGAAGCCTGTGCGATTATTGATGAAGTAGCAACCATGAAGCGTGTCCCGAAACGGCTCGTGTGAAGTTCCCTACGCGAAGTAGCAAAGAAGGGATTGCGCCGAAGATAATCAGATGGCCGGAGTTACGTTCGGAACAACGTGGTTTGTGAGAATACTGGGTTGGGGGTCAGTGGTTGGTAGTCGGGGGGCGGGGGCTGGTAGGTTCCCCGTTCGCTGGCCTCGCTCATACTTCGACGGGGCTCAGCACGAGCGGGGATAGGGTTCGCAGTGGCTTCCCATTACTCCATGCTTCAGCGCAGATATTGCTTGACGACCTCCAAGCCACCTCCACCCTTTTTCCCCCAAACTTGGGGGGACGTGAAGCCCTTCAGGGCGAAGCAGGGGGGCGCGATGTTCGGTGGCTCACGCTCATACTTCGACGGGGCTCAGCATGAGCGGAGGGCGGCATCCGCTGCAACCTCCATCTCCCTCTTCTATTCGGCATTCGGCATTCGACATTTGGCATTCGACCTCCAAACAATTCCCCACACTCTCCCCGTACCTTCAACCCTATCTTTGCCAAGCATTAACCTTGTAGGGGCATGGCACGCCATGCCCCTACAGCTATTTCGTGCAAAAAAAAGGACAGTCCTGGATATGCGGCGTATTCTTGATTCTATCGGCTCCGGCCAAGCCTTTTCCCAAACCCTTCAAGGGGTGAAGGAGCGGTCTGTTGTTCACCTTCGTGGGCTGGCGGGGTCGCTTCGCTCGCTGGTTCCGGCGTTGCTGTACCAGCGCACCAGCCGCCCGCTGCTGATGGTGTTCGAGGATCGCGCCGATGCCGACTCCACCTATGCCGATCTGGCCACCCTGCTTGGCCCCGACCACGCCTTGCTCTACCAAGAATCGCACCACACCACCGCCACCATCAGCGACACCCTTGATGCCGAGGTGGTCTCGCTAACCGACGCGCTGAAATCCCTTGCCGACCGCCCCGACCGCGTGGTGGTCACCGATGTTGAAACGCTTGCCGCACACGTCCCAACCGCACGCAATATCACCGGCCATATCCTGCCGCTGAAGGTGGGGGATCGTGTCGGCTTCGAGGAGTTCACGCTGCGGCTGGCAAAGGGGGGATTTGAACGCACCGACATTGTTGAATCCGTTGGAACCTACGCCGTGCGCGGTGGCATTATTGACATCTTCCCCGTTGGCGTGGATAACCCGGTGCGCGTGGAGTTCTTCGGCGATGAAATTGACTCCATGCGGGAGTTCGATCCCGCCTCGCAGCGTTCCATCCGCGACTTCGCCAGCATCAACCTGATGGCCAAGCTGTTTCACAGCGAGGACGAGGATCAACTGACAGCCACAATCTTGGAGCATCTTCCACCAAACGCCATCTTTTTTCTGGAAGAACCGGAGCGAATTTTTGGATTGTTGGAAGATGCCGGCCAGCAAGCAATGATCCCACGAATCGAATCCCACACCCTGCTTACTCACTCGCAAGTCCCGCCGCAGGATGCCCAGGTGATAGAGTTCGGCGGGCGCGCCCAACCGCCGGTGCAATCGTCGCTGAAGGAACTCTGCAAGGTGATTGAACAACTACGCGACAGCAAGCAACGGCTCTTCCTTCTGGCCGATGGCGACGACGCACGCCGCCGGCTGAACGACCTGATTGACGGCGAACACGACCGCGCCGCCGACGAAGATCACCCCTACAACTTTGCCGCAACCGACCTGCTCTACCTGAACGAAACCCTCTCGCACGGGTTTGTGCTTCCGGCGCAAAACCTTGCGGTGTTTGTCGAGCATGAAATTTTCAGCCGCCAGCGTTCGCGTGCGCGGGTGGTCCGGCGGAAGCAGTTTAAGGGGTTCACACTCCGCGAACTGAAGCAGCTGCGCCCGGGCGATTACGTGGTCCACGTGGATAAAGGAATCGGGCGGTTTGTTGGGCTGGAATCTATCACCGCCGCCGGGCAGCGGGGCGAGGCGGTGAAGTTGGAGTATGCTTCCGGCGACATCCTGTTCGTCAATCTGAACTACATCAACCGCCTGCAGAAGTATTCCTCCAAAGAAGGAGCAATGCCAAAACTGAGTAAGCTGGGAACCGACGAGTGGGAGCGGGCAAAGGCGCGCGCAAAACGGAGGGTGAAGGATATTGCCCGCGAGCTGATCCGGCTGTATGCGATTCGCAAATCGCAGCCCGGGATGCAGTTCCCACCAGATACCAGTTGGCAGCGTGAGTTGGAGGCATCGTTCATGTACGAGGACACCCCCGACCAAGCGTCGGCAACGGTGGCCGTAAAACGGGATATGGAGTCGGCAACGCCGATGGATCGCTTGGTGTGTGGCGATGTCGGTTTCGGGAAAACTGAGGTGGCGGTGCGGGCCGCGTTCAAGGCGGTCCAGGGGGGGAAGCAGGTGGCCATTCTTGCGCCCACCACCATTCTTGCACAGCAGCATTTCAACACCTTCCGCGACCGCTTAAGCCGCTACGCCGTCAATGTTGGATTGCTTTCCCGATTCCGCACAAAAGCCGAGCAAAAGGAGACGATAGAAGGCTTGAAGCGTGGCGTGGTGGATGTGCTGATCGGAACCCACCGCATCCTGAGCAAGGACGTAGTGTTCAAAGATGTTGGCTTGCTGATTGTGGACGAAGAGCAACGGTTCGGCGTGGCAGCAAAGGAGAAGCTGCGCCAACTGCGCGCCAACATCGACACGCTAACCCTAACCGCAACGCCAATCCCCCGAACGCTGAACTTCAGCCTGATGGGCGCGCGCGATCTTAGCGTGATTGAAACCCCGCCCCGCAACCGCCTGCCAATCCAAACGGAGCTGATGCGGTGGAACGATGAAGCCGTTGCCGAAGCCGTCACCCGCGAGCTTCGCCGTGGCGGCCAATGCTTTGTGGTCCACTGGCGCATTGGCGACTTGGATGAGCTTGCCGCAAAAATCCACGACCTTGTGCCGGAAGCGCGGGTGATTACCGCCCACGGCGAAATGCCCGCCGAGCAGTTGGAGAACACCATGATGAAGTTCATCGAGCGGCAATTCAACGTCCTGGTCACCACCAAAATTGTGGAGTCGGGGTTGGATATTCCGTCGGCGAACACCATGATCGTGAACCATGCCGACAAGTTCGGGCTGGCCGAACTGTACCAGCTTCGCGGGCGGGTGGGGCGTTCCAACATCCAGGCCTACTGCTACATGATTGTCCCGCCGCCAACGGCAATGTCGCGCGTGGCGCTGAAGCGATTGCAGGCCATTGCCGAGCTTTCCGAGCTTGGCAGCGGCATCCGGCTGGCAATGCGGGATATGGAGATTCGCGGCGCGGGAAATTTGCTGGGGGCCGAGCAATCGGGGTTCATCGAAGAAGTTGGATTTGACCTCTACCAGCGGATTGTTGATGAAGCCGTGGAGGAACTGAAGCGCGAAGAATTCCGCGACCTGTTCCGCGACCAGATTGAGGAGAAGGAGCGCGCAACACTGCTGCCGAACAACGAGGACCTTCAGATTGAGACCGAGGGGGACGCGCTGATCCCGAAAAAATATATCCGCGAGGATAGCGAGCGGTACGAAGTCTATCTGCGGCTTTATACTGCCGGGAATTTGATTGCCTTGCAGAAGGTCATCTCCGAAATCCGCGACCGTTTTGGGAAGATGCCCCCCGAAACCGAAAACCTTCTGGATGCCTTGCGGCTGCGGCTTGCCGGAATGGAAACCGGCGCGGCGCGGCTATCGTTGCGCCAGGGGGTGATGCGGTTGGAGCTTCCCCCGCAAAGCAACCAAGAATTTTACGACCGCTGGTTCCAGCCGCTGATGTACGCCGCCAACCACAGCCCGTTTGTGCAGCTTGAAACCAAAGGGAAATTGCTCGCGCTCCGGTTCGACCGGATCAACACCGTGGAGGAAGCGGAGAACGCCCTTGCAGCATTTAAGGATGCGATGATGGAGCAACGGATGGCCAGAACAACAAGCGGAGCGTAGATGCCGAGCCAGTGGGATGTTGGAATGCCGAATGCCGAATGCCGAATTGAAGAGAGTGATGGAGTTCCCACCAAACGCCGCCCTCCGCTCATGCTGAGCCCGTCGAAGTATGAGCGGAGCCACCGAACCGAGAAGCCTCCGATGCCTCACTTACCATAACGCTAAATAAACCGAACCCCATTGCCAACTACACCGATGAACAGCAACCTTCAACACCGCATTTCCACGCTACGCCAGCGCGCCAACGATGCCTGCAACCGTGCGGGGCGGGGTCCCGACCAGGTTCAGATTATTGCCGTTGCCAAAACCAAACCGGCCGAAGCAATCCTTGCGGTGCGGGAATGTGGGATGATGGAGATTGGCGAAAACTACGTGCAGGAGTTGGTGGAAAAACATCGGGCGATTGGCGACGCAGTTCGGTGGCATTTCATCGGGCATCTTCAGCGGAACAAGGTCAAGTATATTGCCCCGTTCGTTCGGATGATCCACGGCGTGGACAGCCTGCGGTTGGCTGAAGAAATCAACCGCCAAGCCGCGCAGCACGGGCGGGTGATCCCGGTGCTGCTGCAGGTGAATACTTCGGGGGAAGAATCGAAATTTGGGGTGGAGCCATCGGGGGCGTTGGGGCTGGCCGAAGGGATGCTGAGGCTGCCGAACATCCAGCTGCAAGGGCTGATGACGTTGGCCGCATTTCTGGATGACCCTGAATCGGTCCGCCCGATGTTCCGCCAACTGCGCCACACCCGCGACCAACTTCAGCAGCACACCGGCCACCCCCTTCCGCACCTCTCGATGGGGATGACCAACGACTTTGAAGTAGCCATCGAAGAAGGGGCCACACTGGTGCGGATAGGAACCGCAATTTTTGGGGAGCGGGAGTATGCGCGGTAATCGTGCCACCTTCCTTACGGTATGTAGATCATTGTCTTGGATAAAAAATGCTTGTCATTCACTGTTAGGCGATACTGATACGCGCCCGCTGCAAGGCCAATGGGATTGAAAGAAAAGGTGTGGTTGCCAGCCTCAACGTTCCCCTCGGTCAGCAGAGCAATGCGCCGCCCAGTAGCGTCGTGAAGCGTCAGGGAAATGTTGGCTGCGCCCCTAAGAGCAACGGTGATCGTGGTTGAGATGGAGAACGGATTAGGCGTGTTCTGCTGAAGGTTTGCAATCATCTGATCGCCTGACCCAAGACCGGGAGCCGCCGATGGAGTTGCCTTGCAGACCGTGAACTTGTAAATCCCACCATCCAGATTCGTCACCCATAAATTCCCATCACCCGGATCGCGCTCAACACCTCGCGCAAACAATCGCCCCCATTGGTTATATCCACCTGCGGCAGTTGAGTCAGGGCTAAGATTCAGCGGGAACGCGCAGCTTGCGGACAATCCCTCCAACGAGAATTCCACAGCGGTTGAGCTTTGCGGGCCGCTGTTCGGGTCGAACGCATCAATAATCTGCCAGAATTTTTTTCCATCGGCAGCAGCGGCAATGCCCATAGGGCCTAGCTCGATGATCCCCGGGCGTGAGATGGTGCGCAGGGTTGAGCCATTATCTGGGTCAATCAAGAAAAGGTCTTGGGAGCCGAACAAATCTGCGGCCAACAACGCTCCGTTGTTTCCGCCAGTGTTGGCCAAGTAGCCCAATCCGGTTGGATAGCGGCAAGGGGAAATCCAAGTATGCAGCACGTTCCCCAGGGTGTCAATCTCATGCAGCAATCCTCCGCCCATTTTATCGGGCGAGGCATCGCGGATATCGTGGACAAAGAGTGTGCCTTTGGTGGGGTGGAAGGTGAGGTCGGTAAAGGAACGCCGGCCTTGTGTGGTTTTGACCCTGATGACAGCGATAGTGCTGAAGGTTACGGGATCAATTTTTAGAATCGTGTCGCTGTTTTCTACGGTGGTCCACAACGTTTTTCCATCGTAGGCAAGTCCCCAACAACCCAATGCTTTCAGCGACCCGGTAAGCACTACCCCTGGCCGTGATCTCTCGATGGTAAAAGCCAAACTGCTCACGCTCTGTTGTGGTGCGGCAATGCTGGCAATGCGGATATGGGCGTTCACCGCCGCGCTATCAACCACCTTCCATTGGTAGATGACTCCATCAACACTGTCGGCGATGGTGGTCCATTCCATGCCATTGTCAATCGAGTATTCAATCCGAACTGGGGAGGCAAACCCGCTCCAAGAAAGGTTCTGCTCTGTTCCCCCAACCCACACCTCACGGCCCGACGGCACAATGATAGCGGGGCGTGGGGATGCAGGCTCCAACGGAATCTCCCACATTGATCGCCCATGCGTAGCAAGGCGCAGCGTGCGTGTAGCGTAGTGAACAGCAAGATCGGCAACAACCGATTTCGGCAACCCCTGGTTGTAATCTGCCCAATGTGTTCCTCCATCGGTGGTGATGTACATTCCGATGTCGGTTCCGGCATAAATAATTTGCTCATCATCGGGATGAACAGCCAATGCGTTCACAGGAATGTCGGGAAGTCCTTTGCTAATATCCTGCCATGTTGCGCCGCAGTCGGTGGTTTTGAAAATATGCCCCGAATAAAATCCTGAGTAGGCTATCCATGCCGTGCAAGAATCAACACCGGAGGGGAGGATTTCCGTGACGGCGCGGTTTGGCAGGCCGCTTCCAACCGACCGCTCCACCCAGGTTTCGCCGTTATTTACCGAGACCTTTACCTCCCCTAATGGTACTCCTTCGTTCAGCAAAAGAAAACCATCCCCCGAAGACATCCCGGTTCCAGCATAGAGGATGGAAGGATTAACAGGTGAGACCGCAATCGCGGAAATCGGGGTGCGGAACGAAGGGGAGATGGGTGCCCAGGATGTTGATAGAGTGCGGCGATAGACCTTGCGCCGACCGCAGTAGAAGCGTGTAGGATCAGTTGGATCCAGGATAAACGGTGCTGACCAGGCTGCACGGTCATTCGGATCGTTCAGGTTGATGCCTTGAGTAAACGATTGCGAAGCTCCGCTCGATAAATTCTTTTGCAGCATTGCACCGAACGACCGCTCGTAAAAAACAAACGTTGGATTTGTGGGATCAACAATCACAAAAAATCCATCACCCGATCCCACAACGCCTACTCCGTTTTCCCGATAATCTTCTGCCGAGTTGGAGAGTGTCCCATTGTCCTGTGTTCCGCCGTAAGTAAGGCTGTCGGCTTGTTGATCCACCGCCATTGCGTAGAACTGAGTGATGGCCAACCCTTTGCAGATTCTACGGAACGTTTGCCCTGCATTCTCGCTTCGATACATGCCACCATCGTTCCCCAGATACAGTCGCCGGGGATTTGTGGGGTCGAACATGAGAGCATGATGATCGGGGTGAAGCGTGGCTTCATCGGATGCCCAAGTTTTTCCGCCATCGGTGGAGTGAAGAAGAACGACGCCCCCTGCTACCACCACATCTGGATCGTCCGGCTGAATAGCAATCACGTTGTTGTACTCCCCTTGTGCGATACCGAAGTAGTTGAGCAGATTGGGTTTGTCATCCAGCACATTCGTCCACGTTGCCCCGCTGTTCATGGATTTATAAATCCGCGAATGGTAGGAAACCCCCGAACTGCCAAAACTGCTTTCGTTGACAAGCGCGTACAGTGTGGTCGGTTCCGAAGGAGCCACCTGCACCGAGACCCGGCCAATAAATGCACCGTTCAGCCCAATGCCAGTGTTTGATGGAGTAAAAGAGAGTCCGGCATCGGTGGAATGCAGCACGCCATATTCACCTCCGCCAATCCACACTTCGTCAGGGTTGGCTGGGTTGATGGTGATATCGGTGACGGGGGAAGAAATGACACGGGTCCACGTTGCGCCGGCATTGCTAGAGCGGTAGAACCCGGCATTATTACGGATAGCCGCCGCCATGACGATGTTCCCGTCCTTCGGGCTGACGGCTATTCGGGCAAACGCGGCCACAGTCGTTAGTCCTGACGGGAACCACGTGGCTCCGCCATCCACGCTCTTCATCATCCCCGCTCCGCTGTAACTATCAACAAAGTATGCAGCTTCCCCTGTCCCCGCATACAGCACATTGGGGTTGCTTGGATCAACAGCAACCGCCCCCATGGTAATGGCTTTTTCAAAATCCATCACTGGCTCCCATTGCTCGCCACGATTGCTGGATTTCCATACGCCCCCATCGGCAGCCGCAACCCACAGCGTCATGCTATCGGTGGGATGAAGCGCGATGGAGGTGATGCGCCCTCCAACATCGAACGGGCCGATAGATTTCCAGACGGTAGATCGCTGCAATCCTGCATCGTAGCGGAACGGGCGGAGATGTTGTTGGCTGTACTGGATAGCTCGTAACCGCGCATCCTGCGGTATTCTGGTAAAGGGGAACGCTCGCGTTCCGTAAAAGTATTCCGCTCGCGCTTGTGGGCTTCCCCCTTCCTCCCACTCACCCGACTGTGACTGCGATTGCGGTTGCGATTGAACCACGGAAGTGCTTAGGCTCAGCAAGCACAGTAGGCAACGATAGTAAGCTCTCATAGCCGTCTCCCATTGCTGTTGAACGTTGTATTGCCACCGAATGAGGTTGAGTCTGCTGCTGCGGGCTAAAACCTCATTCGTGAGGTCTCTTCACAATAAGGCAAGGGTACGCCGATGGGGAATCAGGAGGGTTCTGTTATCTTTTTAGTCTAACAAGCGATACGCGGAATCAGTAAGCGGATAGGTCGCCAGCTTTTATGCCAATAGAAGGTAGGAGGAGGGGGGAGTGGGGTGAACGCCAGGGGATGCCAATATGCTGAAAGTTGCTGGAATGATACCGTAGAAATTATTTGGCTACATCATTACTCAAATAATTATCCAACATTGCTTCCGAAGCAGTTAATGAATAGACTCATGCGCCATCTTCTTACCATCCTTTGCGGGATACTTATCCTGAGTGCCCCCTTGCACTCACAACCAGCCAAACGCCAACAACCAAAAGCCCCTTCCCCCGAATCACGCCGGCTGGGGGATAGCTTGCGGGCCTTGAAGGACCGGATGCAGGCCGACCCCAACAACGCCGAACTCTACCGCCAACAAATGCGAACCTTGCTCGACTCCGTGCGCCAGCATCGCAGCGAATCGGGGGGGGGCGCGCGCAACCCAAACTCACCCTACCAAACCATCACGCTGGAGAACGGGCTTCAGGTGATCGTTATCGAAGATCACACCGTGCCGTTGGCCACTGTGGATATCACCGTCCGCAACGGTGCGTTTACCGAGCCGGATGAGTTCGCCGGGCTGTCGCATCTGTACGAACACATGTTCTTCAAGGCCAACGCGGTGTTGCCTTCGCAGGAGCAGTTTATGAAGCGGATACGCCAGCTTGGTATCACCTTCAACGGCTACACTTCCGATGAAGTCGTCACCTACTTCTTCACCCTTCCATCGGCCAACCTTGAGCCGGGGGTGAAGTTCATGGCCGATGCAATCCGCACCCCAAAATTCAACCAGGATGAGTTGGTGAAGGAGCGGGAAGTGGTGCTGGGTGAGTTCGACCGCAACGAGGCCCAGCCAGATTTTGTGCTGGACTACGCCATGGACTCCGCACTCTGGATGCCCTACGTTAGCCGCAAGCAACCGCTGGGCCAGCGGTTGGTGATTAAAACCGCAACGGTGGAAAAAATGGAGATGATCCAGCAACGGTTCTACCTGCCGAACAACGCCGCGCTGATTGTTAGCGGCGATGTTGATCCCGACGTGGTGTTCCAGCTTGCCCGCACGTACTACGCCGACTGGCAGCGTGGTCCCGATCCTTTCCCGGCCTACAACCCGCCAACGTTCCCGCCGTTGCAATCCAAGCTGGTGGTGCGCGAAGTGAAAATTCCGGAGGTCGCAATCCGCATGGTGTTCCGTGGGCCAAGCGTGGGGAAGGATGAGCCGGACCCCTACATCGCCCAACTGATTGCCACCATGCTGCGCCAATCTACCAGCCGATTCCACCACGTGTTGATTGATAGCGGTTTGGCAACCGGAGCCTTCAGCCAGTTTGGCAACGCACGCAACACCGCCGACATCGGTTTCTACTTGAATGCCGAACCGGAAAAAGGGCGCAAGGCGTTGGCAACCTTGAAAGCGGAGCTTGCCGCAATGGCCAAGCCCGGATATTTCACGGCCCAGGAGATTGAGGTCGGGAAAAATATCATTGCCGACCGCAGCATGTTCGAGCGACAAAATTTCCACGGATTTACTATTGGCACCACCGCGCAGTGGTGGAGCAAAGCATCGCTGGAGTACTACCTGAACTTTGCGCCGAACGTGCAGAAACTGACCGAAGCCGACATCACCCGTTTTGCCCAACGCTACATTGCTGGCCAGCCGTTTGTGCTGGGCATCGGTGCCGAGCAAGCAACGCTGAACACACTGAACATCACTCCGGAGGAATTGAAATGGTGAAACATCCAACACAACTTCTGATTGCCGCCGCACTGCTGGCGGTTGGCTTGATTCCGGCAACGGCCCAGCAAAGCCGAATTGAGCGGGTGAAATCGTTCACCGAAAACGGCATCACGGTGATTCTTAGCCCCGCCGAAAACAAACTGATCTCGGTGATTGTTGCGTTGGAAGGGGGCCTTGCCAGCGGCGAAACCACCAACCCAGTGCTCAGCGATTTCACCGCCGACCTGATAACCTCAAGCGGATCCAAACAAACGCCGAAGGAGGAACTGCGGAAATTTCTGGCCCGAACCTCCACCAGCATCAGTGGCGAGGGGGACCAGCGCGGGATGCGGTTCAGCATGACCGCCACGCGCCCAAATTTTGGAAAGGCTTGGAATCTGCTGGCCGAGGTGATTACTCAGCCAGCGTTCGATCCAACCGCTTACTCCACCACCCTGGCTGCCCGCCTTGCGCGCGAACGCCGCCGCAACACCAACCCCGAAGGCTACGCCGGACGGCTGGCCGACAGCCTTCTGACGCTTGGGCACCCGGTGCTTGGGCGCGCAACGGAACTGAAGGATATCCAGGCGGTTTCCGTGCCGATGATGGAGGGATTCCAGAAGCAGCTTGCCGAGCGGTCGCGGATGACCATTGTGGTGGTGGGGAACGTCAGCCAAGGTGAACTTCGGATGAAGCTCCGCGCCCTGCAGAGTCTTCCGCTTGGAAGCTACAAGCCCCCAACGATGCCGACGCTTGCACCGTCAGCCGCGCCAAAAGTGCTTGTTCGCGACCGCCCGGGAAGCCCAACAACCTACGTCTCGGCGGGGTTTGTTGGCCCGGCAATCACCTCCCCCGATTACTGGCCGCTGGCAATCGGCTTGGCGCATTTGCGGAACGTGTTGTTCGAGGAAGTCCGGACAAAACGGAATCTCTCCTACGCCCCGGGAAGCGGCTTGCGTTCCGAGCTGGGAATTGGGATGGGGTACATGAGCGTCAGCGCGGTCTATCCCGATTCGGCAATCGAAATAATGAATCGGGAGTTGGAGAAGATGCGCCGGGGTGAGTTCACCGAGGAGGATTTGAACGACTCGCGGCAAGTTTATATCACCGGCTACTTCATGCGGCAGATGACCAACGGCGGCGTTGCCGAAGCGTTGCTGGCCGCCCAACAAAACAGCGGCAATTGGAAAACCGCGTTCAGCTACGACGCAATCCAGCAAGTGAACAAAGCCAGCGTGCAAGCCGCTTTCCAGAAGTATGCGCGCAACCTGCAAGTGGGAATTGTGGGGCCAAAGTCCGCTGTCACCGAAAAAAAGTATTTAGTGGGAAGCTAAACGCGAACGGAAGAGGGGATGACGAATAGCAAGGGCTGATAGAAATAGCCACCGCCAAGTGTCAGGAGGCAATCGCAGAACATCTCTCTGACCCTCTGTGGTTTCTACTCATTCTTTGGGAAGAACCAGAGGGAGAGTGAGGAAGAAAGAGAGGTAGAACTCAATGCACGCTAACTCAAAATAGGCCTCCGCTCCGTTTGCAACTGACCACTAACCACTGACCACTGACCACTGGCAACTGACCACTGACAAACTTATGCTGAACCGTTCTTCAATTCTCGCTCCCCTTCTTCTTTCCGCACTGCTTGCTGCCTGCACGGGGGGGAAAAGCACAACATCAACAACTCCAACCACCTCCGATTCCACGACGGAGTCCGGGGAATCGCCCTACGCCGGCCTGCTGGCAAAACTTCGCGCCAGCTATCAATCCACCCCCAACCTTGCGATGAAGGGGACGATGAAAATTTCCGGCATCCCAGCAACTATCTGGTATGATGCGGTGGTGAAGCAGCGCGACTCCCTGAAAATCACCATGACCGGCCCGTTCGGAATTGCCGTTGGTGCGTTGGGGGCAACCCCACAAGGCTTCCTCTTCTTCAACGCTCAATCGGGCGAGGCACTGGAAGGACGTGGCGACCGCGAGACCTTCCGAAGGATGCTGCAAGTGGGCTTGAGCTATGATGAAATTGTCTCGCTGATGCGGGGTGAGCTTCCGGCCATCCCGGAAGAAGGGACCTACACCGCCAAGCCGGATGGCGATAACGTCACCTTCACCGTCGGCAAGGAGAGCTACCGCGAGATCTTCACCCTGGACCCGGAATCGCTGGAGGTGCTGGAGTATCAGCGCGTTCACATCAACGGCGAAACCACAACCGAGGAAATTTCTGTGACGTACAAGAACTTTGTTTCGGTAGCTTCGCGGCGCGTGGCAAAGCGGGCGCAGGTAAGCCTAAGCGGTGGCCAGCAAACCATGCAGGTGAACATCGAAGAAATTCGCGACAGCATTCCCAACGGCATATTTTGCGCCCTGCAAATCCCAGCCGGAGTAACGCGGCGGAAGATTTAGGGGAGTGGAGGAAAAGGGGGGAGATTGTTCCATCAACTTCCCCCTCCCATTAACCGATTTCCGACAACCGACTCCCGACTCCCGATCCCCGACAACCGATTCCCGACCCCCGACAACCGATTCCCGACTTCCAACTTGGCCAAGCATCTTCTTTTTTTATCAACGATTGCGGCGTTCCTTGCCTGCGCGGTGGCCGGTGCCCAAACCCCCGATACGTCGGCGGTTCCCCCCGTCCCCGACTCCCTCACCGTCCGCCCGTTGCAGCGCAGCACACTGGACACCACCGTGCTGGCAAGTGCGCGCCGTTCGGTGCTGGACCTGAAGGCGAAGAAAGCGCGGCTGTACGGCAATGCAACGTTGATAAAAGGCTTCATCACCCTGAAGGCCCACTACATCGAAGTTGATTTCAACAACAACCAACTCTATGCCGAGTCGGAGTATGATTCGGCGCGCCACCGCTACGTTGGCGAACCCGTGCGGCTGAACGACGGGGCCAACCCGATCACTGCCGACAAACTCAGCTATAATTTCAAAACGCGGCAGGGGGTTGTGGCCGCCGCCGAGACCTCAATCGAAGGGGGCTACGTCCATTTCGACAGGTTCAAAAAAGTTGATGAAAACGTGCTGTACGGCCAGAACGGAATCTACACCACCTGCGATGCCCCGCACCCACACTATTTCTTCACAACGCCACGGATGAAAGTGGTCACGGGGGATCGTGTGTTTTTGGATCAGGTGACGCTGAACATTGCCGATGTCCCGATACTCTACCTTCCTGTTGGCCTGTTTTTCCCGAACCGTAGCGGGCGCAGTTCGGGGCTGATTATCCCGCAACCGCAAGTCACCGGAACGCGCGGGTTTATGCTGCAAGGGTTGGGATATTTCTGGGACATCAGCGATTATTTCGACAACACCATCACCGCCGACCTGTACACCAAAGGGGGCTTCACCCTGTACAACACCACACGATTCCGGCTGCGCGGGGTGATTGAGCAATCGGACTTGTCGCTGATGTACGGCCAAACCCGCGACGATCCCGATCTCCCGTTCAACACCAACATCCAAGCTCGCTACTACCACTCCCAAAAAATTGGCCGCCGGACAACGTTGGGGGGTAGCTTCGTATATGCCACGCAGAACTCCATCCGCAACACACAAACGCGGTTGGGGGAAGCCAACAGGTTCCAGGATTACACCACCCAGGACCTCACCAGCGATTTTTCCTACTCCACCGGATGGGATTGGGGGGGAAGTTTCAGCGCAACCCTTAGCCGCCGCCAAAACATCGTCACCGACGAGTTGCTGACCACTGTTCCGTTGGCCCTTAGCCTTCCAACATGGACCCCGTTTGCCTCCAATTCTGGGGAGGGTGGGATGTTCGATAATTTCAGCATTGGGATTGGCTTGCGGGGAACTTACCAAGCAGAACGGGGCGGGTTCGATTCAACATTTCCCGGGCGGTTCCGGGTCCGCGAAAATCGGTACGGGGTGACGTTCAGCCCGTCGGTCTCGGTCTCGCCGAAGTTCAGCTACTTCACGATTACTCCATTTTTCAGCCCGGCCAGCAGCCTGTTCTTCCGCCGCATGGTGCGCGAACCGGAGGGCGACACCATCCGCACGCGGTTTGTTGAGGGGCTGTATCCAACCTTCAGCTACAGCACCGGGGTGAACGTCTCCACAAAGCTGTTCGGCATTGTGCAGCCCAAGCTGTTTGGCGTGAACGCAATCCGCCACACACTGCTGCCAAGCATCGGCTACAGCTACACGCCGGATCGCAGCCGGTTAGGTTTGTACCGGGATCAATTCTTCAACCCGATCACCAACCAAGTGGAGAGCTACAACATTTTTGAGCGGGATGGTGGGGTTGCTTCCGTCCCGTCGGCCAGCACCAAGCAGAACAACATCACCTTTGCGTTGCAGAACCAGTTCGATGCCAAAATTGCCCAGGGTGATACACTCCCCGATGCAAAGCTCACGCTGCTAACGGTGAATCTTTCCACCGCCTACAACCTCACCGCCGACAGCGTTGGGTGGTCCGACATCAACGTCAACGCGGGCACGTCGCTTGGCGCGATTGGCTCGCTTTCGGCCAACGCCACGCTAAGCATGTACCAGCCCGACACGCTTGGGCGGAACACTGCGCAGATGGTGTTTGGCGATGGCGCGTGGTTCCCCCGTGTGGTGCGTGCCGGGGTGCAGTTCAACACGAATTTCAGCGACCAGGGTTTTGGATTTGGTGGGGGATCAACAACCCGCAGCAGCGACACAGCCGAAGGGCGAAGCAACCGTTTTGATTTTGAGCCGGTGGAGTTCGATGAAGCCGGATTTTACGGCCAGCGTGTGCGTGGCAACGGCGATTTCAGAATCCCCTGGAGCGCGACATTTGGGGGAAGCTACAACATCACCCCGGCGGTGCAGCCGGGCAAGCCGGCGGTGCAAGATTTCAGCATCAACACCACGTTCCAATTTTCGCCAACGCCAACAACCACGTTGCGGAGCAGCTTATCGTACAACATCCGCGACCGGCAGATTGTGATCCCGACCATCTCCATCCAGAAAGATTTGCACTGCTGGGAAATGGCGTTCGATTGGCAGATTTCCGGCTACGGGCGTGGCTACTACTTCCGCATCGGCCTAAAAGCCCCGCAGCTTCGCGATTTGAAATTGGAGCAAAACCGGGTGTTTTTTTAGGGGCATTCATATATCTTTGCAGCCAAACAATCATCAAAACAATGTTAAACCGGCAACAATTACTGCAAGAATACTTGCTACTACCTGCTGAAGCGCAACGTCAGGTGGTAGATTTTATCGTTTTTCTTCGGCAGCGTTATGGCATAATAGAGGAAACAGGGGCGCATGCTTCAATCGAAAACGAAGAATTCATTGGAATGTGGAAAGGCAGAGAAGAATTCGAAGAAGGTACAAATTGGCTGCGTGATCTTCGTAAAAAGGAATGGAGAGAATCTCTGTGATATTGCTTGATACGGATATTCTTATTGACGTTGGGCGAGGTGTAAAAACATCAGTTGATGTAGTAAAACACATTACGGATGAATCCACTATTGCTATCAGCATAGTAACACAAATGGAGCTTGTTATTGGTTGTAGGAATAAATCTGAACTTCAGAAATTGAATAAATTTTTAAAAAATTTCCAGATTATCAGTTTAGATGTGGAAATTTCAAAAAATGCTTTGGAGTTATTGAAGAAATTTCGCTTGAGCCATGGATTGCTTATCGCTGACAGCTTAATCGCGGCCACAGCATTAACCTATAATCTTCCGCTGGCCACCAGAAATGTGCGTGATTTCAAATTCATTCCTAAAATACAATTACTCTAAATCTGAATAATCTAAAATCCAATAAATTCCATAGCTGGCTACGTTCAAGCCACATTATTTCAAGCATATCAACGAACAATCCTACTTCAACAACTACGCAAATGGAAATTCAGAACATCCTTGTTATCGGTGCCGGAACCATGGGGAACGGCATTGCCCACGTTTTTGCACAAACTGGCTACAACGTTACGCTGGTGGATTTGGACGGCGACCGCCTGCAGGGGGGAATCGGCACGATTGCCAAAAACCTTGATCGTCAAGTAAAAAAAGAAGCGATCACCGAGGCCGACAAAGAGGCAACGCTGGGCCGCATCCAGGCATCAACCGATCTGGTGACATCGGCAATGGGTGCCGATTTGATTATCGAGGCCGCCACCGAAAACCCAGCAATCAAAGCGGAGATTTTCCGCACGTTGGATGCCAACGCAAAGGAGGGGGCGATTCTGGCAACCAACACCTCCTCCATCTCCATTACCCAAATTGCTGGCGGGACCAAACGCCCCGATAAGGTGATCGGGATGCACTTCTTCAACCCCGTTCCGGTGATGAAATTGGTTGAGATTATCCGGGGCCTTGCCACCAGCGACGAAACATATGCGGCGGTCCACCAGCTCAGCGAAAAACTTGGCAAAACTCCGGTGGAGGTTCACGACTACCCTGGCTTTGTCAGCAACCGCGTGTTGATGCCGATGATTAACGAGGCGATCTACTGCGTGATGGAAGGGGTGGCAACCCCCGAATCGGTGGATACGGTGATGAAACTTGGAATGGCACACCCAATGGGACCGCTAACCCTGGCCGACTTCATCGGCTTGGATGTCTGCCTTGCCATTATGGAGGTGCTGCACAAAGGCCTGGGCGACGATAAATACCGCCCCTGCCCGCTGCTCCGAAAAATGGTTGCCGCCGGGCATCTGGGGCGGAAGAGCGGGAAGGGATTTTATCAGTATTGATGCTGGGGGGGTGGCTCGGCTTCATCCACCTCTCCCCGGTAGGCGCAGGTCTTTAGCCTGCGCTAAGGAGGAGGAATCCTGAGAGGTTGGAGTTGCCAATGCGAGCAATCGCCATACTGTTCTTGCATGATGAACTCTCTTTGTCAGCAGGCATCCACCTCTGATGAATCTGCGATGTTCGGAACGCAGGCTAAAGACCTGCGGCTACCAATATGCTTCCACGTGGCTCAGCATGAGCGGAGGTGGCATTCGCCGGAAACTCCGACATCCTTCATTCGACATTCGGCATTTGACATTCCAACATTCCGGCGGCCCGACTGTTACACCCTGTTCGCTTCGGTTATCGCTTTGTGGTGGCTTGTTGGTTCTTCGGGGTTGCTTCGGTATGTTTGCCAGCCGCTATTCGGATTGGTGGATAGGCTGGCCACGGTATCAGCCATAACCAAACCGTTCGGCATTTGCACAAAGCACTTCGCTTGATAGCCCTTCCTTATGAGCCTTGACCTAACCTTCTTCATCATTCTCTCCATCATGGCCGTAGCCAGTGCCCTGATGGTGATCTTGCGCAAAAACCCGATCACATCGGCCATGAGCCTTGTGCTCCACTTCGTCTCGTTGGCGGGGTTGTACCTTACGCTTCACGCCCAGTTTATG
>JAEUSP010000026.1 GCA_016788565.1 Chlorobiota bacterium | reverse complement strand
CTCACGCTCAGCAACGCGGGAGCATTGACGGCGACCAGCATCCAGAACACACCGATTGGAACCACAACGCGGAACGTCGGAAATTTCACCGACGTGGATGCCAACGGGAACGTGACGTTGGGGAATGCAGTGGCGGATGTGATCACCGTCAACGGGACGACAACGTTTGCCAACGGGGTGACAGGGAACGGCGCGGTGACGTTGGGCAACGGGAACGACAACATCACGCTGAACGCCGGAAGCGGGATCATCAGCGCGTCGGGTGATAAACTGGAGAACGTGGCCGACCCGACCGCAGCACAAGATGCAGCAACAAAGAACTACGTGGATAACGGCTTCGTTCGGTTAGGTCCACCAGCATTGCAGTCGTACAGCGGAACACAGCCGCTGATTCGGTTAGACGAGACGGGAGCGGGCGCGCCAAACCTGATGGACCTTCGCGTGGCGGGTGTGGCAACCTTTGGTGTCACCAATAATGGAACGATTCGGGTTGGCACAACCACCTCTTCCACGAATTCACGAATGACCATTCGCGACGGCCACTTGCAATCGCAGCAAACTACAGCCCCAACCACCGGGACGCTTGGGACAGGCGTTGTTTCGGCAGTGCTAACCAACGCAACGGATGTTGCTGGGATTATCACCATCGCCACGAACGCAACTCCAGCAACCGGTGCCCAAGCCACCGTGACGTTCAACCTCCCGTACGGCATTGCCCCCATTGTGGTGCTGACACCTGCCAACGGCAACGCTTCCGGCATTGTCAACCACGCCACACGGACAGCCGCAGGGTTCACGGTGAACTTCAACGCTGCGCCGGCGGCATCAACCAGCTACCAATTCTACTATCACGTGATTGAAACCCAATAACGTGATATCGCTGGTAAAAACAGAACAGGAGCCACGTTCAACGGAGCCCCTGTTCTGTTTTTTCTTTGTTCTATTCTGGTTTCCCCTTATGCCTGTGGAGGGGGAGGGAATTCTACCTCCACCGCACACCGAAGTGTGTTGGCAATGTAGCAGGATTCGTGGGCCGCATGATGCAGATGCTCAAGCTCCTGCGCCGTTGGCTGCGGATGCTGGAATTGAATCCGGGGACGAAGGGTGATCCGGCTGAACGCCACTTTCCCTTCGGGGTTCTCCTCCATTATTCCGTAGGCCTCATCCTGATAGCTCTCCACAACAAACCCACGTTGCGCTGCCAGCCATAAAAACCAGAGCATGTGGCAGCTTGCCGTGGCCGCCACCAACGCCTCTTCGGGATCAACCGCGTTGGCAACGGAAAAGGGGAGCGGAACGGAGTCGGGGGAGGAGGAAGCCGGAACGGTTACTCCACCATCAAACCTCCATTCATGTCCGCGACTGTAGCGATGCTCGGCGAAAGCCGCGCCGTTGCGTTCCCAGTTGATCGTTGCCGTGTAGTTGTGAGGCATCGCGTCGTTTCGCAGTGATGTTTACAGTGCCGCTACTTTCTGCACCAAATCCACAATCCGCTTGGAGTATCCGTACTCGTTATCGTACCAGCCCACCACTTTCACCATGTTCCCAATCACCATGGTGGAGAGTGAGTCAAGGATGCAGGAGTGTGGGTTGCCGACGATATCGCTGCTGACCAATGGGTCGGTGCTGTACTCCAAAATCCCAGCCAACGAGCCTTCGGCGGCGGCTTGGAACGCGGCGTTGATCTCCTGCTTGGTCGCTGGTTTCTCAATAATCGCCGTGAAATCTGTCACCGAGCCATCGGGCGTTGGAACCCGAAGCGCGAAGCCATCCAGCTTCCCTTTCACCTCCGGAATCACCAAGCCCAACGCCTTTGCCGCGCCGGTGCTGGTGGGGATGATATTGACCGCTGCGGCGCGGGCGCGGCGCAAATCTTTGTGGGGAAGGTCAAGGATATTTTGGTCGTTCGTGTAGGAGTGGACCGTGGTCATAAATCCGCTTTGGATGCCGAAATTATCCAGCAGGACTTTCACCATTGGGGCAAGGCAGTTGGTGGTGCAGCTTGCGTTGGAAAGGACTTTTACGTCGGGGGTGAGCAGGTGCTCGTTCACGCCAAGCACCACGGTTGCGTCCATCGCATCCTTTGCTGGGGCGGTCAGCACCACGCGGTTGGCTCCGTTGTCAAGGTGCTTCTGCAGCGCGGCGCGGTCGGTAAATTTTCCGGTGGATTCAATGGCAACATCAATCTGGCCCCATTTCAGATTCTCAATCTGTTTTTCGGCACTGATGGTGATGCGGTCGCCATCAACAATGATGTCGTTTCCATCAACTTCGATGGAACCGTTATAGCGGCCATGAACCGAGTCGTATTTCAGCAGATGAGCAAGGGTTGCTGCGTCGGTCAAATCGTTGATCCCAACCACATCAAACGCCCCTTTGTTTGCCATTGCGTGCCGAAACACCAGCCGCCCAATGCGGCCAAAACCGTTAATAGCAATGCGGATTGCCATGCCTGTGCTTACGCTCCTTGTGGAATAATGTCCAAAAACGGACAGTGAACGATGAAGTGCTTACAAACCAAGCGCAAACTTACGATGAAGCAAAGGGGGGATGTGGTGAGAAGTAGTTAGTGAGGAATGTTGGAATGTCGAATGTCAAATGGCAAATGCCGAATGTCAAATGCCAAATTGATTCTTGCCACTGACCACTGACTACTGACCACTGACTACTGACCACTGACTACTGACCACTGACTGTTCCTCCCACCTTCTCCCCCCGCGTGCCAAACACAATATCCCATAATGGTGAGGTCACGCCGTAGCCCGTGTGCATATCGCCATAATGGTGGCGCAGGTGGTGTTTTTTCAGCCATGCGAAGGGACCCCGTTTCATCGGTAGGTGGTGCGTGGCGTAGTGGAGGGTATCGTAGCAGATGTAGCCGAACACCTGCCCAGCAAAAATGGCGGGGGTGAGAGCCGAGCCAACAATCAGCTGGGTCGTGAAGTAAAAAAAGAACGCCAACGGAATGCTGATTGCCGGGGCCATCACCAACCGTGTGGAGTCGTTCGGGTAATCGTGGTGAACGCCGTGCATCGTGAAGTGAAGCCGCTTCCCCCACGCGCTTTTGGGTTCATAATGAAAAACAAAACGGTGGAGCAAGTACTCCACCAGCGTCCAATACACAACCCCCACCAAAAAAAGCCCTGCGATTGTGATCCAAGAAAGCCCGCGATCAGCCGAAGCCAGATAGAGCATCCAAGCAACCAGCGGAACATACAGGACAATCGGGGTAGCGGGGTGGATATGCGAGAACCATTCCATGAAATCACTCTGGAACATCCTGACGCTTTCGTTTTTGTTCGATACGTAGTGGCGTGCCATATCTGTGCGCAGTTCAAATTGAGTTCAGCCAAACCGGACTCCCAAAATACGAGCTATGAATACTGACCTAAAGCCAAGCGGAGATTTTTTACAGATGCCCTACTTGCGGCGGCTTCAACTATGGCGACCACCAAGAAACTGAAAAATTTCCTTCGGCACCCCTTTCCACCTCAACTCTGTTTGCGAATTTACACCTGCCAAACAACAACGCCGATACTCCGCAATGCCAAACTCAATTTCCGATCTCCGCGCCGCCGTAGCCGCCGCAACCACCCCCACCGAACGCGCCAACGCACTGAACCAGCTTGCAGCAGAGTTGGAACGGCAAAGCTACTACACTGAAAGCCTTGCTGCAGCCGAGGAAGCCTACCAGTTTGCCCAGCAAGCCGAAGCCCCGGCCGCAGAAGCAGCGGCGTTGCGGTGGCAGGGGGTGGTGCATTTGCGCAGAGGGAAGTATAGCGAGGCGTTGCGGCTCTTAGAAGGGTCACAGAATCTCTACGACACCATTGGCGATCGTTCCGGTGTTGCTCGTGTTACCGGGATCATCGGGAATGTGTACACACTCCTTGGCCAGTATGGAAAGGGGTTGGAGTATTTCGCCCGTGCGATGGCCTTGCTGGAAGAGCTTGGGGAGCGTTCCGCGGTGGCGCGTTTTACCGGGAACATCGGGAATGTGTACCAATTCCTTGGCGAGTATGGGAAGTCGTTGGAGTATGTGATCCTCCCCCGAAAAAGTGGAGAAGGAGATAAGTGGGTATTTTACAAACATCAGGAGGCACTATCCATGGGACAACAACGCAGGACGTTTACCAAAGAGTTTAAACTCGAAGCACTTCGTATGCTGGATGAAGCCAAG
>JAEUSP010000022.1 GCA_016788565.1 Chlorobiota bacterium | reverse complement strand
CATGGCCGTCTGCGGCGCGCCGGTGGAGTGCCAGGATCATGCTGAAAGAATCGCGAGAATGGCGATGGAGATGCTGAAGGATGTAGCCTTGCCAGCAAGCATCACGGAGTATCTGCCAGCAGGAGTGGAGTTTGAGATACGAATCGGCTTGCACACCGGAATCATCACCGGCGGGGTGATTGGCGTTGGCAAATTAGCCTACGACATCTACGGCGACACCGTGAACACGGCCAGCCGGATGGAGAGCCACGGTGAAGCGGGAAAGATTCACGTGAGCCAGGAGTTTACGAATGCGGTTGGCGAGGTTTTCAGCTTTACGGAACGTGGGGAAATGGAGGTGAAAGGGAAGGGAGTGCTGCGGACGTATTTTTTGGAGGTGGTGGAGTAGCGTCGCTTGGCAAACCAACGCCCCCGTCATTGCGAGGAGTCTTCGACGAAGCAATCTCGCGTGTTTCTGGGATGACATCGGACACCCTGCTGGCCGCCACAGGGACTTCCCATTCTTAGCCCCGAATGGGGCGGTAGTCCCATAGCCCAGCGGCGCAAGCCCTGGGAACATCGCGCACACCAACAACCCATAGCCCCGGATGGGGCGACAGAGTTCACTGGCACCAGCCATTCTTCCGCCCACTACGGGGCTATCCAAGCGAAATGTTTTTGTGATCCCCAAGGCTTACGCCATTGGGCTATGTTGGCTTTCGCCCCATTCGGGGCTTTGGTGGCTTCGGGGTTCGGTGGCTCCACTCATACTTCGACGAAGCTCAGCATGAGCGGAGGGCTGGATTCGGTGGTGGACGCAAGTTTTTTTCGGAACTCACGCCCCGTCATCGCCCCGACGGGTCGGGGTCCTTGACAAGGAGTCTTCGACGAAGCGATCTCGCGCGTTTCTGGGATGGCATCGGCCACACTACCAGCCGCAAGATCGCCACGTCGCTAAACGCTCCTCGCGATGACAGTGATTCGCCGTTCGGTGGCTCCGCTCATACTTCGACGTGGCTCAGCATGAGCGGAGGGCTGGGTTCGTGGGTGGTCAGTAGTGAGTTCCCGGCTTTGTCTTCATTTCACTCTTCCCATTTCACTCTTCACTCTTCGCTTCGGCTCCCTCTCCCACCCGACGAATGTGAGGCAACCAGTAGCTTCACCCATTTGGGAGAGGGCGGGGGGTGAGGGCAGGCAGTGACGGGCTGAGTTCGTGGTGTGGTGGTCATTGGTGAGTTCCCGGCTTTGGGTCTATTTCACTCTTCCCATTTCACTATTCCCATCTCACTCTTCACTCTTCGCTTTCCCACCGCACCGCCCCCGAATCAGCAGTGAGGAATCGCCATAACTGAGGAAGCGATACTCATTCTGCAGTGCCGATTCATAAGCCCTTTGCCACAGGCTGTGACCAAGCAACGCCCCCACCAACAGAATCAACGTGCTTCCCGGCTGGTGGAAATTTGTGATTAACGCATCGCACGCCCGGAACTGATACCCGGGAAGAATCAAAATTTTTGTTCGGCCCGAAACCTGCGCCGCGCCGTGGCGGCTGCGCCATTCCTCCACCGCAAAAAATGCTTCGTCGGGTGGGGGGAGCTTGGGGTCCGATTCGGCCAAACGATACGGGTCCCACTGCCCAACGGAAAGTTCCTGCGACGTGCGGGCATCGCCATCGTTCCGCAGCAGCCGCACGCCAAACCAGTAGAGCGATTCCACGGTGCGGAGTGAGGTAGTTCCAACCATCACAAACGGCGCGTACTCCGATTCCCGCTGGCGTTTTCCCTGCTCAATCAACGCGCGCAACGCTTCGGGGGTGAGGGCAATCTGCTCCTGGTGCATGTCGTGTTCGGCAAGCTCCCCTTTCACCTGCTTGAACGTCCCCGCGCCAACGTGCAGCGTCACCCGTGCGGTTTGGATTCCGCGCTGTTCCAGTTGGGCAAATGTGTGGTCGGTGAAATGCAGCCCCGCAGTTGGCGCGGCCACCGCCCCCGATTGCTGGGCATACACCGTCTGGTAGGTTTCGGAATCGGATTCGTCGGCGGGGCGGTGGATGTAGGGGGGAAGCGGGATAGAGCCGGCGGCATCCAACAGATCGGCAAAGGGTACCTTGGCAGGCCACCACCGGAAACGCACCGCGAAACCATCGGGGGCCGGGCCAAGCATTGTGGCCGATAGCTTGAACTCCACTCCGTTCACCAAAAACGAGCCTTCCACGCACGCCCCCGGGCGCAGCCGCCGCGCACCACCAACCATGCAATTCCAGATTGCTTCCCCCTGGGCAGCAAGGGCAATGGCGGGATCGTGGGAAGGGGCAACCGGTTCTAACAAAAAAAACTCCACACGCCCGCCGGTTGCCTTCCGCATGGCAATGCGGGCGCGAACCACGCGGGTGTTGTTCAGCACCAGCAGGGCATCGTTGGGAAGCAAGTTGGGAAGCTGGCGGAAGGTGTGGTGGGCGATTGCGTTATCGCGAACATCACACACCATCAGCTTGCTTCCATCCCGTTGGGCCAACGGGCGCAAGGCAATGCGGTCATCGGGGAGGTGGTAGTGGAAGTTCGTAGAAGGTGGTAGCATCTGAATTTTTGATGGCTGTCGTGCGCGCAACCCGAAGCCGAAGCTGCAAAGCCCCGATTCGTCACAATGTTGCTACACCGGAACCGCCTCCCCCCTTGCCACCGGGCTGAATGTCACTCGCGGATTTTTTTCTTGGGCTGCGCCGATATGCCAATCGCTTTGGAACAACATCACCGGAAGGCCATCGGCATCGTTCACCACAACGGTTCCGCTGTACAGCACCATGTTGCTGATGTCTTCCTGGCTGCCGAACAACCAGCGCGCGGCAACAAACGGAAGCGGAGCCAAAATCACATCAACGCCATACTCGGCTTCCAGCCGGAACTTCACAACGTCGAACTGAAGCTGGCCAACGGCTGCCAAAATTGGGTCGGTGCTGTTTGGCGATTGCATCACCTGAATTGCCCCTTCCTCCCGCAGCTGATCCAACCCTTTCTGCAACGATTTCCGCTTTGCCGGCGATGGCGTTCGGACGCTGGCAAAACGCTCGGGAGAAAAATGCGGGATCGGCTCGAACTGCACCGGCTTCCCGGAAGTCACTGTGTCGCCAATGGCAAACACGCCCGGGTTCATCAGCCCGATGATGTCGCCCGGATATGCTTCCTCCACCGTCTCACGCTCCTGCGCAAACAGTTTGTGTGGCCGGCTTAGCCGCACCTGGCGCCCGCTGCGGGTGTTCGTCACGTTCATGTCGCGCTCGAATTTTCCGGAGCAAATCCGCAGGAACGCCACGCGGTCGCGGTGTTGGCGATCCATGTTCGCCTGAATCTTAAAAACAAACCCGGTGAACGTCTCCGATGCCGGGTCCAGCGGGCCTTGCTCGGTGCGGCGTGGGGCCGGCGGCGGCGCCAGCGAAACGAAGCGTTCCAGAAAAAGATCAACCCCAAAATTGTTCACCGCGCTGCCAAAAAAAGTGGGGGAAATTTCACCGGTCAGGAATCGCTGGTGGTCGTACTCTACCCCCGCGCCGCCAATCAACTCAAGGTCATCGCGAAGCTCGGAAAGCTCGCGCTGGCCAATCATTCCGGCAAGTTTCGGGTCGTTCAAATCGGTTAGCTCCACCGGTGCGCGGTAGGCTCCGTGTGCGGTCCGCTCGTACAGGTGGGCGCGGTGGTGAAGGCGGTCATAGACCCCGCTGAACGTTGGGCCGGAACCTATCGGCCAATTCACCGGCCAGGGGGCAATGCCGAACTCCCCTTCCAACTCATCCAGCAGCTCCAACGCGGGCCGCCCGGGGCGATCCATCTTGTTGATGAAAGTGAAAATGGGGATTCGGCGGATGCGGCAGACCTCGAATAATTTCCGGGTTTGCGGCTCGATCCCTTTTGCCGAATCAATCAGCATCACCGCGCTATCGGCAGCGGTTAGCGTGCGGTAGGTGTCTTCGGAAAAATCTTCGTGGCCGGGGGTGTCCAGCAGATTGATGGTGTGTGCTTCGTACTCAAACTGCAACACGGTGCTGGTGACGGAAATTCCGCGTTGTTGCTCAAGCTCCATCCAATCGCTGGTGGCTTTGCGCATATTTCGCCGTGCCGTCACCGACCCCGCCAGCCGAAGCGCGCCGCCGTACAGCAGCAGTTTTTCGGTAAGGGTAGTTTTCCCGGCATCCGGGTGGGAAATAATGGCGAAGGTTCGCCGGCGTGCTATTTCTCCTTGTAGTTCACTCATAAGTCTGCAAAGATATGGGGGGGTAGAAAGTGGGGCGGGTAACGGGTTGTTGGGGGGCGGGAATCAGACCTCATCGAACTCCGGCAGATACGCAACCACCCCCTGTGGGATTGATCCGTCAGGAAGCCGCGACCAAACTTGGAAGGCATCTTGGTGATCTTCCCACTTGCAAGTGATGTTGAAAGTGGCGGCTGGCCGGAACCCGAAACGTGAGTAGTAGGCGGGGTCGCCAAGCACAACAACCACGCTGATCCCGGATTGCTCCATCAACGTCAGGCCGGCGCGAACAAGCTCCGTGCCGATACCCATGCACTGATGTTCTGGGCTGACGGCAAGCGGGGCCAATCCGTAGGCGGAGATTTCGGCGGGGGGGCCGGCAACCGTCACCGCGGCAATCGCCACCGGGGAAAAGGCGATATGCCCAACCACTTCGCCGCCGATTACCGCCACAAGACTTTTCAGTGTTGGGTGGCCGCGCAACGCGGCAACCAGCTGGGCTTCGGCTGTTCCGCCAAACGCCGCGTGAAGGATGGTGGAAACCGCCGAATAATCTTCGGCACGTTCCGGGCGGATCAGCAGTTGGTTCTGATTGGTCGTTGTTGATTGAGTGTTCATCGTTCAAAGTTTGTGAATCGTTGCGGCGGTTCTTCCGCTGGCTGGTGCCATTCTCACTGTTGGATTTTTACTGTTGGATTCTCACTGTTGGATTTCTTTCAGCTCCACCCTGCGGTTTGCTGCCCGTCCAAGCTCGAAGTTGTTATCACCGATTGGTTCTGCTTCGCCGCGGCCTTCGGCTTGCAGCCGTTCCGGGGCGATGTTGTGACGCGCCAGTAAGTAGGCCCTGACACTTTCGGCGCGGCGTTGCGACAGCCGTTGGTTGTTGGCTTCGTCCCCAACGTTGTCGGTGTGTCCTTCGATCAGCAGTTGCAGCGTTGGGTGGTCGGTCAGCAATCGCCCGATTGTCCGGAGCGTCCCCTCCGACTCCGGAAGAATATCGGACGAGCCTGTGGGGAAATTGATGCCGTAAATAATCGCGCGGCCTTTGGTGCCGATCTCCTGATGCAGTTGTGCGGCGGCGCGTTCCTCGGTCATATTTCCCCCGGTTCCAACGCTTTGCTGCGAACGGCGGAACACCCAGAAGCCGTAGCGCGCCAGGTTATCGCCGTGGCACCAGATGCCGTTCAAGCGGTTTCCTTCGGCGTTCACCACCAACACCGCGCGCCCTTCGGCGTTTGCTTCGGCTTCCACCCAACGGAAGGAGACCACCCTGCGCTGCATCCCACCTTGCGGAATCACGCCGTTGCGGTACTGATAGTTCCCGGTGATGTTCGACCCTTCTTGCTGAATATCCACCCATCCCCAGTTCGTCTGCCACCGTCCGGTGATGTCAATCGCTGGAACCTCCTTGCTCTCTGGCCGGCCCAACGCCTCAACCTCCATCAACTCCGTAAAAGAAGGGTTGCCATGATTTGATTGAATCGTCAGGCGCACCCAGCGTGCGGTTGCCGGGGTTGCCAGCGGGGTTGTTGCATCGCTCTGTTCCTGCAGAGTAAACGTGCCAACCGTGCTGTACCCCGAAGCCGGGGATTCCTGGGAGAACTCCACCATCACCTTGCGCGCGCTGATTCCCTGGTACTCCTTCTGGCATTGGGTGTTGAACCGAAGCTGCTCAATCCGGTATGGCTCCGATAATTCAACAACGAACTCTATCGGCAATGGGGCATCGGGGGCGCTGCACCACCCACGCGATGTTGTGCCATCGAACAAGGCTTCCGGAGACCACGGGGTCACATCTTCGTCGGTGTTGGTAGAGACCGCATAGCTTGCCGGGGCGGAGATGATGTAGGCTCCGTTCGGCAAGGCCAGGGCGTTTATCAATGGAGTATCTGGTTGGGCGGCTGCGGTACGCCACATCGCCAATGCCAAGAGCAAGGCAACAGGAATTCGTCTGTTCAAGCAAGGTATCATGGTGTTGATTCCGGTATCTGCTGTTATTTTTCGCTGCGGTAACGCAAGCGTCTCGGTTGTAGAATGTATCCCTTCTGGCCATGTCTTTACAAGCTCATCACACACCGCTGGCAATGGCGGTTGCTGCACTACTGTTCTCTCTATCGCTGGTTTCCTGTGGCGTCGTCGGAAGCGAAAGCCCGGCACCGGAAGCACGCTTTTGGGTTGGTTGCCGTGCGTTCAAGGATTCGCTGACGGAGTTCAACAACCAGTCGTATGCCGCAAGCGAATATCTGTGGGATTTTGGAAATGGCGTTACTTCCACCCAAGTCACCCCCACGGTGCGCTACGCCGATACCGGCGTGTACATTGTTCGGTTAGTCTGCAAGAACAGCGATGGCGTTAGCGACGAAATGCTGGACACGATTCAGGTGTTTGCCCCGCCCCCGCCCTCCATGTTACTTGATGTTCAACACCTGCCAATGGGGGAGCATGACGCGCTCTGGGCAAACTCGGTGGCAACGGTGCTTCGGTATCGCGGGGTGGAGGTTGCGCCATGCACAATCATGGGGAGTGCAATTGGCGGAAATTGCTGCAACCAGCAATGCGACGACTACGGCTCGTTAGAGAGAATCGAGCAGGCGATGCTGAAATTTGGTATCTCCTCCGAGCAGAACCAAGCTCCACTTTCGTGGGAATCGCTGCGTGAGCAGATTGCCCAACGCCGCCCGGTGATTGCCTACCTTCGGAACCCCCAATACTACTACACCGTGGTGATTATTGGCTACGAAGCCGACAGCACCATGCACGTTATTGACCCCTACTTTGGGGAGTTCACCACCCGCTACGAAGGGACCACCATCAGATACCCGCAATGGCAAAGCCCGTACGATTGGCTTTCCACGGTGTATTGCTTCCGGTAGCGGGAGGCGGGGATTGGGGGCAGAGAGTGAGGGCAGGCAGCGGCAGCGGTTCGGTGGCACTCACGCTCATACTTCGACGGGGCTTCAGCATGAGCGCGGAGGGTGGCGTTCGGAGACAACTCCAACATTATCAATAGAGTTCCGGCACACCACACAATTTCCACCACATCAGGAACGAATTACTCCCCCCTGCCTCTCAGCGTGGACATCGCACGTAAGTCCTTTCCACACAACCATTTCTGGAGGCTGCCATGACACGGTTTGCTCTGCGTACAACGATCATCTCGGTTGCTGCTTCTGTCAGCATCTCGGCCCAAACCTCCTACACGCCCATTGACCTTTTGGGGGCCGGCCAGTACAAAGGGTTTTCCGGGGGGCTGTACCCCAACGGGGGCAACACCCCACCACGCGCCCATGCCACCGCACTGGAACACGTCACTATCCGCATGACCCCGCTGGATACGGCCGGGATTGCTTCCCCAAATGGAAAAATCGTGCTGCTGCTGCTTGGTGCCAGCAGCCCCACGCAGGAATTCCCAGCGTTTGTTGCCGAGGCGACGAAGCTGCCGAACCTTAACCCAAAACTGATGTTTGTCAACGGCGGGCAAGGGGGGATTTCGCTGGAGAAGATGAACGACACCAGTGGCCGATATTTTCAGAACAACGTGGCGCGGGCATTGGGCGATGCTGGCGTGTCGTTCAACCAAGTGTCGGTGATTTGGCTGAAGACTGGATCGCTGGATGGACGCGGCGACACACTCACGTTTCCCGATGCCGTCTATCGGGAACAGGAGCAATTCATCCAACTGCTGCAACGGATCCGCACCACCTTCCCAAACCTTCGGGTGGTCTATGTCACCGGGCGGAACACCACCCAGTACGTCTCCCCAAAACCAGACGACGATGGCTTAGTGAAGCATCTGGAACCACGCGCTTACTACAACTCCTGGGTCTGGAAATGGTTGATCGAGGCACAGATGAACGAGACCGACCCACGGCTTGATTGGCATGGCGATGACCGGAAGGCTCCGCTTGTTGCCTGGGCCGCCCCGTTCTGGACTAACGGCGCATCCGCAAACAGCGTTGGCCACACCTGGTTGCCGGAAGATGTGGAAGCCGACGGTGTTCACCCCAGCCCGATTGGCGAAACCAAAATTGGGAAACTGCTGGCCACCTTCTTCAGCACCGATCCCTACACCAAACAGTGGTTTCTGGATCCCACAAAAACGTCATCGGCCGCACCAACCGAGAATAGAGTGCCGGGGTCGCTTGATTTGCAGTAGTGAGTGCCGATAAACGGGAGCGGGCGGCGGGGAGCGGAGGGCGGGTTCGCAAGCCAATACCCCGTCATCGCGCCCCGGCAGCGTCCTTGACGAAGCACCGCGAAGCAGCGGCGCAAGACCACCTCGCGCATTTCTGGAAAGCCATCGGACATCGTGCCAAACTCCTGTTCCCCTTTTCCCCCCAAACTTGGAGGGACGCGAAGCTCGCCAGAGCGGAGCAGGGGGACGCGAAGCTCGCCAGAGCGGAGCAGGGGGACGCGAGTCCGGTGGCTCACGCTCATACTTCGACGAAAGTCAGCATGAGCGGAGGATGAGGTTCGCAGGTGGACTTGGCATTCTTCCACTCCTCCCATCTCACTCTTCACTCTTCACTTTTCACTCTTCACTCTTCACTCTTCACCGTGCGATCACCACTGGCTCAACGCACCGCAACTCCCCATCTAACCTCAGCCGGACGGCGTACCAGCCCGGGGGGAGATTGGGATTCAGCGATAGAGTTTGTGGCGCTGATGAAAGAACACCCTCCAGCAGTTGCTGCCGCACACTTCCCAGCAAATCAACCAAATCAATACTCACCTTTTTTCCAGCATATTCTTCCGCTGCGTGAAGGCTTACTCCGGCAGCCGTTGCGCGCAGCTGAATCCCGGCACCCTTGCTTCCCCCCGGCACAGCAAGCGAAGGGGTGATGAAGACGTTGAAGTTATCCATTGCCGCAAACAGCAAGCTGTTCCCCAGCGTGTCGCGGGCGCGGATGCGGAACTTCATCTGGGTGGTTAGTGGAAGGTACGCCCCTGGCTCGACGGTGTCCGCCGCCCAGCCGGAACGCCCTTCGGCAAACCAGCGCATCAGCTTCCAGGTTTGGCCGCCATCGTTGGAAAGCTCGATCCACAACGAATCGCGGACGCTGTCGGCGGGGTAGTGAACAAACCAGCGGTCGTACCGGATTTTCACGCCGCTCCAGCCGAACAAGTCCATCACCGGCGAGGTCAGCGTGGTTTGCCCGCGGTTCACGTCGTTGGTTTGCGGGGGTGCGTCGTGGGGTGGCGCGCCGGTCATAAACACGTATCCGTTTTGCCGGGTTGGCTCGGCATCGGGGTGTATCCAGCCGGAGTTGGAGTAGCCCAAGTAGGGGATCATCCGAACCCACCGCCCGGTGGTGGCGTTGTCGGCGGGGTCGTCGAAGCTCCAGCCCAGGTCCAGCGTTGCGTCATCTTCGTAGCCGGGCTGCAACGTCACGGTCACCTCCTTCCCCCCTTCCGGGATTTTCACCTCCGTCCGGCTGATCCGATATCCCCAGCGCCCAACCGTTAGCGTGAAGGTGCTATCGCGCGATAGCAGCAAACTCCCGGTTCCATTCTCCGCTTTCTCGGAACGGCTTACCGGCTCCACCGCAAACGCAAAATCGTTGATCGCCAGCCCGGCTTGATCTTGGGCGCGGATGGTGATCCATTCTTGAGGGAGTTTTGTGAGAAGGATGTCCTGCTTGCGGTCGCCGTTCAGCACTTCCTGGGTGGCGGAACCAGAGTAGGGGAATCGGGCGGTTGTCAGCGTGACGGCGGTTCCGGCAACGCCGCCAACGTAGTAGGCTCCGTCGGCGTTGGTGGTAAGCCGCAGCTTCAGCTGCGGGACGGTGATGGTGGCGTTGGCGATTGGTTGGTTGGTGGCTGCATCACGAACGATCCCGGAGATTGAGCCGGCGGTGGTGTTGTTGAAGTTCATCACCCACAATCCAGTATTCCGGTCGCTGGCAATCACCTTCCCCGATTTGAACCAGCCATACACTTCCCACACGCCGTTGTAGCCATTGCTTGGCCCGGGATAGGTGTCGTAAAAAGCAACCTCGCGCGGGTGGAGCGGATCAATCATATCCAGAATACGGACCCCAGCGGTGTACCAGGCAACGTACGCATAGCGGCCAATGAAGTGGACGTTGTGGATGATGTCATCCAAATTCGGGGTGAACTCCGCCACTTTGTGGATGTTGTTCAGGTCGCGGATGTCCCAAATTTTCAGCGTCTTTGGGGTGAAGTTGATTTCGTCCGAGGTGCCGATGTAGTTGCCGTCGGGCGTTAGTTCGGCGTTGTGGGTCCCGCTGTACGGGTAGTTGAAATTGGCTAACCGAACGGGCTTTGCCGGGTCGCTGATATTCCAGATATCGCACCCCTGGCCATAGACCGCCGCGCCAAGCAGCGTGTCGTTGCGGGCGTAGCTGTCGTGGAAGTAGTAGGGGTCCACTTGGCCAAGTCTGCGGGGGGTTGTGGGATCGGGTTCAAGGTCCAGAATGATTGTTCCGCCGTTGGCCTTCCCCTCTTCCGGCTGGGTTCCGTTCACATACAGGTGGTGGCCGTTGATATAGATGGTGTGGGCACTGATAAAATTGGTGGTATCGGTGCGGATCAGCCGGGCCGAGTTGGGGAGATCGGAAAGATCAACAATCTGAAGCCCCTTCCCCTCGGTGTGAGCTTCGCAGACGATGTAGGCGTAGTTCTTGTAGGTTTTCATCTCACGCCAAGCGTTCCGTGGCCCCGGGATAAACGCAACTTCACGGATTGGCTGCTCGGTGATGTCAATAATATGCGTTCCGATTTGGCTTCCGAACAGGGCGTACTCACGTCCATCGGGAGCGGTCCAGCCCCAGAGCGCGGCGTGGGGGCCAGCCGTATCCACAGGGTTCAGTTGGCCGAACAACGTCATGTTCAGCGAGTCGGCACCGACGCGGCCTGGTTGAGAGTGCAACGGGGTTGGCAGAGTTAGCAACGCCAAGCCAAGCGCAACCAGCACGCAGCCCAGCAGAAAACGCCAACCGTAGCGGATGATCGTAAGGTTCATGGCCGTAACTTAACAACAAGGCTGAATTAGAGTAAGGGGAGCGTTTCTGCCCCCTTCGGTTTTTGATGACACACGATGGCCGAAAATGGATACCGATAGAGTATTTTCGCACTTCAAGACCATCTCCATTCTTCCCACCAACTAACCTTCTGTACTGATGGAAGCAAAACAAAACAGCGTTTTCAAGTTCATGCAGCAGCAGGACACGCAGTTCATTATCCCGGTCTATCAGCGCAACTACGACTGGCGGAACGAGCAGTGCCGGCAACTGATGCACGATATTCTTGCGGTTGGCAGCAGCGACACCGAGCAAAGCCACTTTGTTGGCAGCATCGTCTATCTGCAAACCAGCATCACCAGCAACCCCACCTATCTCACCATCATTGATGGCCAGCAGCGGCTAACCACGCTTACTCTGGTCTGGATTGCCCTGCAACGCCGCGCACACGAATGGGGCCAGGAACGAATGGCCGATGAGATCAGCAAAAAATTCCTGATTAACGAGTACCAAGATGAAGGGGCAAAAATGAAGCTACGCCCCATCAAAAAAGATGACCACGCGCTTCGGCACCTTCTGAACAACGCCAGCGGCCAGTGGACCGGCGGCTACTCCAGGCTGATTGAAAACTTCCAATTTTTCTACGATTCCATCACCATCGAGACGCTGCAGACCGTGCGGAAAGGGGTGGAGAAATTGGTGTTTATTGATGTTGCCCTGGAGCGCGGAAAAGATGACCCCCAACGCATTTTCCAAAGCCTGAACTCAACCGGGTTGGACCTTAGTCAAGCGGATTTAATCCGCAACTACGTGCTGTTGGATTTGGACCCCAAACAGCAAGATGACATCTACGAGAACTACTGGGCAAGAATTGAGGAGAACACCCAAGAGCAAAGCCGAAAGGAGTCGCGCCTCTCCGATTTTATCCGCGATTACCTCACCTTTAAATTCCGGGACATCCCGAACAAGGATAAGGTGTTCGTCACCTTCAAAACCAAACACCCAGCCAACAGCGGAGCGGGGTTGATGGAGTTGCTGGACGACTTGCGCAGCTACTCAGTCTGGTACGGCCGGCTGATTAACCCGCAGACCGAACCGAACGAAGCAATCCGTGAGCAGCTTCATCTTATCAACCGAATCTCCACAACGGTGGCCTATCCGTTTCTGTTGGAGGTCTATCACGATTACGGGAAGGGGATTATTTCGGCAGCGGAAATGGTGCAGGTGTTGGAGCTTGTGCAGTCGTTCACCTTCCGGCGGTTTTTGTGCGACCTTCCGACCAACGCGCTGAATAAAATTTTCGCCTCACTCTATCGGGATGCTGACCCCGATGCTTATCTCGCTTCGCTGGAAGCATCGCTGGTGCGCCGGCAGGGGAAGCACCGTTTCCCGACCGATGATGAAATCGAACGCCAGTTAGCGGTGAAGGATATGTACAACATCAAAACCCACAACCGCAGCTACTTCCTTGAGCGATTAGAGAACCACGGCCAGCGAATCAAAATGCAGGTGGAAGGGAATGCCGATGTGACCGTTGAGCATATCTTCCCGCAACGCCCGGGGATTGAATGGGAGCGAGAATTAGGGGGTGAGTTGGAGGAGATGAAATCGCTGGCGAACACGGCGGCAAACCTTACGCTTTCGGCGTTCAA
>JAEUSP010000129.1 GCA_016788565.1 Chlorobiota bacterium | reverse complement strand
TTGCGCTTGCGCAACAAACGCGCTGTAATCGCTGCCGCCTGGCTCAACAAGCCGAAGCGCACCACCAATTTGGGCGTTGCTCCCTAGGAACAAACTTCTCCAGAGGAAGGTGCCTGATCCCAAGTCGAAGGTGTTGGTGGTTCCCGGAAGCAGATGCCCCGAAACCGACTGCGACCCGCTGGAAGGGGTGGTGATAAGGAACGAACCAGACCCAGCAGGATCGGGAATTGTGAGTGTTCCACCAGTAATTGGGCCGGCGGCGGTTTGGATAGTGATGGTGTTGCCGCTGTTGTCGTCCAACACAAGCCGTTGGGCACGTGCATTCCGGTTTTGCGCGGTTGCAACCCCCGCAACCATGAACGCGATTGCAGCAGTTGTTATTAGAAGCCGTCTTGCCATGAAAGGTCTCCGGATCATGGATGATGTACCTTGTGATTTTGTTTTTTTGGGGAGCATCACAGCTCCCGGAACCAAGCCTCTACGCTTGGTGAGATGACGTGCGGAGGTTTCACCGAACCTCAATCACCGTCATCGCGAGGAGTCTTCGACGAAGCGATCTCGCGGCTGGCTGTAAAGACATCGAACCCGCTGCTGGCTGCCAGATGGGCTTCGCCGCTGCTTCGCGGTGCCACGCCGCTATCGCTCCTTGTCGAAGCCCCCGACCCGTCGGGGCGATAATGAGCGGAGGCTACGTTCGGCAGTCTCCCCTCTTGATTCTATCTCCTATTTCCTACCTCCTATTTCCTTCCACCACCACACCACACCTCACTCTCCCGCCATCGTTAATCGTTCTCAATCACCTGGTAGTAGAAGGCGTAGGTTGATGTTCCATCGCCAACGGTTGTTGCAAGGTTGATGTTGAACGATGTTGTTGTGATATTGCTGACAAAGAAACCAGCCCCGGCAGTTGCAGCGTTCCCTGGCGTGACCACCACCACTGGGTCGGTGGTGTATGCCGATGCGAATGTGACGGTGATAACGCCGGTTCCAACCGCACCACCATCAGTCACTTGCACCCTGCCGGCGACATCGGTGGCGGTGGCGGATACGGTCACGGCTGCGGCAACGTTGGTTCCATCGCCGGCAGCGGTTGGTGCCGCACCTTGCGAGGTCCAATGCCCGCCGTTGATAACGATGCGGGAGTTGGCCACAGAGGTTGCCCCGTTAACCAACACCGCCACATCACCCGTCCCGCTGTTGTTGATTGCGAAGGTTTCGGCGGCGGCACTGTTGCGGTCAAGGCCGGTTTCGGCGATTGTCAAATCGGTTCCGGCTCCGCTGTTCACCACAAGGTTATCGGCAACTGTCACATCCCCCGCGCTGTTGCTGAGTTGGGAGGCGGTTGTGGCAAGGACAATGCTTCCTGTGGCGTTCAGCGCAGTTGCAGTTCCGGTTCCGGTGGGTGTGGCCACCAGCGTCAGCGCGGTTGCGTTGTTGTTCCCCGCCGCGCCCGCGCTGCTGCTGATTCGCGCTCCGGTGCTGGCAGCATCGGGGGCTGCGGCGGCGTAGGCTACATCAAACAGATGATTCGTCCGCGGCGTTGCTGTTGCTTGCGTGCTGCTGACGTTGTACAAAACACCGCTACCTCCAACAATCGTTGCGGCAGTTACCCAATCAAGCGTTGATGCGGTGTTGGCAGTGGTAGTGGTGCTCCGTAGGAATCGCTCGTCGGAAACAGTTCCGGTAATTGCCGAGGGAAGCGTGTAGGTGATGTTGTTGGCTTGCGTTGTTGCGGCTTTGAAGGCCGTGTAGTTGGCCGTGTTTGGGAATGCGCCAGCGGCGTTGTAGTCTTCAAAGAAACGGAGTTCGCTTGCGGCGCCGTCGTTGTTGGCAAGCCAGAGATCGGTGTTGCCGAAGACGGCGACATCCGAGGCGGAGATTGTCATGTTGCGGGTTCCGCCGCTGTTGTTGGCATGGAAGCCGAAGCTGCGGTTGGCAGCGGCATTAAGTGTTAGACCGCGCCCACCGGGGATGATGGAGTAATCGCCGGCGGCCGTGTCCTGCCGACCACCTCCAACTGTCGAATACTGACCCGATGCTGTGTTGTTCTCACCACCACCTACTGTCGAATACTGACCGGATGCCGTGTTGGTGAGGCCCGCCCCCACCGTCGAAGCAAATCCCGATGCCATGTTGCTCTGGCCACCTCCCACCATCGAACGATCGCTCGATGCCGTGTTGCTGAAGCCCCCTCCCACCGTTGAAACGATACCCGATGCCGTGTTGCTCCCGCCACCTCCAACCGTCGAACGATCGCCGGAAGCCGTGTTGCTTTGGCCACCACCCACCGTCGAAATAAAGCCCGATGCCGTGTTGCTGAAGCCACCACCCACCGTGGCATTAACACGGTCATTAGTTGGTGCGGCATTATTCCCTGCACGGTTGTTCGTGCCACCACCAATTACTCCATAATCATCTGTCACGGTATTGGCTACCCCGTTGGCTCCACCGCCAGCAATCGTTGCCCCCACCACCCCGCTGGTCACGCTGTTCCCGTTGAATCCACCCAAAATGTTCGGACTGGTGGCGTTTGGCTCAAAACGCATCACGCGGCGGCGACCTTCGGTGGCGGTGCCAGCGTTATCCACCCGAATCTCAAAGGCTTGGTTGTCGGTAGTTCCCAAAAAGTTCGTTCCTGGGGTTGTTAGAGCGTTGCCCGTTAAGGACCAGTTTGCTGAGGTTGCCCACTCCAATGTGGCTGCCGTTGCTGTTGGCACGGGGGCTGCGGCAATGGCAAGCACTTGCCCCGCAGTTCCGTTGGTGGATGGAAGCGTGTAGGTGATGTCGGTGCCCTGTATCGCTGCGGCTTTGAAGGCGGTGTAGTTGGCAGTATTTGGGAAGGCTCCGGCGGCGTTGTAGTCTTCAAAGAAACGGAGTTCGCTTGCTGCGCCATTGTTGTTGGCAAGCCACAGATCGGTGTTGCCGAAGACGGCGACATCCGGGGTGCTGATCGTCATGTTGCGGTCGCCGGCTGCGGTGTTGGCGTGGAAGCCGAAACTGCGGGCGGCAGCTGCATTAAGAATCAAGCTGCGCCCGCCAGCGATTGCGGAGTAATCACCTCCGGCAGTATTACCAACACCACCGCTTACGGTCGCACTATTGCCCGATGCTGTGTTGCTGTAGCCACCACTCATCGTCGCATAATCGCCCGATGCCGTGTTGTTATCGCCACCACTCACCGTCGAACGAACGCTTGATGCCGTGTTGTTAAAACCACCACCTACCGTCGCACCATTGTTCGATGCCGTGTTGGAACCACCACCACTCACCGTTGCATACGGAACGTTGCTGGTTGTTCCTCCGTTGTCCCCTGCGCGGTTGTCCCGCCCACCGCTTACTACTCCATAATCATCCGTCACTCGGTTTGTGAGTGTGTTAACTCCACCGCCAGCAATCGTTGCCCCCACCACCCCGCTGGTCACGCTGTTCCCGTTGAAGCCGCCAATGATGTTCGCGCTGGTGGCGTTCGGCTCAAACCGCATCACACGCCGGCGACCTTCGGTGGCGATGCCGGTTTCATCTACATGAATCTCAAATGCTTGGTTGTCGGTGGTTCCCAAAAAGTTCGTTCCTGGGGTTGTTAGAGCGTTGCCCGTTAAGGACCAGTTTGCTGCGGCCGCCCACTCCAACGTTGCCGCCGTTGCTGTTGGCGCGGGAGCCGCGGCAATGGCAAGCATCTGACCCGCAGTGCCATTGGCTGTTGGAAGTGTGTAGGTGATGTTGTCGGTTTGTGGCTGTGCTTTGAAGGCAGTGTATTCGGTGCCGGAACCTGCGTCTTCCTGCAACCGGAGTTCGCCTGCTGTGCCAGTGTTGGAAAGAAGCAGATTGCCATCACCCACCTCTAATTTTTGCGAAGGGGTAAGCTGGCCAATGCCAACATTGCCGTTGAAGTACGATTGCGCCGCAACATCGCTACGGATGGCGTAGGAGGTGGTGTAGCCATTCACCGAGCTGATTCGTAGCCCAACAGCATTATCCCCGGTAACATCCATGTTGATCCCCTCGGCACGGTTGGCAACGCCAGCAGCGCTGGCGTTCACACTGATGTTCATCCCATACATTTCCGGCACCGGGCCGCTGGAAGAGGAGGAGTTAACATTCGCCCGAACTCCGGTAAGGCTGTTGGTAACATCTGCACCAGCATTGATGATGAGGTCTGCTTCCATTCCATAAAGGTTGTTCACTGACCCTCCATCGAATTGGGCAATAGCATGTGAGCCGATGACCTCAGCGTAGGAGGTGTTGGAGGTGTTGGCCACAGTGAGATTTTGCTGATCCAAGCTGATTCGGTCAATCGAGCCACCCGTAGCAGCGGTGCTGATATCGTTCATCAACGTAGCACTGGGGTACATGCCCCCTCCTCCTGTTCCAATAGCTACCCCGGTTGGAATGGTGAAATCATAGTTGCGGATATCCTGGGCAACGATGAAGTGGTTGGCCGTTGGGGAGAAAGAGAGGTTCGTCAATTTCTGCAGATTGACCCCGGCAGGCGTAGCAAAATTGGTGATGCTGTTGCTGATTTGTGCGGCATAGGGGATTGTGGAAATCGGTGTTCCGCCACCAATGATGACGCTTCCGCCGCTTCCAATTTTCAGCAGGCTTCCCTCGCTGATGTTCACGTTTCCGGTGGCATCCAACGCGGTTGCTGTTCCGGTTCCGGTTTTGGTGGCCACCAGCGTTAGTGCGGTTGCGTTGTTGTTCCCCCCCGCGCCTGCGCTGCTGCTGATTCGCGCTCCGGTGCTGGCGGCATCGGGGGCTGCGGCATCGTAGGCAAGATCAAACAGGTGGTTGCCGCGCGGCGTTGCTGTTGCTTGGGGGGTGCTGACGTTGTAGAGAACGCCAGTGCCTGCCAACACCGAACTCACCGAGCGTTTCAGCAGATCGCCGTTGTTGTCGGCAACGATGATGCCATCGTTGGCTGTTGGAGTGTAGGATGAGGTGATGGCAGCACCACTGAGCGACCCCATCCGCACGTTGGCGGTTCCGGCGGTTCCGCTGGAGCGGATGGCGTTCATGTAGGTGGTGTTGGTGTTGCCCGTGCCGATGTAGCTTCCGGCCGTCAGCCCCGCTGGGCGGTCGGCATCGCTGCTTCCCAGATAGACATCACCACCGCCGTTGGCAACGATTGCAAAGCGGTTTCCGGTTGCCCCGGTGGTTTGGAAGAATCCACCAACCACGGCGTTGGTTCCGTTGCCCGCACCGGCTGCGCTGCCAAGCATACCCACCGATAATCCGCTGTTTGTTCCACCAGTGTTGTTGGCCGTGCCAACTGCGCCGTAGGTTGTGGTGGATGCGCCGCTACCGCTGGTTGCGGCCTCGCCATACACGCCACGGCTGGTGGTGCTTGCGGTGTTGTTTTGGCTGTATCCGGCAAGCGCAACTCCGGTTGGCGGGGTCACTGGAGCGGCGGCAGTTGAGGCAATTACACCATTTCCGGCTGCGGCCGATTGCGCCCGCACTGCGGTTGTGGCTCCTTCAAAACTGCCACCGGTTGCTGGGCGTGTTCCGCTGCCAACAGTAATGCCCGTTCCGCTCCCAGCAGTTGCGGCATTGTAAGCGATACCAGTCCCGCCAGTAATATTGATGCCAGTATTCAAGTTATTCCCCGCGCCACCACCCAAACGGATACCGGTTCCCGTTCCGGAAGCACTTGAAGAGATTGCAAGCCCAGCGTCGTTCGTTCCCGTTGCTCCAACGTTGGTGACTTTCAGGCCGGTTGAGGTTGTGGTTCCGGTCATATCTACCGCAACGCCAATTCCCCCGGTTGCGGCTACGGTTCCAACACCAAGTTTGGTTGAGGCAACTGGCGTGGCGTTGATGCCGATTCCGCCACCGCTTCCGATGGTCATCCGGGTGGTGCTGTTGGTATGGACATCAATATCCGTTGCTGAAATAGTGCCGAAGATGTTTGATGATGGAGTAGTATTCCCCCCCAACACCCAGGCCGTAGAAGTGATTTGGTTATCAACGTAGTTTTTTGTTGCCGCGTCTTGCGCTGCGGTCGGGTCGGCCACGTTCTCAATTTTATCCCCCGACGCACTGATGATACCGCTCCCAGCGTTCAGCGTGATGTTGTCGTTCCCATTCCCCAACGTCACTGCGCCGTTGGCATCAAGCGTGGTGAATGCTCCCGTGCTGCGGGTCGTTGCTCCAACCGGGCTTCCATCTACCGTCCCACCACTAATCGTCAGGTCGTCGTTGACTTGGGTGTTCGTCAATCCGTTCCCAATCCGGGCCGCGTTGATCGTTGTGCTGCCGCTGTTTGTGCTGGCAATAAGTGCATTCCCCTGGCCTGCTGTGGTTGGCAACGTCTGTGTT
>JAEUSP010000119.1 GCA_016788565.1 Chlorobiota bacterium | reverse complement strand
GCCCCCCTCGGCCGCCCGCCGCGCCAACCCACTCGCCCCGCGGGGGGCGTGGGTCGGCTGGGGGGGGCCGGGCGGCGGGGGGGGGGCGGGGGGGGGCGGGCGGCGGTGGTCGGGAGGCGGTGGTCGGGTGGCGGTGGTCGGGAGGCGGTGGTCGGGAGGCGGGGGTCGGGAGGCGGTGGTCGGGAGGCGGTGGTCGGGAGGCGGTGGTTAGTTTTTTTACTTTCCTCCCCGGCTTTGGCTCCCTCTCCCACCCGACGAATGTGAGGCAACCAGCACCTTCAACCGCTTGGGAGAGGGCGGGGGGTGAGGGCAAGTAGCGGCGGGGACTCGGTTCGCTGGCTCCGCTCATACTTCGACGGGACTCAGCATGAGCGGAGAGTGCGTTCGCAGGCTTCCACTTGTACTTGTACTCCCTACTTCCTTCCCCTGCTCTATCTCCATCTTGCTCTTCCCATTTCACTCTTCACTCTTCACTCTTCACTCTTCACTCTTCACTCTTCACTCTTTCTTCCGCATCTGCGAAATGGGGGTTGGGCGGTGGTGAACCGGCTCCCCTTTCCGTATCTCCACCACAACGATTGCGATGTCATCGTTTTGGTCGCTGCCGTCGCGGAAGTTTTCCACCTGCTGCAAGATGCCGTTGCAGAGCGATTGGGCCGAGGTGTCGGGGAATCCGGAAATCACATCCAGCAGTCGCCCGTCGCCGAACAATTCCCGCCCGGCATTCATCGCCTCGCTTACTCCATCGCTGAAGAGAATGAAGGTCTCACCCGGCTCGTACTGCACGGTGTATTGCTTCAGCGATGCGGTAAACATCTGGTGCGATGCCAAGCCCAGGGCAATGCCTGCCGGGGTCAGCGTGTCCACCTCCAACCCGTGGCGGCGGATAATCGGCGTATGCCCGGCGCGCGCCATGCTGACGGTCATCCGTGCGGTGTCGAACAGCAGCATGGTGGCGGTGATGAACGACCCACGGGTGATCACCTCACCCAGATGTTTGTTCAGCAGTGAAAGAATTTCCTTTGGGGTGTTGTGCATTGCGCAGGCGATATGAACCATCCCGTGGAACTCGGCCATGTACAACGCCGCGGGAAGCCCCTTGCCGGAAACATCGGCGATGATGACAAGGAAGCGATCATCATCCAATTGGATCACGTCGTAGTAATCACCCCCCACGGCTTGGGCCGCACGCGCCACGGCACTGATGGAAATTCCTGGGATGCTTGGCATCTGCTTCGGCAGCAAACTCTCCTGGATTTTTCGTGCGGTTGCTAACTCCTCTTGGTATCGCTGGCGGGCAAGCTCCATCTCGTACAACCGCGCTACCTCCACCGCGCTGGCCCCTTGCGCCACCACCGTTTTCAGCAACTGAAGCTGCCGCCCACCCAGGGGTTGCCCGCTTTTTGGTCGGGTTAACACCACCGCCCCGATGGGCTTCCCCTGGGCGTACAATCCCACCACATAGCTGAACCATTCGCGCCACGGTATCAGCAACGGATCGTTGACAGTTTCCAGCGCGATGATGGCGTGCGATTCGTGCAGCAACCGGCGCAGGCTGCCAAGCGATTCATCCTCGACATCAATCGGCTCGAAATCCGTCACCTTTGCCAGCAGTTGGAACTGGCCGTCGGATTGCTCAATAATCACATAGGCCCCAGCCAAATCCAGCGTTTGCTTCAGTGTGCGCGCCACCAACGCGGCCACCGCGCTTGTTCCCACTGTCTCGCTGATTTCTTCGGTGTATCGGGTAAGCAACTGGGAGTAGTCGCGGTGCTGGGGGAAGAATCGGTTTTCAATCCAGGTTTGCACCGCACGCTTCACCGGCTCGAGCAACAGCAGCACCAGCAAAAAGGTGATGATCCCGATGGTGCTGAAGATGTTGATTGGCTCATCGGACCCCGCCGATGCCGTCACCGCCCAGAGTGCGCGGCCAATGCCGTAGGCAATCGTTAGATAAAGTCCCACAATCAGCGTGCTGGTGGCGGTGTAGGTTAGGGTGGTCCGCAGCACCCGCCGGAAGTCCATCACTTGGTAGCGATAAATGGCGTAGCCGAAGGAGATGGGGAGTGCCAAAATCAGAAACGCAGGAAGCTGATACTGCGGATAGAGGAAGGTGGTGGTGGGGACAAGAATCTGGATAACCTTGAAATAGAGGAAGCTGACGGTGGCCAGCAACGACCCCAACAAAATCACCGGCATTGGCCGCCGCACCGGGGTTGCCGGAAGCTGGCGGTAGCCCCTGAACAGAAAATATGTTCCCCCCAGAAAAAATATCTGCCCACCAAAAAAGCCACCATACATGATGTACGATTGCAGCGCGGCCGGCTCCGGCGTGCGGGTCAGCTCGGCAGCAAAAGCAACGATGTTCCCGATGGCAGTAAAAATCACCGGGGAATAGAGCCACAGCTTCCTGGGAATGGTGGTGAACACCCGCTGGTCAATCGGGAAGGTGGTGCAAAACAGCACCCACAGCGAAAGGAAGAGTGAGCCTAACATCCCCCACAGCAACCGCAACGCAATCCCCAACCCGCCGCTGATTTGCAGCAGTTGCGCCGGGTAGGTGAATGCAAACACCACACACGCAGCGGTCAGGAAAAATTGCTGCTGCACCCGCCCGCGCGGACGTGCGAACAGCACCACGGTGCCAACCAACAACCACAACGCGCAAAATAGTGGGAAGGCAATCTGGACATAAATTTTTTGGGTGCGCACCTTCATCTGCAGCGGAAGTTGCTGGCCGCCCCGCTCCACCACGTACGGGATTGGAACGCCAACCGGGGCTTGCTCCAGCAAGGTCTGCGCGTAATGAACAACCTGCCTTGTGGCTTGGTTCTGCTGCTCACGGGGAAGGGTGTCGGGAACTGTGGGGAGCGTGGCTCCGTTAATTGCAATCACCCGATCCCCCACCATCACCCCCGCTTGGTCGGCTTCCCCGCCGGGGGCAACCTCCATCACAACCAGCACCAACTGGGTGGCGCGTTGCTCGATATCCCACAAGCAATCATCGGTGGCCATGCTGCTGTGATGCAGGATTCCGGAGTTGGAGGCAAGCAGGTTTGCCAGCAACGAAACCGCAAGCACCGCCCCGAACAACACCCGCAACTGGGTGTCGCTCATCCGGCGGAGCCGTACGGAAATGGAGGAGAAAGCTGTCATTGTGTCCTTTATTTTTTACTCCCCTTCCAGCTTCCCCTTCCAAAAAATTTGGGAAGCGGCCAGAGAGGAAAGCAGATCATGCGGAAGCGCGAACGTCGCCATTCTTGACGAACGAAAATAGTTGAAGTTCCGTCATCAAAACCATGCAATACTCCAACGAAAGCGATGGAGCCAGAGCCGGGGGTAGGAAGTAGGAAATAGAAGTGAGAGCTAATTCCTGCGAACCCAGCCCTCCGCTCTTGTTGAATGCCGAATGCCAAATGGGGGAGTGAAGAATGCTGAAATTTTCACCGAATGCAGCCCTCCGCTCATGCTGAGCCACGTCGAAGTATGAGCGGAGCCGTTGAATGCCGAATGCCAAATGTAGAATGCCAAATGGGGGAGTGAAGAATGCTGAAATTTTCACCGAATGCAGCCCTCCGCTCATGCTGAGCCACGTCGAAGTATGAGTGGAGCCGCCGATTGATTCTTGCAACTGACCACTGACCACTGACTAATGACTACTGCCTTGTCTCCGAATCCAGCCCTCCGCTCATGCTGAGCCCCGTCGAAGTATGAGCGGAGCCACCGAACCGAGAAGCCAGCGATTTCTCGCCTTTCAGTTTCCTACTTTGCACACTATCTTGAGATAAGCCAAACAACGTTGCCATGACCTTCGACACCTTCCGCAGCTACTGCCTTGCCAAGCCACACACCACCGAAAGTATGCCCTTCGATGAAGAAACGTTGGTGTTTAAGGTTGCCGGCAAGATGTTTGCTTTGACAGGTACCATGAGCCTGCCGCTAAGCGTGAACTTAAAATGCCAACCAGAGTTAGCGCTGGAGCTACGCGAACGCTACGATGCCGTGCGCCCCGGCTACCACCAGAACAAAAAACACTGGAACACCGTGGTGATGGATGGCACAATTCCAGCCAGTGAGCTTCGGGAGATGATTGACCACTCCTACGAGTTAGTGGTTGCCGGGCTGCCGAAAAAGGTGAGAGATGGCCTTGATTGGTGACCTTCCCTGTTTTGTGGCTTCGCCGTACCTTACCGAAGCGAGAAGGAGCTGACCTCATGGATAAAGAAGTACGCAAAGGCGTACAGAGGTTCAGGAGTCGTAGGATTGCTCCGTCAATTTATTAGAGCGATTATGGAAATTCATGCGAAAGAAGGTGATCGACGCGGAATACTACACAACGAAGGAGAAATTCCGGGAAGCGATACTGAATTTCTTCAAGAACATCGGGAACTACCGGACAGAGTTAGAAAGTCTTCTAACCC
>JAEUSP010000050.1 GCA_016788565.1 Chlorobiota bacterium | reverse complement strand
AGCAGCAGGTGATCGAGTTGATAGCGCTTCCCATGCGCGCTTCGGAAGTCCGGGACGGTTCGCAGATATGCTACCAGTGTTTGTTCCATCTGTTTTTGGCCTGCAATTTACTCCTTCTTTGAACACTTAACAGCCCTGCCGCCCTCTCCCAAATGTGTGATAGTGGTGGTTGCCTCACATTGGTCAGGTGGGAGAGGGAGCCAAAGCCGGGAAGGAACTGAAGAAGAGTGGAAGTGAGGTGGCACGCAATCTCCGCGCTGAAGCACAGAGTAATGTTGAAGAGAAGCCACAGCCAAATCCAGCCCTCCGCTCATGCTGAGCTCCGTCGAAGTATGAGTGGAGCCACCGAACCGAGAAGCCACAACAGCCCCGAATGGGGCGAAAGCCAGCTTAGCCCAACGGCGTAAGCCTTGGGTGATTGCGGGAACATCAGGGTTGGATAGCCCCGTAGCGGGCGGAAGAATGGCTGGTGCCGGTGAACTCTGTCGCCCCATTCGGGGCTGTGGGTTGTTGGTGTTGGCGATGTTCCCAGGGCTTACGCCGCTGGGCTATGGGACTACCGCCCCATTCGGGGCTAAGAATGGGAACCCCTCCTACCGTCATCGCCCCGACGGGGTGATGACGGTAGGAGGAGATGTAAAAAAAATCCCCCCATGCTTGCAAGCCGCGTTACGCCGCGTTCAGTTCGCGCCGAAGGGCTTCGCGTTCAATTTCTAATTGCCGGATTTTGCGCTCGATGGTGTCCACTTCTTCTGGCATGGAGTCAATCTCCATCCGCAATCGCGAGGCGGATTCGTCAATCAGGTCAATGGCTTTGTCGGGAAGGAATCGGTCGGTGATGTAGCGGTCGGAGAGTTGCGCGGCGGCCACAATCGCGCCGTCGGTGATCCGCACGCCGTGGTGAACTTCGTATCGTTCTTTCAATCCCCGCAAAATGCTGATGGTGTCCTCAACGCTTGGCTCGGGGACCAGCACTGGCTGGAATCGGCGCTCCAACGCGGGGTCTTTCTCGATGTACTTGCGATATTCTTCCAATGTGGTCGCACCGATAGTCCGCAGCTCGCCACGCGCCAGTGCTGGCTTCAGGATGTTTGCGGCATCCACCGAGCCTTGCGCCGCGCCGGCACCAACCAATGTGTGCAGCTCATCAATGAACAGGATGATCTCGCCGTTCGATTCCGCAACCTCGTTCACAATCGCCTTCAGCCGCTCCTCGAACTGCCCGCGGAAGCTGGTTCCGGCAACCAGCGCGCCCATATCCAACGCCACAATCTGCTTGGTTTTCAATCCTTCCGGCACGTCCCCCTGGATGATGCGGATGGCGATTCCTTCGGCGATTGCGGTTTTGCCAACGCCCGGCTCGCCAATCAGCACGGGGTTGTTTTTTGTGCGCCGCATCAGCACCTGCATCACCCGCCGGATTTCATCTTCGCGCCCAATCACCGGGTCCATTTTCCCTTTGCGCGCAAGGTCGTTCAGGTTGCGTCCGTAGCGGGTTAGGGCTTGGTACTTGTCTTCGGGGTTTTGATCCACCACTTTCTGCGATCCCCGAATCTCCTTCAGGGCTTTGTTGATGGAGTTTTTTGTGACCCCTTGGTCGCGCAGCAACGCCCCCGCCGGGCTGGTTTTGTCTTCGCTGATGGCAATCAGAAGATGCTCGGTGGAGACGTACTCATCCCCCATCGCGGTAGCTTCTTTCAGTGCCGACTCAATCATCCGCCCGGTGTATTGGCTGATGTATTGGCTGCCAAGCCCCGCGCCGGAAACCTTCGGGAGCGATTCGATGGACTCGTTGACTTTGATTTTTAGATAGTTGAGGTTCGCGCCAATTTTCATCAGCATTGGCGGCACAATGCCGGCGGAATCTTGCAGCATGGCCGCAAGAATGTGGATCGGTTCAATCTGCTGGTTGCTGTAGCCGCCGGCGATTTCCTGGGCTGTCTGCAACGCTTGCTGCGATTTCAGCGTGAGTTTCTGAAGGTTCATGTTCGTGGTATCGTTAGGATGAAACGGGATCCATGCCCCTGGCGGCTTTCCACTTGGACGCTTCCGCCGTGCCCCTCCACCACACGTTTCAGGATTACAGTCCCAATCCCGGACCCCCCGGGTCGCTCGGTATAAAACGGTTGGAACAGTTGCTCCATTGTTTGCTGACTCATACCGATACCGTTGTCGCTGATCTCAATCGTGATGGTTTCGGGGGATTGGCCGATGCGAACCTGGATCACTCCATCGGCACGGCTTCCGATTGCTTGCCAAGCGTTATCCATCACGTTTCGCACGGCAACCGTCAGTTGCGGAACATCCACCATTGCCCGGAAATTTTCCCCCGTTGTTGTGCACTCAATCCTGACGTTTTGGGGGATCATGTCGCTCACGTCTTGCAGCAGCGAGGTGGTCAGCAGCGCAACATCGGCCCAGGTGCGGTTCAGCGATTCGGTGCGGGCCACCGTCAGAAGGTCGTCCACGATTTCACGCAATCGCCGCGACTGGCGGACGATCCGTTGGGTGGAGCGCATCATCTCAAAGTCATGGCCATTCGATGACAGTTTTTGATGAAGCGATTCGGCGGTAATCGTCACCGCCCCAAGCGGGGTTTTCATTTCGTGGGCGATGTGATGCGCCACCGATGCCCAATTCACCAGCCGTTCTTGCTCAAGGGTGCGGGTCACGTCCTCCATCAGCAACAAGTATCCGGCGGGCGCGCCAAACCGTCCGTACAGCGGCCGCCCCCGGAAACTGACCGAGCGAACGCCCCCTTCGCGGCGCAAGTCAAGTTTCTGCTCGAACGATTCCCCCTGCTGGAACAATCGCCGAAGCGCGGACATCAGCCCGCCCCACTCGGGGCCACGAACGTACTCGCTGATATGCCTTCCCAGCGGGATGTAGCGATCCACCTCAATCATCCCCCGCGCCGAATCGTTCAGGTGATTCACCCGTTGCGAGCGCGAAAGAACAATCACCCCGCCAGAGTTTGGAATCCTGACAAGGTTGCGGTACAGATTGCGGGCAAACAGATACCGCCGCACAACCAGAACAATCGCGGCCAGCACCACCAAACCGATCCCTGCCGAAATCAGCCAACCCCAATGCCGCGAAAACCAGTTGGGCAGAGTTCGCTCCACCGTGATGAGCCGCGAGCCATCGGTGGAGGAGAGAAGAATTTGGTTGGGAGCAACGATGGTGAGCCATGCCCCCGCCGCGCCACCCGACGGAGCAACGGCAATCAGTTGCATGGTGCTGTCGTACATGGCCACGCTGTCGGCCCCAACAAGGGCGATCACCCCGCCGGCTTGGGCAACACTGCTGAACGGTTGCGCAAACGGCCACTGAAGTTGCTGCGGCGTTCCGTTCGGGGAAATGGGAAGGATCAGCGGGTGCGGGTAGGTTCCGAAAATTGCCGCCGGCAACGTTGCTCCATCCACCGCAAGTTGCGCAACCCCGGTTGGAGCAGTGGGAAGGTCAATCGTTCTGTTCACCAGAAGCAGATCAGCATCAAGAAGTGTGGCCCGGTTTGGTTGGCCAGATTGCAGCAACACCACCTGGTCGGAACCGGCCAGCAGCAGCCGGACTTTGCCGCTTGTGCCGGGAAGCGTTGCGGAAATTGGTGGAGCCGTATCCGCCGCTCCATTCGGGTTTGTGATTGCCGACAGCAGCAATCCATCATCGCTCCGCTGGGCCACCAGCAGCCGCGAAGCTCCGCCGGGAAGTTGAACCGCGTCCAAAATTTCACCCTGCTGAATCGGCGTAACCTTCCCGTCGGCAACCGCAACCACAACGGAATCCCCAAGGGCAAACTGGCCGCCCGGAAGAAATCGGGTGCAGCGGGGGAAGGGGGTTCGTTCCAGCAATCGCATCTCCAGCTTCCCGCTCACTGGCAGCAACGCCAGCGTCACCCGCCCCGATTCCTCGGCCAGCAGCAGCACGCTGTCGGCAGTTGGTGAGGTGAGATGGAGGTCGTGGATTGCAAGGAGTGAGTAGGTGGTTTCGGTAGGGCGCAGCGAATCGTTGTAGCGGGTTAGCTGGGTGCGGCCAAAAACTTGAGCAACGCCCAGATACCCGTGCGGGATTTTCCAAAGCCGCTCGGCTGAGGTTGTGGGGGATTGAACAGCGGTTGGAGTATGTTGGCCCCAAGCGGCTGGGGAAAGCAGAAACAGGGCCGCCAACCAAAGCAGAAAAACCGCACACCATCCACCAGTTCCATCGCTCCGATGATGCCGATTCCCGCCGGCGCGCACGCCGGGCCACCGAGCATCGCCAGCCGGAAGCCGCCGCAAAAGGAACGATGGGTTTGGTTGTTTCATGGTACGCTATCAAGCCAGAAAGAGAGAGAGAGGGGAAAGGGGGAGCGGGAAAAGGGGAGCGATGGAGTGAGAGTTCCCTACAACGAATCGCTTGGCTGCGCCACCGATGCCACCGCGTAGGCGGCTACCCCTTCGCCGGCACCAATCGGCCCCAAGCCTTCGTGGGTGGTGGCTTTCACCGAGACGCGCCCAACGGCAATCCCAAGCGTGGCCGCAATCGTTTCCCGCATCTGCTCACGGAACGGGGCAATTTTTGGGCGTTCCAACAGCACCATGCAATCAACGTTGTGTGGGCGCAGGTTTTGTTCATGCAGCAACGCCACAACCGCCGCAAGAAGTTCCACCGAGTTGGCCCCTTTCCAGCGTGGGTCGGTGTCGGGGAAGTGGCGGCCAATATCACCCAGGGCTGCCGCGCCAAGCAGCGCGTCGCACAGCGCGTGCAGCACAACATCGCCATCGGAATGGGCAACCGCCCCGGCAGGGGCATCGGGGATGCTTACCCCACCCAACCGCAACGGGAGGCCCGCCTGCAAGCGGTGAACGTCGTATCCAAAACCAGAGAGCATAGGGAAAGGGATAGAGAAAGGATGTGTGAGCAAAAGGTGAGGTGAGAGGAGGAAGTGTTCGGAAGTTGAGCTGACTCCACTTTGAGAAGCTCGGCATGGGTGGGGTGAGTTCTCACTGCTTCACCCCCACCCGCCAGTTGGCAAAGCCGTGTTACCGCCGAACTTTCAAAAACCACAATTCGCTGAGCGACAGCTCCACCGAAAGTTTCCCGAACGCCTCGCGGGTTAAGCCGTTGTCGGTGGTTCCGCGTGTGCCGAACTGAAGGGCCACATCCATTGCAGGGTTTGCGTTCAGCCGGTTGTAGGCCGCAAGCGGGAACCCAACTCCAAGCGAAAAGCCAAGCTGCGAAATAGCTCCATTTGGAGTACGGTAGTAGGTGTCTTCGTACGATGCCCCGGCGCGAAACGTCCAGCGGTCGAAGCCTTCGGCGTTGATGGATTCGCTGGCGGTGTATTGGTAGGCCAGCCCGTAGCGGGTTGCCGCCGTTGCCGATGTCATCGCGCTGTTTCCCCAATCCTGCGTGCTGAACTCGGTGCCAAGAACGCTCCGCCCCATTTGGTAGGAAACGCCAACGGTCAGCCGTTGCGGGACGGATAGGTCGGCGGTGTCGGTTCCGGTGGTGTCCACAATTTGGCCCGAGGCATCAAGGGAGTTGTTGATCAGCAGCCGGACGCGGTTCAGCGTTGCGCTGGTTTGCATGGTTGCGCCAAGCTGCAAGCCTTCCACTGGGCGGAACTGCATCCCAAACCGCCCGCCGACCCCACGATACTGGTCGCTGGTCAGATAGGTGGCGGGGTTCAGTGAGCTGTTGTCGAACTCCACATTGCTTCGGCTTTCGATTGCCCCGAAATACCAATCCAACCCGGCCCCAACCGTAAGCTGCTCAATCGGTTTGAAGGAGCTTCCAATCACCGCCTGCGACACCCCTCCAGAGCCTTGTTTGGTGATTGTTGAGAGGGCGGTGTCGGTTCCGGCAATTGGAATCCGTTGGGTGAGTTGCGAGCGGTAGTTCACCGTGGAGTATGGCCGGAAGAGAATCGCCGCGGTGATGCCGTGCGTTTCCGAAAAAGGGAAGCCGACCGAGAACCCTTGCAATCGCGTGCTGTTCTGATAGAGCGATTGCGACGCTGTGGAAACTTGATATTGCTGGAAATTCATCCCCGCTGCCAACGTTACCGAACGGAGGTCGGCCCAGCCGGCAGGGTTCAGCGAGTTCAGATTTCCCGGCATTGGCATTGCCGATTCCACCCCGGCAAGCCCCTGGCCAGCAACGGAGGTTGTTGGTTGAAGGTCGCCGATATTTAAGCTGCTGTACGTGCTTCCGCCGCTGGTTTGGGCGGCCACGGGTGAGTACCCCAAACCCAAAACCACCACAACTGCCAACAATGGAAAGATTCGTCGGTTCATCGTGAGGTTTGGGTTGAGTAGGTGATGGTGACAGTTGGGCGAAGCGAGGAATCGGCGGCATCGTTGCCGAAGAAGATCAGGCGATCAACGCTGGTGGCCTCCACATTGGAAGAAAGCACGCCACGATCCAGCCCCAGCACCAACCCGTAGTTGGGCGATCCCCCCGTTCCGCGAACGGCTTGCAGCCACTCGGTAAGCAACGGGGCCATTCCCAAGTAGCGGAACTTGTCGGTGAAATTGGTGGAGTCCTGCGTGATGCGGTATCCCGTCAGCCGCAGCTTTGTGTTGGCCAGGTAGCTGCTTTGGTTCAGCGTTGCCACATCACCCAAGTAGCCGATCATCCGTGTGGTTGCGCCGGTGCTGCCGTAGCGCGAGCGGGCGGTGTCAATCCGCAGCGTCAGTTCGGTTTGGTGGATGGTGGCGGTGGTGGGGATGGAGTCCAACCGCAGCTTCAGCAACGTGCGGACCGGCGCGCCGGCGGCAAGGGTAATCACGCCGGAACCGGTGGGAACCGAGGCCGGATATTTCACCACCCAGTTGGAAACGCCTGCGCGAACCGTGTGGGCCGTGTCGGCAAAGGTGATTTTCAGCGTTGGGCGCAGTGTGTCTAACGATGCCGTGGTGGTTGCCCCCAGGAACGAGACAATCCGGTGATTGCCCGCCCGCGACCGGAGTGCCAATGATTTCACGATGAAGATGCTATCGCTTGGGTTGCTGCTGTTGGGGCGGATTTGGTAGTAGCTCCGTAAAAAATCGGTTGCCCCAGCAAGGTTCAACTCAAACCGAATCACGCCGGAATCGGGGTAGTTGCCGCTGAAGCTCCCGATCACTGGGGCCGATTCCACCCGGGAAGTCAGCAGGTCGCTCCACTGTTCGTTGGGGCTAAACGTGCTGTCCAGCGCAACAACGTCAAAGCTGATGTCGCGCCCCGAATCGCGTGTGGAGCGGTAGCCCAGCGGGCGCAGTTGCAACTCCACTTTGGTGATTTGCCGCCCGGCATCTTTGAACAGTGGTGAGGTTTCCGTCACCGAAAGCAGGCCGTTGGCAATGGTTCCATCGTCGTCGCGGCCCACCAGCACCGCCCCGTTTCCGTTGGATGAGCTGTTGGAAACCGTGGCGATGTCGCTCATCACCTCAATCTCCCCCGGCTTCAGCGTGTAGGTGGTGAACTGGACGTTGTTCGGGATATAGTCATCGCCGATAGTGGTGGGGTTGTCGTTGCAGGCAGCCATCAGCAGTGCCAGCAGCATCCCCGCCAGCGGCGGAAAAATCGTGTGGATGTTCCGTAGGTTCATGCAATCAATCTAAAAAAAGCCGCCCCGCCGGGGCAAGGGGGAAAATGGGGAATGTCCGAATGTCGAATGTCGAATGTCAAATTGGTTCTTGCAACTGACCACTGACCACTGACCACTGACAACTGACCACTGACCACAACCAGAATGCCGAATGACGAAAATTTTCTCATTTCGGAAATCGGGGGAATGCCCCCCTTACCCCTTCCGGTACAGATGATTCACGTACTCCTCTGCCGAGGCTTTCCATGAGTTGTCAATGGCCATGATGGTTTTCAACAAGCTCTCCCATTGCTCTTCGTTGTGGAACAGCTCCATCACTTTTTGGATGGTTGCCACCAGCCCTTCGGTTGTCAGGTCTTGGATAAAAAATCCGTTCCCCGATTCTTTCTTTGGGTTGTACTCCTCGATCGTATCCAACAACCCGCCGGTTTTGGCAACCACCGGAACCGACCCGTAGGCCTGGGCGTACAGTTGGTTCAGCCCGCACGGCTCAAATCGCGACGGCATCAGGATGGCATCGCTTCCGGCTTGGATCAAGTGCGCCAACTCTTCATCGTAGCCGTGGAAGAAACCGATGTTTTTGTACTTCTTGGCGGCGCGTGTCAGCACGGTTTCGTACTTCTTATCCCCTTCCCCCATGAACACAAACTGTGCCGGAAGCGCGGCCAACTTGTCAATGGAGTCGCAGATCAGGTCGTAGCCTTTTTGCTCAACCAACCGGGCAACCATGCCAAACATTGGGGTATCCAGGTCAGCATCCATAACAAAGCGATTCCCGAGCGAGGTTTTGTTCTCATACTTCCCTTCCAAGTTGTTCAGGGAGTATTTCTCGGTGATCAATTTATCGGTGTTGGGGTTCCAGACCTCGGTATCAACGCCGTTGACAATCCCCCAAAGTTTTTCGCCATGCTTCTTCATCACGCTCTCAAGGCCGCAACCATATTCGGCGGTCATGATCTCCTTGGCGTAGCGTGGCGAGACGGTGTTGACCGCGTCGGCGTAGGCGATGCCAGCTTTTAGGAAATTGGTTTTTCCGGCGTGCTCCATTGCCGGGGCAAGGCGTTCGGGCAAGCCAGTTTTTGCAAACGTGCTGGCCGGGAATGCCCCCTGGTAGGCCATGTTGTGGATTGTCAGAACGGTGCGCGCATGGGCGAACATCGGCTCCTTGGCGTACATCTCCTTCATGAACATCGGTATCAACGCCGTCTGCCAGTCGTTGCAGTGGATGACATCCGGTTTCCACCCCAGCCGCAAGCAGGTTTCCAGTGCAGCTTTGGCAAAAAAGATGAACCGTTCGTCGTTGTTGGGGAAGTCCTTCCCGGTTTTTGGGTCGGTGTAGATTCCCTTCAGCGGCTCCAGATATTTGTCGTTGGTGACAAGATAGACCTGTACTTTTGCGCGGGCGTTCACAACCTGCGAGCTTTTCACGACGGCGATCGTCTCCTCCCCGGCAACCTCCATCGGAATTTCTTTCAGCCGCTTAATTTCATGGATTCGGTTCCGGCGTTCGGAAACTGAGCCATATTTGGGGATAATCAGGCGAACGTCGTGGCCCAGCTCGGTAAGTGCCAGCGGAAGCGCGGCGCTGACATCGGCCAGCCCCCCGGTTTTTGCGAACGGCAGGACCTCGCTGGTGATAAATAGGATACTAAGGCTTTTTGCCATGTGTAAGTTGAAAACGGAAGGGAAGTTCTTTTGCGAAACGGGCAAATATACGGAATGCCCGCGGCTGGGCGTGGCGGTTTTCGGGGGCGGAAACGTTAGTTTTTGCTATCTGCGTGGTTGCTTTGCGCTGGCAATCGGCTATGTTTGCCGTTATGGTTGCCTTCGGTTACGGTGCGTTATGCTGGCGTTGTTTATGGAACACTGATTCTTCAAGACTATCACACTCCTTCTACTTCTTCTTCAACGATGAGCACTGTTCGGGAACACCTTGCTGGCTCCATTTTCCCACGGCTGAACTGCCGCCCCTTCTTGCAGGACGCTGCTTACTCCGCCACCATCCGTGGGCTTATCCACGATGAAGTTGTGGGCGGATTTGTGCTGTTCGACGGCAACGCAAACGATGCCCGCGAAACCGCCAGCCAAGTCCAAGAACTTGCCCAGGGAACGCTGCTGCTGGCCGCCGATTGCGAAGACGGCATCACCATGCGGTTTCCCGGCGGGACTGAGTTCCCCAGCATGATGGCGCTGGGCGCGGCCAACGATCTCTCGGTCACCTACACCGTTGCCCAAAGCATTGCCGACGAGATGCGTGAGCTGGGGATACTCTGGAATTTTGCCCCCGTTGCCGACATCAACACCAACCCCGATAACCCGATTATCAACATCCGCGCCTTTGGCGGAACGCCCAAACTGGTGGAAGAACATGTGGTGGCCTACCTGCGGGGAACCCAGGATCGCGGCGTGGCCGCCTGTGCAAAACATTTCCCGGGCCACGGCGATACCTCGCTGGATTCCCACCGCGAACTCCCCTCGCTTCCGTTCGATGCAAAACGATTGTGGCAGGTGGAGCTTCGGCCGTTTGCCGAGGCTGTACGCTGCGGGGTGCGCTCGATTATGTCATCGCACGTTGCCGTCCCAGCGATTGATCCATCCGGCGCGCCGGCATCCCTTTCCCCAATGTTAACCGAGCGGTTGCTTCGCCACGAGCTTGGCTACGATGGCGTAATCGTCACCGACGCGCTGGATATGCACGCGGTGACGAAAGGGTGGAGCGACGGCGAAGCATCGGTGCTGGCCTACCTTGCCGGAAACGACGTGCTGGAAACCATGCCGGACCCCCGCGCCACCCTGGAAGCCTTGTGCCACGCCGCCGAATCGGGCCGCATCTCCGCAAAACGAATTGCACAAACCACCGAGCGGTTGGCCAGCCTGCGCCAGTGGATTGATAGCAAAGCCAACGCCCCACATTCCACACCGCAGTCGCGCGGGCTGTACGCGCTGGAAGCGGCGCGGCGTTCGTTGCAGGTTCGGGGTGAGTTTGCGCACCCGGGCGCGCCGCTGTTTGTGCTTGGCTTCACCGACACGCTGGACAATCCGAAACCCGAGGAGTGGTTCCTCTATTTCTCAAGCTGGTATCCCGAAGATGCTGATGTTGCGGTGGTCACGCGGGAGGTGAGCGCGAAGGATCAAGCAGAGATCAGGAAGAAAATTGAGGGAGCCGGGGGGCTGCTGTTGGCATTGTTCGTGAAGCCACGCGGCTACGCCGGAACCGTCGGGTTAAGCAACGACCAGATGGAGCTTCTGCGCGACCTTCCATTGCGGCCCACAGCCTTGCTCAACTTTGGCAACCCATATCTTCTCACCGATATTGAAGCCACGCTTCGGATAGATGCCTTCTCTGCATCATCCCCCAGCCTTGCCGCTTCGATTGAGTACCTCTCCCGCGCCCACAGCGACCTTCGCCCACACCGGCAAGGGTGAGGTTGGGGGGAGAGATAGTGAGGTGTGCCGGTAGGCTCAGTTCTCAGCATCGGCGGGGGGCTGTGGTCAGTAGTTGGTGGTCGGTGGTGGCTTCTCTTTAGTATTACTCCGTGCTTCAGCGCGGAACTTGTGTGCCACCTCACTTTCACTCTCTTCTGTTCCTTCTTGGCTTTGGCTCCCTCTCCCACCCGACGAATGTGAGGCAACCAGCAGCTTCACCCATTTGGGAGAGGGCGGGGGGTGAGGGCAGGCAGGGGCGGCTTCTCGGTTCGGTGGCTCACGCTCATACTTCGACGGAGCTCAGCATGAGCGGAGGGCTGGATTCGGAGGAAACTCCAAGACTCTTCATTCTTGATTCGACATTCGACATTCCAACATTCCGGTGGCTCCACTCATACTTCGACGAAGCTCAGCATGAGCGGAGGGCTGGGTTCGGTGGTGGGCGCAAGTTTTTTTTCGGAACTCACACCCCGTCATCGCCCTGTCATCGCGAGGAGTCTTCGACGAAGCGATCTCGCGGATTTCTGGGAAGTCATCGGGCACCGTGCTGGCCGCAAGATCGCCACGTCGGGGCGATGACGGTACTTCGCCGTTCAGTGGCTCCACTCATGCTGAGCTTCGTCGAAGCATGAGCGGAGGGTGAGATTCGGAGACAACTCCAAGATTCCTCATTCGACATTTGGCATTCGACATTCCAACATTCCGCTGGCGCGGTAACATCAGATAACACGCCACCAACCCCCCATGCGCTACTTTTGCAGCAGTTATCAACCGTTCTGCAATCAACAAACCATAAGCACCAACAATCCATGGCTAAGAAGCTGAAAGAGTACGCCCCAACGACCTACCAAGATTTTGCCAAACCTGCCGTTGCAAAAAAACAGCACGACGCAATCGTTGCTGTGCGGAAAAAATTCGGGAAAAAGTACCCGCTGATTATTGACGGCAAAAAAGTGATGACCGAGAACACTCACCCTTCGGTCAACCCAGCCGCTACTTCCGAAGTGCTTGGCAACTTCTCGATGGCCACGAAGGATCATGCCGAAGCCGCAATCCAAGCCGCAGCAAAAGCGTTCCAGAAATGGAAAAACGTGCCGCCAGCCGAGCGCGCCTCCTACTTGTTCAAGGCCGCCGAAGTAATCCGCCAGCGCCGCAACGAAATCAACGCTTGGATGATTAGCGAGGTCGGCAAAAACTACCTTGAAGCCGATGCCGACACCGGCGAAGCGATTGACTTTTTGGAGTTCTACGGTCGCGAGATGCTCCGCTACGCCGGCCCGCAACCGGTTACGCAAAACCCTGGCGAGCAAAACCAGTTGGTCTATCTTCCATTAGGCGTTGGCGCGGTGATCCCGCCGTGGAATTTTCCGTTTGCCATTCTGGTCGGCATGACTTCGGCAGCAATCGTCACCGGCAACACCGTTGTTCTGAAACCAAGCAGTGACTCCCCAATGATGGGCTGGCTGTTCGTGGAAATCCTGAACTCGCTTGGCCTGCCAAAAGGGGTTGTGAACTTCATCCCGGGCGATGGTGGCGAGATTGGCGATTACATCGTGGATCACTCGCAGATCCGTTTTATCAGCTTCACCGGCTCGGCGGGCGTTGGCAAGCGGATTTACGAACGCGCAAGCCGCACCCCCGATAACCAACTATGGCTGAAGCGTGTGGTGGCCGAGATGGGGGGGAAAGATGCAATCGTTGTGGATAGCGAGGCTAACCTTGAGGATGCCGCCAACGGCGTTGTGGCCGCAGCCTTCGGGTTCCAGGGGCAGAAATGCTCCGCTTGCTCGCGCGCGATTGTGGACCGGAAGGTCTATGACCAGTTTGTGCAGATGGTGAAGGAGCGGGTGGAAAACATTGAGGTTGGCGACCCAATGGAGAACAAAGCAATGGGGCCGGTGGCCAGCCAGCGGGCGTTCAACACCATCCAGAAATATATCGAGATTGGGAAGGGGGAAGGGAAGCTGGTTGCTGGCGGGAGCATTGTGGAGGGCGCGTCCGGCTGGTATATCCAACCAACGGTGATTGCCGACGTGAAGCCTGGGGCAACCATTGAGCAGGAAGAAATTTTTGGCCCGGTGCTGGCAATCATCAAAGCCCGCGATTTTAACGACGCGCTGAACATTGCCAACGGAACCAAGTACGGCCTAACCGGAGCGGTGTATTCCGAAAACAAGGAGAAGCTGGAGCGTGCGGCCAACGAGTTTTTTGTGGGCAACCTCTATCTGAACCGCAAGTGTACCGGGGCGTTGGTTGGCGTGCATCCGTTTGGCGGATTTAACCTGAGCGGAACCGACAGCAAAGCCGGCGGGCGCGATTACTTGCTGCTGTTCCTGCAAGCAAAGTCAATCGCCACAAAGGTGAACAGCGCGCCAGCAGCAAAGAAGGTTGCGGCAAAAAAAGTCGCTGCAAAAAAGGCTGCCAAAAAATAAGAACGGAGCGATGAGAACACCAGAAAGCCCTGCCATTGTGCAGGGCTTTCTGCGTATGTTGAACACGGTTCTTGTAACCAGCTTCCCACGCGGTTTGTTGTTCCTTCAGTCCTTTCCATCAACCATTCTCACACGGGGTATTTTTGTGAAGCACGTAGCCCTTTTCGTTCCGTTTGTTGCTGCCATTCTGCTGATGCCAGCGGCCGCCACATCGCAAGCAATCAACACGCGCGACATTCTCCGCGAAAAGCTGAAGGTGCTGCCGGAACATCTTCGCGAATCCAAACAAGCCGAAGACCCGAAGGGGTTGGAAGAAGCTCTGCAGAAATTTCTTTCAGCCGGGCAGGAGGTGGCTGTCAGCAACGACGCCTCGCCTGAGTCGGAGGTCCATGCGGCAATCAATCCAACCGATAACAACAACATTGTTGTCTCGCCAATTCGCTATGCTGGGCAAGGCTTTACCACGCCAATCTACTTCACCAAGGATTTCGGAAAATCGTGGAAGAAAAGCTCGTTCAATCCTGCTCCATCCGAAGGTTCGGCGACGATCATCGGTGGCGGCGATCCGCTTTTTGCTTTCGATGCCGACGGGCGGTTGTACTACTCGTGGATCAACCTCTACGCCGTCAACTTCGATCTCACGAACCTCCGCTGGGCGCTCTCCTGGGCATACTCCGATAATGGCGGGGAAGCATGGGTGCATGATTCCTCCATGCAAATTGCCTTTAGCTCTGGCATCAACGTGGTCAGTGGTGGCGATGCTACCATCTATGATAAGCAGTGGCTGGTGTGCGACATGACCAACGGCCCGCGCCGCAACACCCTGTACGCAGCATTTCTTGAAGGGGACCTGTCAGGAGGGAAGGTGAACATTGGCTTGCGCGTAAAACCCCCAGGCGATAAGCCGTTTACCACAACCTCAACCCGGGTTTCCGGCGAAGACTTCGCGCAAGTTCAGTTTACCAGCATCCAGGTAGATCGGGGCGGCGGCGTTCACGTCTCCTTTTTCGGAACGAAGAATGGCAAAGACTGGGCCTTGTGGCATACCGCCTCAACCGATGGCGGAACCAGTTTCCCAAGCGCGAATAAAATCAGCGACATGGTGTTCCCCGGCCAGTTCGATCCCGAACTTGATGATAATCCAAACAAGACCATGGACTCCATCACCGGAATCTTGGCGCAACGGATGTACCCTTGCCCCCACATCGCCATTGACAACGGATTCGGCCCACATGCCGGAACCATGTATGCTGTCTGGACCGCCAACGGCATCACCAGCAAACTGAGCCGTGGCTTGGATATTTACTACTCCCGCTCGGACGATAACGGCGCAACGTGGTCGCCAGCGGTGGTGCTGAACAACAACAACGACGAAACCCCAACAAGCCAGTTTTACCCCAGCATCAGCGTTAGCCCGCAAGGGTTTGTGGCCGTTACCTAGTACGACCGCCGCAGCGACACCCGCGACCGAAGCACCAACTACTACATGACCTACTCCTTCGATGGCGGGCGCACCTTCATCAACGATTTTGCCGTCACGGCTGCCCCCTCCGACTTTACTACCGTTGGCCGCCGCAACGGTGGGTTTGGCATTGGCGAATACACCCAGGTGCTGACCACCAGCGAATACGCAATCCCTGTCTGGGCCGATGGCCGCACCGGAAATGGTGATCTGAATATCCTTGCCGCGTTCGTTCTGCTTTCCCCAGAAGGGAGCAGCGGCGTGGAGCGTGCCGGAGCCGTGACCGCAGGAATGAGCATCGAACGGATTGAGCTTCGCGGCGAACAACTTGCGGTTCACTGCACTCTGGATCACCCGCTGCACGCTCGGCTTCACGTTGTGAATATGCTGGGCCAGGAGGCCGCAACGGTGGATGGTGGGATGATGCAACCCGGCCAGCAGTGGCTGTACGCACCCATCTCTGGCTTGCCGTCGGGACGTTACTTCGTCCGGTTGGAAGGGGAGGCTGGGGCGGTTTCAGCTTCGTTTGTGCTGGCTAAATAATCTGGCGCAGCAAGTTTTTTTTGGGGGGGGGGTGAGAACTTTCACCCCTTTCGTTGTCTTTACCAGTGACACTGCGTCGCTATTTGGAATGCCATCGGAAACTATCTCGGCTGAGATCGGCGAATCTGGTTTGGAGGGTACTGCGAACGAATCCAACGGATAGGCTTTCAATAACGCGAACAACCGGCACCGTTTCACCAGTGCCGGCTTTGGATAGAGCGCGGTTTGCCCACACAACCGCGCTACGCTCCGCCCATTTGCTCCGGCTGATACCACAGCCGGAGCATTTTTTTTGTTGGATGTGATCGGCAGCTTCAAGGTCCGGTGGCTCCGCTCATACTTCGACTGCTTCGACAAGCTCAGCATGAGCGGGGACGATATTCGGTGGTTCAGCGTATGTTTTGCACGCTAGCTAAAGATGCTCCCCTCTCCCTTTTCATTTCAACATATCTGATCCCACCGCAGAAATGGTAGCTTTGCGCACGGCTTTTCACTGAAAGCAAACCATAGCAATCCAACCGCACGCACATGAAGGACATGATCCGTATCGCCTCGGGGCAGGGGTTCTGGGGCGACCTGCTTACCGCACCGATTGACCAAGTAAACAACGGCCCGATTGATTACCTGATGATGGATTATCTGGCCGAAGTCACTATGTCCATCGTCCAAAAGCAGAAGCTGAAGGACCCCCGTTTGGGCTATGCCAAGGACCTTATCTCCACCATTGATGCAATCCTTCCGCAGCTTGTTCAGAAGGACATCAAGTTGATTACCAACGGCGGCGGCGTAAACTTGGAAGCCTGCCGCGATGCCATCCTGGAGGTTGCCCGCAAGCATGGGCTAAGCGTGAACGTTGGCGTGGTGACGGGGGATAATATCTTGGAGAACATTGACGAACTGATGGAGCAAGGGGCCGAACTGCGGAACATGGAGAGCGGCGAAACCGTGGAAGATGTCAGGGGGCGGCTCCTTTCCGCCAACGTCTATTTGGGGGCCGCGCCGATTGTGGAGGCGTTGCGCGGCGGCGCGCAAATCGTTATCACCGGACGCACCACCGACACCGGCTTATGCTTGGCCCCGATGATCCATGAGTTCGGCTGGAGCATGGATGACTGGGACAGGATTGCTGCGGGAACCATTGCCGGGCATATCATCGAGTGTGGCGCGCAATCCAGCGGCGGCAACTACATGGAGGATTGGGAGAACGTCCCCGACATGGCCAACATCGGCTTCCCGATTGTTGAGGCGTACCCCAACGGTGAGTTCGTTGTGACGAAGCACCCGGGAACCGGCGGGCGTGTTTCGCGGGGGACCGTGGCCGAGCAGTGCCTGTACGAAATCGGCAACCCGGCCGAGTACATCACCCCCGATGTGGTTGCCGATTTCACCACCATCAACCTTGAAGATTTGGGGAACGACCGCGTTCGGGTGCACGGGATCAAAGGGCGGCCAAACACTCCATTTTTCAAAGTCTCCATGAGCTACTCCGACGGCTACTCCGCCTTTGCCACGCTAACCTACGCTTGGCCCGATGCCATCCGCAAAGCCAAAGCTGGCGATGCAATTTTGCGGGCGCGTCTGGAAAAACTTGGGCTGAAGTTCGATGAAGTTCTTACCGAGTTCGTTGGCTACAACGCCTGCCACGGCCCGCTCTCGGAAGCCGCCAACCCCGACCCCGAAGAGGTGATGATGCGGATTGGCGTTCGCGGTCCTGACTTCAAGGCAGTGGAGCGGTTCGGAAAGGAGATTGCGCCGCTGATTTTAACCGGCCCGCCAAACGTCACCGGCTTTGCCGGCGGCCGCCCACGCCCCAGCGAGGTTGTTGCCTACTGGCCAGCACTGATTGATAAAAACTTGATTAACCCCCGCGTGAACGTGGAAGTGGTGAACGTCTAAAAACCTCAGATAATTCTTCTGCTTCCGTAGCGCAGGCTAAAGACCTGCGCCTACCTTGCGGTTGAGTGTGGTCGCAGGCTCTCATACAATCCAGCAACAACAGAATAGCGGCAAGAACACTTCGTTCCTGCCGCTATTTTTTTCTTTCGGGGAATGTTATACTCGGCGCAAAGTGGTTTGCGGAATTCTACTCAGCTAGGTGTGGTATGGATACGCTTCGCAGGCCTTCGGCTCCCGCTTTCGCGGGAATGACAGTGATTAAGTTTTTCGCAAACCACTCTGTTTGGAGTATAAATCAGCGAAGAAGCTGCCGTTACATCGCCGCCTCAATCGCTTTGCGGAAGGTGGCTTCGTCGCGCCCGCCAACCATGGTATTGATGATCTCCCCTTTGCGGTTCACCACAAACGTTGTTGGAACGCCACGAATCCCGCCGTACGCGCTTTCCAGCGTCTGCTCGTCGTCGGCAATCACCAGTGGATAGGCAAGGCCGTTCTTTTGGGCGAAGCTGTTCACGTGGTCAATCACCGATCCACCGCCCGGAGCCTGCTCCCCCACGTTGATGCCGATAATTTCGAACCCTTTCGGGCCAAGCTCATTCCGCAATTTCACAAGGTCGGGAAGTTCGCGCCGGCAAGGGGGGCACCAGGTTCCCCAAAAATTCACCAGCACCACTTTCCCCTGGTACTCCTCCAGCGAATGCTCCTTTCCATCGCTTCCTATCCATGTGAAGTTTGCTGCCATCTTCCCCTCTTTCTTCTGCACGCTTTTCAGCGGGGCAACGTTTGCTACTGCGGCGGTGGTTACTGCGGCTGGGGTGGGGGCTGGGGGCTGGGCCGGTTGTGCGGCCGGGGCGGGTTGGGAGTCGTTGCGGGTTAGCGCGCCGTCGGTTTTGCTCGATTTGCAGCCAGCCACCGTTAGTGTGGCAATGGCAACTGCAAGAATCATCGGTGATTTCATACGTGTTGATTATTGAGTTGAAGAAGCTCAGTGTGGGAATGGAGCGATTGCCATGCCCGAATATCTGCTCGTGTAAAGTGTTCCCCGTGATGACGATTCACCACTTTGCCAGTTGTGCAATTTTTTCCTGGGGAACGTTTGCGGCGATTGCAATTGCAAGGTCGCCATACTTGCCAATGGAAAGCGATTGCCCGCCCGACGACTCCACCAACGTTTCCCCCGCTGCCATTTTCTGGGCCGCATCCTGCGTCACGTAAAACTGTTTCCCCTGTTGTAGAAGTTGCCAGGGGAGCTGAAGCACGTACATCGTCTGCTGGCCCGAGCGGTACACAAGGTGGGCCACGGCAACCTCACCATGATTGCTCACAAAGCCCCCAGCTAAAGCAAGCTGCGTTGTGGGAAATTTCACGGCATACCTCACTCCTCGGTCTTTGAAAAATTCGGATAGCTCCTCCTTGCTGTCGGTCTCCATTTCCGGTTTCACCTTCCCGCTCACCAATGCTGCAATGTTGGTGCTTGCGGCATTGAAGAGATTCAGCGCAGGCACAGGCTTTCCGCTTGGGGCTGACGCGCTGGTGGGGGATTGAATTGGAAGCGTTGTGGAGGGCTGCGGGTCGCGATTCAGCAGAAGGATCACCCCGGCCAGGGCTAATCCCACCCCCGCCAGCATCCCCCAGGTTCCGAACCGCGATGAGGGAGGAGCCTCAGAAATAGAGGTGGCCAGCGCGGCGGAATCGCGAACGGATTTCCGCACGGTGGCGGTGGCTTCCGGCGGCCCGCCGGTTCCACCTATCTGGCGCGGTTCCGAAAACGGCTGCTGGGTTGCGGCGGAGTGTTCGCTGACCTTCATCCGTGCGGCCAGTTCGCGTTCGAACGTTGCTTTGCAGTCGTCGCAGGGGGCTTCGGTGCGGCCGGGCTGATCTCCGTTGGAGTGATCCTCCACCCACGCGGTAATTTGGTTATGAAACTCTTGAGCGGTCATTGAGATGTTGCTGAACGATTGTTTCCGGCAAAAGTACAGAACTGGGTGGAAAGCCTTGCGGGGTGGTTGGGGCAATCAGAAGCAACAGTCCGTTTTCACGCGGGAAGCAATGGCGGGGCAATGGAGCAAATCCGCCACCTGCCTGTATATTGCGCCCCGAAATCCTGACCGAGAGGAAGCCTAACCGATCACCGGCCCGTACCTGAATGTTTGTCGGACGCGAAGACGAAATCCATCGAATCCATCAATGCCTTGCCGCAACCGCCGAACCCACCGGCGGCGGGGCTGGGAATCGGGCAGCAATCATTGCCATGTACGGGCTGTTCGGTGCCGGAAAAACCACACTGCTGCGGCGTATCCGGCGGATTGTTGAAAACGAACGGCTGGCCGATGCCATGCTGGTTATCAACGAAGACGTTACCACCACGTCGCTTCCGGAGTTCGTCTATCACCTTGCCACCGGTTTCATCTCGCTTGACCCAGCCATCCCCCGGTTTTTTATTGACGAGACCGATGCCCGCCGCCGCCGCTACTTGCAAATCATGGGGCGGCTGGGGGCCGATACCATGCCACTGCTGGCCAAGCTCCGGACCGAACTTCATCATCAATCAAGCCACCCAACCCCGGAAGGGAAGGCGATTGAGAGTGAGTTGCTGATGCTGGAGCACGCCGTGAAAAACCAGTTCAACAACCCCGACGACCAGCGGCTAACGCTCGACACCGGAAACGTTCTTGCCGAAGCGTTCATCGTGGATTTGATGAACACCATGTTCCCCCTAACCGACCAGATTGAGTCGCTGGAGGCATATCTGCGCACCGGGCAAACTCCCAAACGGATTGTGGTGGTGATTGATACCTTCGAGAAAATTACCCCACTGCTGAACCCCTGGCTGCTGGAATCTTTCCTGCCATATCTGTACGAAAAACGTTTCGGCGATTTCCACTCCTACCGCACGCCCTACCTGCCTGCCGGGACGTTCGTGCGTGAGTTCTTCGACGTTCGGTTTGTGATTGCCGGGCGCGAGCGGCTGTCGCTTACCGACCTTGAACGCCGCTGGGATCGTTACCGCGAGGCGTTGGTGGAAATCCCCATTGGCCCGTTCAGCCGCGATGAGCTTGCCGAGTTTTTGCGGATCAATGGGTTCAAACCAGAAGAAGTTTCCGAGCGGGTGATGGAGCTGACGCAGGGGCTTCCCTACTTGGTGACGCTGTGGAGCGATGCCGCACGCGCCAGCAGCGAAGGTGCCGAGCAATCGTTTGTGAACGCTCTGGCCGAGCAACGAATTTTTTGGTACAAAACCGACCAGCAGCGGGAGTGGATCCGCGCCGCCGCATTCCTGGATTGGTTCGATGCCGATGCCTTGCGCTGCTTCCCAACCGTTGGCCCCGATGCCGAGCGCGCCTTCGAATATCTGCGCAACTCTAGCGAGGTCTCACGGCCCAGCCAAACAACCGCCGGGAAGTATGAGTTGCACGGGATCATCCGCGACGCGCTTCGCCAAGCCACATTCCAGCAAAGCAGCGAGCGGGGCCAGGCGTTTGTTGAATCGGCCACGGCGTTCCAGAACGCTTGGGGGGTGCTGGCGCGGTTCGATTTTGTTGAGCGCGATTTGATTCGCCGGCTTGCGTTTTTTGCCTGGTTCGATGCCGAAGCAATCCGCCGTTACTGCGGTGGCCAGGCGCATCGGGTGAACGCCATGATTGCTGCCGCCCCCGACCTTTTTTTGCCAACCAACGCCACCGGCCACCGCCTTGCCCCCGATGCCGCCCAAGTGCTGGAACGCTACAACCGCCGCGCCGAAGCCGACACCTACCAGCAACGGCTGCAAGAAGTGGAAACGCTGTGGCAAGCGCGGAAACTGGAGCTGGAATCGCAACTGCACGAACGCCGCCAACGCCTTGCCAGCATCCAGGAAGAGCTTCGGTTCAAGAGTGCCGAGCGGAGAATGAAGGCGGAGTTGCACCAATCAACGCGGGGGACGATGGGGGTGCTGGAATCCGATCTGCAAACCGCACGGAAACGCCGCCGCCAGGGCCTTACCGACCGCGAATCGGTGATTGCCCGCACCAGCTTTTTCTTTATGGTGCTCTGCTTTCTCGCATTCCTGTTCGTCCGCTCAACCCCGCTCGATCCCGTCACCCAGCAGTTGGTTCGGACCGCCGCCCTGGTGCTGACGCTTCTGTTCGTCTTTGTGTTCGCGCTGATGTTGGGGCGCATCCTCTACCTCCGAAGCCGCAAGCAGGAGCTTCGGGACCTGCGGGAAGATGAGCTATCAACCGAAGACCGGCTGGCCAGCAAGCGGTACGAACTTCAGACGCTTAGTGCCGAAGCCGAAGTTGCCGAACGCTCCATTGCCGCGCTAACTGATGAAGCTGCACTGATCGGCAAGCAAATTGCGCAACTGGAACAAAGCATAGCGGCCCCCTACGTGTGATGGGGTATACTCCCACGAAAGTGGTTTGCGGAATTCTGCTCAGCCGGGTGAGGTACCACACCGCATGGATTCCCGCTTTCGCGGGAATGACAGTGTTTAAGTTTTTCGCAAACCACTTTGTTTGGAGTATAACACGCTTGTATCCTGCCAAATTTTCTGCTGCATCTTCACGGGGACTGCGCCGTAGCCGCCGGCGGTCGTATCTTCAGAATCAATCATCAAACCTTCAGGATAGAAAGCCAGAGGTGATGCCATGAAACAACTCCATTTGCTGCTGTTGCTGCTTCTGTCGGTTGCTGGCCTTGTTGGGGTGGAAGCCCCAGCAGTGGCGCAGCAGAAAGTTTTTGTTGTTGAGATTACCGGCGAAGTAGATATGGGGCTTCCCCCGTACGTCCGCCGTGTTATCAGCGATGCCACCCAGCAGAAAGCCACAGCCATCGTCTTCCACATCAACACCTTCGGCGGGCGGGTGGATGCCGCCACCGAAGTGAAAGATGCCATCCTGAACTCCACCATCCCCACCCTTGCCTTTATTGACAAACGTGCCATCTCAGCCGGAGCCTTGATTGCCCTTTCCTGCCAAAAAATTGTGATGACCCCCGGCGGTGCAATCGGCGCAGCAACGCCGGTGTATCAATCGGGGGAAAAAGCACCAGAGAAAGTGGTGAGCTACATGCGGGGGGAAATGCGCGCCACCGCCGAACGCCACAAACGGAACCCCGACATTGCCGCAGCAATGGTTGATGAAAATTTCACCATGGCCGACACCACCCTGAAAAAAGCTGGGCAGTTGCTGACGCTGACCACCGAAGAAGCCGTGAAGGTGGGATACTGCGATTTCGAGACGGACAACTTGGACAGCGCGCTTGCCAATTTTGGGTACGCCAACATCGAATATCAACGCCCGCAACAAACCTGGAGCGAGCAGTTGGTGAAGTTCCTGACAAACCCCATCGTTAGCTCACTGCTGATTATGATCGGCCTTGCCGGAATTTTCTACGGTGTGAAAACCGGGCATTTGGGAATGGTGGCCGGGGTTGGCGTTGCCGCGATTGCCCTCTTCTTTGGGGCGCAATATCTGGTGGACCTTGCCAGCGCGATCGAGGTGCTGATGTTTGTGGCGGGGGTGGTGCTGCTGGCGGTGGAAATTTTTGTGATCCCTGGCTTTGGGGTCACAGGAATCATGGGGATTCTGCTGATGATCGGCAGCTTGTTCCTGGCACTAATCGGCAGGTTCGATCTTGTCTCCTACGACTCACTCACCGTTCCGCTCTACACGTTGGCGGCGTCGCTGGTTGGGCTGGGGGTGCTGGTTGCGCTGATGATAAAATACCTTCCGCAATCCAGCGCGTTCAACAAGTTTGTGCTGCAAGCCACGCAAAGTTCGGAGCAAGGCTACGTCAGTGGTCCCGATTACTCTGGGCTGCTTGGCGCAACCGGGCAAGCCATGACCACGCTTCGCCCCGCCGGAACCGCGCTGTTCAACAGCAACCGGTTTGATGTGATTACCGAAGGGGATTACATCAGTGCCGGCGAATCGGTGGCGGTGGTGCGGGTGGAAGGGCGGAAAATTATCGTCCGGCGGACCGCAGCGGAAACAGCATGATGCTTCGCGAACTCACAACTGAACAGAATGCTCACCAACTCCATCCACGTCCAACAATCTTGGCTTGCTGTAATCCAGCAAGCCTTTCTTTCTTTGGCCCAATCCCTTCACGGTGAATCCCTTCACGGTGCTGCTCTGGTTTGCACGCTGCTGCTGCTGCTGCCAGCAATCGCGATTGCCCAAACGGATGAAGCGCTGCCAGCGTTGCCAACCGCCGACACGCTTCGCCCCTTCATCCTGCGCGATGTGGTGATTGACCGCCGGAACGTGTTCGACACCAGCGGGCGCGACCTTCCGCTGGTGGCCGGCTTGCTGAACTCACTCCATGCGGTCACGAAGGAGCAGGTGATTTTGCATGAGGTCTATCTGCGCCCGGGCGATACCGTCACCCAGAAAAAGGTGGATGAGATTGAGCGGAATCTGCGCGCCATTGGCATCTTTCAGAACGTCACGTTGCAAGCGGTGTTGGCCGACAGCACGGCCCGAAGCGCGGCTAAAATTCCGCACGGCAATCTTTCCATCACCACTCGCGATGGCTGGTCCACGCAGATTGGGTTCGGTGCAAACACCGGCGGGAACGCGCAGCAGTACTCACTTTCCCTGCGTGAGGTCAACGTGGCGGGGCTTTCGTACCAGGCCAGCGTTGGGGGCGATTACTCCTCGGTGAACGAGCGCGGTTGGGGAATCAACGGGACGCTGGGGGACCCGAATATCTTCGGCAGCCACATCCAAGCCAGCGGGAAGTTCAGCCTTTCTAAGCTGGATAACGTTGGCGTTCTTTCGGTTGGCCGCCCGTACTTTTCCGATTACAGCCAGTGGGGGTTCGGAACCACCCTTTCCTACCTTGATGGCATTGATTACCTCTACACCCACACTCAACCTGTCCGCGCAATCGGTGTTCCGCTTCGCACAATGGATGCTGGCGGGTGGTATGGCGGTTCCCGTGGCGGCGACCGTGATCTGTTCCGCTGGGCAGTCTCGCTTGCGTACGACCGCACCGTGCGGGACTCACTTCAGCAGCTTCGGCCTGCGTTCGAGAACAGCGTGCGTGCTTTTGCCGGGATCGCCTCGTTGCGTCGCCAATTTGTTCGGATGAACGATGTGCAATATCACGGCCAGGTGCTGGCTCCGGTTGGGGCAATGGGGGGGGCGTACATCGGCAAAATTTCCCCCCACAATGGTGGGTTGGATAACGTTCTGTATGTGGGGGGTGAGGTCCGGCAGGCCGGCGGAAACAAGCATCTGTATGGCTTTGCGGCGTTGCAGGCGGGGACCGGATTTGTTCAGAAGGAGACCCGGTTCACGTTGCAGCGGGCGGTTGCCAGCGGCGTGTGGTGCGTTGGGCCGGGGGCGTTCACCGGGCGGTTTGAGCAAAGCACGGTTTGGCGTTGGCCACGCTACATCGCCACCACGTTGGATAATTTAAGCGGGCTGCGTGGCTACCAAGTGAATGGCTTGGTGGGGGATAATCGCTTGCTGTTCAATCTGGAGTACAGCGCGCTTCCCGATTGGCAGTTGCTGTTTTTCAAGTTTGGTGCTGCGGCATTTTTCGACGTTGGCGGCATCTGGAATCAGTCGGAAAAATTATCCAGCACGCGGTTCCACTCCAGTGCCGGGCTTGGCGTGCGGATCACCAATTTGCGCGTTGCGTTGGGGCGCGGGGTGCTTCGGATTGACTTCCCCTACAACTTCGACCAAAAGAAATTCACGCAAGTGGTGTTCAGCACCGAAACCCCGTTTGATGCCTTCGGGGCTTTGGACACCCCCGCGCCCGGGGCGTTCCTGCCGTGAGTGTTGTGCGGGGGGGGGGAATAGGAATCGGATAAAAAAATAGACGGCCCGCCAACACTGGCGGGCCGTTTTGGTTTGGCTAATCGCGCTGTTCTGTTTACCGGCGTGGCACAATCTCGATCACCACGGTGCGGTTGTAGAATCGTTGCTCGGCAAGGTTGTTGTTGAACGGTGCGCGGCGTTCGTCCTCGCCAAAACCGTAGGTGTCGAACGTGACGGTTTTCCCTTGCCGCTGAAGCTCTTCGGTCAAGATTTTTTGCGCTGTTTCGGCGCGGCCTTGCGATAGCTTGTCGTTGTACTCCGGCGTTCCGGTGATGTCGGTGTGGCCGTGGATAATCACTGTCGCGCCGTCCGGCACTGCTGGCGCAACGGTGCTCACCAGGAAGTCCTTGTAGGTCTCCATCGTTTTCGATTGGTCAAACTCGAACAAGATGGAGTAGCGCGTTGCCACTTCCTCTTCGTCGGGGTCAACCACCAACCGGAACTCCTTCGGCTGCGGCGTAAGCGTCTCGCCATTTTTTGTGGAGATCGTCACCTTCGCGGTGTAGCGGCCTTCGGTGGCCCCGCCCAGCAGCTCCTTCGGGTCAATCCGAATCTGGTCGCCGGTTCCCTGATATTTCTTGGTGTTGCCGTTGCGGTCGGTGATTTCGGCAGTCCACAAAGCAATGTCGCCGGTGGAAGCAACCCGCAGAATCACCTCTTGCGCGGGGTCCTTCTCAACCGCGTTGATAAACACCGGCTTGTTCATGTCGTCCGGCGAACCGACCAACTCCACACGGTAGTTCTCGGCATCCACCAGCGTCTTATCCTCCCCTTGTGTTGATCCGCTTCCGCTGCGGGCGGTTGGCATTGCACGCCCTTCGGTGGTGATGCGGGCGGGGTCAATACTGAAGGTGGAGGTCAGATAGTTCTTCACGTTCTCGGCCATTTGCTTGCCGGCGTTGGCATCGCCGTTGGCCGAACCAACCAGCTTGACGGTGGATGCAGGATTGCGGCGCAGACGGTCGCCATAGACGTTCAGCACGTTGTAATAGACCTCCATCTGGCGGCGCGAGCGTGTCACCAGCGGATCGTTCCCGCCAGTCTCGATTCCTGGCTTAATCAGTTGTTCCTCGCGGAAGTTTCCGGCCTCGGAGCTTGGAAGGCGTTTGTAGCGTGCGGGAACATCGGTGGAGCCGGCATCGAAGAAGACGTAGTTCCGCATCGGGAAGGTTTCGTTGATGCGGCGGGTTCCTGGGATGACGCTTGGTGCGTTCACCACAAAATCGGCCTCGCCTGGTTTCAGCTCATCAATCGGCACCGGCGGAACACTGCTGAACTTCAGCGCAATTCCAACGCGGACGGTGTTCTCCTTGAAGTCGGTCAGGACGCTGTCGGCAGCGTCAATAAAGTTTTGGAAGCCAAGCCGGAATTGGGCGAACGGTGTCAGCACAATTTGGGTTCCGGGGCCGGGGCCTTGCAGCGGGATGTCGTATCCCAGCCCAAGTTGCGCGCCAATCAGGAAGCTGCGGATGTTTGCAATCTCCTGCGTCAAACTTGCCGTGCTATCTGGATTGCTGAACGTTCTTGTTTGCTCCGATCCCTTCGCCACGTTGATCCCGAAGCTGGGGCCAACGATTGCGTGAAAGAATCGGTTGCCCAGATTCACCCGCAGCGATGGCTCGATGGAAATGTAGGATGGGCTAAGGCTTTGCGTTTCTGTGAAGGGCCGGCGGATGGTGGTATCGGGAAGCAGCCCTACGGTTCCGGTTGCTTGGTCGAAATCCACCGCACGATTGTCGTAGCCGATCCCCAAGTTGAAGCCCAGAAGTGAGCCTGGGTTGTACTCCAAAAGTCCCCCCAACGCCAAGCCCAACCCCGAACCGCTGTTCAGCCGCTGAACTCCATCCAACGCCACAAGCCCATCGCCCCCAACCATGTTGATATTTGCCCCGCCGAACAGCCCGTACCACCAGTTTCCCCAACGCTCGTCGGGGCCGGGTTGCTGTGCGTTGGCGGTTGTTGCCATTGCGATTGCTGCCAGCAGAACAACTGCTTGATAAATCTTGAGATGCTTCATCCCATTTCTCCTGTGTTCATGAATGAATTAGTGACCGGGCCACGATGGCGCGCCGGGCACCTCTGCAGTGGGGAACAAGAATCAAGTACACTCCTGAATCTGACACGATAAAAAGCCTTGCCGAAGTATAACCCAAACAACCGATTGAACGCAACGGGAATCTCGTGCAAAGTGTAAGAATTGCGGGATCAATGTAGCCGCAGCAACACTGGTGGTGGCATCAAACAGCAGGGGGTATCTGAAACATCAAATACCCCCTGCGGATGAATCTGTTGTTGGCAGTTTACGGAATCACCACCCAACCGGAACCCAAGCCACTGCTGGTGATGCGGAGGAAGGTTTTGGCTCCGCGTGCAGCAAAATTGGGGGTGCCAACTGCAAGCGCGCCACCAACGGTTGCGCCTTGTGGGTCGTCGCAGAAGACGATGAGGATGCGGCCATTTTCCAGGCCCGCAGTTGGGAGTGTGATCGTGGGTGCGGTCCCGCTGTTTGCGTCGTCGTCAATCCGAACAACGGCAAGGTCGGCGGCCACCGTTCCGCCGTTGGCAACGGTTCCGTAGGAGAGCACCATTCGCCCTTGTGTGATGTTTAAGCCAATATCCCCAGCGGCGGATGTCACTTGGATTCCATTGCCATCGCTTACCGTTAATGTGGCGTTTGGTGTTGTGGTTCCAATTCCCACCCGGGTGTTTGCTGCTGCGCCATTCACGCCGTTGATGGCACCCAGCACCAGGCTGTTGTTTTGTGCCACTTGTGCTCGCGAGCCAATAGCCGTTGCATTGATTAGGCTTGTGGTGGATGGGCCGGAGTTATCGCCTAACGCAGCATTGCCACTGCCATTTTCATTGAGTTCGCCTGCGTAGGCACCAACAAATGTGTTCGACGTTCCTGTTGTGGTATTGATGCCTGTGTTCGAGCCTAAGAAAGTGTTGGCCTCACCAGAAGTGGCCACAATGCCAGCACGATGCCCAACAAACACGTTATTCGAGTCGGTGATGCTGCTGCCGGCTTGGTAGCCTACAAGCACATTTTTCGCCCCGGTTTCATTCCCCGATCCGGCACTGAAGCCAATAAAAGTGTTTTCATCGCCACCGACGTTGTGCCCACCTGCGTTTGCGCCGATAAATGTATTCCAACGGCCAGTGGTGTTTGCAAACCCAGTTAACCCGCCAACGAACGTGTTCTCCATCCCCAGGTTCTTATTGCCAGCAAGATTGCCGACAAACGTGTTGTAGATACCTGTCTCGCCAATAAATCCTGCGCCAGAACCTACGTAGGTGTTGTTGGTTCCTGTGGTGTTGTTGCCACCGGCCAATGCGCCAATAAACGTATTGCTTGTTCCGGTTTGATTATCGGCACCTGCGTTATGCCCAAAAAATGCGTTAAGCTGGCCAGTGGTGTTGCTAAGGCCGGCATTGACTCCAAAGAAGGAGTTGGCAATACCGATTGTGTTGCGCCGCCCGGCGCGGAAGCCCAGAAAGGTGTTGCCATCAACAAGGTTGTCATGCCCAGCAAAGTAGCCGATGAAGGTGTTCGATACGCCCGTATCATTGGAAAATCCCGCGTGCATTCCAACAAAGGTGTTGAAGAACCCAGTGGTGTTTTCGCTTCCAGCACTTTCGCCAACAAAGGTGTTGTCGTGGCCGGTGGTTGAAGCTACCCCTGCGTTGCTGCCGATGTAAGTATTGTTCGGGGCAATGTTGTGCTGCCCCGCGTGGTGGCCAACAAATGTCCCGCGCGATGCGGTGTCGTTGCTTTGGCCAGCGCGATAGCCAATAAATGTGTTGTAGCGTGCTGTGGTGGCCGCATATCCAGCACTGTCGCCGACAAACAGGCTGCTGCTTCCGGTGCTAAGATTTTCCCCTGCAGCAAGCCCTGCACGCACACTTTCGTTGCGGGTGCTAAGGATATGTTTCTGGGCAATGCTGAAGTGCGTTCCGGTGCTGATGGCACTATCAACCGTCAGCCGAGAAGTGGCCGCTGGGGCGATTCCAATCCCCACATATCCGCGTGCGGTTATCCGCGCACGCTCCACCATATTTGTCCGAACCACCATATCCACCGAATCTGTCGTTCCTAAAAAATTTGTGGAAGGGTTCGTTCCGCTGTTTCCAATCAGTTTCCAGCTATCGCCGCCGCCAATTTCGCTTGGATCTACCTTCCGCAGGTCGCCGTTTGCGTCGGCAATCAATACTCCATCGCTGGTGGCCACCAGCGGGCCGGCAAGGCTGCTTCCCGATACCGAGCCGAATCGTACGTTCGCCGTTCCCGGGGTTCCCGTCACTTCAAGGCTTCGGTTGGCCGTTGGTGTTCCCCCAATTCCCACATTTCCTCCGCTGATTACCACATCACCACCGCCACTTAGCGTTAAAGCGTTTCCACTTTTGTTGATTGCTGTTGCACCCGTCAGCGCGCCCCCCAAAGCCACCGCGTTTCCGCTGCGCGTTAGCCCGTTGCCAAACGTCAGCGGTAGCTCGTAATCACTGCCTGCGGTGGCGGCTTGAACCACCCCTGTGCTGGCCTCTGTTTTCAGAATCCGGTCGCTTCCTGCCTGGTTGAACGGTGCGTACTGCAACACCGCGTTCCCGATTCCGGGGCTGATGATGATGTTGTCGGCTCCGGTTCCATCCCCCAATCCAACGGTTCCGTTCAGCGTGGTGGCTGCGTCGGTGTTCAGCGTGCCGTCAACATCCAGACTTGTCCGAACATTCACCAGCCCAGTCGCATCGTCAATGCTCACCCTGATGTTCGCCGTTCCGCCAGTGACGATGTTCAAATCCTGGGCGTTTGTGGTTCCCAGCACATTGCTTGCTGCGATGGCGTTGCCGCTCAGTTCCCAGAATGAACCTAATGAAGCGATAGTGCGCGTCTGGAGCAACCCACCGTTAGATACCACGAGGTTGGTGAAACTACTGCCAGCGGGAAGCCCAGTCAGGTTCGCATTGGCAAATGTTGGCGATGCTCCAGTGTGGATGTCTTGAGGTGTTGATAGAGTGATGCTTCCGGCCCCACTGCCAACATTGATCTGATTGCTTGTTCCGCTGATAGTCCCGGCAACCGGAAGGTTCCCTGCCGAGCCGATGAACAACTCTCCATTCCCCAACGCTGCGGATTCAACGATTGCACCACCGCTGGAGACCATGATGCGATTGTTGCTCAGCGCAGCGCCGCTGTTGGTTCCGCCGTTGGCAATCGGCAACACACCAGTGACTTCGGTGGCTCCGCCAGCAAGGTCCACCGCGCCTGTGGTTAGCCCAAAGGAGCCATCGGTTCGGACGATGCGGCTTGGGGCCAGGCCTGTCAGGGTCATCCCAACAAATGTTGGCGATGCCCCAGCGTGGATGTCCTGCGGGGCCGAGAGCGTGATGCTTCCGGTTTGTGCTGCTCCGGTGGTTCCATTGACCAGCACACGGTTGGCGGTTCCGGTTGCCGAGAGCACCCCGGCGTTGTTGATCGTAAAAGCTCCATCGTCGGCTCCGCCAACAGCGATGCCGATACCAGTTCCGGCAACTGCAACACGGTTGTTTGTTAATGACCCAGCATCGGGGGCAAAACTGAGAAACGGCTCGTTGGCTGCGGCAAGGCCAAGCGCGGATGGGTCACGTTTTTCCAGATCGCCGTTGGCATCGGCAACCACAACTCCATCGTTGGGGTCAATCGGCGCAAGCAACGGAGCGGCAGCAAGTGAGCGAAGCCGGATATTGGCCACACCCGGCAATCCGGCAACATCCAGCAAGCGGCTTGGCGTTGGCGCGACGATACCAACGCCAAGCTCGCCTGTGGAAACCAACCGAAGCCGTTCGATACCATTAGTGGCAACAACGAACGGTTGGGAGTTCCCTGCAATGGTTCCAATGAACTGCTGGTTCACGGCGGTTCCCCCAACGGAGATGTTATTGCCGTTGGTGAACCAGACGGAGGAGCTTCCGCTGGTGAGGATAGCACTCCAGACAGGAGCAAAAGAAGTGCCAGTATTGACCTCAAGTTGGTTGAGTGAAGAGTTGAAGATCATCAACCCTGTGGCAGGTGAAGCAATGGCATTACGCTCAGCCGAAGAGAGGCGTGGCAGAAGAAATCCAGCAGATGTGGAAGTGAGGTCCAGCAGTGCTGATGGATGGGGTTGCAGGGTGCCCAACCCCATGTGTCCGTGGGCATCCACCATTGGTCCGCTGGCTGGCTGGGCTGAAAGTTGGCGAGTAGCAACAACAAGAATGGTGGTGAACAACATCAGTGATAGCCGAGAGCAGTTGTGCATTGCGATTTGCCGTGTTCAATCAAAGGAAGGCCAACCCAGAAGGAGGGTTCTAACTGCTGGTATGGTTGGCCGATTATTTGGAATGCCAAAGTAACGGCAAGCCGCATCGCCAGCCCGGAAAAACGCATCCCCACCGATGCACGGCGCATCGGTGGGGATGGAAATAGAGCATCACACGGGGTTGTAGGGATATGATTATCTCATATCTGGCACACGCCCGCCCGCATTACAACGACTCCAAAAACGCAATCAGCGCGTCGCGGTCGGCACGGGGGAGTTGTTGGACGTAGTTGCGTGCGGTGGCGGCTTCCCCGCCGTGCCACAGGATTGCTTCCATCAGGTCGCGGGCGCGGCCATCGTGCAGGAAGAAGGTGTGGCCGCTTACGATGCGGGTCAGGCCAATTCCCCACAATGGCGGGGTTCGCCACTCGCGCCCGTCGGCAAGGTAATCGGGGCGGTTGTCGGCAAGCTCATCCCCCATATCGTGAAGCAGAAGGTCGGTGTAGGGATGAATGGTTTGGTTGGAAAGATAGGGGGCATTGGGGGCAACTCCCGTCTGCAAGGTTTCCATGTGGCAGCGGTTGCAGTTGGCTGCGCGGAACACAACTTCGCCACGCTGAACCCGAGTGTCGTTTAATCCACGGCGCGCCGGGACGGCAAGGGTTGCGGTGTAATGGGCGGCGGCTTTCAATGTTTGCAAGTCAACTTCAGGGTCATCGCTGCTGGTGTCGCATTGGGTTTGGCCGTGGCAGGTTTCCAGCTTGAACATTGTGCTGGTGATCCCCATATCGTTGTTGTAGGCTGCGGCGGCTTGCTGCAGAAGGCTTGGTGCGCCGGCTTTCCAGCCAAACCGCCCAATGGTGGTGCGGTCCGCTTGTGCATCCCAAACGTAGTTAGCGCGCCCGCTGATCCCATCACCGTTCTGGTCGCTTGGGTCGGCATTGGCAAGCAACGCCGATTCAGGAATTGCTTCCAGCAGGCCCAAGCCAAACACTGGCGGGGCAACCCGTGGCGAGATCATCATCCCAGCCGGAATGGGGCGGTAGGAGGAGGCCACAACATAGCGCGGTTCACGCAGTGTGTAGGGAAGCCCATCAGCAAACGTTCCTTGCCGATCAATGTAGGTGACGTTCACTTTTCCTTCGGCTGGAATTCCGAACACACCACGATCCTGCAACTGCCCGCCGAACCCCGGGACCGGATTTGGCCCCCCCTGAGCGTCGGCACCGGGGATACTGATGCGGAAGAGCATCGAACTGAAATTCTCGTCGGCCAACGGTGGGCGGCCGCGCCCGTCGCGGGCATGGCAACCAATGCAGGAAGTGTTGTTATACACCGGCCCCAAGCCAGCATTAACGTTGGCCGGGGCGGTGACGAATGTGGCCTCGAACGCGGCATCCCCTTCTGTATGAAGATTGAACGCGCTGCCATCAAGGTTTGGAGCCGGGAAGGAAAACGCCGCGCTGGATGCGTTGAAGATGGTTGTTTCGCCACCGGAATGTGCATCGGTAGCGGTTGGCGGGGTTGGCTCGGTTGTGGAATCGTTGCCACATCCGGCAACCAGTGCCAAACCAAGCAGAGCAGCTGTTGTGATACGATGGCGAGAGGTTATCATGGCGAGTGGAAGGGATTATGGTAGAAGTGTTTGGGTTACTTCGTTATCGAAGGTTGCTTGCAGCTTCCGCACCGCGGCTTGCGCGGCCTCGACGGCGGTTTTGTTGCTGAAAATCGCTTCGCCAAACGAGGGCTGCATTGCCCCAATGGCTGCAATCGCTGCATCAATTTCGGCACGAACGCGAGCATCCAACGTGCTGTTTTTTGCAACCACCAACTCGCTAACTCCTTTCCCACTGTTGGTCCCGTAGGTTCCCAGATAGAGGTTCTTCACACTGCGGATGTTGTCCTGGAAATCAGCGTTGGAGTTGTTGCTGAACTGCGATTCTTCCAGCGTGCGATCTTGTTGTGTGAATGGGTCGTTGATTTTACCGTTGGCGACTTCATCACAGATAGCGGCCATACCGCCGATGATATCCTCCAGCCCGCTCCGCTGCGAGGTGTAGATGGTGCTGCTTCCGCCAGCGTTTGCAAGCTGTGCAGCAAAGTTGTCGCCGGTTGCTTCCCACGATTGGCGCAACTGTGCGGTTGCGCCTTTGAAGCTTTGCGTCACGGCCACCAGGTACTCAATCTCGCGCGGGGTCATTGCCGATGCTGGTTTTGTGTCGCCGACTCCAAAGATCAAATACTCGATGGTGTGGAATCCTTTCAGTGTTCCTTCTAAGCCATCAATGTACTCCTTGGTAAGGGTGGCTCCGCTGGCAAGCACAGCATCCAAATCCACTTTGTTCACTGGCCAGCTATCAATGCTTGGGTCAATCCCTTTGGTGTCCACGGGGCCAAACAGGAATCCTTCGCTTTGCTCCCACGGGCGGCGAGCATCGCGCCAAGCCTGGCGTGCGGTTTCCAGTTTTGCATCGGTGATGCCGGATTGCAACGCGGCAACTGCGTCGGCAAGTGTTTGGGCTTTTTGGTCAAGCTCAACGTAGGTGGGAAGGATCACCTTGTAGGCAGCGTCGTTCAAGACGGCTGAGATGCGCTGCTCACCGGTATCCACCGGTTCGGTGGATGAGTCGCCACAAGCCGCAACGGTAACTGCCAACAAGGCGGCAGCAAATGGGAGATGGAATCGGTAGTTCATGTTGGAAATTGGTTGTCAGATTTCATTGAAAAGAAGAAGCTGGCTGCGTTCTTCGTTTAGTAGTAGTTCAAAATTCTCCCTCTCAAAACTCTACTCCCATTCCCAGCCCAAGTGTTTGTTCAACGTTATCGGTGGGAATGCCAAGCGTGCGGTTTGTGAAGTCGGCTTTGAAGGTGAGGTTGTGGTTCAGTCGGTAGTTCAATCCCACGGTCCACACCTTCCGTTCCCAACGTGGGTTGTCGAAAATCCCTTCGGCGACTTCGTGCATGGTGTCGTAGTACTCATACCGTCCAAACAGGTGCAATGCTGGTTTGTTTTCCTCTGCATCGTGCTCTTCTTCCTCCTGCTTGTGGGTTACTTCTTCTGTTGGTTCGTCGGGCGTTGCAGCTTTGGGGGGAGTGTAGAACCATGGCAGGATATCGTAGCCGGCTTCGGCATACCAGCCAAGTGCTGCGCTGCCAACGGGGGAGCGTTTCACGTTGAGGTTGTTGGAAAGATTGCGGTTGGCTTTGGAGACTGCCCCGGCATTTTCTAACGCACCATACAATGCCATTGCACGCGCAAGGAATGGCCCTTCTTGAAGTGTGCCGTGCAGTTCGCCAATGGTGACGTGAGCCGGGACGGTGAGGTCTGGTTTTGGGCGGTTATCGGCACTGTTGCCGAAGTATCCGCTGGCTCCAACCGAAGCTCCCTCGTTTAGCTGGTAATCCAGCCGCCCCACCACAGCCATGTTCTCGGCATTGATCATCTCGAATTTCCCTTGGTGCCCTCGCATGATCCAATTTGCCGAGCTGAATCCGGTGGCATCCAGACCGTTGACCAATTGTGCGCGATACCGCAGCCCACTCCATTGGCCAAAGACTTCAACCCCGGTTTCGTGCCATGTTGCTGGGATTATGTTGAACTCCATCTCCGAGCGTGCAACCGTGAAATAATCGCCTGGCTCATAAGCCGAATTGGTTAGCCCGATAGGAACATAAAAATGCCCCACGCGCAGGTTGAACTCTGGCGTGAACTCAAGGATTGCGGCTAATTTTTCCACCACAACTTCTCCGCCTTTTTCAGTCTCCTGTTCGTATTCGCCGAATTCCTCCAGCTTATCGAACTCCATGGTGCTTCCGGTTCCACCATGCTCAAACTCAATCTCCGCCTCCAGCTTGATCTTGTCGTTCACGCGGTACTCTGGCTCGATAGCAAACCGTTCTAAGTCAAATGCAGCACGGCGTGGGAGGTCGGTATCCCACCAGAACTTGTAGTAGTTGATGATGCCATATCCCTCAACCGAGAATCGGTCAAATTGGGCGGTTGCTGATTGGGTAAGGATGCTGATGCTTGCAAGTATCAGTAGAAGTAGCTGCCAACGGAAGCGGGAAAGAAGTACGGGCATACGGTTGTTTTGTAGAAACTCACCAACGGTTGGATCAGGGAGTTGCAAAATTAACCGTCTGCTAATCTAAACTAAGTCCAAAAATGTAAATATTTCTTATTTGAACTTAATCCAAATAAGAAATTGCTATTTTTGCCAACGATTCAACAATCAGCGATTTCCCGCACAGCCCAGATGCCCATATCCCATTTCTCCTTGCAGCTTTCCGTAGTGGCTACCCATTGGCAACGCCTGTTGGTGGGCTTCTGCTTCTTGATCTGTTTTCTCAGTGTGCAGACCGTTGCCCAATCCACCAATGCTTTTCAGGGAACTATCGTTGATGAACAAGGTGATCCGCTCCCTTTCTGCACGGTTCGATTGGTTGGTCAGCAGAAGGGGAGCGACCGCCACACTACCACCACAGCAAACGGCGAGTTTACGATCACGGCTGTTGATGATGGAATCTACACCCTTACGGCAACACGGGTTGGGTTTTATCCTGAAACCATTTCCGTGACACTTCCCACACCTACAACAGCACAGCCAGTCCGTATTGTGCTTCGGGAGCAATCGTTGGCCACAAGTGAGGTTGTGGTGACGGCTACCCGTTCGGTTCGCGAACTCTCCACGTCGCCAACTTCTGCGACGGTTGTCACCGCACGTGAGATGCGTTCGCAAGGCGCAAGGCTGCTCGGCGATGTACTTGCCGAGCAGCCTGGGCTGGCCATCATCAACGACCACGGACAAGGGGTGCAGATGCAAGGCCTTGACCCAGCCTACACCTTAATTCTGATTGATGGCGAGCCAGCCATTGGCCGCACTGCCGGAACCCTGAGCCTTGACCGCTTTATGGTTGGAGATTTGGAAAGAGTGGAAATTGTAAAAGGCCCTTTTAGCTCGCTGTACGGCAGCGAAGCACTGGCTGGGGTGATTAACCTTATCTCCCGCAGGCCAGGGCGCGTTCCGCAACTGTCGGGATCGGCAGAGTACGGAACCAATGGCCGGAAAAATTTTACGCTGAACGGCGAAGGAAAAATTGGCGAAGTGGGGGTGCGGTTCTTTGGCGGATATCTTGGCTCCGATGGCTACGACCTTCATCCCGCAACTCTGTCGCCAACGGTTGCGCCATTCAACAACTACTCACTCTCTGCGCTGGCCGCGACTCCCCTCACCTCTGCGATTGATCTTTCCATCAGTGGAAAATTTTCTGCCGAACGGAGCAGCAGTCAAGCTGATCTGGTGTTCGGCTCAGATACGGTTCTATTTGATGATCGGGGAGCATTAGATGAGTTCAATGTCTCCGGTAAAATTGGCTATGCTGTTAGTTCAGTCTTGCGACTTCAAGGCAGTTTCTACGCAACACGCTACGCAACGGAAAGCATCCTGACCTCCCCAACCGACACGGCTTTTGCCAACTACTATCGCAGCATCTTCAATCAAGGGCTAACCAAAGGAGAGGTTGTTGCCGAGTGGTCGCCAAATGAAGAACACTACTTGACCGTAGGGGGAGGTGTCGCGGCAGAATCGGTGGAGGCTGAACTGATTGCCGGTGGGGTTCGCACCGCAACAAATGCCCATCTGCTGGCACAGCATCAGTGGCAGCCCAATGCTGAGTTCGGGCTTGTTGCTGGCCTTCGGTTCGATTCCCACAGCGACTACGCCGCACACCTTAGCCCACGGCTTTCGCTCCTCTACAAGCCGATTGAGTGGGGAACCGTTCGCCTTTCGGCAGGAAGCGGTTTTAAGGCTCCGACATCGCAACAACTCTATCTTGATTTTACCAACCCCACCGTTGGCTACAGCGCATTTGGTTCGGTGGGATTGCTGCAAGCGGTCAACCGCCTGCGTGATGAAGGGAAGATTCAGCAAATGCTGCGCGACGTGGAAGGGAACACAGTGCTTCGCCCGGAAAGCTCAGTTGCGCTTGGCATCGGATTCCAAGCTGTTCCCCATCCCGATTTGCGCCTGACGCTTGACCTTTTCCACAACCGCATTCACGACCTTATTGAAGCTACCGCCTTTGCCGTGAAAACCAATGGCCAATATGCCTTCAGCTACTTCAATCTGGAGCGTGTGGTGACGCAAGGGGCCAGCGCCGAAGCCCGTTGGGAGCCGTTGGTCGGGATGACACTTGCAGCCTCCTACCAATTTCTGGATTGCTTCAGCTTGGAAGAGCAGGAGAGCATTGCGCGGGGTGAGGTCCAGAAAGTAGGAACAACCGGAGTGGTGCGGGCTGTGCAAGCGGTGGAGTATGGCGGGCTGTTCAATCGGTCGCGCCACAGCGGCACGCTACGCATTAGCTACAACGATACCGCCACCGGCATCACGGCCACGCTTCGCACCGCCTTGCGCGGACGCTACGGTTATGCCGATGCCAACAGCAATGGAGTCTTGGATGATGCTGCCGAGTATCACACCGGCTACATGCTCTGGAATGCTTCGGTAAGCAAGCAACTCGGGTCCTGGCTGACAGCCTTTGCCACTGCCGAAAATCTTCTTGACCACACCGACTCACAACTTCCCGAACTTCCCGGAAGGCTGCTTGGCTTGGGAATTCGCGTGGAGTTCCGATAACAAAAACTTCTAACGAATCACATCAATATCCTAACCAACACGGGGAACAGAGGCCCCATACCACATGACATGTACCCAATTCTTCTCTGCCGCTTTTCTTGCTGGTGCCATTGGCCTTGCATCGTGCGGCGACGACGCAGTTGTTGAGCCAACGCCCACACCAACCCAAGTTGCAACCACCGCAAAGGATATCCCTGGCGACACCGCCAACACTGGCCACTACACCTTCTACCGCCTTAGCGATAGCAGCATTGTGGCCCTGGCAGATTCGGCAACAACCAAGTGGGATATTGCCTTCCGTGGCACCTCCATCCTTCTGAACAGTGGAAGCAGTGGCCCGGGCGCGGCCGCCGGGCAAGTGCTGACAGGCGTTGATTTCGACACGCTGAGCATGGCCCCAGAAACCGGCTACAACGTTGACTCCCCCACGAACGCAGCCCTGGGAAAAACGTGGTATTCCTACAATCCCGCTAACCACTTGATCTCCATCGTTCCCGGCAAAATTTTTGTGCTGAAAACGGCCGATGGCAAGTATGCAAAGCTGCAACTGTTGGGCTACTACAAAGGCGCGCCAGCCTCACCAAAACCGGAAGAGCCAGCCCGATTCTTCACCTTCAAGTACGTGATCCAAAATGATGGATCAAGGAAGTTGAAGTAATGACCCGAACGAACAATCGTTTCTTCACGTGGCCAGTGTTCGTGGCGTTGATTCTTGCCGCCGCTGCCTGCCAGAAACAAGAAACAGCTGAAGAGGGGAATGCCTCTTCAGCTGTTCCGTCAGTAAAAAAAGAGCGGATCATCACGCTTGGTGGGCCGGTGACGGAAGTGGTGTATGCGCTTGGCGCGGGCGATCAGGTGATTGCTACCGACATCAGCAGCACCTGGCCAGCGGCGGTGGCCTCGCTGAAAAAAATTGGCTACCAACGGACGCTTTCTGCCGAAAACATCATCGCCTTGCAGCCAACGCTGATCCTTGCTTCGGCAGAAGCCGGGCCGCCAGCCGCGATTGAGCAGTTGCGGGCATCGGGCGTTCGGATCGAGGTGATTCCATCCGAGCACTCACTTGCCGGAGCAAAGCAGAAAATTGATGCGGTGGCAAAGGTGCTGGGCTTGGAAGAAGCTGCTAAATATCTGCGCGACACCATTGACCGCTACGCCACGGCTGCCGACTCGCTACAACGGTTGGCCGCCGCCGGATCGCCAGCGAAAATTTTGTTCATCTACGCTCGCGGTGCCGGCGCATTGCAAGCATCGGGAACGGGGACCGCTGCCGATGCAATGCTTGCCGCATCTGGCTTACGCAATGTGGTGACGGAGTACGATGGCTACAAACCGCTAACCCCGGAAGCAATCGTTGCGGCCAACCCCCAAGTGGTGCTGATGACCACCAGCGGGCTGCAGAGTATCGGCGGGAAAGAAGGGCTGCTGAAGTCGGTCCCTGCGCTTGCCCAAAGCGATGCAGGGCGCGCCGGGCGGGTTGTTGCAATGGACGATGAGCTTCTGTTGGGCTTTGGCCCCCGCTCCGGCCAGGCAATTCTGGAGCTGCGCCGCAAAATTGATTCGGCGCAAGCAATGCAATCACCAACGGCTGCGCGATTGTGAACCGTTCGATTGCACTTCCCACAGTCCGCCGCGATTCCCAGCGTATCCACGGCCGCCTTACAACGCCCCGAGTGTTGCAAGGCGGGTTGCTGTTGCTGCTGCTTGCCGTGGTGATGGCCTCGGTCGGCATCGGTGCGGTGGGGATTTCTCCGGCGCAAGTGGTCTCCATTCTGCTTCAGCAGATTGGCGTTGATTTGGGGGTGAGTTTCGGCGCAAATCAATCGGGGGTGTTGTTGGGTGTTCGGTTGCCACGGGTGTTGTTGGGGGTTCTGGTTGGTGGCGCGCTTGGCGCGGCTGGGGCCGCCATGCAAGGGCTGTTTCGCAATCCGCTTGCCGACCCCGGGTTGATTGGGGTCAGCAGTGGTTGTGCGTTGGGGGCTGTCCTCTGCATTGTTGTTGGCCATGCAATCTTCCCTGCGTTCCTAGATCAATTTGGGATGTACGCCCTTCCGGTTGCCGCATTTGTTGGCGGGCTTTCCGCAACGCTGCTGGTCTATCGAATCTCGGCACGCAGCGGGATGCGAAGCGTCAGCACAATGTTGCTGGCGGGGATTGCCGTGAACGCTTTGGCCGGCGCGGCCATTGGCCTTTGCACCTACCTTGCCACCGATGCCCAGCTTCGCAACCTCACCTTCTGGAGTTTGGGAAGCCTTGCCGGAGGAACGTGGAGGACGCTTGCGGTTGTTGCCCTTCCAATCGTACTCACCCTGCTTCTGCTTCCCCGTTTTGCACGCCAGCTAAATATGCTGGCGTTGGGGGAAGGTGAGGCGGCTCATCTTGGCGTTTCCATCAACCAGTTGAAGTGGCGGGTGACGGGGTTGTGTGCGTTGGCGGTTGGTGCCTCGGTCTCGATGACGGGATTGATCGGCTTCATCCCCTTGATTGCGCCCCACCTTGTGCGGCTCACCATCGGCCCCGACCATCGCTATTTGATCCCTTGCTCAACGCTGCTTGGCGCAGTCTTGCTGGTTGCTGCCGACCTTGCTTCGCGCACGGTCGTCGCGCCAGCCGAGCTTCCCATCGGCATCATTACCGCCATTGTTGGCGCGCCATTCTTTTTGTGGCTGCTGATCCGTGAACAGCGGATAGCCTGAGTAAAAAAAACGCCGAAGCATGAGTGCGCAGGATTGCCGAACAGCCATTGCATCCCCGCGCCCACGCAACGCCGCAGTTGAAATAGCACATTCATTTTCGCCGAAACAGCAAAGCATTCATGGCACTGCAAGCCCGAACTATCACGGTTGAACGCTCCGGCAATCGGTTGCTGGACTCAGTCTCCCTTTCAATTCACTGGGGGGAAGTTGTGGCGTTGATTGGCCCGAACGGAGCCGGAAAATCAACCCTGCTGAAAACCCTAAGCGGCACGCTGAACCCAACCCGCGGCGCGGCCACCTTTGCCGGACGTGAGATGTGGGAAATCAGCCCAGCCGAACGTGCAAGAGTGATTGGAGTGCTCCCCCAGGAGTCATCGCTGACCTTGCCTTTCACGGCGATGGAGGTGGTGAGCATTGGATGCCAGGCCGGCGGAGCAAACGGAGTTGCCGAGGCCGAACAGATTGCGCGCCAAGCATTGGCCGAAGCTGATGTTGAGCATCTATCCAACCGAATCTACACCACACTTTCCGGCGGCGAACGGCAGCGGGTTCATCTTGCGCGGGTGCTGGCGCAGTTGTGGCGTTCGCGCAACCGCGAGCGGTACTTCTTGTTCGATGAACCAACCAGCAGTCTGGACCTTGCCCACCAACACCGGATGCTGAGCGTTGCCCGACAATGCGCTGCCGAAGGGGCCGGGGTGCTGGTGATTCTGCACGACCTGAACCTTGCCGCGCAGTATGCCGACCGGATTGCCGTGCTGCACCACGGAAAACTTGCTGCCGAAGGGACACCGGATTGCGTACTCACTCCCGATGTGTTGGATGCTGTGTTCCAAGTGACCACCTGCGTTTTCCGCCACCCTGGGCTTCCCTGCCCGCTGATTGGCGCGTTTGGCAAACACCGCATTGCCCAGGCCAACATCCCTTTGGAAGTAGAATAACGGACAGCATCATGCCAAGCGATCACGAACAAACTTCGCGGTTGATAGTTGCCAACAATGTGGGGGCAGTGTGTTGGTGCGGCTGTTGCCGAACCTTCCGCTGCCACCTTCCCGATGTGACACTTCGATTTAGCCCTGCGGCATTTTTCGCCTTTCGCCACGTGGTGCGCCAACTCTCAATCAACCTCTACTGGCGGGGGCGCGAAGGGAAGGAAGAGCCAACGGTGGTGACGATGCAGGTTGGCACTCCATCAACAATGCTGAAGCTGACACCAACGGAGGTTTCCGAACTGCACAGCCTGATGGAGGAAGGCTGCTCACAAACCCTTCTGTACCATCCCGAAGCATGGCCAGAGTATTTACTGAACTGAACAACAAACCTTTATCAACAACCAGAGTATGACCGAAACAGCAACGCCGGAAATTCATTCCGGGCTTGAACACCGGACCGAACTTCGCGCCGCGTGGGACGCGCTGCGCCAACAACAACCGAACCTTCGCATCCGCGATGCCGCACACCAGCTGAACGTCAGCGAAGCCGAACTGCTGGCCACAAACTGTGGCGGCACCGTGCAGCGATTGCAAGCAAATTGGGGCCAGCTTCTGCTGAAATTTGAATCGCTTGGCCAGGTGATGGCACTCACCCGCAACAACCATGCAGTCCACGAAAAAGTTGGGACCTACCACAGCGCTTCGGTCAACGGGCCGATGGGGTTGGTGGTGGATCGCGACATTGATCTGCGGGTGTTCTTCAGCCACTGGGAATATGGCTTTGCCGTCACCGAAGAAGGGAAGGGGGGCGTGCGCCGTAGCCTGCAATTCTTCAACAAACATGGCGAAGCAGTTCACAAAGTCTATCTGCGTGAAGACTCCAACGCGGCCGCGTATGATGAGCTTGTGAGCCAGCACCGCAGCGAAGATCAATCGGGGCTGATAGAGGTTACTGAGCAACCCATCACTTCCGACCGTCCCGATGCTGAAATTGATTTTGCTGGATTGTACACCGAGTGGCGTGCCATGGAGGACACCCACCAATTTTTCGGATTGCTCCGCAAGTACAACGTTGGCCGCCTGCAAGCGCTTCGCAACGCCGAAGCCGACCTTGCCCGCCCAGTTGCATTGAATGCCGTCCACCGCGCATTAACGATTGCTGCCGAGGAACAGCTTGGGATTATGGTGTTTGTCAACAGCACCGGCGTGGTGCAGATCCACTCCGGCCCGGTGGAGCGGATTGTGGTGACGGGGCCGTGGGTGAACGTGCTGGACCCAGGGTTCAACTTGCACTTGCGCCAGGAGGCAATCGCATCGGCTTGGATTGTCCGGAAGCCAACCACCGATGGCGTTGTCACCTCGCTGGAGGTTTTTGACGAAGCCGGGGAATCCATCGCCCTAATGTTCGGCGAACGGAAGCCGGGCAAGCCGGAGTTGGAAGGATGGAGGGAGATTGTGGCGCGGTTGGAAGCGGAAGCCTAATAACGTGGAGGCCCAACAGAACGGCCCGCCAATGTTGGCGGGCCGTTCTGTTTTGTTCAACAACTTCTACGTTGAACCCAGCCTCCGTTTATGCTGATCCCCGTCGAATTTGCTCGAAGTATATTGGCGCCACCTATGAACCCTTCTACTACTCCATTTTCTTCGTATGCCTGTGCTACTCTGGGACTTCGATGACACGCTTGGCTTCCGCGACGGGAAATGGGGGGCGGCATTGATGGATGCTGTGCGCCGGGCATTGCCCGGGCATCCATTGACGCTGGATGAATTACGCCCGCACCTGATGCACGGATTCCCGTGGCACAATCATCATCTTCCACATACTCATATCCGCAACGTTGACGCATGGTGGAATGACCTGATGAACCCAATCCTTGCCGGTGCATTGCGGGATGCTGGCATCCCCAGCCCCGATGCCGATGCGGCAGCCGCACTTGTTCGTCAAGAGTTTCCCCGGCTGGAACGGTGGTCGCTGTTTCCTGAAACGGTTTCTGTGTTGCAGGAGCTTGCCGGGCAAGGGTGGCGGCACCTCATCTTGTCGAATCACGTCCCAGAACTACCGGATATTCTTGAGCATCTTGGCATTCGCCATTACTTCGCTCACGTTGTGAACTCCGCCACCACTGGCTTTGAGAAACCGCATCCTAACGCCTTTGCGTGTGCCTTAGAATGGTGCGAAAGGGAGGAGCCAGTTTGGATGATCGGCGACAATTTCACTGCCGATATCGAAGGTGCTGCCGCCGCTGGAATCCCCGGCATCCTTGTGCAGAAACCACACCCGCAAGCCGACAGGTATGCAGAGAGTTTATGGGAGGTAGTGGGGATTGTGGGGAGAGGGGGAACGCAGGAAATAGGAAGTAGAATCAAGAGTGAGCATCAACGAATCCAGCCCTCCGCTCATGCTGAGCCCCAATGTGGAGAGTGAAGAGTGAGATGTGAAGAGTGAAATAAAGCCAAAGCCGCAAACCGACCAATGACTAATGACCAATGACTACTGACCACTGTCAGTGCCGTTTTCCTTTTTCGCGGCTTGCTCCGTGGCTTCACCCAATCACCGCACCACCATCATCCCACCCACGCTCCGCTTTCCTTTTCCCGTAGCCTCAACAACGTAGTATCCTGCCGGAAGATTGCTCACATCTAACGTCAACCGCACGCCCGGTGTGGCCGAGATTTCCTCCGTTGCTGCAACCCGCTGCCGTCTTCCCATCACATCCATCACCGTCACCGTTGGCGGCTCCCATCCAAGCCACTCCATTCCTAACTCCACCTCACATCGCTCGGTTGCTGGGTTCGGACGCAACGTCATCGCAAGCATCCTCTGATCCTCCCTGATGTGTTCCACCCCCAACGAGTTCGATGCGCTGTAGAGATAGACCCCGCTTCGCCCGCCAACGCCGATGTAGCGGTTATCGCGCGAGATTGCCACGTAGTGGAAATAGTCCGAGATCGCGTTGCTCACCGCTACTTGCTCTCCAGTTTCGGCATCCCACACCCGCAGCGTTTGGTCCGAACTGACCGAGGCAAGGCGGTTGGCTCCGTAGGCGAAGGCAAGGTCGTTCACCCGGTTAGTGTGGCCGCGAAGGGTGTGGCGAAGGCTCCAATCGCTCACGTTGAAGATGCGGATGGTGCTATCAATCCCAGCAGCGGCAAGGAGCTTGCCATCGTGCGAGAATCGTGCAACCCGGACGGAGTCATCGAAGGCATGTAGTGGGGGAAGCGGCTGGCGGGTGTTGGGGTTCCAAAGGCTGACGAATCCGCCGCTGTTGCTGGCGGCAGCAAGAAGCGAATTATCGGGGGAGAAATCAACAGAGGTAAACCGCAAGGAATCGCTGGGAAGGGGAGCAATGATGGTACGTACGCGACCATCGCAGAGGAGTACGGTGCTGTCGGATGCCGCAGCAAGGTAGGTTCCATCGCTGGAGAAAGTAACGTCGTAGATCAACCGATCCCATTGGATTCTATTATTTGGGCGCACAATTCCGGAAACTTGTTCTATTTGTAGGTTATCAAGGTCATAAAACACAATAGCACCTTTTCGTGAACCGAAAACGCCATGCACAATGCTGCTATCGTATGGGTTAACAGCAGAAGGACTAACAGCACTAGTAGAACGGGAACTATTATAGAAGGTTTTTCTGAACGTTGGTGAAGGGCCGTAGATAGTGGTTCCTTGTGACCAAGCAAAAGCAACCATTGAGGTATCATCCATGAGGAAAGCAATATCTCCACCACTAGACTCATTATAATCACGAACGAAAGTATCTGCTTGATAATCCCATTCATATAAATCAGCGTATGGATCGCCAGCTAAGGTGATTCGTGGTTGTTTCGGCGAAAATGCTACTGCAACATTGCTATATGAAGCTGAATGATAGACTGCTATTGGTCTGCCATCTTTTGCTTGATAGACTATCACCCCATCTTTGTTTTCATCCTGCGTTGAATTATCCTCTCCGGTACCAGTTATATATTTGCCATTGCTTGAAAATGCTGGCGTGATGAACCCAGGGGATTTTTCTGAGCGTTTCCATAATGGTTTTCCACTACTTACATGATAGTGGCTATTAACATAGCCATACCCTATCATAATTGTGCTGTCATTTGGGCTAAATTGTAAATCTGTTAAAGACCCTGGTCCCCGATAATTAATGCTTAAATCAGCCTGCCAGAGTACAGTATCAGCCGTCATATCAATTGCTGTTGCTTGTTCACTACCGATTGCTAGATAACGCCCATCGGAGGTGACAGATATACCAAGAACATCCCTTGTATGTAGCTGCTTACCATAATGTAGCCTCAATTTCTCGGTATCCCATACCGTTAGCATTGAATCGAAGCTAACTGTAGCAATGAACTTTCCGTTATATGAACACTGAACACGAAATCCTAGAAATCGAGCTGAATCCTTAAATTCATGAAGTAACCGACCTGATGGCATCTCCCGAAAAACAATACTCCCTTTGATTGTAGTGTAAGCCACACGACTACCATCCCCTGAAAAATCTCCCCAATTTGAGAAGTCTGGAATCATATTAGTATCACGAATAATAGACTTCAACACTCCTGTTTGGCTATCATAACAATATATTGCACGGCTCATAAAATAAATTGCATAAAACTCTGAGCCATCTCTATTATAGGATATTGCTGATGCATTAAATCCACCACCACCGCCACGTCCCCACAGCAACGTTGGTTGCTGAGCATAGTGCCAATGATAACAGCAAAAAAACAGGATTGCTAACAGAAGTAGTTTCATTGCTCATTCCTCCTAAAAATTTGAGGCCAGCCTTGTGCAAGGCTGGCCTGATTGTGTATGATTAATGAACAATTTGCATGGTGCGTGATACTTCACGACCTGCCGCGCTCAAGCGGTAGATATATGTTCCCGATGGCAAGCCACCTGCCGGGAAATTCACCGCGAACATCTCCGAATCACAACAATTTCCCATTTCTGGGGGAACTGGAATTCGTTGACTAAAAACAACAGTGCTGAATAGCATAAGCCATAAAGCTGAGCTAAGAAGGTGGTTGTAGAGTTTCATTCGGCTACCTCGTGGTATGGAAACGTTGATATGTATTATCTACTGCAATGATATATACACCCGCAGGTAGATGTCCTATGTTAATAGTATAATTCGTCATTCCAATATATATGTTGATTTTTTTACTGAACACTATTTGACCAAATGAGTTAACAATTTTAATTTTTATTATCTGATGATTTTGTTGATTTAGTTGTAAAATTAAATCCTCTCCAACTAAAAAATAAACCCAATCTAATATTTGATTGTGTCGATGATTTTTTTCATATTCAATATCTGAAAGAAAATAAATTCCATTATTAAGGTTAACAAACTTTAGTTGCTCGATTGTCTTAAAAAAAGCATAAGCCTCAGACACATTAACATATCTAACGAATTGAAGGAGTATTGCAGGTTTAACCCCTCTTGATTTTATCAAGGAGAATGAACCAAATTTTATTTCAATGTCACGAAATATTTTTCTTATTGTGTCGTTGGGGATTTCATTGTAATTAATCGGGGTTTCAGTACTAGGATCATGAGGTAGTATAGAAAATTGAATTGTGGAATCAACAAACTTCAATTCCCACGGCCCTTTAGCATATAAGCGTGAATCGTCAAAATTTGATGAAATCGCGACATTTAGTGCAAAATCAAAACAATTATATTTTTTAGGGTTAATACCACAAGTATCTATACCAATACTATCATTAACTCCATCACTTCGATGCATACACCAACAATCCGGCACTTCTTGCGAAGCCGCCCATGTACCGCCAAGCAGTAGGAGTAATGCTGTTAATGGGAGTAGTCGTAGGAGCATGGTATCACCTTTTTATCAAACATGGAAGAGCTATGATGGTGCTTCCCCTAAACGGAGGGTGCTGGGGGGCAGGGATGCCCAAGCGTTGGAAACCAGCAGGGTTGCTTAAGAGAAGCACGAACACAAACCGTGCTGGCGATAGGAACAACCGAAATCAGTGGGCGCAGGAAATCAACGGGGACTAAGTTAGGGCGTGATGCAGGCGATGGCAAGGGGAAAATCTCTCCCCGCAAAAACTCTTCCCACCACTTGGTTTGATGTGAGTGGCAGCATGAGCGGAGGGCTGGGTTCGCAGGCATTCGCTTGCTTCTATACTCGAAACAGAGTGGTTTGCGAAAAACTTAATCACTGTCATTCCCGCGAAAGCGGGAGCCGAAGGCCTGCGAAGCGAATCCATAGCACACATAGCTGAGTAGTGTTTCGCAAACCAATTTGCGCCGAGTATACTTCCTATTTCCTCTCACCTTTCCCCCAAAAACTTGGGGGGACGCGACGCTCGCCAGAGCGGAGCACGGGGGCGTGAGCCAGGTGAAACACCAACTGCAGATGCCGCGCCTCGGCAGTATGGATACCCGCTTTCGCGGGTATGACAGTCGTTGAGTTTTTTCGCAATCCCCGGTTTGATGTGAGTGGCAGCATGAGCGGAGGGCTGCGTTCGCGGGCATCCGCTCATGCTTCTACTTCCTATTTCCTGCTTTCTATTTTCTCTCCCTTTCCCCTCCCCGGCTCACCTCTCCTTCCCAACCCTCACCGCTACCCCTTCACTCAATCGCCACTCGCTGTCTCGGGATTGCACGATGTACTCATATTCTGCTGAACCATCCACGTGCCAGTCTTTGAACTGGCGTTCGGTGTTGTTGGGTTGCGCTATCGTTCGCTTCTCCCCGCTCTTTAGCTCAATTCGGGTAATCACGTATCCGGCCACCGCTGCTGTTGGAGCCTCCCACCGGATTTGCAGATGCTCCTTCCCACGCTCAACCTTTACCGAGCGGGGCGGGGCGGGCCGTTGCTGATGGCGGTAGGTGATTGCCACGGGCTGCGATTGCGCCCCCTCGTTGCCGGAAGAATCAACCGCAGAGAGTGAGTAGAAGTAGCGTCCGTCGCCAGCAAGCGGTTCGGTGAATTCGCTGCCGCTGGTTTCGCCAACACGCTGCGGCTTTCTCCGCTCGTCGTTGCTTCGGTACACCCGATAGCGCGCAACATCACGTTCGCTGTTCGGCATCCAACGCACGGTTGCTTTCCCGTCGTTCACCTCCAACCCTGCAATGGTTGGCGCGGTCGGGGGGGCAACATCGGGCATCCGTGCAAAAATCATTGCCGAGGGTTTGGAGCGATTGTAGCTTCGGTCAATTGCCGTCACCACGTAGCCGTAGCTGGTTTCGGATTGGCGCGGAAGGCGGTCCAGAATGCTGGTGGCTGTGATGATGGAGTCGTTCAGCAACAACCGGCTGATGCGGGCATCGTCCGACGAACGCTCAATCTGGTAGCCAAGCAAATCGCGCTCGCGGTTCGGCTCCCAACGGATGGTGATGCTGCCGGTGTCGGCAACCGCAACAACGCCAGTTGGCGGCGCGGGTGGGGTTGCATCGGCTGCACGATATGCCACCGTGTCCGATGTCGGACTTTCCAAACCGTTGGCCCCAACCGTGCGGGCGAAGTAGCGATACTGGCTTCCTTCCTCCACCGAAATATCCACCCACTCACCAGCCCGAAACCGCGTGGCCGATAGTGCCGGACTCACCTGGCGGAACTCTTTCTCCTGAGCGGTCATATCTATCCGGTAGATGCGCAACTCGGTAACTTCCCCTCGCGATGGTGGAGCCCACATTAGTCGTGCTGTTCCACCAAACTCTTCCACGGCAAGGCTTTGCGGAGGCGGGGGGAGTTCCGCACTTCCCGGGGTGATTTCCACTGCCATGCTTGGCGCGCTTTCCATCCCAAAAACATTCACCGCGCGGAGGTGGTAGAAGTATGTTGTGCCGCTTGCAAGGTATTCATCGCTGAAGGTTTGCTGATCCTGGTTCTGGGGCGATTCGTCGGAAGAAACGCTGAGCGGCAGCAGCGCGGTGGTGTTGATCTGCTCGAACGGGCCAAGCACGTTTTCGGCACGGTAGATATTCCACGTGATGACCTCACCCCGTTGCAACAACGCGGGGTCGCGCTCCCAGCGGAGCGTTGCGGTGCGGCGGCCAGCTTCGCCAAGAATCTCGCCAGCAGGAGGGGGGATAGTCCCCACCTCCATTCCCACAATGCTGCTGATTCCAACCTCACGTTCGGCATCGCCAACCAGTGCGGTGATTCGATACTCAGCCTCGGTTCCGGCGGGAAGGGTGTTGTCGAAATAGACCTCACCCAGCAGTTTCCCGAACTCCGGATTCACAACGCAGATCGCTTCCAACAGCCCGTTGTTTTGGCGGGTTAGCACGCGGTCGTAGTCGGCTGCGGTTAGGTCGCGGGGCGGCTTTGCGGCATCGAACAACGTCAGATAGAGGTCAGTTTTGAACCCCGCAACCCGCTCGATTTCTTGCTGGGTTGTGGCGCGTTGCAGCGGGGTTGTTGTCAGCCGGTTCCATTGTCCGCCGGGCGTTCTGCGGTCAATGTGGTAGCCCGCAAACCCCGGCTGGCGAACCCCTTGCCAGCGCAGATGCACCCCCGATTCGGCACGGAAGGTGATGACCTTCGGTTGGGCAATGGCAATCGTGGAGCAGAGCAGAAGTAGCAGCATGGCCAACAGCATCCCGCTTCCGGTGGGGGCATGGCTTACCATGCCCCCAGAAAGAATTGCGGCTCGGAGCAAATTGGTTTGCGGAAATAAACCGCATGGATTCCCGCTTTCGCGGGAATGACAACAATTAGGTTTTTCGCAAACCACTTTATTGGGAGTATCTGCAAACGGGAACGTCGGTGTGGTTTTCATTGTGTGGTTCCTCCTTTTGCTTAGATGCTTGCTGTGTATCCAACATCCACCGACTCATCCACCGTGAACCAGAGCACCGAACCACGCACCCGCGCCGTTCCGCTGAAGGAAATTGCGCCCGGGCTGGCAGCAAGGTCTGCCGTAACGGCGATTGTTCCGGCAAGCAGGTCCAGCATCCCAACGGGGGTGTCAAGGTTCACATCCCAGGTCCCTTCAAACCTCAGCTTGGCCGTTAATGTTTTGCTGCTGTTCAGGTACTTCAGCTTGGTTTCGATTCCAAGATGAAGATCAACCACTGCGGTGGCCACCAGCAGCGAGAAGCTCTTGTTCAGGTCGTACCACAACTTCCCGTCCGCCTCAATCTTCTCCTTCGTGAACTCCAAGTTGGCCTCGGCTTTCACCTGCTTCAGCACTGCGCCTTCAATCTTCTCGCTGCGGATGTAGGTTTCGCCGTCGCGATACTTGAAGTTGATCTTCCCGTTGAAATAGAAGACCTCACCCTCGGCATCGGGAAGCCCAACGAACATCCGCACAAAGCCCTCCATCCCTGGCCGGTCGTTCCAGAAGAGTGTGAGTTGCCCTTCGCCGAACATGTTTTCTTCTTGCTTCAGCAGCCACAGCTTGCCGTTCAGCGTGAAGTATTCGTTGGTGAGAACCATCGTCAAACGGCCCGCGAAGACTTCGCCCGACGGAGCGTTGCCAATCCCCACAATCGCCTTGAACGACAGCGCGCCCGAGTTGCGTGGCGAGCCTGGCTGGTCGCCCACGGGGGGATCGTAATTCCAGCCAACGCCGCCGCCAAGTTCCAGCAACGCCAGCCCGGTTTGCCCCAGCAGAACGCCTTTCAGCCCAAGCGACATTTCCACGTACCAGTAGGTGAAGTTGCTCTTGTCATCAATGGCTTGCGTGCCAACCACGAACATCCCCTTGATCCCTTTCTCCAGCAGCTTCTTGATGCCGATTTCGAACGCGCCACGGAACTCATTCCCGTTGTAGGCCAGCTCCCCTTCGAACTTCACCGCGCCATTTTCAAACTTCAGCTTTGCTTCGTCCAGCGTCACGGAAATTTCTGGGCCGGGGGCGATTGCGATTGAGCCTTTCAGCTTGTCAATGCCGATCGAGGGGATCATAAATCCGCCCGTCAGCGATAGCCCGTACTCGCCCCCCATTGCCACAAATTTCACTTGGTTCACCTCCACCGTCAGCCGGTTGTTGAAGGTGATGGCCTTGTTGAAATTGAACTCACCTTTCACCTCACCCTTGCTGTTGAACTCGAACCCGTTGATGTCAATGTCGCCGAATTTTGTGCTGCTGATGACGGCATCCAATTTCAGCGTCCCCACCGATTCTTTTTCGTCGTAGATGATCTCCCCCTTGCGGAGGGTGAACACCGTTTGCAGCCGTGGCAGCGAGACCGGGTTGTCGGTCCCGACGCTGGCTTTCCACTCGTCCCCTTCTTTGCTGATGCCGACGCGCAGTTTCCCCTCCATCGGCGCGGGCAGCGCGACCTGGCCGGCGAACGCGCCCCCTTTTAACTCACTTTTTTCGAAAGTGAGGCTCACTTCGTCGGCTTGGAATTCGTAGCCAGCATAGCCGAAGGTGAAGAACTTCCCTTTCAGTGCCACCTTGCCGCCAAAGCCAGCGTCGGCGGTGCCGATGTAGAAATCGGTGACGCTGAGGGTGCTTGGCGCGCCTTCGCGTCCGTTGAAGATTTGCGGCAGTTGCAGGTTGGCCTGGCGGATCAGCAGCCCTTGCCAATCGTCGGCCATTCCCTTGTCGCTTTTTGTTGGATGAAGGTCAATCGCAAACGATGTCCCTTCGTTCAGCTTGAAGCCAGCAACGGCGATTTCTGGCACGTCGGAAACCTCACCGTAGAAATCCCCTTTGGTGTTCATCTCGGCGTAGAAACTGACCGGTTTTTCCAGCTTTGCGTGGCCTAATTTCCCGCCAATCCCCGCGCCATTTTCGGCACGGATCACCACCGAATCAAGCTCCACACTAAATCCCAGAATGTTCGCTTTCACGGCATCGCCGCTGGGTTGCCACGAGACGGTTCCGGCGCTGGCGGTTGGGATTTCTTCGTCGCCATCCTCCAACATCACGTCGCTGATTTTTAGGGTGATGTCTTTCAGTTCAGCAATCAAAATCCCGGCTGCGTTAATCTCAATTTTGCCGTTGCCGTTCACCGGTTCGCCACGCGCTGGCGGGTCGTCGGGGATGATGACGAACAGATCGCCCGGCGCGCCAATCTTGAACTTCTCGATCTTCGCTGAGTTGTAGGTCCCTTCCACGGTGAAGGGGCGCGAGACTTGTTTGTACTTCTCATCGGGGTTTGCTTTCAGGGTGAGCGCCCCTTTTTCTGGCGGGTCCTGCACCACCGTTCTGGCAATCCCGAACAACTCCGTTTCGGCTTCTTTGGGGTCCACCGTAAAATCCCCTGCGGGCTTGAAGAAGAGTTTCTCGGCAACCACCGAATCGCGGTTCTCATCTAACAATCCGGCCACGGCAAAGACCTCACTTTCGTAGTTGTCTTCTTCGGCCTCCGGCATCCCTTTCAGAACGTCAGCAGCAGGACTCCCACCCCAGACTTTTTTTGCCGCATCCCAGGCAACGGTTGGCGCGCCGCTGGTGAAGCGGAGAAACTGCGGGTAGAGTGGGGAAGTGGCGATGATCTCCTTTGGCGGAGGGCATTCGCCGGGGCGTTTCCACTTGGCCTCAATCTTGAATTTTGCGAAGCCTTCGCCGAAGTGAAGCTCCGCTTTGGCGTAGCCGTCGCCGTCGGTTGTTTTGGTGACGGTTTTGCTGGTTCCGTCAAGGCCGTACTCCTTTGCTTCCCCTTCTAACAGTGTGAGGGTGAACTCTATTTCTTCACCTGGTCGCCCTTTGTGATCCCCTTTCACCACCCGCGCGCGAACGGTATCAACCCGCTTGGGCCAACCAACCAGCGAGTCGGGCGTTTCGATCAGCACGCCGGGGACAACTTCGGGGAGCGTTTTCCGCTCCACGGTTGGGTCGCCGGCAATCGCGCTGGCCATGTAGGTTGTTTTGACGGTGGCCTCTTTTTTGCAATCGGGTTTCGGCACATCAATCGTTTTCCAGAACACGCGCTGGTAGCCCGCGCCGTTGATGTAGCTGCCATCGCCGCCCCAGATGTAGGTGACTAAGTCCGCAATGCCGCCACCAATGCCCCCCGGGGGAAGGCATTTTTTGGGGTCAACCGGGGTGCAGACTTGCTTCCACGCATCGCCGTCGGTTCCGCGAGCAATCATCCGAACAACGTCATCGGTCAGGACCGGTGCCGATGCTGGGATCACCGGCCATTCGGGCCAGAGCGGTTCCCCTTTTTGGTAGATCAAAGCAATGGTTCGCGGCTCCGGCATTTCCAGGCTTGGGGGAGTTGGAACAATGCCGCCGGGGGGAATAAATCCAACTTGTGGATTGCACCCGGCCATGCTTTTCTTTGGTGCGATTGCTACGCTGGGATAGCTGTCGGAAAACACCGGAACGCGGTCGCCAGGGTAGCGGAGCGTGCTGGTGAGGGTGACGGTTGCGTCCTGTGCGCGGAAGCCATCCAAGGGGGTGTCGGTTGCGCTGATCGTCAGCTTCACGTCGTGGGTAACAACCTTGAACTCTTCTTCCAACAGGTACTGCCGCAGCGAGTCCTTTGCCGATTGGAGTTTTTTGCGGGCGTTCTCCACGGTGTCCTTCATTGCTTTGGTGATGTCGTCGCGGCGTTTCAGCGCGCTGGCGATTTCCGCCTCCGCTTTCTTCATTGCGGCTTCGGCTTCTTTGGCTTGCTCTTCGGCGGCTTTTTTCTCCTCATCTTTTGATTTCACCGCGTCGTCGTCGTTCACCGCATCGGCAATTTTTTCTTGGAATTGCTTGCGTGCGTTGTTGCACTTCTCAATCTCACCTTCGGCTTTTGCCAGCACGGTGCGCCAGTAGTTTAGGCCGGTCAGAAGTTCCTCCATCTGCTCGTTTAACTCCACCAACGTGTCCTTTGCGTTGCGGAGTTCTTGCTGCTTTTTCACCAGCGATTCGGAGCGTCCAATCAGTGTGTCCTGGGCAGTGGTGGTCCGTTGCTGCGCCGATTGGTAGCTGCTGGCTACGCTCTCCACGCCGCGCTCCAGCGTTGCGATTGCGGTCTTCTTTGCGGCCACCGCGCTTTTCTTGCTGGCCACTTCGCCGTCGGTCGCAATCTCGCGGCGGGCGTTGCTGCGCGCAGCGGCGCGGCTTGCCGATTGCTGTGCGCGGGAAAGGTCGTCTTCCAACTCCTGCAATTCGCGGCGGGCGTTGCTCAGTTCGGCGGTTCGTTCGGCAAGGGTGTTCTTGGCGTTTTGGCGCAAGCCTTCCTCGTAGCTGAGTTGTGCGGTGGCATCGTTCAGGCTGCTTTCCAGCGTTTCAATCTCCTTCTCCAAGGCTTCAACACGCTGGCGTTGTTGCTCAATTTTTTGGGCAAGCGTCGCGCTGTCGGCCAATGCTTCGTTCAGCCGTTTTTGGGCAGTGTCCTTGTGGGCTTCGTTCCGTTCAAGGATGTCCAACAGGCGGTTTTGGTAATCCTGATACTCCTGCGTTTTGTTGTTTTTCAGCGTGGCAAGTTCGCGGTCAAGGTTGTTGGCTTCTTCCTCGGCGGCTTTCTTTTCGGCTTCCGCTTTTTTGTAGTTGGTCATCTGGCGGGCAACGCTCTCAAGCTCCTTTGCCAGCTTCTTTTGCGCGCCGGCCTTGAACTCCTGCGCAATCACCACGCCCCGCTCGGCTGCGGAAACTGAGTCCTTCAGCGCGGTGAACTTCGGTTCATTTTTCAGCAGTTCTTCCAGTGGCGGGGGGATGTAATAGACCAATGCTCCTTCGGCGGTTTTGTTCCCTTCGGCCAAGCTCTCCTTGCTTTTCTTCAGGTCCTCAAGCTGTTTCTGCAGCTTCTCCTGCTCCTTTTCCAGCGCGGCGATTTTTGCCACCAACGGCTTCTGGGCCTCCTCAATCGTGAGGTCCAGCACCGCTTGGAATTTTTTCTGAAGCTCGGTCAGTTGCTTTTTCTCTTTCTCCAACTCAGTCTTGACTTGCTCCAGATGTTCTTTCAGTCGGTTCAGCCGCGCGGTGTCGTTGTCAATCTGGGCGATGGTGTCGCGCAGGGCATGGGCGGCGCGAAGCATGGCATCACGGCGCGACTGGTGGCCGTGGCGTTCCACCAGATATGCCTCGCGGTTCTGCTCAAGATCGGTCTCGCGAGCCCTCACCAACGTTTGGTACTCACCCTCCAGCGTTGCCACTCGTTCGTTCTTTGTGGCGGCGGTTGCCAGCAGTGCCGAGCGGTCGGTTTCCAAGCCTTTGATGGTGGTGGTGTAGCTGCGGAGCGCGACCTCGTAGTCGTCGCTTTTTTTCTCCACGCTGCTTGCCGCCCTTTTAATTGCGCCTTCCTTTGCGGTAAGCCGCGTGCGCGCTGCCGAAAGATCGGCCAGGAGTGCGGGGCTAAGTTTGTAGGCTGATTTCAGCGCGTCCGCAACGGCGCGGTCGTAGGCGGCGGCGGCGGCGTGAAGCCCGGGAAGATCGCCGGTGCAAGCGGAACGCACGGCGGTGTCGGCAATGCCGCTGCATTTCAGTGCCGCTTTCAATGCGGCCAACCGTGTGCGGAATGTGGAAAGCGCGGCGGTGCGGACTGGGGCACTGGATGATGTCAGGCCAAGCTCGGCAGCGTCGTTGAGTTTGTTCAGATCGCCCCCCAGCGTGGTTTGCAATGTGGGAAGGTAGCGGCTGATAAACGTAATCGCCGCAAGGTCCCACGCCCGCTGCGCGTTGAAGTAGGCGCGGGCAACCGCTGGGCCGTAGAGTTTTTTGTTGAGGTCGGCAACCTTTTTGGTCTCAACTTCGCCATCGCGTTTCAGCGATTCGTAGGCCGCGGTGGCGGCCGTAAGCCCGGCGGCGGCGTTGTCAATCGCAGTTTTCAGACGCGCCGATTCGGTTTGGATATCCCGCGTCTTCCGTGCCACCGCGCTGTCGGCAGTCGCAGCTGCGGTGCGGGCGGTGTTGACCTCCGTCAGCTTTGCGCGCTCCTGGGCCGTTGGTTTTCCGGCAAGGATTGCATCCAGCGAGTCAATCGTTTTTTTGGCTGATGTGGCAATGGTGATGGAGTCGTTCCGTGCCTTCACCTTCGCTTCCCGCAGCCCTTTCAGCGTTGCCAACGAGTCGTTGGTGGTGGTCAGGCTATCGGTTGCGCGCTTCATTTCTGCGGTGATGGAGTCCAGCCGGATTTTGATCTGCTCAATCTGTCGTTCAGCATCTTTTTTCTGCTGCTCCAACCGTGTGCGCAGCGCGGCGGTATCGGCTTTTAGCTGATCCAGCGAGTCGGCAATCTCGGCCAATCGTTTGGCAACGGCGGCAATGGAGTCGTCGGTTTTCTTCATCCCCTCCAAGTCGAACGGAATGTTCAGCGAGCCTTTCCCTTCCAGCTTCCACTCATATTTCTCCACACGGTCGCGAACCGGTTTCCAGATGGAGGCGACCGCGCCCTCGCAATCAAGGCAGCGGAAGATGGCGTAATCCATATCCACCGCATCGGCGCGAAGCGGAACGGCGCGAGGGTAGGGGAACAGGCTTGGCTGATCCAACATTGCCCCCAGCGAGATTCCCGGACCCGGGTTGGATTTTGGCGGCAGCGGGCTGCACATCTCAACCGTTGGAATCGAATCAATAGTGATCGTGTCGGTGGTTGGAATCTCCGGCGGGAACTCAATCGTGTCCAGTTCGGAGATGGTTGGCGGGCGGGTGATCTTGTCATCCTTTTTGCCGCCAAGCTCACGCTCGAACGTTCCGGTGCAGGTGCTTACTGCCGAGTTTCCGCAGCGCACCGATGCCTCCACCTGAACGATGGCTTTTGCCGGAGCAACCAGCGCAAACGGCACGGTGATAATTGTGGATTGCCCGCTGGCGGTGAGCGTCTGTGTGGTCCCATCGCCGTTGATGACCGTGACGGCCCATTTCACTTCAACAACTGGTGGGCAGCCGGGGGGGCAGTTGGCGGCCACATCGGCCTTCACCATCAGGCCGGTGCCGATTGCGGTGCCGGGCGCGTCGCCAGCCGAGCGTGTGGTCTCAACCCGCTCGACCGTCACCCCTTTCACCAAGCAGCTGCCGGGGTTGCATTTGGCCTCGGTGGTGTGGTCAGGGTTTTTCACGGTGAAGGTGAAAGGGGCGGCGTAGCCGTTGGGATCGGCCAGCGTGCGGCCAGCTTCGTCCAGCGTCTGCACGCTCCAGATGTAGTTTTGATCGGGGCGCGGGCCAAGCACATCCGGCGGCCACAGCAGTGCCGGAACGCCGAACGTTTCGGCTTCCAGCACCGGGCGGTTGGCAAGAAAAGCGGACATCGGTTGCTGCCCGGGCAGCACCTCGAACACCCGCAACACATAGCGTGGCGGCGTTGAAGGCTGCGGCACAACAGGAGTCCACGTGAAATTGATTTGGTTGGATTGCTCGGGGGTGATCGTGCTGTTGTTTGGCGGAAGCAGAAGCTGCGGCAGCTGGTAGCTGGTAACGGTGAAGTTGCCGCAAGCATCGGGGGAAAGGGGTTGCTCGGTTTCGGCATCAATCACCCGCGAGCAAATGCGGTAGCTTCCGGCCGGGATTTTTCCCGATTGAACAATCGCTTGCTCACCTTCGCCATACACCTTGATTGCCCGCACGGGGATGATGTTTTCGGCGTTGCAAACAAACGTCCCCGGGCCGTTTACCGACAGCACCGGCATCTCCGGCGTTTTGGTTTCCGCCTTCAGATTTCCGTTCAAAAAAATCTGCGTTTTGATTTTGAACGCCAGGCGATTTGGCGTTTGGTTTATCACCTGGAAGGTCGCCGTCTCCCGCCGCTGCTGCCAATCGGACAGGTAGGGGGAAGGGTTTGGCGACATGATAAGGTTCACCTGAACGCCGGTGGTTTGGGCGTTCAGCGGTTTGGCAAGCAGTAGCGGCAGTGCAATCAGCACAACCCTCGTCAGCAACAGCCCGATTGCTCGGGGATGTATCCATCGTTTCATTCCTCTTCATCTCCTCCGGTGTGTTGTTCCGGTGTAGTCGTTGTTCGTGTGTGTTCTGTTTTTTTGACTCATCTATGATTAGTGTGCAAAAGCCACCGAATAGCGTCCCCGCTCATGCTGAGCTCCGTCGAAGTATGAGCGGAGGCCACCGGACCTGGCATCCTTGCCCCCCTGCTTCGCTCTGGCGAGCTTCGCGTCCCCCCAATTCTGGGGGGAAAGCGGTAGAGACGGGGATGGAGCTTTTTCTTTCGCACACTAAACTTGGATGATCCCTGTTGTTTTAGAATCGTGTTGTTATTCCGGTTCGCAGGAGCTGCTCACTGACCGAGCCACCCCCACGCGAGCTTCCGTAGCTGTAGAGTGTGGCCGTTCCGCTCAGGTCCCACGTCACTGTTTCCGTGATGCTCCAGGCCGCATCGGCTTGCAGCGTGATGCTGTTGTCGGGGGTGAATCCAGCAAACGTATTCCGCGACCAGCCCAGCCGCAGCGAGGGCCGCAGCCGCCCTTCCATCAGCCGGTATCCGCCCCCCACCCCCACCGAAATCAAGCTCAGCTCTGCCCCGGAAAACGTGTTCTGCACACTGCTTACCGTTGCCGAAAGGGTGAGGGGGAAGGCTTGGAACGCGGTCGTCCAGGTGCCGAAGAGTGAGGTGGTGTTGGAGTTGTTCAGCGTGCCGGTTAGGGTGTTGGCATCGGAGTAATCGTTCAGGGCAATGGTGGCCGTGATGGTGTGGATCAGCGATTCGCTGCGCAACGTGTAGGTGGGGGTAACGGTGAACGATTGGTTGACGGTGCGGATTTTCAGCGTGTCGTTTTCCACGTTGTTCCGCAGCCCAAAATTGGCGTAGCTGGCCGCAATCATCACCGCGTCGGTGATCTGTGCAACGACGTTCGCCATTGCCAAAATTTGCGTGGCAGTTTGGAGGTTTGTGCCGGAAAGATTGTTGATCCGGTAGCCGATGGAGCCGTTCAGCAGCAATCGGTTTTCCAGCAGTTGCACGCGGGGCGAAAGGCGCAGCTGGAACAGATCGCTTGGTTGGTACGGGTATCCCAACGGAACAAACCCATCCCCCAAATAGCGAAGCTCGGCCTCGGCTCCCCACAAATCTTCGTTGAACGCAACGGTTGCCGTTGCCCCAAGGTCCAGCCGTGTGGATTCGCGAATGGGTTGGAGGGAGGCAAGGAAATCCAGATCGCTTCCGGTGAATTCCGGCACGCGCTGGTCGCGTGTGAAGAGCGAAACCGCGCCCTCGGCCTTCAGCGATAGCTGGTTACTCAGCCGAAAAAACGTGGCCAACGAAGCCAGCGAGCCTTGCTGCGGAGGGACAAATCCGAGCGGTGAGCGAGCGATGGAGGTGGTGTCGTCGGCAAGGTGGACTACTGTGAAATCAACATAGCGAAGCTCGCGCTCGCCAAGCCCAATTTTGGCGGCAAGCATGTTGCGCTGGTACGCGCCAATAATGTTGGAGGCGGAATCGGGCTGGATGGCACGTTGGGTAGTTCCGTAGAAACCAGCAACCAGCACAGGGCCGGGGCTAAGTTCGGCACCCACGCCAAACGCCGGCAAATCGCCGGTGGAAAGTTCAGAGTAGCGAGGGGTTTGCGTCCCCAGATGAAGTTGCGCCCAGCCATATTTAGGAGATAGGCTAACCGTGTTCAGCGGGTTTTGCAGGAACTGCTGAAAGCTCTGCTCTGGCGCAAACGGGGTGGTGACGTTCGTCTGTTTGGAGGAAATGGCGATGGTGATCGGGAGCTGGAACTCTCCGTAGGTAAGTGTTGGGGTCAGCACAAACCGCAGAAGGGAGGAGGGACGAACCGAGGGTTCAAAACCGGCTGGTGAGGAGGAGGAACCGTAAAAATCCCCGGAAAGCTGGGCTTGGCCGCTTAACCGAAGCGAGCCTGAATCAGCTTCCTGTGCAAAGGATGAGGAGCAGATAGAAGAAAGGAGCATCAGCAGAACTGCTGCGCCACAACGATTCCAAACGCCGAAACCACAAGCCATGCCTACGAACCCTCCCACCGCAATCGCCCGGGGCGCGACTGCCGGTTGTGAATAATGTGTGTGTCTGTGGATCACCGCGCTGTCCCTCAACTGGTGCGGTATCCGATTCACTACCCATGATCGTCGCTGCGCCTAAAATACTCTTAAAGCCAACACCATCCGCCTACGGTGTGAAAAACAAAGCAAGATTGGAGAAGTGAGAAACTGGAGGGATGAGTAGGAAGTTAGTCGGCAGAGCATTGTGCGATTATCGAGCATAACAGAGATACCTACACACAGATTGCACGTGGGTAATCTTTAGTGTAGGGATAGAGTAGCTATTTTTTGTTGGCATAATAGTTGCCACTTTGAAGAGCTGCCATTTTCATAACAAGACAATATCCATCCCTCCTTTCGGTATCGGAACTTCATGGAGCAAGAACATCAACAGATGCTTGGGTACATTGTAGAGGAGTACCAAGCAGTAGTTGGGGGTGCAGTTAAAATGCCATCAGTTAGTTCCGCTGCGCAAGCGGCAGCAGCTATCGGCATAACAAGCACAACAGCGGCACTACTAACAGCAGTTCGGCAGGGGACGGTAAGCCGCCAAGTGCTGCACGACGAACATGCAGCACTGGCGTGGATCGAGGGGACGTTGCATCCGCAAGGGCTATGTTGCCCACGTTGCGGAAGCAAGTATCGCCGGGTTGCAAGGCGCAAAGGCAAAATCCCCGCGTGGCGCTGCACCGATTGCGACCGCTACTACACAATGATCAGCGGTACAATTTTTGAGAAAACCCGGCAAAGTGCGCATGGCCTTTTGCAGATTCTACATGGAATTTTTCAGGGACGACCATTAACGCACTTGGCGCAGGAAATGGAGATGTCACGCAAGCAGGTGTACAATATTCGTGAGAAATTAACTCAGTTTAATAGCGAGCTTGAACTGCTGAATAAAGAAAGCCAGCAGTTGCCGGCATAGCCGCTTTTGGGGCTGTTTTTACAACCACGTAGCAATGGAATTTTTTCTGTTGCTACGTGGTTTTTCTTTGAACAGCTTGATAAATACCAATGCTGAGAAATCCGTCTCTGAGCGCCACGAAGCCAATGTTTATAAGGGCTTCGATAATTCTGTGTAATTATTACGCTATTTATTCAAGTAGAAAAATGTGAACATGGAATTTTGTGTGCTTTTTTAGTTATATGGTCATTAATTGTTGCGATGAGGTAACAAGATATTCGATAGCCTTATGTAATTATTGTGCTATTTATCCACATAGAGAAATACGAACATGGAATTTTGTGTGCAACTAAAATAATATATGGTGGCAAAAGCCTTATCTCGGAAATGCCGAATCAATTTCGTAGGGAATTTGAATCAAAACGGATGGAAGATTCATTCTTAAATGGCCGGTAACGCAATCGGGCTGCCGTACATTTACTGCTGCCTGAGTTGGGTATTCATTCCTTTGCGAACAGAGCAGCTGGGAGTGGATCAAACAGCGGATAGAGAATAGTCGTGGCTTTATGGTAAGCAATGTGTAAAGCGTTCCAACTGGGGACGCTTTCTTCATTTAATAAAGCATTGCAGACCGATTACACGCCGTGATTGCTTGCTGCCAAAGCACATTCTCTTCCTCCAAAAGCCTTATCAGGCGTTCCTTCCAACATGCCTCATCTTCCATCTGTCCCATACAGAAGCAGGAACAATCTCATGATTCCTTTGCGACAACTTTGCCAACCGATCAACCGCTGGATTGCCATACTGGCTGCTTTCCCTGTGTTGATGCTGATCCCGTCTGCCACGCAAGGGCAGGTAGTCTATGACCCCCACCCACGTGATTTTGCCACACATCGCCTTGTTCTTGATGATGGCACCAACAACGGCTTCTGGGGCATCCTGCGTCTGACCGGGACGCTGACCAACGACATCTACATTGATTTCCCAGCCGATGCCACCGGCCCAGTGATCCGTGGAAATTCAACCGGCGGGCAATCAATTACTGGCGGGCTAACCGTTGATGATTTGGCGTTAAGCACGCCGCTTTCCCCCATTTATGGTGGGACGGGTTTCAGTTCCTACGCGATTGGGGATATCCTGTACGCCAACACCGCCACCTCACTGGCACGGCGGGCAATCGGCAGCGAAGGGCAGGTGATGGTGGTGCAGGGGGGGCTTCCGCAATGGTCCAACAGCAATGTGTTCTCCTCCACTGGCGGGGCAACCCCTACCACCGGAATCAACAGTGGTGACATCACCGCTGGCCTGCCGGAAGCTGTCACCAACATTGGCTACAACGATGCCGGCGGAGCCAACGGCCCCAGCACAACCAACATTGCTGGCAACACCAATATCGGCAGCGCTACGGGGGATAACGGCGGGCCAACCACCACCACAGTGAACGGCAATGCCAATTTTACTGGCACAACCACCTTTGCAGTTGCGCCAACGATTCCGTTAGCAACGGATAACATTTGGCGTGGGGTGGGTGGTGTTCAAACGGCGTATGCCCCGGGATCGGCCGGAACAGTGCTGACCGTGGTTGGAACAACCCCAACATGGTCCGCTACCATCGGTAGCTCCTCTGCTCCCGAAAACGTACTTGGTGGCCCGTTGAATTTGAACAGCACGGCGGCTGGTTCGCCATCCACAACGAACATCAATGCGTCGCCAGCAACTGGTGGGACAACAAACATTGGGAACGGGACCTCGACAACGAACGTTGCAGGGACAACAAACCTGACTGGCCCGGCAACGTTAAGCGGAGCAACAACAACCATCAGCAGCCCAACAACAAACATCAACACCGCGCCGAACGCAGGTGGGACAACGACGATTGGAAATCCGACTTCAACAACGCAGTTGAACGGGACGGTGAACTTCACCAACCCGCCCTCGATACCGCTGGCGCAAAATGCTGTGTGGGTTGGGAATGCTTCCAACGTGCAGCAAGCCTACAACTCGACCAATGTGAACGGCGCAGTACTGGCGCAAAATTCCAGCGGCACACCAACGTGGACCACAACCACAGTACTGACAGCAACAACAGGATCTGCTCCGGTGACGAACATCAACAATGGTGATGTGAACAACGGATCGGGAACTGAGTCGGTGACGAACATTGGCTACAATGACCCTGATGGTGGTGTTGGCGCAAACGCTGCTTCCACAACCAACATCAACGGGAACACAAATCTGGGATCGAACACGGGAAGCGGCGGTGGCCCAACCACAACCACGGTGTTGGGAACAACGAACCTCCAAGGTCCAACCACGAACATCAACACCGCACCGAACGCAGGTGGGACAACGACGGTTGGCAACCCAACTTCAACAACGCAGTTGAACGGGACGGTGAACTTTGCCAACGCGCCAACGATTCCGCTGAACCAGAATGCTATCTGGGTTGGCAACGCCAGCAACCAACAGCAGGCATACGCTTCGACCAACGTTCCTGGTGCAGTCCTGACGCAGAACGCTTCGGGTACTCCGGTCTGGAGCACCACCAGCAACCTCACCTCTACCGCACCAGCGGCTGGCGGCGCGGTGACGAACATCAACAATGGTGATGTGAACAGCGGGAACAACAGCGAAGCAACCACGAACATCGGCTACAACGACCCCGACGGCGCGACGGCCACGAACGCCGCCAGCCAGACGAACATTTTGGGGAACACAAATCTTGGATCGAACACCGGAAGTGGTGGCGGCCCAACAACAACAACGGTGTTGGGGACAACGAACCTCCAAGGTCCAACCACAAACATCAACACCGCACCGAACGCAGGCGGGACAACGACGATTGGAAATCCAACTTCAACTACTCAGTTGAACGGGGCAGTGAACTTCGCAAACGCGCCAACGATTCCGCTGGCAACGGATAATATCTGGCGTGGCGTTGGCGGTGTGCAAACGGCTTATGCCCCCGGCACGAACGGCACGGTGCTTCAGATTGTTGGAACAACCCCAACGTGGAGCACAACGAACAACTTCAGCACAACAGCCCCGGCTGGCGGTGGCGCGGTGACGAACATCAACAGTGGTGATGTGAACAGCGGGAACAACAGCGAGGCAACCACAAACATCGGCTACAACGACCCCGACGGCGCGACGGCCACCAACGCCGCCAGCCAGACGAACATTTTGGGGAACACGAATCTGGGATCGAACACGGGAAGCGGCGGTGGCCCAACAACAACAACGGTGTTGGGAACAACGAATCTCCAAGGCCCAACCACGAACATCAACACCGCGCCGAACGCAGGCGGGACAACAACGATTGGCAACCCAACTTCAACAACACAGTTGAACGGGACGGTGAGCTTCGCAAACGCGCCAACGATTCCGCTGAACCAGAACGCTATCTGGGTTGGCAACGCCAGCAACCAACAGCAGGCATACGCTTCGACCAACGTTCCTGGTGCAGTCCTGACGCAGAACGCATCGGGTACTCCAGTCTGGAGCACCACCAGTAATCTCACCTCTACCGCACCAGCGGCTGGCGGCGCGGTGACGAACATCAACAATGGTGATGTGAACAGCGGGAACAACAGCGAGGCAACCACAAACATCGGCTACAACGACCCCGACGGCGCGACGGCCACGAACGCCGCCAGCCAGACGAACATATTGGGG